>JAETQO010000078.1 GCA_021770655.1 Ruminococcus sp. | reverse complement strand
GGGGCTGTGAAAAAATGGAGTTGATTTAATTCCATTTTTCCACAGCCCTTCTATTTTTATCAACATGCAGGAGAACAGCTATAAAGAGCGCATACTTCCCCTTACCCCAACAAAAGTATGCTTTTTCTTCTTTAAGCTACTTCCCTTTGCCTCTTCTGTTTATTATGAAATTTATAGAGATTATGACCAATTGAAACCAGAAATAACTCTAATCTTACCGATTCCAGTCCTCTTCTTACAATCCGTTTATACCAACGGTCATATTTGATGATTCCGAAGGTTCCTTCCGCTTGTATGGAGCGGTTCATTCGCAGCAGCGCTCCATGGATGCTCTGCAGATTTTCTAATACTTCCTGGTGCATGGAACTTAATTCCGCATTGATACGGACCGTCCTGTTTTTTTCTGTCTTCTTACATCTTTCTGCATAGGGACAGCCGCTGCAGTCTTCACAGGTATAGTATTCTTCCTGTCTGCCGTATTGATTCCCCTTCACTGCTTTCCGATACGCGAAGTGAAATTTCCTTCCGTTTGGACAGATTAGATCACCCTCTGAATCTGTTTCAAAATTTACTGCCCGGAACGGATCATCATGATACTTCTCATCCGTTGTCTCTTTCTTGTACATGGGGAATTTCATGAATTTTTCCATCCCATGCTCCTGACAGAACAGATAGTTATTGAAGGAGCCATATCCTGCATCCGCTACCGGATATCTCGGATAAAAACCGTATAGTTCATGGAACTTTTCCATCAGAGGGACAAAGCAGTCCATATCGGAACGGTACTGCATCACATCTGCTACGGCAATGTACTCGTCTGCCACTCCGATCTGAATGTTGTATGCTGGAAGGAGCTGGTCATTTCCCATATAGTCCTTTTTCATCCGCATAAAGGTTGCATCATGATCGGTCTTCGCATAACTGTTTCGCTCAGGTCCGCATATCTGAGTTTTTTCCACGTATTCTGAGAGTTTTTCGATATATTCTTTTAACCTTTCATAATAGCGCTGCTCCCGGCTTTTCCGATGTCCCCGGCCGTATATAAACGTGTTCTCATCGATATGACAGACAAAATCATATCTGGATAAAATGGCTTCCAGACTGTCCGGTGTGTATTCCGTATTGGTCTCGATTTTCAGTCCGGTATATGCCAGTGTTTCATTCATTTCGGTAAGCAGTGTGGTAATCTTATCGAACAAACGGTATCTTGATTTTTCAGTGGCTTTTTTCCAAACCCAGGTGTACTTGTTTGCATTTGCCTCGAATTTAGAACCATCGATATACAAGTGCTGCAGGTCGGTCCCCTCCGCTGCCTGGATATAAGAGATGACTGCTTTAAAAATATCCTGGGCAGATTCTTTTATCTCTTCATTAATAAAGTAGCTGAAGGCGCGATAGCTGGGTGTTTCCTGATCCATCAGATACATGTAACGAAGATTCACTCTGCACCGGTCTTCTAATTCCCGCAGGGAAGCGTATCCTGTGTCCATAAAGCCGAACAGGATCGTCTTTAGCATGTTGACTCGATTATATCCTGGCCGTCCCATCTTGTGTAAGGGCTCCGGCTTAAGATACTTTTCTATTCCAATCTCCTCCATGATTTTGTCAAATGCTAATACCGGATCACAGATATCCAAACGATCTGAAATAAACAGTGGTAATCTTCCCTGTTTTGAGTTATAATATTTTTTGGTATTATTATTCATAGTAGCTTAATTTTACCACAAAAAAAAGAACGCCTCCAGGTTTCATACCTGAAAGCGTTCTTTTTACTTTTAGGGGACTTTTTTCACAGCCCC
>JAETQO010000033.1 GCA_021770655.1 Ruminococcus sp. | reverse complement strand
CGTGTCTGCCAGTTTCACCACAGGCGCATATTAAATTTTGCTGTTAATTTTATACTGCGACAGCTGCAGTTATTTGTGTTGATTTACTTTTCAATGTAGTAACGCAACCAAAATCTAACGTGTCTGCCAATTTCACCACACCCGCATATTAAGTTTTTGATGTCAAATTTATACTGCCAACAGCCGCAGTATGTGCGGATTTTATTTTTCAATGTAGTAACGCAATCAAAATCTAACGTGTCTGCCAATTTCACCACACCCGCATATTAAGTTTTTGCTGTCAAATTTATACTGCTGACAGCCACAGTCTGTGCGGATTTTATTTTTAATTTGAACCTATATTTGTTTTCAATGTAGAGTTAATATTTCCAAATAGGTCCCGCAATAAAATACATCCAAAACCATGCTGTGAACAGACTAAGTAGTACAGAAATAATCCAATAAACGATCTTGTAGACTATCGAAGATAAAGGTGCTATGAAGTAGGTTGCGAGCAGAAGAATTTCCAGTATCAGAAAAAGTGATAACTCCAGCCATACCGCTTCTATGCCAATAATTGTATTTGCAATACCGATTCCTGCAATCACGACAAAATATAGTATGTGTATAAGCAGAGCAATCAATAGTTTCAAAATCAATCTTTTCATAAGCTATACCCAAAAACGAATACCAATCATAGACAGCAGCTTGTTCAAATTTTATTTTTCAATGTAGTAACTCAACCTAAATCTAACGTGTCTGCCAATTTCACCACACCCGCATAACATTTGTCATTATATCATCAAATTATAGTTTTGTCAAGTATAAACCAGATAATTTTTGCCGTTTTCCTTAAATTGTGTTGTTAATATAGGTTATGAAAGATTTGACTAAAAAACTCTTGCGTTTTTGGATAAAATGTTATATAATAAAATAGAATAGGTATGTGCGCTGTAAGATTATTTATTTGCGCCTACTTAGCATTATTATATAAGGAGAAAATGACATGACAAAAGCACAGAGATATTTTTTGGAAATTAAGGATAAAAGAGTAGCGTTTATCGGTATAGGAGTAAGCCACCTGGAACTTATTAAACTGTTTCTTACTAAGGGTATAAGATGTGTGGTATGCGATAAAAAAAGCGAAGATGATTTTGATGAGTTGATTTATGAGGAGCTTTCTGCAAAGGGATGCGATTTTTCGTTGGGAGAGCATTACCTTGACGCTATTTTCAACTGTGATATAGTTTTCAGAACTCCGGGAATGTATTATAATGATGAAACCATTACAAAAGCCAGAAAGCAGGGCATAGTAATAACGTCTGAAATGGAGACTTTTTTTGATCTTTGTCCTTGTAAGATTTTCGGTGTTACTGGTTCTGACGGTAAAACTACTACCACAACCCTTATCAGCGAAATGCTGAAAGCAGAGGGCAAAAGAGTTCATATCGGAGGAAATATCGGAAAAGCTCTTCTGCCAATAGTTGAAACAATGTCTGAATCTGATGTAGCAGTAGTTGAGCTTTCAAGTTTCCAGCTTATCTCGATGCGACAGTCGCCGAATGTTGCGGCTATTACCAATATCACTCCTAATCATCTGAACGTTCACGGTACAATGGAGGAGTATATCGGTGCAAAGGCGAATCTTATTGCACACCAGAACGGATATTCAAGAACAGTTCTGAATGCAGATAATGATGAAACAATGAAGCTTGCTGATATGGTAAGAGGAAAGCTGTTGACATTTTCACTCAAAAAGCCAGTAGAGCGTGGAACCTATCTTGCTGATAACGGTATGCTTTGCTATACCGAGAAAGGAAGAACGACAGAAATCGTTCATCAGGACGATATAAGAATTCCGGGTATCCATAATGTCGCAAACTATCTTACCGCTATTGCCGCCGTGTGGGGCGAGGTTTCGATTCAGAGTATTGTTCAGGTCGCAAAAAACTTCGGCGGAGTTGAGCATAGAATTGAATTTGTAAGAGAGATCGACGGCGTAAAATGGTATAATGATTCTATCGCTACCAGTCCGACAAGAGTAATCGCAGGATTAAACTCTTTTAATCAGAAACTTATTGTGATCGCAGGCGGTTATGACAAGAAAATTCCGTTTGAGCCTTTGGCTGAACCTGTTAATAAAAATGTGAAGATATTGATCCTGCTTGGCGCAACTGCCGATAAGATCGAAAAGGCTGTGACTGAAAGTCCGCTTTATCCTGAAAGCGGCTTGAAGATAGTTCGGGTAAAAACTCTTGAAGAAGCGGTGCTTACCGCTCAGAAAATGGCCGGCGAGGGCGATATTGTTTCTCTTTCGCCTGCTTGCGCAAGCTTTGATCTTTATCCGAACTTTGAGGCAAGAGGCAAGCATTTCAAGAGCCTTGTAAATGAACTTTGATTTTTCCGGGGAATGGTGAAATGAATACTTTTGATACTTTATCACAACTTTGCAATGCTGTGGGCGTTTCAGGTGCGGAGAATGCTGTTGCTCAGAAAGCGGCAGAGCTTTTACAGTCATATGGAGAGGTCGTCGTAACTCCGGCACTTGGAAATGTAATGTGCAGGGTAGGGGTTTTTGACGATAAAAAGCCTACTGTCATTCTTGACGCCCATATGGATGAGATCGGAATGATCGTAACCTATATAACTGATGATGGATTTCTAAAGGTATCCGGCTGTGGTGGTATTGACAGCCGAATCCTGCTTGGTCAACAGGTTGCAATATACGGAAAAGAAAAGCTGATCGGGATAGTAACGTCTACTCCGCCTCATCTTGAAAAGGACAGCACTGCCGCTCCCGATATTGATGAAATATATATCGATACAGGACTTGACGGAGAAAGAGCCAATGAACTTATCAGCCTTGGAGATATAGTGCTGATCGAAAATGATCTTGAAAGACTTCAGGGCGGCAGAGTGACGGCTAAAGCTATTGACGATAGAAGCGGCATGACGGCAATTCTTCTTGCGCTTGATCTGTTAAAGGGAAGAGATACCTTTTACAATATTGTTGTTTTGTTTTCTTCGCAGGAAGAAATTGGGGAACGAGGAGCGGCTACAGGCGGTTTTCTTTCAAAAGCGTCTACGGCTATCGTTGTTGACGTTTCTTTTGCCAAAACTCATGGTGAAAGTGATGAAAACTGCGGAATAATGGGAAAAGGACCGATGATAGGATTTGCCCCTTCGCTTTCGGGAGAAATGTCTGATAAATTTAAGCTTATTGCCGAGAAAAACAGAATTCCTTATCAGATAGAAGTAATGAACGGCAGAACAGGTACAAACGCAGACGCTATCGGCATTTCCGGACACGGTAAGGCAACCGTAACGATCTCAATTCCGGAAAAGCATATGCATACGCCTGTTGAGATCGTTGATTTAAACGATATAGAAAATACTGCTGTTCTTATTGCTGAGTATCTTTGCAATTGCGACAGCGGAGAGGAGGCTTCTGTTTGATAAACGAACTAGAAAGGCTGTGCCTCCTTGACGGTATTTCCGGCAGTGAAAGTGAGGTGCGCGAATATATTTTATCTCAGATAAAGGATAATGCTGAAATAACAGTTGATCCGCTGGGAAATGTTATTGCTTTTTGCAAGGGAAGAAAAAAGCCTAAAAACAAGATCATGGTTTCCGCGCATATGGATGAAGTCGGAATGATCGTCACCTATATTAATTCAGACGGAACTTTAAAAATATCTCCCGTAGGAGGTATTGACCCTCGGGCCGTTTTCGGCAAGAGAGTAAGAGTCGGAAAGCAAGGGATACTTGGCGTTATCGGCGGCAAAGCTGTCCATAACTTGTCTGCCGACGAGAGAAAAAAGCCTGTTTCCTTTGACAAAATGACTGTCGATATCGGCGCAGACAACGGAGAAGAGGTCAAAAAGCTTGTTTCTTTGGGGGACAGCGTAAGATTTGTTTCACCTTTCTGCCGTTACGGCAATGGTTTTGTGAAATGCAAAGCTATTGACGACAGAGCGGGGTGCGCTATTATGCTGCGAATGATAAGAGCTGGCGTAGAATACGACACTTATTTCACATTTGTGGTACAGGAAGAAATTGGACTGAGGGGAGCGACTGCTGCGGCATATACCGTAGCCCCGGACTATGCCTTTGTTCTCGAATCAACTACCGCCGCCGACATTCCGTCTGCAAGCGGCGCCGACAGGGTCTGCGAACTTGGGAAAGGACCTGTCGTATCTTTTATGGACAGGCACACAGTATATGATAATGAGCTTTATGAACTTGCCTTTTGTGTTGCAAGGGAAAACAATATTCCTTGCCAGACAAAGACAAAGATAGCAGGCGGAAACGACGCGGGCGCTATCCATGTTTCCCGAGGAGGCGTAAAAACGGCTGCAATATCTTTGCCTTGCAGGTATCTTCATTCGCCTTGCTGTGTTATTAACGAGAATGATTTTGAAAATGCATACACCCTTACAAAATTGCTTTTGGATAGGACATACAATAAATGATATATGAGACAAAAAGTATTGACTTTGAAATTTTAAATAAGCTTAAGCCTAGCAACTATACCAGACGTATCAAATCGCACTTTGCGGCTTACGGAACCGAATATGGTTTTCTGAGATTCTTTGTTGTAGAAGACTCCGGAGATAAAGCCGGTGTGATCGCAATTTTCAATTCTACTATGATAATTTCTTCTTTGACAGGAAGGCGGTTCAGCGATAAGCTGTTGGAGGAGATTGCCGGATTTATCAGTATGAATAAGCCGGCTTCGGTGGAATTTGAGGCGGAATATGCAAAACGGCTTGCAAGCCTTACGGCAGAAGAATATAAAGGCGACAGGCGAACGGAATTTAGTTTTATTACTAAGAACAATTTGCCTGCTCTTGAGGTTGATGAATTGCCAAGGCTTGACGATGTGTTCGGTATTCTTGCGTCTTGTTTTCCGGGAATAAAAAATTCCTATCAGCTTTGGCTCACAGATACGTCTCACCGAGTAAGGAGGGGGCTGTCGCAATCCTTTCTGCTTGGTGATTACACAACTGCTACTATACAGTATATAATTGACGGCGTTGCTTTGGTCGGTCATGTGGGAACAATACCCGATGAACGCGGTAAATTTCACGCAAGACGGCTGTTGTATTGGATAGGAGAACGGTTGACTCAGGAAGGATTTCAGGTCAGACTTTTTGCAAGACCGCATCGAGTAAGCTATTATGAAGAGATCGGCTTTAAAGAATGCGGAATAGATTTGGTATTGGAGAGAATAGATGATGAGTGAATGTTTATTTGACATAGACGAAAAAATCCTTGCACTTGCTGAAAAAGCTGAAAGCGAGTGTGGAGAAATGTTTTTGAAAATTGACCGAAATGCAGAATACAACGGTCAGAAAGTATTAAAAGCATTTATCGATAACAGAGTCAGCGAAGGCTGTCTTAAAGGTACAACCGGTTACGGCTACGGCGATATGGGCAGAGATACTATCGATAAGGTCTTTGCTCAGGCGTTTGGCGGAGAGGACGCTTTGGTAAGACACACATTCGTCAACGGTACTCATGCGCTTTCGACCGCGCTGTTCGGTGTGCTTAGAAGCGGCGACGTAATGCTTGCCTGCACAGGAAAGCCTTATGATACCCTTGAGGAGATCATTGGTATAAGAGGTGAAAAGGGAAACGGTTCTCTTATCGATTTCGGAGTAAAATACGAACAGGCGGATCTTGTTGATGAGCTTTATCCTGATTTTGAGAAAATCGCTGAAAAGGCGGTAAATGCTAAGGTTGCCTACATCCAGAGGTCAAGAGGATATTCGTTAAGACCGTCACTTACTGTGGAGATCATAGGAAAGATAGCAGAGGCGGCAAAGAAAGCCAATCCGGATATTGTAGTAATGGTTGATAACTGTTACGGGGAATTTGTTGAGAAAAGCGAGCCTTTGAGCGTGGGGGCAGATCTTATAATCGGTTCTCTTATAAAAAATCCCGGCGGCGGAATTGCCGCTACAGGAGGATATATATGCGGCAGAGCGGATCTTGTAGAAAAATGTGCCGACAGGTTGACTTGTGTTGGCATGGGTAAGGAGGTAGGCTGTTCTCTGGAACAAAACAGAGAAATGCTGTTGGGATTCTTTATAGCACCGCAGGTAGTTGCTTCGGCTTTGAAAACGTCTGTATTTGCCTGCCGCTTTTTTGAAAAGCTTGGTTATAAAACGCTTCCGGAGAGCGGTGAGGAAAGAACGGATATAATTGCTTCAGTTCTTTTGGAGAACGAAGAAAATCTTGTCGCTTTCTGTCAGGGGATACAGAAAGGCTCTCCTGTAGACAGTTATGTTACTCCCGAAGCGTGGGATATGCCCGGTTACGACAGCAAAGTAATAATGGCGGCAGGAGCGTTTACAATGGGAGCGTCGATCGAGCTTTCAGCGGACGCGCCTATCAGACCTCCGTTTGCGGCGTGGCTACAGGGTGGTATTACTTATCCTACCGGCAAAACAGGCGTAATGCTTGCGGCTCAGGAAATGTACTCTAAGGGGCTTTTGAAAATATAGATTTGTCTAAAGGCAAATGAAAGGAATGATTTTATATGGCGGAAATTTTTAGTGTAACGGTTCATGAAATTGTAAAACAGCTGAATATGGAGATTATTTATGCTCCGGATAATATAGACAGTCTTGTTGTGACGGAAAACGACTGTAACAGACCGGGACTTCAGCTTATGGGCTTCTATGAGTATTTTAATGCGGAACGTGTCCAAATCTGTGGAAATATGGAATTTGCGTATCTTGCTTCGCTTGATGAGAAAACAAGATATGAGAGGATAGATGCTTTGTTTGCAACAAAGATACCGCTTTTCATTGTTGCAAGAGGTCATGAGCTCTATCCTGAAATGACTGAGATCGCCAAGAAGTACGGCGTACCTATCGCCAGAACACAGGACAGTACAACAGCTTTTATTGCTTCGCTTATCGGATACCTTAACGTGGAGCTTGCGCCGAGAATCACCCGCCACGGAGTATTGATAGAGGTTTACGGCGAGGGAATTCTCATAGTCGGTGAAAGCGGAGTAGGTAAGAGCGAAACGGCTATCGAGCTTGTTAAGAGAGGTCACAGACTTGTTGCGGACGACGCCGTTGAAATAAGAAAAACTTCAAACAGAACGCTTGTCGGTTCTTCACCTGATAATATACGTCACTTTCTGGAACTCAGAGGTATCGGAATTATCAATACCAGACGCCTGTTTGGTATGGGCGCCGTTAAGGTTAGCGAGAAAATCGACCTTATCGTTGAACTTGAACCTTGGGACAGTTCAAAGATCTATGACAGAATGGGCGTTGACAATGAATATACTACCATTCTTGGAATCAAGATCCCAAGCCTTACTATTCCGATAAAGCCGGGCAGAAACCTTGCCGTTATCCTTGAAGTTGCCGCTATGAATAACCGACAGAAGAAGATGGGTTATAATGCGGCGGCTGAGCTTCTTGAAAATCTTGGCCTTCAAATGGATAAAAAAGATAAGGTCAAGAACTGGGATAACTTCTGATTTTAAACCGATAGGAGATCGATCGTAATGTATTTACAAGGAGATATGCACACTCATACCATTGCTTCGACCCATGCTTATTCTACGATACTTGAAAACTGCACCTGGGCGGAAAAGTATGGTCTGAAAGGTATTGCTATGACAGATCACGCTATGACGATGCCCGATTCGCCTCATGTGTGGCATTTTGAAAATATGAAGTGCTTACCTCGCAAGATCAGCGGAGTTACCGTTCTTAAAGGTATTGAGACCAACATTGTCGGTGATGACGGAGAAATCGACGTTGATATAAGATTGCTGAAGTCTATGGAATGGGTAGTTGCGTCCATGCATAAATATTGTTATGAGCCTTCAAATGCTCAAACTCATACTAAGAGCTATCTGAAACTGGCGCAGAATCCTTATGTTGACGTAATAGGTCATTGTACGACCGCAACGTTTCCTTTTGATTTTGAAAAGGGAATCAAAGCGTTCAAAGAGTATGAAAAGCTTGTTGAGATAAACGAAAGCTCAATTATGAATAAAAAGGGTTCAAGAGAGAATTCCATAGAGGTGCTTAAACTCTGTAAAAAATATGAGGTCCCCGTGGTTATCGATTCGGACTGCCACTACTGCGAACTTATCGGTAAGGCGCCTATCGCTCTTGAAATGGTCAATGAGCTTGATTTTCCCGAAAAGCTTATAATGAATTCTGATTGGGATAAAATCAGGGAATATGTTTTGAAAAAGAAACCTGATCTGGACATATAAATATATTTGAAAGGAGACGCCCTTATGGGCATTTATACAAAAATATGAATACACAAAAGCTGTTAGATATTGCGTCCGAGCTTGAGTGCAGAGTTATGTACAATGAGCCGATGTCTGCGCATACCACTTTTAAAACAGGCGGCTGCTGTACGGCAATGGTAGACGTAGGTTCAGAGGAAAGTCTTGCTGAACTGATAAAGTCTGCGAACGAGCTTGACGTCCGCTATGTTGTAATTGGCAACGGCTCAAATTTGCTGTTTGACGACAGGGGATATAAAGGCGTTGTTTTCTTGATGGGAACATCTGTTGACAGTATAAAAATGATAGACGATAACACCATATACGCTCAGGCGGGCTGTAGTCTTATAAAGCTGTGCAGATTTGCTCTGGAGCATAACTTGACCGGACTTGAATTTGCATACGGCATACCCGGAACGGTAGGCGGAGCAGTTTATATGAACGCAGGCGCTTACGACGGGGAGATAAAGGACGTCATCAAGTCCTGCGAAGTCATAAGGTATGACGGCACAATACATACTGTTGACGCGGTAAAAATGGGACTGTCATATAGAAAAAGCTGTTTTCAGACCAACGGAGAAATAATTTCTTCGGCTCTCTTCACGCTTGAATCCGGCATATATGACGATATTCAGGACAAAATGGTGGAACTGATGGGTCGCCGCAGAAGTAAGCAGCCGCTGGAATTTCCAAGCGCGGGTTCAACTTTTAAACGGCCTCAGGGTCAATTCGCCGGAATGCTTATCCAGGACTGCGGCCTGAGAGGCTACGCCGTGGGAGGGGCGCAGGTCTCCGAGAAGCACTGCGGTTTTGTGGTGAATAAAGGCGGTGCGACCAGCGAGGATATAATGTCGGTCATAAAACACGTTCAGCAGACAGTGGAGGAGAAAACAGGATATTTTCTTGAATGCGAGGTCAAGATCATGCCGTACGAGCGTGAAAATTAAGAAAGGAAAGAGGCTTTATGCAGTTTGTTATTATCACAGGTATGTCGGGCTCAGGTAAGTCCAGCGCAGTGAACGTACTGGAGGACATGGGTTATTATTGCATAGACAATATGCCGCCTGAGCTGATACCCAAATTTGCCAATATTTGCAGTCAATCCGACGGAAAGATCGACAAGGTAGCTTTTGTTGTGGATATTCGCGGCGGAGATTTGTTTTTAAAGCTTCAGGATACTATCAAACAGCTTCAGGACGAAGGCGTTAGTTTGAAAATATTTTTTCTTGACAGTGTTGATGACGTTATCGTTAGACGTTATAAGGAAACCCGGCGAAAACATCCCCTTGACGAGGTGTCTTACGGTAATATCAGACAGGCTATCGAAACTGAGAGGGAACTGCTTATGCCTATTAAAGCTCAGGCTGATTATTATATCGATACGTCAAATACGTCTGCCTCGCAGTTTAAAGAAAGATTATATTCGATTTTTCTTGACAATAATGAATTTATGCATATTGATGTTCAGTCCTTTGGATTCAAATTCGGTTCTATGAGCGAGGGCGATCTGATTTTTGACGTAAGGTGTCTGCCAAATCCTTTCTACGTTCCCGAATTAAAAAATAAGACTGGGCTTAACAAGGAAGTTTATGATTATGTGCTGAGTTTCGATGAGGCTAAGATACTGCTTAATAAGCTTACCGATCTGATCGATTATCTTATACCCCTTTATGAAAAGGAAGGAAAATCACAGCTGGTCATTGCATTCGGCTGTACAGGCGGAAAGCATAGGAGCGTTACATTTGCGGAGGCTGTTTCCAAGCACTTGCAGGAGCAGGGGCACAAAATCAGGATAACTCACAGAGACATAAATAAGCGCTAAGGCAGGGAGTATTTTGGAGGAAGTATCTTTTTCATATAACGTTAAAAAGGAAATAATCGATAAAATCAATTCAAAACCTAAGGCCGATGTCTGCATAATGGGTATGCTTACCTATTGCAATGATCTTTCTGATGAAGAAATATCGTTTTTGACCGAGAATAAGGCTGTTGCCGATTTCTTCTCGCTGAATGTCGGCAGGATATTGGAGAATGATAAAGCGGTTGAAATTACACAGCAACAGAAGAAAAACGGTGTCATTTTATACAATTTAGAGATAAAAGATTACGAAGACAGAATAACTCTGCTTGATTATTTCAGAATGGATTCGAGCAGACGGCTCATGCCTGAGGATCTGCCAAAGGAGAAATTCTACCCTCAGCTGATTGCGGGAATATTTCTTGCCTGCGGTTCGGTAAATAATCCCGAGAAAAAGTATCATATGGAATTTGTTATGCCTACGCTTGATCTGTGCAATGATTTCGGTATACTTCTTATCGATAATTTCGGCATTACCCCCAAGCACGTTGAAAGAAAGAATTCCCAGATAGTTTACATTAAAGAATCTGAGAATATAATCGATATGCTTACTCTTATGGGTGCGTCAATGTGCTCGCTGGAGCTAATGAATGTAAAGATGATGAAGGATATGCGCAATAAGATCAACCGTGCGGTGAATTGCGATAATGCCAATATCGAAAAGTCGCTTAAAGCTGCAGAAAAGCAGATAAGCGATATTGAACTTATTGATGAAACTATCGGTCTGGATTCTTTGCCGGATAATTTACAGGAAATAGCTGATCTGAGATATAATAATCCCGACTATAATCTGAAAGAACTGGGTGCGGCGATCGATCCTCCAATCTCAAGGTCGGGCGCTAATCACAGACTTCAGAAACTGGCAGAAATTGCAGATAAGATCCGTACGGAAAAAGAAATAAAACAGAAAGAGGAATAGAAAATGCCGGATTTTGTTCATTTGCATCTTCACAGCGAATATTCGCTCCTTGACGGCGCTTGCCGTATCAAGGAGCTTGTTTTGCGTGTGAAAGAGCTTGGACAAACAGCAGTTGCAGTGACCGATCACGGCAATATGTTTGCGGCGGTTGAATTTTATAACGAATGCGTTGCTCAGGGCATAAAGCCTATAATCGGCTGTGAAGTTTATGTTGCGCCCAGAACCCGACACGATAAGATCGCCAAGCTTGATACTTCGCCGTATCATCTTGTTTTGCTCTGTGAAAATAACGAGGGCTATAAAAATCTAATAAAGCTGGTGTCGCTTTCATATACCGAGGGATTTTATAATCGTCCGAGGGTAGATGTAGAACTGTTGAAAAAATATCATAACGGGCTGATTTGCCTTTCGGCTTGTCTTGCCGGAGAGATCCCGAGAAAGCTAACAAACGGTAATTATGAAGGCGCAAAGGAAACCGCATTGCTTTACCGTGAGATTTTCGGCGAGGACAGTTATTTTATTGAAATACAAAACCATAAGTTTATGGATCAGCAGAGGATCATACCTCAGCTTGTAAGATTATCGCACGAAACGGGAATACCTCTTGTAGCTACCAATGACGCGCATTACATTCGCAAAGAGGACGCTAATGCTCAGAGAATCCTGATGTGCATTTCTACCGGTACGACTATAGACGATCCCGGCAAGCTGGAATTTCCGACTGAGGAGTTCTATGTCAAGTCCGGTGATGAAATGACTGAGCTTTTTCCGTCTCAGCCGCAGGCGATAATCAACACTGTTAAAATTGCCGAACGATGCAATGTAACATTTGAATTTGGGCAGACTAAGCTGCCGTATTTTCATATTGACGGAGTAGAGGATAATGAAAAGTTTTTAAGGGATATGTGCTTGAAGGGGTTATATCAGCGTTATGAAAAGCCAACCGACGAAGCGAAGAAAAGACTTGATTATGAGCTTAGCGTTATTACAAAAATGGGCTATACCGATTATTATCTGATAGTCTGGGATTTTGTCCACTATGCGAAATCTCAGGGCATACCCGTAGGCTGTGGCAGAGGTTCGGGCGCAGGCAGTCTATGCGCTTATTGTATCGGAATTACGGGTATTGACCCTTTGAAGTACAATTTGCTTTTTGAACGTTTCCTTAATCCGGAAAGAGTATCTATGCCCGATTTTGATATTGACTTTTGTATGGAGGGCAGACAAAGGGTAATAGATTATGTGGTGAACAAATATGGTTCAGACCATGTTGCGCAGATAGCAACTTTCGGTACACTTGCTGCAAAGCAAGCCGTAAGGGACGTAGCCCGTGCTATGGGACTCCCGTATCAAACAGGAGATATGCTTGCCAAGAAAGTTCCCAGAGGCTATCCGCTTTCATATTCAATTGAAAACATTCCTGAGGTAAAAGAGATTTATCACGGTGACGCAAAGATACACGAGCTGATCGACACAGCTATTAAGATAGAGGGAATGCCGAGAAACGTTTCGACCCACGCTGCGGGTGTCGTTATTACCAAAGAGCCTGTGGATCATTATGTTCCTTTGTATGCAAGAGACGGACAGATCTCTACCCAGTATACAATGACCGTCCTTGAAAGACTTGGGCTATTAAAAATCGACTTTCTCGGTCTCAGAAACTTGACAATTATAAATCACTGCCGACTACAGGTATTAAAGAAAGTGCCTGATTTTGATCTTGATAAAATTCCCCTTGATGATACTGCGGTATATGATATGCTGTCTCAGGGCAAGACAGGTGGCGTATTCCAGTTTGAAAGCGCAGGAATGACGGCAACGGTTATGAAACTGCGGCCTACCGGAATTGGAGATCTTATCGCAGTCATTTCCCTCTATCGTCCCGGCCCTATGGACTCTATTCCGACTTATATACGCAACAGGCATAATCCTTCGCTTGTTACTTACAAACATCCGCTTTTGAAAGATATTTTAGAGGTCACCTACGGCTGTATCGTTTATCAGGAACAGGTAATGCAGATTTTCAGAACTCTTGCCGGATATTCCTACGGCAGAGCAGATATTGTAAGACGAGCAATGGCAAAGAAAAAATCTGATGTGCTTGAGAATGAACGCAAAGCTTTTATCTACGGAGAACCGGGACAGTGCTGCGGAGCGGTCGCAAACGGCGTACCCGAGAATGTTGCCAATGAGATTTTTGAAGAGATGACTTCATTTGCAAGCTATGCATTTAATAAATCCCACGCCGCCGCATATGCTACTATCGCTTATCAGACCGCTTATCTGAAATGTCATTATTATAAGGAATATATGTCTGCGCTAATGACAAACGCACTGCTTGACAGTGCGGACAAGCTGTACGGATACATTGCAGACGTGGGCAAGAACGGCGTAAAGGTCTTACCGCTGGATATTAATAAAAGCGAACGTGGGTTTGTTTCCGAGGAAAGCGGTATACGTTTTGCTCTTCTGGCTGTTAAATCTCTCGGAGAAAGCGCTATAGAAAGAATCGTAAGCGAGCGTAAGCAGAACGGCGATTTCAGATCTCTTCAGGATTTTTGTACCAGAATCTCCGGCAGGGATATTCATCAGCGAACTGTGGAGGCACTTATAAAAAGCGGAGCGTTTGATTGTTTCGGTTACAAGCGCAGGGAGCTTATAAATGCCTGCGAGGGTATCATGAAAGCAGTTAACCACGCTGAAAGCAGTGTTCTTGAAGGGCAGCTTGATCTGTTCGGCTTAGGTACGGATGATACTTCAATGGAAAAAGAAATTGAACGCTGCGGTGAATATGACGAAACCCAGCTTCTTGAATTTGAACATGAAACGCTTGGAATGTATATATCCGCTCACCCGATAGACAGGTTTGAACCTGTGCTTGCGGCGTCAAGGTGCGCTGTTTCTTCTGAGATAATCGGTGAAAACGATGATGAAATTGCTAACGTTGATAAGCGTTTTTCCGATGGGGCGGAGATCAGTTTTGCCGGTATGGTGACCCATAAAAAGATGCTGAAAACCAAAAAGGGGGATATGATGTGCTTTTTACAGCTTGAGGATAAGTATGGAAGTCTTGAAATCGTAGTATTTCCAAGCGTTTATCAAGCGGTAGGCGGAGTCATAAAAGACAGAGCAGTTTTGTTTGTCAAAGGCAAGATCTCCTGCAAGGAGGATGAGAATCCCAAGATACTTGCGGATATGATCGAACCTGCGGAAAGATTCTGCCAGCTACAGTTAAAAAGAAATCTTTGCGTTCGTCTTGATTCAAAGGACGAATGCGGAATAAAAGCGGTTAAAATGATCGCACGTAAATATTTCAGCGCTGATACGACCAACCGGCTGAACATATTTTTCGAGGATATACGCAAAATGACGGGGATCAAATCAGCACCGACCGTAACAATGTGCAGTGAGCTTATTTGCGAACTGCAGAATTACTTCGGAGATAAAAATGTTGCTTTTATGAACTAGGAGGAAAATTATTGTGGAGCCTAAAACCTATGTAGTTACAAAAATTGACGGCGACTATGCTCATCTTCTTGATAAGGACACGAAAGAGGATATGCTGATAGCCAGAGCTTTGATTCCGGAGGAATGTGACGAGGGTACGGTTCTCTGCTGGGAGAATTTTGAATATTCGGTCATCGGTTAGGTCAAATTATGAAATTCTTGTGAAAAGTATGGAATTCTTAGCCGATATGTGATATACTATGTATTATCGTGTTTACCAATAATAATATATAAGGAGAAAGCCTTATGGCTGTTTATTACAACAGGGAGGACCTTGGAAGAGGTATTTTCCTTACAAAAATATATGATAGGAAATTTAAATCTAATTGTGTTAAGTTTGCATTTATTACACCTTTGAGTGAGCGTACGGCTTGTGTAAATACAATGCTCCAGACGTTGCTGGTCACATCTAATGCGGAAATACCGTCAAGAACTAAGCTTACTACTGCTCTTTCGGGACTTTATGGTTCCAGCATCGGTACGAATTGCAGTTTGATCGGAGATTATCAGTCGGTAGGCCTTTCGGCTAGTTTCATAGGTGATAATTACACTATCGACGGCGAGAAGATCTCCGTAAAGGTAGTAAGACAGCTTTTAAACTGTCTTTTCAAACCGCACTTGATCGACGGATACTTCTCGGAAAAGTATTTTAATCTTCGTAAGCAAGAGCTTATTGACGCTAATGTCGCTACTATCAATGACAAAAGAGGCTATGCGCTTTTGCAGGCCAAAAAAATCATATTTGAAAACGAGCCTGCGGGAGTGTCGTCTATCGGTACGGTAGAGCTTGCCGAAAAGATAACACAGGAGGATCTGCTCAGGCAGTATGACGACCTTATCCGCAATGCGAATATAGAGATAACTGTTTGCGGCGGAGGAAATACAAGCGAGGCAGAAGAGCTTATCCGGGACGCCGTGAAAAAATTGGACAGAAACGCTCCTGGTAAGATAGAATATCGCAGTAATTCACCTGTAAAAGCGCAGGTGAATGTCACCGAAACTGAAATGAAGGTCAATCAGAGCAAAATGGTCATGGCATTCAAATCAAGCTGTGAAGACATTTATACGGCAAAGCTTTTCGTTTTGTTACTCGGCGGAACTCCGTTTTCAAAGCTGTTTTCAAATGTTCGCGAAAAGTTGTCACTGTGTTATTATTGCTCTGCATCCTATTATGACAGAAAAGGTACGATGCTTATTGACAGCGGCGTTGAAACTGCAAATATCCAAAAAGCCAAGGACGCAATTCTTGAGCAGGTGAAAGCCTTGTGCGAAGGCGACTTTACCGATGAAGAGCTTGACAATACCAAGAAGTATTTATGCGGGGGATTTAAATCCAATTACGATTCCGTATATGATATGCTGGGCTGGTTTACCGCTCAGAATACTCGTGGCACTTCATATACTCCGGAGCAGGTCAACGAAATGATAATGAAAATAACCAGAGAGCAGATCATAGACTGCGCCAAATCTTTTGTTCTCGATACTGTTTATGTGATCAAGGCTGAGGGAGAGGAGGAAAGCGATGAATAAGGAGAGAATCTGCAACAGCCGGTTGGGGGAAAGCTATACCGTTGTTCATCATCCCTCGGGACTGGATGTACTGATCTGGAAAATGGACGGATTTTCTACTACCGAAGCCGTTTTTGCAACAAAATACGGTTCTATAAATAATTGCTTTAAAACAAAGGACAGTGAAGATTATATCACTGTACCGCAGGGAATCGCCCATTTTTTAGAGCATAAGCTGTTTGAAAATGAAGATACCGATGTTTTTGATCTGTATGCAAAAACAGGCGCCAATGCAAATGCTTTTACTTCTTTTGATGAAACGGCTTATACTTTCAGCTGCTCGGACAATTGGGAGCAGTCGCTGGAAATATTACTGGATTTCGTACAGAAACCTTATTTTACGGAGCAGTCTGTAGCTAAGGAACAGGGCATAATCGGACAGGAAATCAAAATGTGCGCCGATTCGCCTGAAAGGCAGTGCTTTTATAATCTTTTAAGAGCAATGTATGTAAATCACCCGATAAAGATCGATATTGCGGGTACTGTAGAATCGATTTCCGAGATAACCCCCGAGCTTTTGTATCAGTGTTACAATACTTTTTATAATCTCCACAATATGGTTCTTGCTGTTGCAGGAAACGTTGACGAGGACAAGGTGATCGAGATATGCGACAGAACACTCAGACCCTGCGAAAATCCGAATCTTGAAACGCGTTTTCCTGAGGAACCTGAATATGTGGCGCAGAAACGGATATTTCAGAGTTTTCCGGTCGGTCTTCCGCTGTTCAATATCGGATTCAAGTGTAAGCCTTACGAGGGCAGGGAGCTTGTAAGAATGGCGTGCATAACGTCCGTTACGCTTCATATGCTTGTCGGTTCTACGTCGAGATTGTACAAACAGTTATTTGACGACGGGCTTATTAATTCTCAGTTCGGCGTTGAGGTGTTTGCCAGCGACGGAGTTTTTGCTCCGTTGATCTCAGGAGAATCTCATGATCCTGATGAGCTTTTCCGACGTTATCTTGCAGAGATCGATCGTTTAAAAGCAGAGGGCTTTGGCCCAAAACAGTTTGAAGTCATTAAGAAAATGAATTTCGGTGAGCTTGTAAGAAGCGCTAACAATGCGGAAAGAGCAGCCGATTATCTGGCTGAAAGCTATTTTATGGGTACGGACGCTTTCTATGAATCCGAGGTCCTTGCATCAATGACTATCGAAGATTGCCGGCAGGCATTGGAAACCTTATTTGACAAGGAAAAAGCCGCAATTTCTATTGTGGATAATTAATACATCAGTGTTGCCGTGTTTATGGCAATGAGTCTATGACTCAGGGAAAGGAATGGTCATAATTATGATATGTTCACAGATACTGGCTGATTCATCAGCCAATGACGCTATCAGGGAAAAACTGTTGACAAATCCGGACAAGGTTTATTTTCCGAACTTCGGAAGCGGGGACAATATTCTGAAAGAGGGCATAAGCATTGACAGAGTATTGTTTACGATTCCGGGTACGGATATCAAGATTTACTGGTATGGTTTTCTTATAACTATCGGTATTCTGCTTGCAATGATTTACGGCTTCAGAAAGATGAAGTCTGTCGGCATTGATCCGGACAGAGCCACCGACGCAGTTATCGGCGGATTGATCGGTGCGATCCTAGGAGCAAGGCTTTATTACATTGTATTTAATACCGAGGGTATGAAATTCTCCGAGTTCTTTAACATAAGAGACGGCGGACTTGCTATTTACGGCGGAGTCATCGGAGCAATAGTTGTAGGCGGTATAATCGCAAAATTAAGAAAGCTAAAGCTTACGGCGCTTCTTGACGTTGTTGCGCCTTGTTTTCTGATAGGACAATGTATAGGAAGATGGGGCAATTTCTTCAATCAGGAGGCCTTTGGCGCAAATACCGATCTTCCCTGGGGTATGCTCAGCAACACGACTATGACATTTGTTGCAAATCATTATGATGACCTTGGCGGTCAAGTTTCTTCTCTTGAACCCGTTCACCCATGCTTCCTTTATGAATCAATATGGTGCCTTATCGGATTTGTTCTGCTTCACCTTTATATGAAGCATCGCAAGTTTGACGGAGAGATTTTCCTTATGTATATCGGTTGGTACGGTCTTGGAAGGTTCTTTATCGAAGGTCTCAGAACCGATTCGCTCTACCTTGGAAATATCAGAGTATCACAGCTTGTTGCAGGCACCTGCGTTCTTGTTTCCATCATACTGATAATCGTATTCCGCGGAATCATCAAGAGAAACGGAGATTATAAATTCTTCTATCAGACAGAGCTTTCAAAGGCTCAGCTTGAACAGTATAACAGCTATAACGACGAGCAGAAGGAAAGAAAAGAACTGAAAAAGAAGATCAAGGAAGCCAAGGATAAGGGAGAAAGCTTTATAGAACTTCAAAAAGAGTTTGACTCTAAATTCGGAAAGAATGCCAAGAATGAGAAAATCAAACAAGCAGAGGAAAAGGATAAGAATTCCGCATCCGATGCAGATTATCAGTCAATTCTTGACAGTAATGACGAAGAAACAGCAGCGTCGGATAATATTGACAAGGACGGCGCTGCTGAGGATAATAATAATGACGGAGAGGAAGAATAATTATGGGACGGATAATTGACGGAAAAGCTGTTTCGGCTCAGGTCAAGGAAAGAATAAGAGTAGAAACTGAAGAACTGAAAAACAAGGGCGTTGAAATAGGTCTTGCAGTAGTTATAGTCGGAGACGATCCCGCCTCACAAGTATATGTAAGAAACAAAGAGAAAGCTTGCGAAACGGTGGGTTTCAATTCCTTTAAATATGCTCTGCCTGCAGAAACCACCGAGGAAGAGCTTCTTGCGCTTGTGGATAAGCTTAATAACGACGATAAGGTTGACGGTATATTGGTTCAGCTGCCGCTGCCTCCGCACCTTGACGACAAGCTTATCATAAACAATATCCGTCCGGATAAGGACGTTGACGCTTTTCATCCTGTTAACGTCGGTAAAATAATGATAGGCGATTACAGCTTTCTGCCCTGTACTCCGGCTGGAGTGATGGAGCTTATAGCTTCTACCGGTACTGAAATCGCAGGTAAGGAATGCGTTGTTATCGGCAGAAGCAATATCGTAGGCAAGCCGCAGGCAATGCTGTTGCTTCATAAGAGCGGAACGGTTACTGTCTGCCACTCAAAGACAAAAAATCTGAAAGAGGTATGTTCCAGAGCGGACATACTTGTGGCGGCTGTAGGCAGACCTAAAATGATAACTGCCGATTATATCAAGGAGGGCGCTGTAGTCATCGATGTAGGCATGGACAGAGATGAAAACGGCAAGCTTTGCGGCGACGTGGATTTTGAGGACTGCAAGGATAAAGCAGGATATATCACTCCTGTTCCGGGCGGCGTCGGCCCTATGACGATCGCAATGCTGATGCAGAATACTTTGACTGCCGGTAAGAAGCACCATGGAATAGAAATGTAAAATTTCTGTTAAATCCATTTACTTTTTATTTGAAGTATAGTATAATATAAAAGTTGCTTATTGCAGCGTATCCATGCAACAGAATATGGGTCACGCCCGAAAGTGGGAAAGTTACCTGCCGTATTCTTTTACATCGGAAATATTTTTGAAAGAGGTACGAAAAATGCTTAGAAAAGACGAAAAAACAGCGGTTATCGAAGCAAACAGAACTCATGAGACAGACACAGGTTCTCCTGAGGTACAGATCGCAATTCTCACTAAGAGAATCAACGACCTTACTGAACATCTCAAGACACACAAGAAGGACAACCACTCCAGAAGCGGTTTGTTCAAGATGATCGGTAAGAGAAGAAATCTTCTGCCAATTTTCCGTTATCTTGCACAGAAACTCCTTGAAAGACACAAGTATTCCTGCGTCGTTTCTATACAATCTAACGAAAAATTTTCTGCGTTATCCGCACACAATAGTTGTGCGGCGTTACCTTAATTGAACTGTTGGTGAAATGTAACTTAGCATTAAACAGAATGTATGATATTCGTATGTCCTGTTTATTGCTAATGCTTTCACCAAACAGAATTTCTAAAATGGAGGAATTTATATGTTTGAGAATTTCAGAACTTTTGAAACGACTTATGCCGGCAGACCCGTTGTAGTTGAGACCGGTAAGACCAGCGGACTTGCAAACGGTTCCTGCTGGGTAAGATATGGTGAAACCGTAGTAATGGCAAACGTAACCGCTTCTGCAAAGCCCAGAGAGGGGGTTGACTTTTTCCCTCTTTCTGTTGACTTTGAGGAGAAAATGTATTCTGTAGGAAAGATCCCCGGTTCTTTCACAAAGAGAGAAGGCAAGGCTTCGGATAAGGCTATCCTCGCTTCAAGATGCGTTGACAGACCTATCAGACCTCTTTTCCCTAAGGATATGAGAAACGATGTTTCCGTCGTTATGACTGTTCTTTCCGTCGATCCTGATAATTCGCCTGAGATCACAGGTATGATCGCTACTTCTATTGCACTTTCTATTTCGGATATTCCTTGGAACGGTCCTGTCGCTTCGATCAATGTAGGATATGTTGACGGCGAACTGGTACTTAATCCAACTCTTGAACAGAGAGAGAGAAACAGACTTAATCTTACTGTTGCAGGCTCTGCTGAAAAGGTCGTTATGATCGAGGCCGGCGCAGACGAAATTCCTGACGATCTTATGCTCAAAGCTATCATGACTGGTCATGAGGAAATCAAGAAAATGGTTGCTTTCATTAACGACATTAAGGCTCAGATCGGTAAGCCGAAGTTTGAATTTGAGTCTATGGAAGTTGACCACGATCTGTTTGATGCTGTAGAGGCAATGGTGGGAGAGCAGGTAAAGGTTGCTCTTGATACTGATGATAAGAATGTGAGAGACGCAAGACTTCAGCCGATCATTGACGCTGTACATGAGAAGTTTGACGAGCAGTGCGAGGAGAATCCCGCTATTCTTGACGAAGTTCTCTATAAACTCCAGAAGAAGATCGTAAGAAACTGGCTGTATGAAGGAAAGCGTGTTGACGGAAGAGGTATCGACGAGATCCGTCCGCTTGCCGCCGAAGTAGGCGTTCTTCCGAGAGTTCACGGTTCAGGTATATTCACAAGAGGACAGACTCAGGTTATGACTATCTGTACGCTTGGTCCTGTATCCGACGCGCAGAAGCTTGACGGAATTGATGAAGAAACATCTAAGAGATATATGCACCAGTATAATTTCCCGTCCTATTCAGTCGGTGAGACCAGACCTTCAAGAGGACCCGGAAGAAGAGAGATCGGTCACGGCGCGCTTGCTGAGAGAGCGCTTGTTCCTGTAATTCCTTCTGTTGAGGAATTCCCGTATGCTATAAGATGCGTATCCGAGGTTCTTTCCTCCAACGGTTCTACATCTCAGGGCTCAATATGCGGTTCTACTCTTGCTCTTATGGACGCCGGTGTTCCTATCAAAGAGCCTGTTGCCGGCATTTCCTGCGGTCTTATCACCAAGGAGGACGGCAGTTGGATGACCATGGTAGACATTCAGGGACTTGAAGATTTCTACGGCGATATGGACTTCAAGGTTGGCGGAACTAAGAATGGTATCACTGCTATCCAGGTTGATATCAAGGTTGACGGCTTGACATATGACATTATTGCAAGCGCATTTGAAAAGACAAGAATCGCACGTATGCATATTCTTAACGATATTATGCTCAAGGCGATTCCTGCTCCTCGTCCTGAGGTAAGCAAGTGGGCTCCTAAGATGCTTACAACTAAGGTTCCTGTTGATAAGATAAGAGAAGTTATCGGTTCAGGCGGAAAGGTTATTCAGAAGATATCTGCTGAGTGCGATGTTAAGATCGACATTTCCGAGGACGGCAGTGTATTTGTTTCCGGACTTGATAAAGAAAAGGCTGAGCAGGCTATCAATATTATCAATACTATTGCAAACGATCCTGAGATCGGTGCGATCTACAGAGGTAAGGTAGTTAAAATAATGAACTTCGGCGCGTTTGTAGAAATTGCACCCGGAAAGGACGGCCTTGTTCACATTTCTAAGCTTGATAAGTCAAGAGTAGAAAAGGTAGAAGATGTTGTTTCCGTTGGAGATGAGATCGTAGTTAAGGTAATGGAGATCGACGATCAGGGAAGGATCAACCTTTCCAGAAAAGACGCTCTAGCTGATATTGAGGCAAAGAAAAACGCAAAGTAAAATCTTTAAAGGCGGACAGTTGTCCGCCTTTTTTATGCTAAAAACAAGTGGCTTGTTTTTGATTGTTCGGCTGATACTGCTGTATTTTATTAAGAAAATTTTATTAGTTAAAGTATTGACATTGTGATGGTTGTGTGATAAAATAATTACATAAATTATTGTAGGGGGTAAATTTATGAAATGTCCGATTTGCGGAAGCACTCTTAATGACACTGATACTTTCTGTTCTAACTGCGGTTCTGCTGTAAAGAGTGAAACAAGCGGTTATATGGATTCGATCGATACGTCAAATCTCAACGAGAATTCGGGATTTGGCAAAAGAAACACTTCATCAAATAATATGGGGTCGATGCAGAATAATTCTGCTCAGTATGTCGGCGGCAACCAGGCTCAGCAGACTGTAAACGGCCAACCGCAGGGTACGTTAAACAACAATCAGTATAATCAGCCTCAGTTCAATGCAGGCAATTATGCGCCTTATACGGTTGCTCCGGCGCATAGTAAAAGCAAGGGCAGTACAAAGACGCTGATTTCGCTTATCGTTTTTGTTGTTATTCTTGTTATCGGTTTCGGCGGAAGATATTATTACAAGAATTATTCAACCAAAACTCTTGAAGGTACAGGCTATACTTTGACTGCGCCAAGAACTATGACTAAAAACAGCAATGGTTCGGTATTTGCGTTGGATTCGTTTTCCAACAATGAAGTAGTAATAAATTCTATCAAGCTAGAGTATTCTGATGTTGAGGCGTTTGGCTACGGCAAGGGCGCATCTCCAAAGGAAATGTTTGATTTGCTTTCATCGTCGATCTCGTCTACTATCACGGTTTCCAAGACTGACGCGAATTATATGTACTATACGCAGGTGACAGGCGGTAAAACGTGGTACGGTATGACTTCTATGAAAGAAGGTAACGGAGGATATTATTTCTTCGATTTTCTCTGTGAAAACAAAAATCAGTCCAAGTATGAAAATAAATTCAAAGAATGGGCACAATCAGTAAAAATAAAATAATTTTTTAAGCTGCTTTTCGGAGCAGCTTTCAGTTTGTCGATAAACCTAATTTTGATGGTAAACAAGGGGAAGCCCTCTATCGCAGGGCTTCCCCTCTTTCAAAACAGTCCACCGGACTGTTTTGAAATTCACCCCTTTCGG
>JAETQO010000077.1 GCA_021770655.1 Ruminococcus sp. | reverse complement strand
TATAATCTCGTCTTTGACACTTATAGAAACGTAAAATGGTCGTAACCCTGCTTGTAGCAAGGGCTGCGGCCATTTCTTCCATGGAATCGATGTGTGCTATTTTTCTTTTAGATTGTTTTTGTGTTCTTGATGATGTTTCTCATGCTGGATTTTGAGATGAATTCATAGTCAGTATGAAAGCCAAAAATCTTATGCAGTTCATCTGTGATGTCAGTTCTTTTGTAAGAAGGTATGTAGCCGCTCTCCCTTGAAAGCAGGGTCATCTGCATTGAGCGGAGTGTATTTACAATCTGTTCACAGGTATATTTGTTTCCCAGTTTTTTCTCAAGCAATCGGTAAACAAGCAGACTAATGTAACAAGTGAGAAAGTGCGCCTTGATTCTGTCCTTCCGTCTAACATAAGCTGGACGGGCTTCAAACTCTGTCTTCATAATACGGAAGTTTTCCTCAATCTCCCAACGCTGTTTATTTATCTTTATAATCTCGCTGACATCTCCCTCAAGGTTGGTAATGACAGCATAGAAACCATCATATTTTTCTTCGTCCCTGACCTTGTCTAAATCCAGTGTATAAACTTTCTTTTCTGCAATCTCGCCATCATCTGTGACACTTGTGGTTTTTATAAATCTTGCAGGATCATTCTGATTTTTGCCTTTGCGCTTCTTTCCCGGTTGTTCCATCATTTTCATGGCTCTTGATATTTGCTGCTCACGAATCCGTTTTTGGTAAGCTTTGTATTTAGGTGAGTAGGTAACAATAACTGTCTCGTCCATGCGTCCATTCACAACGGGGACTTCTTTATAAAAGACGGTTCCATAAACCTTTGGGTCGGATTCATCAAGAGTAGAAATGTCGATGAATTTATTTGAACCGGGTTTTCTAAACTGAGTTGGTCTCAGGGCAATCTGTCTGTCTTCTTCCCGCATTTTCTTTAAAGACTGAGTGATTACATAAGAGCGGTTACCGAAACTGTTAAATCTTCGGTTTGATTTACTGCCAAGTCCCGCATCGGAACAGAAGATAAATTCACTACAGCCAAAATCATTGACCACTTTTGATTCAAGTGGTTTTAAGGTTGTCTGCTCATTTTGATTCCCGGGAAAAATATCAAAAGCCAGGGGAATGCCGTCTGCATCCATAAAAAGTCCCATGGTAACGATAGGATTCGGGCGGTGTTCCTTACTCTTTCCATACTTTCTGAGGTCATCTTCCTGTTCAACTTCAAAGTAGTAGTTTGTACAATCATAGTAGAGAACCATTTTGTTTCTTGGATGAACAAAGTTGGAATTCGAATATAGTTCTTCCTGAATGAAATCAGATTCTTCAGCCATAACAGTAAGAGCCCGGTATACATGCTGTAGATCATACTTTGGTGGTTCCAGGAGAGTTTGACAATAAGAATAACTGCTCAGTTTGCTGGATGGTGAAAGGATCCTGGCATAGATCAGATCGGTTAGAACCGCACTAAAATCATAAGTATATTTATGACGGTTAGAAATCTTTCTGCAGATACTGTTGATTTTAAGTTCCGTACAAATCTTCTGCAGGAATAAATAGCCAGCCTGAAAACAGCGTTCTTCCTCTTTGGGGATATAGGCGGTTCTCGACAAAGAAATAGATACATTGCGAGTTCTGTCATTGTATTCCCTAGTATCTTTTTCGGCTTCATGTTTTGCCCATGCCATCATGGCATCACAGTCTCCCGAGAACTGCTCCAAAAGTTCATTAAACTTGCCAAGCTTACGAATAATCTTTGTAGCGGTGCGCCCATTATCTCTGCGATAAGACTGTTTAATGTATACGTCCTGATTGCTTTTAGAACCTGTAATAGAAACATACATAACAATTATCCTCCTCATGATTTAAGTATATCATAAAGCGTACAAAAGCGCACTAACTATTTTAAAAAATTT
>JAETQO010000032.1 GCA_021770655.1 Ruminococcus sp. | reverse complement strand
AACATGGCGCAGATGCTTTCATCTCTATCAGAGGGAGTTCTCATGTTCCATCCCTCCTTTACCGCAGATGTGAGCTCGCGCTTTCTCGCCTCCTCGCTTATCTAAAACACATCTCGTATGGGCAAATCGGAAAGGTTAAACGGAAAAAGTCAAAAAAATTCATTTTCTTTGAGTCGACTGTTTTCGACATAAGAAAGTAAAAAGGTCAATCCACACAAGGCGGATTGACCTTTTTTGGCAAGATGCTTTCGTCTTGCTGCTTTTTGTAGTATTTAACTTGCAATGAAAATTTGTTGGTAATTGTAAAATCTTATGCTAAAAGAGAAATATTGTGTTTTATTTGCTCTATGACCTTAATAAATACATCATCACTCTGTCCCGTTGGATCAGGCAAGCCCCAATTATCATCAAAGGCTCTGCCGATGTACGGACAGCCGACATCACACCCCATAGAAATTGCAATATCAGGCGTTGGGATTTGGTCGATAGTTTTACTATACTGTGTTTGCTCCATATCAATACCGTACAACTGTTTCATTAGCCTTACCGCGTCCTGATTGATTTGCGGCTTGGTTTCCGTTCCGGCAGAATAGAAATCATATTTATCTCCCGCCAAATGCTTACCAAGTGCTTCTGCAATCTGACTGCGGCAGGAATTGTGAACACAGATAAAGGCTACCTTTTGCTTCATAGGCATTTCTTCCTTGCTCTTTATTTTATTTCGATACAATGCCCACAGCATAAGTCAACGCAGATACCGCAGCCATCACAAAGATTTTCGTCAATTTCCATTCGGGAACCTAATGGTTCGTCGTCATCCTCAACCCAAGAAATTGCCTTTTGGGGACATTCTTTTAATGGTTTACAAATTCTCGAATCAGAGGCACACTTATTTTTTTCAATAAACGCTTTCATAATAACCGTTCCTTTCAATCCTTTGTTTTAGTTTAAGACTTTGCTGCAAACCAACCTTTTGTGCCATTTGCGATTTTCACAAGAAACAGCATTACGGGCACTTCGGTTAGTACGCCTACTGTGGTAGCCAATGCTGCCGGTGAGGTTGTGCCGAACAAGGCGATAGCAACAGCAACGGCAAGTTCAAAGAAATTTGAAGCACCAATCATTCCTGCGGGAGCCGCTATTTTATAGGGCAATTTCAAAAAACGGCAAGCAACATAAGCGATAGTAAAAATCAAGAATGTTTGCAAAATCAGCGGAACAGCAATCAAAATGATATGCAGCGGATTTTCCAAGATGATATTTCCCTGAAATGAGAAAATCATAACCAGCGTCAACAGCAATCCGATTGTTGTTATACCGTCAAATTTCTTAATAAAGATGTTCTCGAAATAATCCTTCCCCTTTTTCTTTGTTACAAAGTACCGTGTCAGCAGACCACCCGCAAGGGGTATGACTACAAACAACACTACCGACAAAATCAAAGTGTCCCACGGTACAGAAACATTTGAAACACCGAGCAGGAATTTAACAATCGGTACAAAAGCAACAAGGATAATTAGGTCATTCGTTGCAACCTGTACCACGGTGTAAGCCGGATCGCCTTTTGTAAGACTACTCCAAACAAACACCATAGCAGTACAAGGTGCAGCGCCGAGCAAAACTGCTCCTGCGAGATATTCAGTTGCAAGGTCAGGCGTAATAAACGCCTTGAAGATCACAAAGAAAAATAAGCTGGCAATTCCGTACATTGTAAAAGGCTTTATCAGCCAGTTTGTTATCCAAGTTACGAATAACCCTTTTGGATTTTTACCAACATTTTTAATGCTTTTGAAATCTACCTTCATCATCATAGGGTAAATCATCAGCCAAATCAGAATTGCCATAGGAATAGACACTTTGGCGTATTCAAAACGATTTAGAAAGTCGGGAATTTGGGGCAGAAACTTTCCAATCAAAACCCCCGCAGCCATACACAGAATAACCCATATAGTTAGGTATTTCTGGAATATGCTGATACCGCCTTTCTCTTTACTCATAGGATCACCTCCTGTTAGAAACCAAGT
Organism: Ruminococcus sp.; assembly: GCA_021770655.1. Lineage (GTDB taxonomy): Bacteria > Bacillota > Clostridia > Oscillospirales > Ruminococcaceae > Hominimerdicola. The sequence goes on along the minus strand of JAETQO010000032.1, from coordinate 18,698 downwards.
TTGTGCAGTAATTTTTCCACATCGGCAGATTTTAGAACCTTACCCATAGAAACAACCTTTTCATTGACAACAAGGGCAGGCATACTCATTACGCCGTAAGCCATTACCTTTTGCATATCCGTGATATATTCCACTTCCACAGATAAACCCATATCCTTTACTGCCTGCTTTGCGTTCTCATACTGTTCATGGCAGGACTTGCAGCCTGCCCCCAGCACCTTGATACAGCAGATGCCGTCCTTTGCTTCCGGGCAGCAGTCGTTTGTGATTTCTTCTGCCTCACTTGTGGGACAGCCACAGTTGCAAGCACAAGCAGGAGCTTTCTTTTCTTCTTCCTTTTTCTTTCCAAAGTTGAACAATGCCATAATTAGTTACCTCCAAAAAAATAATTTTAATAAAATCAAAATGCGAGCCAGAACATATAAAATCCAATGAGCAGGATCGCAGCGCCCATCACGATTTTTAAGATAACAGCAACCTTTTTGTATTCTTCGCTGTTGTTAATCTTTTGAACGAAGCCTACCGAAGTACCTGCGACCATAACAAGGGCGCTGTGTCCGATAGAATAGAGTAGCATAAGCAGAATGCCCCATATCAAGTTGCCTCCACCTGCGACAATGGCAAGCAACGCAATCAGAACAGGTGTAGAGCAAGGCGAGGAAAAAATACCACCGAGAATACCCGCAAGGAAAGCTCCGATAAATCCACGCTTCTTGCTTTTGGAAATCAGGTTGATTGAGGGAATGAAGCTGAACACTTCCCAAGTCTGCAAAGCCATCAATACCATAAGCACACCAAGAATGATATACCACACAGGCGATGATGTTCCCATCAGTTTCCCGGCAGAGGTTGCGACAATGCCGAGCGTTACGAATGTAACCGCCGTCCCAAAAGAGAACACCGCTGAATACGCAAATGCTTTTTTGGTATTCTTTTCACCTACATCTCCAACATAACCAATAATTAGCGGTACGCTTGAAAGTGAGCAAGGCGTTATCGAAGTTAGAACACCGGCAAGGAGTGCAAGTAAAGGAGCCAGCCACATATTATTTCCGATAGCTTCCGCAATTTGTGAAAGCCAGCCGTCTATCATTTACTCGACCCCCATTTCTTTTAGAATCTCCCACATTTGTTCTTCAGTCAAGCCTCCTTGATGAACGGTAAAAATGTGTTCGCCGGTATCACGATGAGAGTACATATCAAACTGAATCTTTTTCGCAAGCTCTTCACTCGGAACAAACGGTGTTCCGTCAGCGTTAAACAATACCTGCGTTGGGATCACCTGAACAGGGACATTATTTGCAGCGTCAGGATAGTCCCATACATTGATAAACTTTACAAATGCCTTGCCGTAAAATTCTTTATTTGCTTTTTCCAGTACGGGAGCCATTTGTTTACAGGGAATACAGGAATCAGCCCCATAATCAATAATAATAGGCAGTCCATACGCTGAAAGTGTTTCAAAATCAATCGCTTTTGTTTCACGCAAACCGAAATCTGCGTCTTTTAAGTTGTCAGACAGCTCAGTATTATTTTGTGAACCTGCTGAATTGTCGACGGACTTTTCAGTTGCATTTTTAACAATCCAAATTCCACCAATGACAACTATAATCAATATGGGAACAAGAATTTTTACCCATAACTTACTTTTCATCCGCAACTACCCCCGCAACCGCAACTACAACCGCAGTTTGGTGTAGTATCAGGCATACCGCCTTTTTCACGCAAAACAGGCGGTATCCAACCTGTATCATCTCCCACATAAGTGATTGCACCGACAGGACATCTATTTCCGCACTGATGACAGTGATCGACGCAGTTAACGGGATTTACAACCAGCGGAGAAGGTGCTTTCGTTTTGTCGTAAACACCGTTGGGGCAGAAACCCACACAAGTACCGCACTCTACACAAGTCAAAACGTCAACCACAGGATACCATTTCTTAGCCATTTTATTTTCCTCCGTTTTTTATATAATCATAGGCTGTATCAAGTTGAAGAAATAACCCACAACAATAATACCGATTGTACAGATTGCAATGAAAATGCCGAGCAGCTTCGGTTTCACCGCCTTGCGGAGCATGATCATCGACGGCAGAGAAAGGGTAGTCACACCCATCATAAAGGACAGGACAACGCCAAGCAAAGCGCCCTTTGCAAGCAAGGCTTCCGCAATCGGGATTGTGCCGAAAATGTCAGCATACATCGGAACGCCTGCAACAGTAGCCAAAATGACACCAAAGGGATTATTGTCGCCAAGCACTTTAACGATAAATTCTTCAGGAATCCAGTTGTGAATAAATGCGCCAATACCAACGCCGATCAAGACATAAGGTGCAACCTTTTTCGCTGTTTCAAGAACCTGTTCCCAAGCAAATTTGATACGGTCTTTGAAATGGAGTTCTTCCTGCGGAACATCAATCGAATGACCGTTTCGGATATATTCTTCAACCTGATTATCAAGGTGCAGTTTTTCAATCAGCGTACCACCTGCAACGGCAATCACAAGACCGAGAACGACATACAACACGGCAACTTTCCAGCCGAAGATGCTCATCAGAAGCACAAGGCTTCCGAGATCGACCATCGGGGAGGAAATCAGGAACGAAAATGTTACGCCCAGCGGTAAGCCTGCACTGGTAAACCCGATAAACAACGGAATAGACGAGCAGGAGCAGAATGGCGTTACAGTACCAAGCAATGCAGCTATGATATTAGCGCCGATGCCATGAAAACGGCCAAGAATTTTTTTCGTCCGCTCCGGCGGAAAATAACTTTGAATATACGAAATGATCAAAATCAGTACGCCGAGCAAGACCATAATTTTAATCGTATCGTAAATGAAAAACTGAACGCTGCCGCCAATTTTCCCAGCGGTGTCTAAACCGCAGGCGTTCAATATAGTGGATATGAGCCGATTTAACCAGCTCATACCGAGGACTTCATTTTAAAAAAAGTCCCATACTGTTTTTAGTGCTTCCATAAAAAAGCTCCCTTCAAATATAGTTAGATTGAAATGTGTCGATATATCGACGGTTTTATAAGTCGTGCAGAAAAGTTTTGGGCTTCATTACTTTTCACAACACGACTTATCTACATCTGTATTAGTAATCCTTGTGAGTTCCTGCAAGCTTTTCATCGCTACAGCCGCACCTTCGTGAGAAATGGAATAGTGCATCCATTTGCCCTCTTTGCGTCCCACAACAACGCCAGAATCACAAAGAATCTTCATATGGTGCGACAGCGTAGGCTGCGTTACATCAATTTCCTCCAACAGCTTGCAACCGCATTTCTCACCTGTTGTCAGCAGTTTAAGAATACGAATACGGTTCTCATCGCAAAACGCTTTGAAAATGGCAGCTGTTTTCTTTTCGTCTATCTCCAACACATTCACCTCCCATCGACACTCATCTATATTATATGCAACGCATAGATATTTGTCAATGGGTTTGCGAAAAATTTAAAGAAATTTAAAGAATATGTACGGGGAGTTTCCTCCCTATTTTTAATACTGCTGCACACCGTACACAAGAAGCTCATAATATCGTGATTTTCTCGGCATCTATCGCCGGAATTGCCCTCCACGGTGTAGACAATACCGTTTTCGACTTTTTCAACGATACCCACATGGTCGGATGCTCGTAGTCATTTATCAATAAATCGCCGCAGCAAATCATCTCGCCCTTCGGCCTCCAATTTCTCTACGGCATATTTCAACCATTCCTCTGGCGTAGGTATATCTCCTTCATAGGGAATAGCCTCCCATGCTTTGCGCTTTTCCGGGTCTGGATCGTGAAGACCTTGTTCAATCCTTGCCGAGATAATGTTTTTCATTTTTTCAACGGTGATGTTTCGTTCACGGGCTAACCGTTCAAAGAAGTTTTCAATTTTTTCCATTACGCTCTCCTCCTGCGTTTTTTAATAGTATTACCGAACGCTTAAAAGGTAACCACATTATGCCCCTTTTGGGGTATTTGCTATCTACCTATTGTGACTATTATACCACCTTTTCGGGGATTATAATAGATACAAATGGGAAGGTGATGGCATGGATGCGCAGAAAAGAATTAAGCAGTTAATGGAAGAACGCGGATGGACGGATTATCGATTGGCAAAGGAATCGAACCTTTCTCATTCTACAGTTACAAATATGTTCAACAGAAATAACGCACCGACACTGCCAACATTGGAAGCGGTTTGTAAGGCGTTTGGGATTACATTGGCGCAGTTTTTCTCGGAAGGCGATGAGCCTCACGCACTGACACCTGAACAGCAGGAGTTGTTTTCAAGGTGGAGTTCCTTGACTGATGAGCAGAAGCGATTGTTGCTCGACCTTATGAATACGATGTAAAAAGCACATTGAACCTCCAACCGGGGAGGCGCAATGTGCTTTATCTTTGCCATTTTGCTATCTTTGAACGATTACTCCTAAAAATGAACGAATACCTTAAAATTGAACGATTACTTTTTAGCTTTCAATCCGTTTTCCTTTGAAAAACGCAAAAAAGCCGCCACGAAACACTCTCGTGACGGCTTAAAAACTCTATTTAAGATTGTAAAAGGGCTGAAAAAGCCCATAGAATAAGGCTTTTCAGGCAAAAAGAAAGAACGCTAACTTTGTATCAAAATTAGCGTTCTTATTTGGCGGAGAGTCAGGGATTCGAACCCTGGGTGAGTGTTACCCCACACAGCATTTCGAGTGCTGCACCTTCGACCACTCGGACAACTCTCCAGAACATATCTATTATACACCATATTTTCAAAAAAATCAACCCCTTTTTACACATTTTTTCGTTTTATCTGTAAAAACCCGATTCATGAATCATGGTTCGCGGAAAATAAATATGTCCGGCTGAAAAAATGAAAATACAGTAAAAAGACCTATGAAAATAAGCATCAGATTTGTGCCGACAAGATTTCCACTGAACTTATTTCGGCTATACAGACAGGAAATAATATATGAGATTATTACGGATAGCGAAAAAATTGTAATGTCTGCCCATAGGTAGTTTTTCTCGGTTATTGCAGTGTAACCGTAAAAAGCGCAGACTGTTATAGACATCGCCAGAATAAGCGATAACGACTTTGCGGTAAAAAAGCCGTTTGTTTCTTGTCTGAGAAAGTAATACTCAACAAAGGAAAATATAAGAGCGGGATAAAAGATCAGCTTTAAATGTTCCCACACGCTTTCGTTGACAGGCGCAAAAATACCCACTAAGCAGCTCTTTCCGCTCCAATCATATAAAAAGTGAAGAAGAGTGCCGAACAACAGTGTAAATATACATCCTGCGGTTTCCCATTTTGCGGTTTTGCTCATGAATATCACCTCAATGTAATTTTATAACAACATGAGTGTGAAAAATGACGAATTTTATGTGCAAATAAAGAGGCGGCATCAAATTTTTTGACGCCGCCGTAATTTTAGTAAATATTTATATCGATTGCTCGTATCTATCTTGCATTTCAACCAGATAAGCCATATTCTCAGGCGTATATCCGAATCTTGAATTCGGACAGCACTGAGATAATAACTGCATAATATTCATGACCGTATTCTTTCCTCGGCAGTAAACGCTTATGGATATGCGATTTTTCTTGCGCTTGTTTCCTATGATAAGTTCGTTTACATAGCTTATAAAATTCATGCTCTGAGTATGCTGATATACAAGATATACGTCTTCAAGCCAGCACATCTGAGTAATATTTTTTTTGCTTGCAAGTACGCGGTCGGATATTATCATAAATTTGTCTTCGTATTTTATGTTCATAAAAAGCTCATCAGCCTGCCTCAGCAGATCGGGATTGTGCTTTATGCATGATGACCTTTCAGGGTGCGAAAGATTTTTAATACCGAAAATAAGAAATAATACTCCGATAATAAAGGGGAACATTCCCAGTATTAACATCGGTGCAACGTCTTCCGCAACTATACCTATGAAAACGAAAAATAATCCGGCTAACACGAATATTACTCCTGCCGCGGTCATACCGATTCCGCCGTTTTTGATTTTCTTTAATACCAGTTCACTGCCCATAAATTTTTCCTCCCCTAAAATTTTTTATCCGTGATTCTGTTTTGCCACAACGCTTTCACCGCAGTATATTTCACGAAGCCTTGGTTTCTCTATTTTTCCTGTCGGGTTTCTGGGTACGTCTGCAAAAATGATCTTATGTGGACGCTTATATCTCGGAAGCTTCTGGCAGAAATCCATTATTTCGGATTCCGTGCAGTGATGATCCGGCTTTAGCTCAATAATCGCCGCCGCGATCTCTCCGAGGCGCTGGTCGGGAAGTCCGATGACCGCCACGTCCTTGATTGCAGAGTGACTTCTGAGGAAGTCCTCTATCTGTACAGGATACAGGTTTTCTCCGCCGCTGATGATTACGTCCTTTTTGCGGTCGACAAGGAAAATAAATCCGTCCTCGTCTTCCTGCGCCATATCACCGGTAAAAAGCCAATCGTCTTTGAGCGTTTCTGCCGTTGCTTTCGGGTCTCTGTAATAGCAGGTCATTACACCGGGGCCTTTTACGCAAAGCTCGCCTACCTCGCCTCTTTGGACTTTTTCGCCTTTTTCGTTTACGATCTTGGTCTGCCAGCCGTAGCCCGCTTTTCCGATCGCACCGACCTTGTCGATGTTATCGATGCCGAGATGAACGCATCCGGGTCCGATAGATTCGCTGAGTCCGTAGTTTGTATCGTATTTGTGGTTCGGGAACACCTTTTTCCAGCGCGCGATAAGCGACGGAGGAACAGGCTGAGCCCCTATGTGCATAAGCCTCCATTGTGAAAGCTCGTATTTTGAAAGGGTGACCTCGCCGCTTTCGATTGCGTCAAGAATGTCCTGCGCCCAAGGTACAAGCAACCATACGATCGTGCATTTCTCTCTGGAAACGGTGTCAAGGATAAATTCGGGTTTCACGCCTTTGAGCAGTACGGCTTTTCCTCCTACGAGAAAACTTCCGAACCAGTGCATTTTTGCCCCCGTGTGGTAAAGCGGAGGTATACATAGGAAAACGTCGTCCTTGGTTTGTCCGTGGTGATTCTGTTCCACCTTGCAGGCGTGCATAAGGCTTTCATGATCGTGCAGGATAGCCTTCGGAAAGCCTGTGGTTCCCGATGAAAAATATATCGCCGCGTCGTCCTCGTCTGTAAGGCAGATGTGCGGAGACGTGCTGGCACAGTTAGCGGTGAGCCTGTCGTAATGCTCGGCAAAGGACGGACAGTTTTCTCCCACATAAAACAGCAGGCGGTTCTTGCTTATCTCATCGGCGATCTCTTCGACCCGTCCGATAAATTCGGGACCGAACACAAGAATATCAACCTCCGCAAGATCAAGACAGTATCTTATCTCATCGGGAGTGTATCTGAAATTAAGCGGTACGGCAAGAGCGCCCGTTTTGAGAATACCGAAATATATAGGTAACCATTCAAGGCAGTTCATAAGTAAGATCGCGACCTTATCGCCTTTTTTGACGCCTCTTGAAAGCAACAGGTTGGCAAAGCGGTTAGCTTTTTCGTCAAAAACGCTCCACGTTATCTCACGGCGGTAATGACAGACCGGATTAGGTTCGATAAGTTCATATTCCTTCCATGTTACACGCCTTGTTTCACGAATTTCAGGGTTGACCTCCACAAGGCTCACGTCATTGCCGAATTCACGCGCATTACGTTCAAGTATATCGGTAATAGGCATTTTTTATCTTCCTTCTTTCTTCAACTGTTAAAAGCTTTACATCATAAAAGCATAAAAATATTTTACCACACATTCACAAAAAAGTAAAGTGCTTTTCCAAAAATTTTAGTATAAATTGCAGAAATGGGTCTATTCAATGTTGGTATAGTAAAAAACAGCAAGCTGAGTCCTGTCACGAAGGGTTAGCTTTTCAAGTATAGAGCTTATGTAATTTCTCACTGTGCCCTCGCTGAGAAAAAGTCGGGAGGCGATCTCCTTGTTGCTCAGACCCTTTGCCACCAGCGTGATTATCTCCTGCTCCTTGTCGCCGATGTCGTAGCTTTCAAAATCAAAGCAGCCCTTGTTCTGCATAAGCTCGGGGAGCTTGCTGGCTACTTGACCGCCGAAAACGGACTGCCCCTTCATTACCGTTTCAAGGGCGGGAGCTATGCCCTCGAAATCCTGCTTCAGTATATATCCCTTTGCGCCGATACACAGCGCTTTTACGATATATTCATCGTCCGAAAAAGTCGTAAGGTATAATATCTTTGCAGATCTGTCCGAGGCAAGTATTTTTTCACCGGCTTCAAGCCCGCTCATACCTTTCATTCTTATATCCATAAGCATAACGTCGGGCTTATGAACGGGATAAAGCTCAACGGCTTCTTCACCGCTGGAGCCGATCGCCAGAACATTTATATTCCCCGTGCTTTCAAGTATCGTTTTCAGCGATACAGCGACCAGCTTGTCGTCGTCGATTATTACTATATTCATCTGTTATTCCTCCGTATTATGGATTCGGGGCGATCTCAGTCTTTTTTCGGAACTGATACAAAAACCTTGAATCCGCGTTTGTCGGACTCGATATGTATAGTACCGTTGAGAGAATCTGCACGGTCTTTCATATTGGTAAGTCCTATGCCGGTTTCCTTTATGCCGCCGCTGCATTTGCCGTTGTCCTGAACGGTAAGCTGGTAAAGCGCAGGGTGTTCGCGGATGATTATTCTCACGCTGTCGCCGGTGCTGTGCTTTACCACGTTGGAAAGGCTTTCTTTTACTATGCCGATAAAGCATAGCTTGACATCTCTCGGCATTGCGTCGGTAAAATCGTAATCACATTCTATTTTATATTTTTTATCCATTGACTGTATACATTCGCCCACTGCCAGCTTTAAGTCTACCGAGTCGTCGTGCAGGTCGTGAACACTGCTGCGTATGCTGGTCATCGCATTGTTAAGAGTTTCTTTTAAGCTTGTCAATCCGTCGTTTATGTTCCCGTCCTTATTGATAACGGACAGCGCGCCAAGCTGTAGTATCGAACGTGTAAGCATATGTCCGACATTGTCATGAATCTCTCTGGCGATTCGGTTTCGCTCTTTCAGAGTTGCAAGATATATTTCATAGTCCTGATTGCGGCGGAGATTTTTGTTTTTCTCTACCAAAAGCATATTAAGTTCTTCGGAATCGTCACGGGTGCTGATAAGAGTCTGTTCAAGATAATGGTTCTTTTCCGTCCGCCTCTGTAAAGTAAGGGCTATCAGCAAACAGCCTATCAAAGGCAGAAGATCAGAACCGATATCCGGGAAATTGCAGGCTATGGAAACGGGCAGGGTGATAAGCAAAGGATATTTTTTGTCACACATGACGTCGTACAATATCAGCGGCATACAAAAGCAGAAATCGAAGTTTGTAAGACAAAGGGTAAGATAAATTATTTCCGTGCCGAGTGACAGGGCGCTTTTTGGAAAGCACTGAGCTATCGCCGTTCCGATGATCGCGCACAGCATTGCCGTAACTGCGTCATAGCTGCCGGCATTTTGCGTAAGCAGAGCAAGACAGCATATAAATATTACAAGTTTATCCCACAGCTTATTCATTGCGTTCCCCCTTTTCCGTACAGATTTTCCTGTTTCGACTTTTATTTTATCATATTAAACTGTTTTTGTCCAGCATAACAGACAAGTAAAACGCATTCGGGATAAAAAAGTGACATTTGTCATATGAAAAAGTGATAATTCTCACTTCCATTTTATCATGATGTAGGTTATAATAAAGGAAACGAGAAAACTCACACAGCTGAATTTTATACGCACGTTCTTATGATAATGAAATTTATATGGAGGAAACTGATATGGGAAATACGATAGTAAAGATCGACAATCTGGTAAAAAGGTATAAGGAGCTTATCGCTCTCGACCATTTCAGCCTTGAGATCGAGGAGGGAGAGATCTTCGGATTGCTCGGTCCGAACGGTTCGGGAAAGACCACAACGATAAACTGCCTGCTTTCTCTGCTTGCCTACGACAAGGGAAACATTGAGATATTCGGAGAAAAGATGACTCCGGTAAATTACAAGGTGAAAAAAGAGATCGGAATAATCATGCAGAACGTTGCAGTTTTTGACGAGCTTACCGTGTATGAAAACATTGATTATTTCTGCGGACTTTACATAAAGGATAAGGAAACCAGACGTAAATATGTTGACGAAGCAATTGCTTTTGTGGGACTTGAGGACTTTGTGAAATTTTATCCCAAGAAGCTTTCGGGCGGTCTGCTGAGAAGACTTAATATTGCCTGCGGAATTGCCCATAAGCCTAAACTGATAATACTTGACGAGCCTACGGTCGCCGTTGATCCTCAGTCCAGAAACAAAATACTCGAGGGTATTCAGGAGCTTAACAAACAGGGCGCGACTATAATTTACACTTCTCATTATATGGAGGAGGTGGAGCAGATCTGTACCCGTATCGCTATTATGGATAAGGGAAAGAAGATCGCAGAGGGAACAAAGGACGAGCTGAAACGGATGATAAAAAATACAGAAACGCTCACGATCGAGATACTTGACCTCAGCGATGAGATGCTTGAAAAGATAAGAGCGCTGAATCATGTTTACGAAACTGATTACAGCGACAGCAGGCTGGAGGTAAGGTTCAGCGGCGGAAAGCATAATCTTATCCACGTTCTGAATCTGCTTCAGGAAAATAACGTAAGTTTCAGCAGAGCTTATTCGGAACTGCCGACTCTTAACGACGTATTTCTTGAGATAACGGGCAAGGCACTGAGAGATAAGGAGTGATAAAATGTTTCTGCATACGTTCAAATATGATTTTCGTCAATGTCTGAGACAAAAGGAACTGACTTTCTGGCTTATCCTTTTTCCGATAATTCTGGGAAGCTTTTTCAAGGTCGCTTTTTCTGAGCTTTATGAAAAGACTGTAAAGTTCGACGCTGTTCCCATTGCTGTTGTGGAAACTGAAAAGAATGCTGTTTTCGATCAGGTGATCGAGCAGGTCTCCACCGGGGAGGACGCACTTTTCAAGGTCACAAGGACCGATATGAAGAACGCTGAAAAAATGCTTAAAGACGAGAAGGTTACGGGAATAATCAGCACGGGCGATCTTTCAGTCGAGTTTTCTTCAAGCGGTATCGATCAGACTATCGTGAAGTCCTTTATCCAGCAGTATAAAACTCAGGAAAAGATAATCACCGATACCGCAACGAATGCTCCCGAAAAGCTCGATACCGTAATATCAGCTCTTTCGACGGATATCGAATCAAATAAAAATATCCCTTTTGCGGACGATCTCGATACCACTGTTCAGTATTTTTACAATCTGCTTGCAATGGTTGCTCTTTTCGGCGCTATGTCGGGCGTTTTTGTGGCAATCAACAATCAGGGAAATCTTTCTTCGCTTGGTGCGAGAAAATGCTGTTCGCCCGTGAACAAGCTTACGTCGATAACCGCCGGACTTTCGGCACATTGTGTTGTGCAGACAATATGTATGATAGTTGCGGTAAGCTTTCTGGCTTTTATTCTCAAAATAGATTTCGGCGACAGGCTTGGTCTGGTATATCTTTCCTCAATCGTCGGCGGCTTTATGGGAGTAGCAATGGGGTTCTTCATAGGCTCTTTCGGTCGGCTGTCCGAAGGCGTTAAAATGGGTATAATTATGGCGGTTTCTATGCTGAGCTGTTTCCTGAGCGGTCTTATGGTAAACAATATAAAAGCGCTTGTTTCCGAATATGTGCCTGTTTTTAATGAGATAAACCCTGCTGCGGTAATATCGGATACATATTACTGTCTTGCTATTTATGACGATTATTCAAGATATATCCGGAAGATGATAACTATGATAATTTTGACCGTATTCTTCACTCTGGGCGGTTACATTCTTACAAGGAGGCGTAAATATGCAAGTCTTTAAAACATTTTTAAAGGTGCTTAAAAAGAAGCTTCCGAATGCTTTGATATTTATCGGAGTTTTTATGGCTATAGCTATTGCAATGGCGAACAGCGGAGCGGAAACCGCAAAATACGAGGATTATGAAATGAAGATCGGAATTATTGACAGGGATAATTCCAAAGAGAGCAAGGCTTTGTCGGAATTTGTTCTGGACGGAAACAAGCCTGTGGATATTGCCGACGATGAGGACGAGATACTGGACGCGGTTTATTACGAAAGGGCAGGATATATCCTTATCATAAAAGAAGGCTTCGGTGAAAAGCTGAAAAACGGCGATCTTAACGACCTTTTTGAAAACTACAAGCTCCCTTCCAGCGTTTACGGTACGCTTTTCGACAACAGGCTTGACAGCTATCTGAATTCCGTAGGGGCATATATGTCTTCGGGTCTTGAGCCGACGGAAGCTATGAGCAAGGCGCAGGAGGCAATGAACGTTGAAACAAAGGTAACGATGAAGAACTTTGAAGATACGGGCAATGACGATTATTCGGAAAACTTCAGCTATTATTATAAGTATTTGGCTTACATTCTGATCTCCGTACTTATTACTGCATTGTGTCCCGTGCTTCTTATAATGAATCGAAAGGAGATTAAGGCGAGAACGATCTGCTCCAGCATTACGGCTTCAAGCCAGACTTTCCAGATATTTTTGGGTTCAGGAGGCTTTGTTCTGATAATATGGATCTTTTTTGCGGCGGCGGGATATATTCTTACCGACGGAATTATGAACCAAAAGGTGCTGCTTGCAATGCTCAACAGTTTTATATTCATTATAATAGCGGCGGGGATCGCTATGCTTATCGCAGCCTTTGAACCGAGTTCAAACGTTCTGAATATGATAGCCAACGTAGTGGGGCTTGGAATGAGTTTCCTTTGCGGCGTGTTCGTACCGCAGGATCTTCTTGCAGAAGGCGTTCTCACCGCAGGAAAATTCCTGCCTGCATACTGGTATGTAAAAGCAAATAATATGCTTGCAGGCACTTGCGGAGAGGTTTTCAGCAAGAGCGAGATATTCAAATGCTTTGGAGTAGAAGTTCTCTACGCTGTCGCATTGTTTGCAGTGGTAATGCTTGTAATGAGAGTTAAGCGTAAGGAAGCGTGATATTGCTGTCAATGCTGTTGCAAGAGACAAATCGGGATTTGTAGAGTAAAAAAATCGAAAGCGGACAAGGAGAAGATATTGTATCATAAAATGGAGTTAATGAGAATAATTTTAAAAATAATTATGTGGGTGTTGATTATCGGATTTGGGTGTAATTTTGTTATGCAATTAGTTAGCTATTCCTTTTATAAAGGAGCAAAGAAGATGACAGATATTACATATGTGCCGCAATATATTCAAATAACAGATAAATTAACAGGTTACGGGTATAATTTGAATGTCAACAGCGATAAGGTGATTTTATTCTTCGGAGGTTCCAATTATATTGCATATAACTCTGTTGGAAAATATGCAAGCAAATTTGCATATCCGTTTCTGTCGGTTGATTATTACGGAACACAGGACAGCAAAGGAAAAATGAATTTAGAGACAATGAAAAAATCATCTGCGGAATTATATGATTGGGCGCAAAAGCAGTATCCACAAGCGGAAATTATAATTATGGGACATAGCTATGGAACTGGTATGGCTACATATCTTGCAAGTGTGAGACAATGCAAAACGTTGGTATTGGCAGCTGGTTATAGAGATATTTCAGATTTGTATAATAAGATGATACCTATATTTTGGGGTCCATTGAAAGTTTTTATTTCAAATAATATTCAGGTATCTGAGTATGCAAAAAATGTGACCGGTTCCGTATATGTTATTGGTTCAAAAGCAGACAAAACATTAAGTGCATCTTTACAGAAAAAACTATCGGATTGTTTTGAAAATTCAGAATTAAAAGTATTTGATGATATTACACACGAAAATTATTTGATTTCAGAAGAGGTAGTTAAATATATAAACGATATAATTGAATAATTTCCAATTTGTATTTTCAGTACCAATTTACGATTTATCGGTTTTAACGCAAAACATCCCGGGAAGATAACTACTCTTCCCGGGTCGTTTTTATGGTTCGGCGAGCCGAATCGCTGAATAAATCAGCTCATTCTTAGAAGTATTTTGTGAAATTCTGCCGCCCTGAAAGCTTCTTCCTCAGCATATTTTCTGAACAGCTCAGCTATGCTTTTGTCGTCGGATATTTCTTCCGCATAGGCTCTGTAATCTCTTACGGTTTCCATTGAATTGAGCCACGAGCGCAGAAGCTTGTCTCTTGTGGTTATCGTTACCGCTGCTTCGTTTTTCATCTGAACGCCTCCTTATTAATGTACAAGTCTGCCGACAATAGTATTATTTTCTCAGCTTTTTATTTTATACGGAACAATAATGAATTTGTTGACAACTTTTAACTCCTATGCTATACTTTATTTGCAGAGATCAATTCTCATAACGAAAAGAGGAAATCAAATGAAGAAAATTACGCTCAGCAAGGATAATGCAAAACTTATCGGAAGAACTTTCTCAAAGGGCGGCGCTCTTTGGCTTGGTCTTTCGGGAACGGGTGCGGAGTTTGTTTTTACCGGAAAAATTTTCAGAATCACGATTAAGGGCGACGAGATAGCCGTGCCGGGCAACGAGGACAGTTATACCAGAATTGCCGTCTATGCTGACGGAAAAAGAGTTTTTGACGAGATAGTGGATTTTAACGAGAAGACGTTTGACGTTCTGGAATTTGAAGAGGAAAAAACTGCGGATATCAGAATTATCAAGCTTTCCGAGGCGGCAATGTCCTCCTGCGCAGTGGAGGTTGTGACTGATGACGGCGCAAGGGTAGAACCTGCCGCAGGAAAAGCGCACAAGATCGAGTTTATAGGCGACTCCATCACTTGCGGATACGGTGTGGACGACGAGGACGAAAATCATCAGTTTTCAACTTCAACAGAGGACGTTACAAGAGCCTACGCATACAAGACAGCCGATGCGCTTAACGCTGATTACAGTATGTTTTCCGCCAGCGGCTATGGTATCATATCAGGCTATACCGAAGAGGATGTGCCAAAGTATGAAGAAACGATCCCGCAGTTTTATGAAAGTATGGGATTTTCCTACGGAAGCTTTGACGGAGTAAAACCGCAGAACATTAAGTGGGATTTCGGTATCTTTGTTCCCGATGTTATAGTAGTGAATCTCGGCACTAATGACGACAGTTATTGCCGTGATTTTTCGGACAGACAGCAGGTTTTTGAAAAGGAATATGCAAAATTTCTGGAGAGAGTACGCGCGCTCAATCCGACGGCATATATTTTCTGTACAGTCGGAATAATGGGCGAAAGAATATATTCTGCCGTTGAGAGCGGCTGTAAGGCTTACGCGGAAAAAACGGGCGATAAGAGGATAACGGCAATGAGATTTTCAGAGCAGAACGGCGCTGAGGACGGCTATGCCGCCAACTGGCATCCTACAGAAAAGACCCATATAAAAGCGGCGGAGACCTTGACAGAAAAGATAAGAAACGTAATGGATTGGTAGTGACATACAGATAAAAACAACCGCAGGAGCGTTGAGATAAGATCAATGCTCCTGCGGTTGTTTACTGGTTTTAAAGCTCTTTGCGTTTGTATATTGCCGAGGCGATTGCTCCTACAGCTGCAAGGATCGCTATGCCTATAGCTATGCAGCATAGTATAAATTCTATGCGGTGATCCATAAGAACAGGAGTCAGCCAGTTTACGGTTTTGTTCAGATCAATGTCAAAAATCTTGACGACAGCAAAAAGAATTACAATCAATCCACCGCCGAACGCTATACTCATTATTATTTCACGGGCTACGCCGAAAACGGTCAGCACGAAAAACTCGATTGAGGAAAACAGACAGCCCAGAGTGAAAAATATTGCCGTAGCAGCGGGCAAAGTAATATTTACGTCGATGAGCATATTGTAAAAATCCGTCATTTCTTTTGTGCCGTCAAATTTTTCGGCAAGCATAAGCTGTTCCGATATTGATCCGAGAATAAGGCATAAAACCGCCATTGCCGCCAACACTGCAAACGTAAGCGCAAACCTTGAAGCAGATATGCTGCTTTTTTTCACGGGAAGAACTCCATAAAGCTTGGAATCTGTTTGCTCGGCAATAGTAAAAACAGGCTGTACGGCCAATCCCGCAAACACCAGCGTAACAAGAGCCTGGTGCGGCAGCGTGAAAACAGACAAAACCCACATTCCCAGCGTGATCCCTATCAAAGGAACAAGAGATTTTCCCTTGATATTAATAAATTCAAGTTTCATAAGACAAAGTATTTCCCTAAGCCTTTTCATTTTTTGCCGCCTCCTTTGCAATATATACAAGTATTTCGTCAATATCCGCACTCTCCGCAATTATACCGTCGGGAAGCTCCGATTCGTAACTTCGTTCAAACATAGCTTCAAAGCCGTTGCGGTATGCGTGATAGCCTATGGATCGTTCTTCAATCTCTTTTGGAAGTTCTTCTACGCCGCCTTTTATGACGATATATTTTTCCATAAGTCTGTCTTTGGTATCGCAGTAGAAAATCTTACCGTCATGGAGTATGGTTATGTAATCTGCAATACGTTCAAGATCAGCGGTGATGTGGGTTGAGAAAAGAATACTTTTGTTTTCATCTCCGATGTACTCGGTTAAGATGTCCAGCAGTTCGTCTCTTGCAACCGGGTCAAGACCGCTGGTAGGCTCGTCCAGAATAAGCAGTTGTGCGTCATGGGCAAGCGCAGCCGAAAGCATAAGCTTCATTTTCATGCCCCTTGAAAATTGTCCGCACTTTTTTTTCGCGGGAAGTTTGAATTTATCAAGCAGCCCGAAGAATTTTTCGTCGCTCCAGTGACGGTAAAAGCACTTTAGCTGAGCGGCGATCTGTTTCGGCGTAAGATGCGGCGTAAAATACAGATCGTCGAAAACCACGCCTATATCCTGTTTTATTGCGCATGAATCCTGAATACTGTCAAGTCCGAATATCTTGATCTCTCCGCTGTCCGGATGAGCCATATTCATCATAGACCTAATGGTAGTGGTTTTGCCTGCGCCGTTTTGTCCTACAAACCCCATAATATAACCCTTTGGCAGGGAAAAGCTTACGTCTTTGAGAGAAAATTCTCCGTAGCTTTTGCACAGACCTTTGATCTCCAATGCGTTTTCCATGTTTTACTCCTCCATAATTGTTTTTAACAAACCTATAAGTTCTTCTTCCGAAAGCCCTGCCGTTCTGGCGTCTCGGACAGCAAGCTCCAGACTGTCCTCCACAGAACGCAGAAGACGCTCGCGCAGAAGCTCGTTGTTTTTCGGTGCAACGTAATATCCCTTTCCGGCTACGGAAATTATAAAGCCCTCGTCCATAAGATCGTTATAGGCACGTGTTGTTGTTATGACGCTGATCTTCAAATCTCTTGCGAGCTGTCTTATCGAGGGAAGCGGCTCGTTTTCCTCCACACTTCCGTCAAGTATCTGCGATCGTATCTGTTCTTTGATCTGCTCGTAGATAGGCATATCGGATTTATTCTTGATTATGATCTTCATTTGTCCCTCCGAATATACTGTTAATATCAGAATATATACAGTATAACACCGGTCTGTGTATTTGTCAATACACAAATGTATAGATCCGGCTAATGTTATTTTGTATATATTTCACAATAATTTTTTACGGCGTTGTTCATGCAAAATATAAGGCAACACCGCACAAAGACCGACTGTTGGCTTTGTAAGGTATTGCCTTGAGATGATCGGAAATTTTCGGACGCAAAAAATTCCAATAGTATTTGACAATTAGCTGATATAGTTTTACCCTAAACATTAGAGTGATTTTGTAAAAGCAGACCTATCTGAGTATAAAACGGCGAGCCTTTGACATAAATAAAAAAGGAAAAATAATACACACGGATTTACCGCATATGCTTTCGTATCCTATTCTGTTTTACGTCGATCAGTTGCCCTTGCGTATCCGCTGAATGTTGAAGGTTTTCAATTCAGCGTCGTAAATTGTGTGTTTGCGTGATTTAGTCATGAACTTGCGCGCATAGTTTTCAGCCTCCGAAAGATTGTCGGTTTCATAGACCAGCTTGCGCATAGATTTGTTGTACACCGAATACCTCATTTTTGATGTCCCCTTACATAAATATATAGTAAATCAATATGTTTACTTGTATTATATCACTTATACTTTACTATTGTCAACATTTTTTTGTTTCTTATGATAATGTTAAATATAAAGATATTTTACGGTAACAAAAATAAAACATCTTACCGAAAAATGTCGAAACCGAAAGGGCTAATGTGGTTATTAATCCTTTTTGCTTGAGCCGTTTTCCTTTATTTTATCCCAATCAAAGGTTTTCAGAACCCTGTCGTATATCCTTACCCTGTTTCTGCTTCCTAAGTGCCCGCGCAGGAAAGCGGCTATCTCTTTAAGGCTGTTTGATTCGCATAAAGTCTTGCCGGTGCGTTCATCGTAAACCGTGTATCTCTTATCGTTTACATATTGCAGCAGATAATCATAGTTATCGTACATGAGATCCCCCTCCGGCGTTTAAAACGAATGTTTTGCAGTAATTACTTGCCGCTAACAAAATTTTAATATGTTTTTAGATGAATTTCAAGAGCTTTTTTGTAAACAATTACAATATGCAGACTGAGATGCTTGACAAATATCGACCACCGGTTTATAATTTAAGGCAACACCGCATAACTATTGTGTGCGGATAACGCAGAAAATTTTTCGTTAGATTGTACAGAAACGACGCAGGAATACTTGTGTCTTT
>JAETQO010000031.1 GCA_021770655.1 Ruminococcus sp. | reverse complement strand
CTGTAGTTGACCGTTTCACTCAACTACATTATATCATATATACATTTTTAGCGAAAGCGCCTTTTTCATAACCACATTGGTGCCTTTCGCAGAAAGGCGGATTATAATTATGAAAAAAATTATCAGTTTATTCTTGGCAACAGTAGTAGCGGCAGTGTTACCGTTCACTTGCTCGGCGGAGTATTCTCACAATTCGGCATACGACGGAATTTATTGGAATGTTACAAATGATGTTTCCTACATTGAAATTCAGCCAAAAAAATGCTATGCCATGGTTGTTTTTTCTGATGTAGAAAATACCTATATTAAAGCTTCAACTAATGTTTTTAATATTGACACAAAAAAATTCAATGCCAGCTTTACAGGATTTGTAATAGTAAACAAATCAGGAAATTATGTAAGTAGATCACCAGCAGATACTTATCTTAGTGGAACTGTTGAAAGAACAAATTCTTCTATAACCATAAAAACAGGAAGTCGTTATTATGAAAAAAAATAGACAAACGATAATGACGTCCGTCTGCATCACCATAGCTATCGCCATTGTATTGCTTGTATGGTTTTTTGTTTTAAAAAATATTATATCCGACAATAAACCACCTGCCAAAGAATCAGATAGCGGAATAAATACATTAGGATATAACTGCTCTCATGATGAAACATATCAAGAACCGACATTAAAAATCGGAAATTATTACCTTGACGGAGATACATCAAAAGAATACTTTGAAGTTCAGAATGACAGCACTATTCTATATAACGGCGATGTCGAGGATTTTGTAATTTCTAATTTTTTCAACGGCGGCATGAGTATCGATGAAACTGTAAAAAATGAGTATATCGAAACATGGAGCAAGCCAAGACCCTATAAGATTCAAACGATGCATGATTCAGGCGACGCAGTATGCATAAAACTCGAAAAATACCGAAATGGAGATATATGTTTGATTTCAGGATTTACTTATAAGGACGAGAACACATTTACTTTAGGTAAATCTAAAAAATATGTATTTGTCGATGATACGGAATCCGATTCCGATGACGTATCTGTAAAAGAAAGCGACATTTCATAATACGAAAAAACTTCAATGACGAAAAAGACATCATTGAAGTTTTTATTTTTATACTATGTTTCAGCCGGCGTTTCCGGAATTATCGGGGTAAGTTTCCCGTCACGGAGAAAAGCTATATAATCCTCTATGGAATTAATCGGCTGTTCTGCCTCAACGCCGCTTATGCGCTTTTCGTCAAGCCACAGATGATGATTATCCGTACCGGCGGTCATGACAAATCCGAACTGCTCGGCATACCATTTCGCACGGTCGTTATAGACCTCTTTGCGGTTGCCGCTGTTATAGACCTCTATACCGTCTATCCATTTAGGCAGGAGCTTTATTTCGTGGATATACCCTGCCTCTCTGAACGGGTGAGCGTGGACAAGTATTCCCCCTGCCTTATGGACCTTATCGGCGTACTGATAAAAGCTTATATCGCAGATATTTTCGTTTTCATAAAGAAAGTTCTTATCTATACCATAGGTGAGCAGGTCTGCGCCGAAATAGGAATACTCCAGACCGAAAAAGACCTTTAAGCCTATTTTATCTCCCTCCGCCTTGGCGTTTTCATAGCCTTTGCAGAATCTGTCCACACGATCGCACCAATCATAGTAATTTGTTACGGCGGTATTGCCGTTGAAGAAGTGGTCGGTGACGATTATCCCGTCATAGCCCAGAGCCTTGTAACGCCTTGCCTGCTCTGCACCGCTTGCCGAGGCGCATCCGCTGGCCTCCGCCGTATGGAGATGAGTTTCGTATTTATAAATCAACGCCTCTTGAAATTACCTCCATGCACATTCTGCCGTTGTGGTAAGGACATTTCCACGGTCCGACGATCTCTTTCCAGTCATGAGGCTTGTGGTCGAAGGACACCTCAGAGTACCACTCAGAGCCTTCTCTTTTGTCGATTATTTCAGCCTTTATATATTCCCATACCGATCCTGCGCTTTCAAGGAACTTCTTGTCGCCGCTGTGCTGGTAAGCGTTTATAAAGCCTACTACCGACTCTGCCTCTACCCACCACACGCGCTTTTTGTCTATCTTATCTTTCTCACGCTCGTTGTTGAGTGCGCCGTTTTCAAGGGCGATCTTCTGAATGTTATAGGAAATTTTCAGATCCATTTCGGCGAACTGCTTTTTAAGCTCCTCGTCGCCCAACGTATCGCAGGCAAGATCCATAAGCCACGTAGCTTCAATATCGTGACCGAAGGAATGTATATCGCCCACCAGATTAAATGCTGTATCGAAGAAAACTTTAAGCGCGTTGGTTTCGGGAGTATAAACGATGTCCCGCATCTGAGAAAGCTGGAATTTAAGGCGCTGTGCCACCTTTTCGTTTTTATCTGCCTTATAAAGCTCGGTATAGGCTTCGATAAGGTGGAGGATAGCGTTCATTGTCTTATCAGCCTGGAGACCGTTTTCCGACAGTGCGTCGTTTGATACAATGTTCCATTTTCTGTCGAAAGCCTCTCTGTAGCCGTACTCGTCAAGGGTATTGTTCTCGATATCTTCAAACAGCTTATAGGCAAGCTCAAGCGCCTCTTTATCGCCGCAGGCATTATAATAGCAGGAGAGAGCATAGATAGCAAAAGCAATATTATAGGTATGCTTCATTGTATCCACAGGCTCGCCCTTATAGCTCATCATCCAGTAAACGCCGCCGAATTCATAGTCTATGCAGTGATTTTTAATAAACTCGTAAGCGTGTTTCGCATAACCAAGCAGGGTTTCGTCTTTCAGAGTGATATACGCCTTGGAATAGAACCACAAAATTCTGGAATGTAGGATAACGCCCTTATCTGCTTTTTTATCAAGGGCAAGGTCATAGCCCATATAGCCGTAAAATCCGCCGTTTTCGTCGTCCCTAAGCTTATTCCAGAAAGGAATAATGTGTTCTGTCAGTTCTTTTCTTACTTCCGTAATAATCATTGCATTTTGCTCCTTATAAAATAGATTTTATCTGCGTAATCATTCCGACGACGCCGACCCAATTAATTGCTTTGTTTTTTACATATCCCACTTTAAAAATCTAAGCGTGACGCTTATTATACCAATTTATGATCTTCATACAATCGTTAAGGTGCATTATCCGGATTTATATTTTCCTTGCCTCCACATAAAATCTCTTATCCTCGGCGTGTCCCATCGAGAAGGTTTTTCTCGGCAGAGCGCCGTCAACTATAACTGTGGGGAAAAGCTCGGATTTTGACATATCGGGGAGCAGGAAGCCTATGGAGTTTTCTTTCTTTGAAAGCTCCTTTACCACGTCCGCACCGTGGATATAATCTATCTTTCCGCCGTTTTCCTTTACATATTCGTCAAGGAAATTCTGCAAAGAGCCGACCGTAAGCTTTGAGGTAGGCTTATGGATATACATATCCTTTTCCACGCCGTTTTCGACTGCGGTTATTTTCTGCTCGGAGCTGACCTCGTCAAGTTCGAGGGCTGCCGTCATTTCCGACATAAGCTTTGACGTGTCAACGCCTGTAACTATCCTATGTATAGCCTCAAATTCAAGCGCAGGAGAATGGAGGTTGACTATCTCTACCAGTGCATATCTGCAAGCAGCACCGCTCATATCTTTATCGGGATTATTTCTCTTCTGCTCCTCGTAAAACTCCTTCGCGGTAGCAAGAGAGTGATTTCCGTCGCCCATAGCATAAACCAGCGGTGAGGTTTCATTCAGGCCGTACTTCGCATTGAAAGCGTTTATATCGCCCAGCTTTTCAAGGGCTGAGATGATCCCTTTCTGAGAATCCCCGTCGATCACATATCCGCTGATATGACCGCCCTTTTTCATAAGGTCAAAGTCATAGACCTTTTCAAAGTCAGGTTTTTTATCCGCAAGCGGCTCGACAACGGTTTTTCCCTCGTCGTCAATAAGTATCATTATGTGCGGCAGTTCAACGGGTGCGCCGCGTCTTACCTTTATTCTCGGCGGTATTCTTTCAACGACGGTAGCCTCGGTTGCCCTTACCGCGGACTTTGAGCCTTTGCGGTAATCATACTGCTCAAGGTCTATTGCGCCTACAATACCCGCTCTCAGCTTCCCGTCCGACTGTATTCTTTCCACGTATATCATTGCGTTTTTATACTCCTTGAAAATCTCCGCATTGATATACTCATTCATATTCTCGTGTATCTTTTCAATTCTTTCATCGACATCATCGTCCTCGAGATAGACTTCGGGCAGAATAAGGTTAAGGGCTGATCTTTCGCCCTCGGTGATCTTTTCTGCGTCCGCCCAGTATTCAGGCTCCGACGTATACTGGTCGCAGGCAACTACCGCCCATTTTGACATATCGATATTTTTCGGCAGAAGTATATCTGCATTTTTAAAGGCTGTGGACATATTAACCAGCTCCTGTCTATATTATTTTTGTATTATTCCAGCAAACGTTTTCATCATATATACCCCAAAACAGGACGGCAAGAAACCGTCCTGTTTTCAGTTATTCTATTCTTCGCTGCTCTCGGCGTCATTCTTAGGAGCCTGTTCCTCGGCAGGCTGCTGATTTCCCGCACCGCAGCAGTTTTTATATTTCTTTCCGCTTCCGCATGGACAAAGGTCGTTTCTGCCCGGCTTCTTAGCCTTTCTGACAGTCATATTATGATGCTCCGCCGGTTTGAGGACGTCTTCTCTCTTAGGAGCGGCGGTATTCTTTCTTACCTGAATGGTGAACAGCATTCTTACGGTATCCTCACGGATAGAAGCGATCATATCATCGAACATATCCATACCTTCCATACGGTACTCGACAACAGGGTTCTTCTGACCGTAGGAGCGCAGACCGATACCTCTTTTCAGTTCGTCCATATCGTCGATATGCGCCATCCACTTTGTATCAACAACTTTAAGGAGTACGACTCTTTCTATCTCATGGAGAAGCTCCGTACCCAGATCGTCCTCACGCTTCTGATATATCTTGAGCGCTCTGTCCTCAAGCCTATCGATAATATCCTTCTTGGTTATCTCGTCAAGCTCCTGAGCGGTATAATTGAAATCGTCGTCCACTGTGATAAGTCCGAGAAGTCTTTCCTTAAGTCCCTGAAGGTTCCAGTCGTCCTGAATCTCGTCGTCTACGACATACATATTAACGGAATCCTCAACAAACTCCTTTATCATACCAAGAATACTCTCGTGGAGATCCTCTCCGTCCAGTACCTTCTGTCTCTGGCTGTAGATTATCTCACGCTGTGTATTCATTACGTCGTCGTAATTGAGAACGTTCTTTCTAATATTAAAGTTTCTTCCCTCGATCTTCTTCTGGGAAGATTCGATAACGCCTGAAAGCATTTTTGATTGTATAGGCGTATTCTCGTCCACCTTAAGGGTATCCATCATAGCGGTTATTCTTTCGCCGCCGAAAATTCTCATAAGGTCGTCTTCGAGGGAGAGGAAGAATGTGCTTTCGCCGGGGTCGCCCTGACGTCCCGAACGTCCTCTCAGCTGGTTATCGATACGTCTTGATTCGTGTCTTTCCGTACCGATGATATAAAGTCCTCCTGCTTCCTTTACCTTTTCGGCAAGCTCCTTGACCTCTTCGGAATACTTGGCGTAAAGCTCCTTATACTTGGCTCTTGCTTCAAGAACCTCCGGGTCTTCGGTATTGGAAAAGCCGGAAGCCTCCACGGCTGTTTCTTCGGAATAGCCCATTTTCTGAAGCTCTGCCAGCGATTTATACTCTGCGTTTCCGCCCAGCATAATATCGGTACCACGTCCTGCCATATTCGTAGCAATGGTAACGGCGCCGAATTTACCCGCCTGAGCGACGATAAGCGCTTCCTTATCGTGATACTTGGCATTCAGCACCTCATGCTTGATGCCTTTATTTTTAAGCAGTCTTGACAGATACTCGGATTTCTCGATAGAAACCGTACCTACAAGGACAGGCTGTCCTTTTTTATGACACTCGATTATCTGGTCAATGACAGCATTATATTTACCCTTTTCGGTTTTATAAACTACGTCCGGATGATCGATCCTTACTACCGGCTTATTGGTCGGCACTTCGATAACGTCCAGCTTATAAATCTCTCTGAACTCGTCCTCCTCGGTAAGGGCTGTACCCGTCATACCGGAAAGCTTTCCGTAAAGGCGGAAATAGTTCTGATAAGTAATGGTTGCAATGGTCTTTGACTCTCTTGCGACCTCGACGCCCTCTTTCGCCTCGATAGCCTGATGAAGTCCGTCGTTAAAACGTCTGCCCTGCATGATACGGCCTGTAAACTCGTCAACGATAAGGACCTCACCGTCCTTTACGACATAGTCTATATCCTTTTTCATAACGCCGTTAGCCTTGATCGCCTGATTGATATGGTGAGCGAGGGTCATATTGTCGGCGTCCATAAGGTTGATAACATTGAAAGCTTTCTCGGCTTTCTTTACGCCGCTCTTGGTAAGAGTTGCGGTCTTTGCCTTCTCGTCGATGATATAATCTCCGTCCAGCAGATCGTTATCCGCTTTATCGTCCATTTCAACGACCGTAACAGGTTTCAGCGTTTTTGCAAATCTGTCCGCAAGGGTATAGAGCTTTGTAGACTTATCGCCCTGTCCTGAAATTATAAGCGGGGTTCTCGCCTCATCGATAAGTATAGAGTCCACCTCGTCCACGATAGCGAAGGCGTGTTCTCTCTGCACCTTATCCTTTTTATAGATGACCATATTGTCACGGAGATAGTCAAATCCGAACTCGTTATTTGTACCGTAAGTAATATCGGCGTTATAGGCCTCCCTCTTCTGCTCCTTGCTCATACCCGTAAGCACTACGCCGATAGACGTATTAAGGAAGTGGAACACCTTTCCCATTTCCTCAGACTGGAATTTAGCAAGGTAATCGTTAACTGTAACGACGTGAACTCCTTTTCCCGTAAGCGAGTTTGCATACGCAGCAAGGCAGGCTACGAGAGTTTTACCTTCACCTGTTTTCATCTCGGCGATACGTCCCTGATGAAGAACTATTGCGCCGATGATCTGAACGGGGTAAGGCTTTTTGCCGAGCACTCTGAATGCCGCCTCACGGCACACCGCAAGAGCGTCCGGCAGGACATCGTCCAGCGTTGAAAGCTCGTCAAGCTTTCCTTTCAGCACGGCTGTCTGTCCTCCAAGCTCCTCATCGGACATTGCGGCATATTTCTCTTCCAGTTCAAGCACCTTATTTTTTATAGGCTCGATTTTCGCCAGCTCTTTTTTGGAGTAATTACCGAAGATCTTATCAAACAATCCCATTTTCAATCCACCTTTATTCTGTTCCCGACAAAAGGCTCAGGGGCAGACTTTTCTTACGTTTATCCGCAAACGCACGCCTCAGCCTTAATTACGAAAATATTTTTACTTTAGTTTTTGATATAAAAACACTATTATATTATACAATATTCCCGCCCAAAAGTCAAGTTTTTTTTCAGAACTCAAACCAACACGCTTAGACATTAAGGTAACACCGCACAACTATTGTGTGCGGATAACGCATAAAATTTTTCGTTAGATTGTATAGAAACGACGCAGGAATACTTGTGTCTTTCAAGGAGTTTCTGTGCAAGATAACGGAAAATTGGCAAGTTAGACGTACGCAAAGCCGTTAGGCGGTAGTTGTGCGGTGTTGCCTTTATTGTACTGCGGACAGCTTATTGCTCGTCCTTGACGGTAAGCATTTTTCTGGTCTGCGGAATTTTAAACAGCAGGAATGCTCCGATACCCGTAAAGATCATTTCCGGCAGCATATACGAACCGTTGTACAGGAAGCTGTACAGATAGCTGTTGTTTGTTGAAAATCCGTCCCACAGCTCGCCAAATGATTTCCAGATTATAACACCGCTACCAAAGTGACAGGCAAATCTCAAAAACAGAGCAAGCATAGTTCCTGCAAGCCAGCCTCCTGAGCCTTTGCTCCTAAACATTCCCGCAAAACCCAGAACAGAGTATGCAAGTATGTAATCAAGCAAGATGCAGGCAACAAGCATGACCGGAGTAAGACCCCAGCCGAAAAGTCCGTCAGTCACACCCTGAACAAACTGGATCAGCGAGAAAACAAAAGCTACACACAATCCCTTTTTCACGCCGTACTTAATACTGAATACTGCAATAGGCAACATGGAAAGCAGAGTAATTGAACCGCCCCACGGCAGTTTATACACTCTGATAAAACTCAGCACTGTTGCAAGAGCTATCATTACTGCACCCTCCACAAGCATTAATGTTTTTGCTTTTTTCATAATATCTTTCCTTTCATATGTATTTTGCAAACTGCACAACATAAAGAAAAAAGCGTACACCCATGCACAGGTATACGCAGTAACTCCGTATAAATCCCTACGCTGGCATTACCCATATCAGGTGCGGTCAGGACGTTGATTCGCCCTTTCTCAGCCAAAAAACATTCGGCTCCCGTATTTGCATAATTATTATAACACACTTCGTCACAAAATGCAAGTTCTTTTTAATTCGGGGTGCAAGGTAGTGCAAGGAGTAACAACTCAGCCCGAAGATCCCGCTTGTGTGGTCTTTTCCATAGCATTAAACCGTACAAAGTGCGTTTGGGTGTTCTTATTATGCCTTGGTGTGAATTTATTTATATTTTAATGTGATAGAAGAACAACCGAACGGATTGCAGGACGTTCGGACTATCGAGGACGCCAGCCCCTACATTTACTAATGTTGCTGAGAGCCACCAAACGGACTATGTACGGTTTAATGCTATGGAGAAGTTAATGCAAGCGAGGTCTTCGGGCTAGAAAAGTCACTCCTTGCACTACCTTGCACCCCGAATTTAAAAAAAAGATTGACAAATCGGTGCCGTCATAATATAATTAGGGAGTATAGTTGAGTCGAAAAAACTTTGAAAAAGGTGATAAGTATGATAAAAGACGTACAGGAGAAAATATTAAAGCTGAAAAAGGAAAAGGACATTTGTATTCTCGCCCACAGCTATCAAGCTAAAGAGATCGTTGAGATCGCGGATATTACCGGCGATTCTTACAAGCTGAGCGTAGAGGCGCAGAAGGTGTCCACTAAGAATATCCTTATGTGCGGAGTGCATTTTATGGCGGAAACGGCAAAAATGCTCTCGCCGGACAAGAACGTTTATCTTGCCAACCCCGAGGCAGGCTGCCCTATGGCAGAACAGATGGAGCCTGAAATGATCGAGGCTATTAAGGCGCAGGATCCTGAGCGCAAGGTGGTTTGCTACATAAACACCACGGCTAAGCTGAAATCGGTATGCGACGTGTGCGTGACCTCTTCTTCGGCTGTCAAGATAGTGAAGAATATGGACGCGGATAAAATTCTTTTTATCCCGGACTGCAATCTCGGAACATTCGTGCAAAATCAGTGTCCCGACAAGGATATAAAGCTTTTGCAGGGCGGTTGTCCCGTACACGCATCGGTCACCAAAGCGGATATGATCGCCGCAAAGACCGCTCACCC
The DNA here is from genome assembly GCA_021770655.1 of Ruminococcus sp. Taxonomy (GTDB): domain Bacteria; phylum Bacillota; class Clostridia; order Oscillospirales; family Ruminococcaceae; genus Hominimerdicola. The sequence continues at coordinate 36,157 of JAETQO010000031.1, read as the reverse complement.
CGACGCGCTTGTTCTCTGCCACCCTGAATGTATACCCGAAGTCACGGCTATGGCTGATTATGCAGGTTCTACCTCCGGCATAATGAATTATGCTGCCGAGTCGGACTCAAAGGAGTTTATCATCGGAACGGAGATCTCCATTGCGGAGCATTTGCAGTACCGTTTCCCGGACAAGGAATTTTACATACTGTCGAAAAAGATAATCTGTCCGAACATGAAGCTTACCACTCTTATGGACGTTTACAAGACCTGCGAGGGTATCGGAAACGGCGGAGGCTTTGAAATAAAAATGACTTCGGAGGAAATCGCCTCGGCAAAAAAATGTATTGACGAAATGATAAGGCTCGGCGGTTGACCGAATACATTGACGCACCTAAAATAAAAAAGCAAGAGGACGTTTCACTCAATGTGACTCCTCTTGCTTTTTATTATTTCATTTAAGGCAACACAGCACTGTCTACACATCAATGATTATCCCGACTTTCGCAAGGGCTTTTGAAAGCAATTCCTTATCCAGCGGATATATATCCGTTTTCCCCGTTTCGTGCTCATGCTCATAGCGGAAAAACTGAACGTAATTTTCCGAACAGTCCTCGGAGGTGTAGACCTTTCCCATAATATATGCGTTTTTTACGGCATAGTAATTCACCGGTTTCAGACGCATTATCGCTTTAGGGTCGTCGGACATTTCCTTTCCGAGAGTGTCGAAGCCCTCGTCCACAAAATTTATTTTGCGGCATTTCATATCCTTGATTTTCTTCTTCAGCGGCGGTTCATACTCCGCCGTCTTTTTTCTGAAAAGCGACAGCATTTTTACACACCCAATCTTTCAAAAAGCTGTTTGCGGCAGTCGTTTTCAAGCTTATCGTTCAGCGGTTTCGGCAGATACTTTACGCCTTGACGTACGGTCATACAATAGGAAATTATCCTGTCGCTGAGCTTGGGATTTTTCGAAAGCAGAGGTCCGTGAAGGTAGGTTGCAATAACGTTTTCCTCGGTATAACCCTCTGCACTGCTCTCAAACTCGTTTCCGTTTCCGTAAAGCACCTTTCCGAACGGACTTTTTACGTTCACGGTCTGTCCGCCGTGATTTTCAAAACCGATGACTTTATATTTCTCACCGTCTATCTCCGTTTCCACGACTATATTGCCTATACATCTGCACCGTTTATCCGTTGAAGCCGAGGTATAGTAATCGAAAAGCCCCAGACCGGGGATCTTTTCGCCGTTGGAATCCTTATAGTACTGTCCCATAAGCTGATAGCCGCCGCATATCATCAGAAAGAAAGAGCCTGCGTTATAAGCCGCCGCTATCTTATCCTTACAGGAAAGCAAATCCTCTGCAAGGAGCTGCTGCTCAAAGTCCGCTCCTCCGCCGAGGTAGATAATATCGAACTGAGTGAAATCCGTTTCTCTGTCACCTATCATGTGCGTTGAAACTTCAAGCTCGATCCCTCTCTCCCTGCATCGGTAAGACAATATCTCAACATTTCCGCTGTCGCCGTATAGGTCAAGCATATTGGGATACATATGCAGAAGTTTAAGCTTTTCCATTTTGCTCCTCCGTTCTTTCACAGGAATTTTTATAACGCTTTATCGCCGCTCTTGTCGGCTGAACGGCGGTATAGTTCGCTATTGCGAATTTTTCTCCGACCGTGGAGAAAAGCGCTTTCATAGCGTCATCGAGATCGGGATAAACGAAAATCTTATCGGGGTCATAGCCCGAACACTTTATTCTTATAGCAATATCGTAAGCTCTTGTACCGCTGGTGATAACTCTGTCAACGTCCTTGAAAACGGAAAAGTTGATATCCCATATCCACGAAACGTCGTGACCGTCCGCAAGGTTGTCGTTAAGCACGAACAGCAGTTCCTTAGAGCCTTCCTGCTCGTTCATGACGCGCAGAGTCATATTTGCTCCCACGGGATTCTTTGCAAGGTTAACGAGCAGTCTGCTGCCGCCTATCTCAAAACGCTCCATTCTGCCGTTATTAACCTCGAAATGCTCAAAGGTATCGCGGAGAACGGATTTATCAAATTTATAGAGCTTTGCGGCTGAATAGACCGCCGACATATTGTACATATAATAGATACTGTTATGAGCGGTTTTATAGGTCTCTCCGTCCGCCTCAAAGGAGGGCGCTGAAAGATCGACGTTTTTTATCTGAGTGTAGGGCTTGACTTTGCCGAAACCGCATTTTGGACAATGGAATCTGCCGATATGAGAATACTGATAATAGTCATAGACAAGCTCGGTATCGCAGAAAGGACAAAACTTTCCCTCGCCGACCTCGTAAGGCTTATCAGTTGCGCCGGAATATTTATCCACGCTGAAATAGTATATATTTTTATTATTGGGGTTTGCAAGTCCCAGTCTTGCAACGTTGGGGTCGTCCGCATTGAGTACGACGTTCCCCTCAAAAGTTTCAAGGAACTTTTTCACTTTCAGTATCAGCGTTTCCACCTCGCCGTTGCGGTCAAGCTGGTCGCGGAAAAAGTTCAGCAGGACGAGAGTTTCAAGCTTAAGCTTTGAATAGACCACGGGAACGTGGGATTCGTCGGTTTCAAGGACAAGATAGTCGGCTTTCACTCTTCCCTTCATATCGCAGTGCTGTAAAAGCAGTGAGCATATACCCGTATCAAGATTATTGCCCTGGGGATTCGTTATTATTTTCTTTCCTCCGCTTGAAAAAATATGACTGAGATAATTTGTAACGGAGGTTTTTCCGTTAGTACCCGTAACGGCTATTATCGGACACTCCACCTTGAAAGCCTTCAGGCAGTCCTTATTTACAGTCCAAAGCACAAGTCCGGGAAAATTTCCCGCATCTCTGCCCAGAAGTCGGAGGATTTTGACCATAAGCTTTCCGAAAACTATGGTAAATGCGTTTTTTATACTCATATTATGATACTCCCGAAATATTTATACAGCCGTTTTCACGGCGCAGGGTCTGTCATTATTATAGACAACATATAAAATAATAATAGAACAATTAATCCGTCTTGTCAAGGAATTTCAGGGGGTTATTGCAAGTTTCCTTAAATTTGACCAAATTTAAGGCTTCGGTCGGTGATATTGTGTACAAATACGAAAAGCCGTTCGGGGTACTTGCTTATCCCGAACGGCTGATTCTGCTTGATGCTAATGACTTTGGTTTTGTGTTTTATCTGTTTCGATCGGACTTATCCGCGCCGCAAAATCGCAGGCTCTTTGCGAGGAAAGACCGATCAATGCGAAAAGTTGAAACGGCGCAGATGGCGACATTCTGTCAAAGTGGCATCAATGATTTTCTTTTGCTGTTCTGCTTTTTACTTGATCTGCGCCTGTTCGGCTGTCGCCGAAATGGGGCGCTGCCCCATACCCTGCAAGGGCGCTGCCCTTGACCCGGCAGGCGTTTCACCCTGCACCCGACCAGCGTCGCGCCGCTGGACCCGCACCTTTTTACATAATCTTTCTTACGGCGTGAACCTTGCAGACCTCTGCGCATTTTCCGCAGCCTGTACATTTTTCGTAATCTATGACTGCATGATTGTTTTCCACCTTGATCGCTCCTGCCTCACAGTTTTTCTCGCAAAGCTTACAGCCTATACAACCGCTTGGACATATTGATCTTGTGACCCTGCCCACATCTCTTGACGAACAGCAAATATCCACGGGCTGGGAGATTTTTCTCACGGCGATAAGGTTATTCGGACAGGCGTTTGCACACAATCCACAGCCTATGCACTTCGCCTTGTCGATTTTGGCTATCCTGTCTACTATAGAGATCGCTCCCTGCGGACAGACGGAAACGCAGTCGCCGTAGCCTAAGCAGCCGCTTGTGCAAAGCTTACTTCCGTCGTAAAATCTGTTGCAGGCGGCACAGCTCTGAACTCCGTCATAGTCATACTTATGAGGAGTATGGTTACAGTCGCCGGAACAGCGCACAAAGGCGACCTCAGGCTCAGCGGCTGTGACCTCCACGCCCATTATTGCGGCGATCTTCTTTGCCGCACTTTCTCCTCCGGGCTTGCAAAGGTTACACTCCGCACCCTTGTTCACAATAGCGTCGGCATAGTCCGAACAGCCGGAAAAACCACAGGCACCGCAGTTTACCTGCGGAAGAGCCTCCGAAACGGCCTCTGTTCTTTCGTCGGTCTTTACTGCGAAAACCTTTGACGCGGCCGTCAAAAGCACGCCCGCCAGAATGCCCAGAGCGGCAAATATTGCGATAGGAACTAAGTATTCCATGTTATCTTCCTCCTATATTATTCCCGAAAAGCCCATAAAGCTCAAAGAAACTATCGAAGCCGCTATAAGCGTTGCGGGAACGCCCTTGAAGGTTTCGGGAAAATCGCAGTTTTCTATTCTCGATCTTACTCCGCTGAAAAGCAGAAGCGCAAGCGTAAAGGCAAGACCTGTGCCGAGTGCGTTGGTAAGCGACTGAGCAAAGTTATAGCCGTTGTCGATATTGCCGATAGTTACGCCCAGCACTGCGCAGTTTGTGGTGATAAGGGGAAGATAAACGCCAAGCGCCTTATAAAGCGGCGGCATCATCTTTTTCATAACGATCTCCACAAGCTGAACAAACATCGCTATTACGAGAATGAACGCTACGGTTTTAAGATATTCTATGCCGAATTTCTCCAGCAGTCTGTAAACGGGGTATGTTATAGCTGTGGCGCATATCATTACGAATATTACCGCCGCGCCCATTCCGACAGAGGATTTCATCTGCTTGGAAACGCCGAGGAACGGACATATGCCCATAAATTGTGAAAGCACCACGTTGTTTACAAACACACAGCCTATAAGGATAAGTATGTAGCTCATTATTCGCAAGCCTCCTTTTCATCTCTGCACTGCCCCTTGCACATTGCGGCGTTGGGACATGAGGAGCATGATATCTCCTGCGGCGGTTTTTTCTTTGCGATCTTATTCACAAGCGCGATAAGACAGCCCAGCACGAAAAATCCGCCTGCCGGCATGATAAACACCGTCATTGGATTTTCGGAAATAACAGGGATCGTTATTCCCATCCATGAACCTGTTCCGAGTATCTCTCTTACAGAACCCATGCAGAACAGCGACAGCGTAAATCCAAGTCCCATTCCGAGTCCGTCCAGAATCGAGGGCAGAATTTTATTCTTGCTTGCAAACGCCTCCGCTCTGCCGAGGATTATACAGTTTACCGTAATGAGCGACAGGAACACGCCCAGTGAATCGTAAAGCTCCGGAATATAGCCCTTCATAAGAAATTCGATAAGCGTAACAAAGCCCGCTATCACAACGATAAAGCAAGGAAGTCTTACCGCTTTCGGTATAACGTTTTTCAGCAGGGATATTACAAGGTTTGAACAGACAAGCACAAAAGTCGTGGCAAGCCCCATACCTATTCCGTTTTTCGCCATAGTGGTCACGGCGAGAGTGGGACACATTCCAAGCAAAGTCACAAGGGTAGGATTCTGCTTGATAAGTCCTTTGGTAAATTCATACCAGTTTGAATGTTTATCAGCCATTGAATATCTCCTCCTTATGCTCGTCGTAAAGCTTTACCGCTTTTTTGCAGGCGGATTTCATACCCTTAGAGGAAAAGGTCGCCGCCGTTACGTTGTCTATGGAATTCTCGTCCGTTTCCGTATTGAAGCCCTTGAACTGTCCAAGGAAGCTGTCGTTCTGCACCTTTGTACCAAGACCCGGAGTTTCGCCTATAGAAAGGAAATATATTCCCTCTATCGCTCCCTCGGAGTTTATACCCACAAGCAGGTGAAGTCCGCCCTTTGAATAACCGTCCTCGGTTATTTCGATAAGGCAGGTCTTGTTTTCCTTATCCGTGATTATCGAGTTCACGCCCTCGGCGTCAAAGGTAACGGGAGTTTTCTCCTCAGCGTCGGGGTCAAGCATTATTTCATAGCTGCCCTCTCCGAATATCTCCTTACAGCCCGCTTTCATATCGTCGGTAAGCACGCCCGTATTATCCACATATGTAGCGTTGTACGCCATTACCAGCAGTCCGCAGACTACCACGCAGATCATTGTAAGCACCAGAGGCGGCATAATTTTATCCTTCATCAGCTTTGGCCTCCTTTTTCTTTACGACAGCTCCTATCGGCTTTGTTCTTGTCGCCATATCGATATAAGGCGTAAGGATATTCATAAGCAGGATAGAGAATGAAACGCCTTCGGGATAAGAGCCCCAGAAACGTATCACGCAGGTGATTATTCCGCAGCCTACGCCGAAAATTATCTTTCCTGTTCTGGTTATAGGCGTTGTGACATAATCGGTCGCCATAAAGAACGCACCCAGCATTACTCCGCCCGCCAGTATCTGATAGATACCGTCCTCGCCGCAGAGATAGGAAAATATAAATACCGTTCCGATAAATGCGAGAGGAGTGTCAAGCGAGATTATCTTCATTATGCAGAGATAAAGTCCGCCGATAATTAGCGCCGCCGCTGAGACCTCTCCGAGGCAGCCTCCCGTTCTTCCGAGGAACAGATCAATATAGCTTGCCGTCTTGTTCACAAGCGGCGTTGCTCCCGTTACAATTTTATCGGGATCGTAAAACGGCACGACCCAGTTGGTCATATTGCCCGTAAAAGCAAGCATAAGTACTATTCTTCCTACGATAGCCGGGTTTGCAAAGTTCTGCCCCAGACCGCCGAAAAGCTGTTTTACAATGACGATCGCCACAAAAGTACCGATAGCCGCCTGCCAGTAGGGCATTGTTACGGGGAGATTGAACGCCAACAGCATTCCTGTTACCGCCGCCGAAATGTCCCTTGTGGTATCCGATCTTTTCATAACGATGTTGCAAAGCTTTTCCCAGATTATTGCCGTGAGCATACAAACGCCCGTAAGCATAAGCGCTCTTCCGCCGAATACCACTGCCGACATTATCAGCGCAGGGCAAAGTGCGATAAGAACGTGAGTCATGACCTTAGAGGTCGTAATACCGTCCCTTATGTGAGGAGAGGGACTGACCGTAAGCTTTTCCATATTTCAACCATGCTCCGTTACGGAGCATACCTCCTTTTCAAATATTTACGCCTTTGCAGGCAGAACTGCCGGACTGTTCGGTCACGACCTTGCAAAAGCTTTTGCAAGCTGATTCTTCTCCGCAAGATTTCTCTTTGCAGGACACACATAGGAGCATGAACCGCAGTTCATACACAGTCCGACTTTAAGCTTGTTCAGCGCCTCTTTATCCCGTCTGTCGTAAGCCTTTTCAAGCTCGGTAGGCATGAGGTTCAGCGGACACGCCGAAATACATCTTCCGCATTTTATGCAGTTGGTCTGCCTGCATTTATCCTCGATCTTTTTCCTGTCGATCTCGGCTTTGAACGCCAGAACGGCGTTGTTGGTTTTTGAAAGTGGCATCTCTGTATCATAAACGCACATTCCCATCATCGGACCGCCCAGAAGTATCTTATGCGCCGCTTCAAGATTGCAGTCGGCAAATTTAAGAATCTCCGAAAGGGTCACGCCTATCGGTGCGCTCACGTTGCAGGGCGTAGCCACTATGTCGCCGTCAACGGTAAGACGTTTTGTAATAAGCGGCATTCCCGTTTTTGAGTACTGCCCGATAAAGCCTACGGTAGTGACGTTCATAACGATAAGCCCCTGATCCGAGGGCAGTTGACCCTCCATGATTACCCTGCCCGTTGTGTTATAGGCTATCACCTTTTCCGCACCCTGCGGATAGCAGGAACGCAGTACCTTGACCTCGACGCCGTCCTCTCCCGCAGTCTTTTCTCTGAGGATCTTTATTGCGGCAGGCTTGTTGTCCTCGATACCGATGACAACGCGGTCAAGTCCCAGAACGCTTTTTACAAGCAGAATGCCCGTCATAACGTCCTCCCAGTTTTCTATCATTTCACGGTAGTCGCTGGTTATGTAAGGCTCGCACTCGGCGGCGTTGATAACGAGAGTATCGACCTTACATTTCGCCTCGTTATAGTTAAGCTTGATATGAGTGGGGAAACCAGCTCCGCCCATGCCGCAGCAGCCCGACTGCTTTACCGCCTCGCAAAGACTCGCCTTATCGATTATCACGGGAGGCTTGACCTCCGGCGATACCTCCTGAAGTCCGTCTGTATCGATCTCGACTTCCTTGCAGACCTTTCCCCCCGGAAGAAGCAGATCAGTTACCGCCGTGACCGTTCCCGAAACGGAAGAGTGGACCGGACAGGACATAAACGCCTGACTGTCGCCGATCTTCTGTCCGACCAGCACACGGTCGCCCTTTTTCACCAGCGGTTCGCAAAAAGCGCCCATATGCTGTGACATGGATATCTTCACCTTTGCGGGCAGCGGCAACGCCACCGTTTCGCTGTTTTCCGTCCCCTTTTTGTGGGGCAGGAAAATACTGTTGAGTTTCATAAATATCCTCCTTTTTAATTCGGGTCGCAAGGTACTTCTGGGAGTAACGACTCAGCCCGAAGACCTCGCTTGCATTAACTTCTCCATAGCACTAAACCGCACATAGTCCGTTTGGTGTTTTTTTATTCGGAGTGCAAGGTACTTCAAGGAATGACGTCTTTTCTTAATTCGGGTCGATAGGTACTTCTGGGAGTGACGACTCAGCCCGAAGACCTCGCTTGCATTAACTTCTCCATAGCACTAAACCGCACATAGTCCGTTTGGTGTTTTTTTATTCGGAGTGCAAGGTACTTCAAGGAGTGACGTCTTTTCTTAATTCGGGTCGATAGGTACTTCTGGGAGTGACGACTCAGCCCGAAGACCTCGCTTGCATTAACTTTTACATAGCATTAAACCACACAAGGTGCGGTTGGTGTTGCCTTAATGTACTTTGATATGAATTTTTTTATTTAAGGTAACACCGCACAACTGTTGTGTGCGGATAACGCAGAAAATTTTTCGTTAGATTGTATAGAAACGACGCAGGAATACTTGTGTCTTTCAAGAAGTCTCTGTGCAAGATAACGGAAAATTGGCAAGTTAGACGTGTACAAAGCCGTTAGACAATAGTTGTGCGGTGTTGCCTTAATACTAAAGCGTCATGCGACAGCCGAACGACACTGCATTAAAGTGCTGTCTTAATGACAAACTCATTATTATTTACTGTTATTCTGCTCTTAATACTGTCGGAGCAGTAAACGCTTTTATCCTCGCCTATAGCGATGACCTCTATATCCTCCGTATGCAGCCACTTATCCAGCGAATCCGTTCCGCCGAGATAAATGCAGGTAGACAGAAAATCCGATCGGATACCGCTTTGACACACAACCGTCACGGACACAAGGTCAGATTTACAGGGATAGCCTGTGGAAAGATCAAATATATGACAGTATTTCTCTCCGTCCGCTTCAAAATATCTTTCATAGCCGCCGGAGGTAGAAACAAAGCACTCTCCGCTCGTAAAGCTCAGACAGGTTTTCCCGTCGTCGAAAGGATCAGTCACCGAAGTCGTAAAGCTTTTGCCGTCGGGCTTTTCACCGTAAAGCAGGCTTGAAGAGCCGAAAGTCGCAACCGCACAGGAAACATCTTGAAGGTCAAGCTCCTTTTTCACCTCGTCCAGAGCAAAGCCCTTTCCGTCACAGCCAAAATCAAGCTGCGCTCCGTTTTCAAGTGTGCAGACATTCCCCTCAAGCCTTACGTTTTTGCTTCCTACAGTTACCAACGATTCCGCAATCTCCTCATCGGAGGGCACCGAGGGAGATTCGCCTGCAACATTCCAGAGTTTTGTAAGCGCACCTGCGGTAATATCCGCTCCGCCGTATTTTTTCGTAAGATCAAGAGAGCGTTCCACAAGTTCTGCCGTTTCATCGGAAAGCGTTCCCTGCCCCTCCGAATTTACCTTGTATATCTCAGAGTCTTCTCCGTAAGCAGACAGCTTTTTGTCAAGCTCAGAGATTCTCTCCTTTACCGAGGAAATGTCGCCGCCGTACATAGTGACGGTACAGGCGCAGTCCATAGCGAAAAAGGTTTCACTGCGCTTTATTTCCCTTTTATTTATCATAAACGCTCCCGCCACGGCAAGGGCTGTCACACACACTGCTGCGGCAAGGCGTTTCCCGTCAAACTTCATAAAACAGCTCCCTTGACAATGAGAAATTAGGAATGAGGAATGGTTGACAAAGACAGAACATTGTTATTCCTCCTTAACATAGTTATGACCGCCAATATATACTGTTAGAGGACAAATTCCACATCGTCCCGTCACACTCTGCAATCACTAACGCGAACAGCCAAACGCACCATGTACGGTTTAATGCTATGTTCGGTTTACGACCGAACGAACTCTTCGGGCTACAAAATAAACCCACCCGCAGGCAGCTGCGACCCGAATTAAAAAGAAAGACAATTTTCATCGCCCATACATTTTTCCGTGCCTTGAAACAAAGTCGTAGAAGAACAGCCAAACGCACCATGTACGGTTTAATGCTATGTTCGGTTTACGACCGGACGAACTCTTCGGGCTACAAAATAAACCCGCCCGCAGGCAGCTGCGACCCGAATTAAAAAAAGACCCGAATTAAAAAGAAAGACTTGAAATGTATAAAGAAGTATGTTATAATGCTTGTTAGCGATAAGCGGCTCAGTCATCGGCTTTTTCAGAAGATTGTCCGCCGATCAGGATCTGCTCACAGCTTTTTACAAAACGTCTCAGATCCCCGCTTTTTTCAACAGGAAGTTCAAGCCGCTTTTTTATTACTTTGCTTTTTTCAAAGCACTTGTCAAGCTCTGCGGACGAGTTTTCCAGAAAACGCAGGCAAAGTTCCGACGCTTCGTCCGAACCCAGCGAGAATATCTTTTCGGAATTATATGGGTTCTGCCCATAAACCTTTCGGAACAGCATATATATGCAGACCCTTACCGTTTCGGAAAGCTGTTCCGACAGACGACTGCCGCCGCTTCCTGCAACAAGAGCCGATAAAAGCTCCATTCCTCCGTCGTCGGGGATTTCACCTGAATACTGAGGAAAGGTATAGTGGGAATTTCCGCTTTCTCCGAGTATAAGCTCGTAGGACACGCCGTAAAATCTTATAAGCTTTATGATAAGATTCAGACAGCCCTGCTTTTTTCCGTTCTCTATATCGGAAATACAGGACTGGGTCGTACCCACCGCCTGAGCAGTTTGGCTCTGAGTAAGCTTTTTCGATTTTCTCACCGCGCAGAGCTTTTCGCCGACTTCGCGAAGAAAACCGGTGTTTTCGTTATCCTGCATAAAACACTCCCCCAAACGCTGTCTTAAAGACAATAACCCCAAAAAGCTGAAAACAATGCCGTCGGCTTACGCTTTCGCCGCATACGGTGACGATGCCGTTTAAGACACTATAATACATTATACAATATTTTATTTCATTTGTAAATAGAATTTTATTCCGTTTGTAAATAGATTTTTTTCAGATGGAGCGCAATATTTTACGAAGGCAGGTGAAGTTTCATAGGCGGCTTTGTCCGCACTGTGAAAAAAACATGAAAGGCTACAGAATCACATTTATACGCCACGGAATGACTCAGGCAAATCTTGACGGACGTTATATCGGCACTACCGACCTGCCGCTCTGCAAGGAGGGTGCGGAGGATCTGTACGAAAAGCTTGAAAAATACGATTACCCGTCGGTGCAGAAGGTCTACACCTCTCCTTTGAAAAGGTGCAGACAGACCGTATCCATTTTACAGCCCAACCGACTTGTGGCGGAAATGCCCGAGCTGAGGGAAATGGACTTTGGAAAATTTGAAAATAAAACTGCGGACGAGCTTATGAACGACCCTGAATACGAACGGTTCATCAAGGGAGGACTTGACAATCCGCCTCCGGGAGGCGAGTCTGTAAGAGATGTGATAAACCGATGCTATGAGGCGCTCAATATCATTATATCGGATATGATGTACGAGGGGCTTACAAACGTTGCGGTCTGCACTCACAGCGGAATAATAATGAATATGCTGGCAGGTTTCGGCGTTCCGAAAAGAAAGCCTATGGATTATGCCTGCGATTTCGGCGAGGGCTTTGAAGTGCTGGTGACCGCGTCCATGTGGCAGCGTTCAAACGCCTTCGAGGTGATCGGCAAATATCCTCCGCAGTATGAGGAATATCCCGATTATACCATAGAGGATTACGAAAGCGAATAAATACCGCAAAAAACAGATAAAAAAGAGGTGAAAGGATTGAGTCTTAAAGAGATCAAAAGCCTTGCCAAAAAGCGCATCAACGCAAACGGTGGCAACTGCGTTTCACTTATGACGTTTATGCTTGCGATAATAATATTTCTCATAATGTGCGAGCTTTCGCTGTATCTTCTGTTCTGCCGGCTTGACTGGGAATATTTCTTCTCTTTCGAGGGCCTGCGCAGCAGGAGAAACGTGCAGATTTTCTGGGCTCTGAATCTTATTATAGCAATCACCGCTTTGACAAATGAAATGAACGTTATACGCCGTCTGTTCCTTGATCTTTCAAAGAACGGCAACTATTTCGCTACAAGGCAGTATATGGCGGCTCATTCCTTTACATATTTCCGAAAATCGCTTTACAACTCTTTTATACTTAATCTTATCAAGCTTTTCTCCGCCGTTCCCCTTGCCGTAGGAATCTACGGAGTGTATTACTGGGGCTGGATATGCAAGCTGAGCGAGCTTACCTCGGCGGGACTTCTCTCGTTTATGCTTTCTCTGGGCTTTTCCTGCGTCTGGCTGGGAGTAATGATACATTACTGGATCTCTCTTGCTCTTACCCCATACATAATGGCGCTTAATCCGAGAACGAACATCTTTGACGCCTGCGATCTTTCCGTAAGACTTATGGACGGACAGCATGGCAGATACATTTTCTTTATGCTGTCCTTTGTAAAATTTACACCCACGCTTGTTTTTGTATATCCCATATTTGTGATATATCCATATTTTGAGATATGCTATATTATTCTTATGGAGGATATTTTGGGAGATTACTGGCAGGATAAAATGCCGGGAATGATAAAACGCTGGAGGAAATACAGCGCATGATAATAACGGTGACGGCAGAGGAAAACGGAAAGGAGCTTGAAAGCGTACTGCGTTCAAGAGGGTTTTCCCGAAGGCTTATCACACGGCTCAAAAGGACGGAAAACGGCATGACCTGCAAAGGACGGCTTATCAGAACGGTCGATCATGTTGCGTGCGGAGATAACATTGTCATAAACGAGGGCAGGAGCGAAGCGCTTGAAGCCAATCCTGAGCTTAAAACCGAAATACTTTTTGAGGACGAAGAAACGGTGGTATTTTCAAAGCCGCCGCATATGCCCTGTCACCCGTCCATAAAGCATCAGGGAGATACCCTGGGAAATCTTTTTGCCGCTCTTTACCCCGAACTGGCGTTTCGCCCTGTCAACAGACTTGACCGCGACACCAGCGGCTGTGTGCTTGCCGCAAAAAGCCAGCGCGCGGCGTACGCATTGCAGAAATGCTTTGAAAAGACCTATATCGGAGCAACACCTCGGCTTCCTTTTGCGGGCGGCCGTATATGCGCTCCCATAGCAAGAGAAAAAGAATCGATAATAAAGCGCTGTATAAGAGATGACGGACAATATGCCGCCACTGATCTCAGAGTGACCGAAAGCACGGACAGGGTTTCCTTTGTGGAATTTCAGCTTGAAACGGGCCGCACTCATCAGATACGGGTACACATGGCGCATATAGGCTTTCCTCTTCTCGGCGACGATCTTTACGGCGGAGATAAAACCCTTATCGGCAGGCAGGCTCTTCATTGCAGTAAGATCGCTTTTATCAGTCCCGCAAGCGGAGAACACATTACAGTTTACGCTCCCTTGCCCGATGATATGTTAAAACTGAAAACATAAGCAAAACTCCGGCAAAGTATTTTCACTTTGCCGGAGTTCTCTTATTTGTAATCTGTTATCCAACGTATTCCCAGCGCCAAAGCCCCGACGTTAAATTCGCCGAAGCTTTGGCTATATTAAGGATGCACTGATTAAAGCGAAGCGTATCAAATTCAGCCGCGTGAGTTTCATTGTTTGAACGGGGCGAATTTGATTTAATCAGTGCTTCCTTAAGACAGCACAGCAATAACTGCCGCTCTGTGTCGATCACTCAACCCTGCATTTTATATTTGCATTCAGCTTTACCGCCGAGTATATCTCATCAAGCCTGTCCTCATATTCCATATAGCTTTTCGGGTACTGATGCCTCAGCATTTTCCATATGCCGAATATATCCTCTCCGTTTTGCTTTACGGTCTTATCCCATGCAGAATAGAAATACTCTTTGAGCTGTTCGTTTACAAGCTTAGCTATCTTCTCGGAATCTTCTTCGGTCCTTACGTCCATGGACGCGTGCGCAAGCACCGTTATATCCGCCTTATATATAAGCTCGCCGTTTTTATTTTCAAGCTTTATTTTTCTGCCGTCGTTTGTAACCTTTACGTCCAGACGGCGGTCTTCATATTCGATAACCATATCGTACTGCTTGGCCTTTCCCATCAGCCACGCCGTTCCGGAAGCTTCGCTATGGGTAAGATAATCGTCAAGGACCTCGCCGTTTTTTATCAGAGCGGTCCCGCTTATTTTTATGACCGGCTCCTGCCGGCTGTTCTGCTCCTGTCCTCCGCCCTGCCCCGAAGCCTGTCCGCCCTGCTGTTCCTGCGAGCCGCCGCTTTCCGCAGACTGCTCCTCCGTAAGGATCGGCATAGCAACATACTGAGGAGAATTTATGCAGGAAAGAAAATCAATAAGACGGCATTCTACAGTAATACAGTTTTTAACGCCCATATCTATTACTTTGGTGAAATTCTCCGATGACATCGTTCCTCTGGTAAGCTGAACGTTCATAAGCTCTTCGGCTGTGTTTTCAGTCATGCAAAGCTTTACGCCGAGAAAGACATTCTTGTCCTTTATAGCAAAAGAAAAAAGTTCCTCGGGATTTGAAAAATCCACCGTGTTTCCGAAACAGATAAGCTGTAAATGTCCCAGAAATATCTCTTTGCCAAGCTCGTATTGGCAGCCGTCTATAGCCTCTCGTACCGTCTTTCCTTTACGGCTTATTACCTGAATGTTCGACTGGCTTACGTCAACGGGGGTATCCGAACCCATTCCCTGAGTCGTAAAGACCTGTAGAGTAACGTTATATTCGCCGTTCGCAAAATCTATTCCCATTGCGTGAACAAGGACTCTGTCGTCAATATCCAGCACCCTTCCGAAAGATGAAAACAGCAGTGTTACTGCGGTTATCATAATAACTGCAATTATCTGAAGCCTACGCTTTTTCATTTTTACGCCCCCTCATAAACAAGATCATCAATAACGGTACCACTGCCGCAAGAATTATCAGGGGGATACTGCTAACGGAGCTGTAAGCTATAGTCTCCCATTTGTGCGGAATAAGATAAAAAAGAGACGCCGCTGCAGGTACGGCAGAGGCTATTATCGCCGACGTTACAAAGCTCAGCTTAGGCAGAGTATATTTTACGCATCTCGCCGTACAGTGAACGTACATACCGAGCTTTATTATTGCAAGCATTACCCATACCGACATTATAGCCGCATCGTAGCGTTCTATTATGGAAGTCTTGGAATATGCGGCAAGGGAGAAAAACGGAAGCTTTGAATACATAGTGTAATCTCCGAGAATAATGGTGACAAAACCCATGATTATTTCCACCAGAGCAAATCTCACCGCAAGAAAGACTGCCGAGGATTTTCCTACCTTGCCTTTAAGGTCGGGAAGCAGAAACACAAGAAAGATCAGATCGGCGTTTCTTGAAAGCTCTCCTTTTGCCGCCTGCCAGATGCCGCCGGAAACATCATTGTCGGCAAGATGAAAATTGACCGTTGAGAAGTTTTCCAGCGAGCTTATCACAAGAGTCGCGGTGAAAAACAGAAACAGCGCAA
The DNA here is from genome assembly GCA_021770655.1 of Ruminococcus sp. Lineage (GTDB taxonomy): Bacteria > Bacillota > Clostridia > Oscillospirales > Ruminococcaceae > Hominimerdicola. Next base: position 20,325 of record JAETQO010000031.1, on the reverse strand, counting down.
ATACCACCGCTCCTGTTTTTCCTATTACGCCGGTATTCATTTTTCCAACATACACCGCCGCCGCGGCAGAGCTTATAACTATCATTATTCTTGGGATATAATCGGAAAAATAGTAATCCATAAAATATGTGAACGTACCGATAACGTAGAATATCACAAGGGCGAAATATAACATATACAGCAGGGTCACGAAGATACCCAGCGGCTTTGACCTGCTTAAAGCCAGCGTGCAGGGATTTTCGTTTTGAAACTTTTGCTGAAATATTATGATCGGTATAACGATCGCCGCCTGTATCAGAGTGGAAACGACCGTGCCGATCATATATATCAGAGAATTATCCGAACCTGCCGGCAGAAAGGTCATAAGAGTGAAAGCTCTGCCGCATATCAACAGCATACAGAGCTGTAATGACGTGAGCTTTTTCATCAGCTTTTCTCCCCCCGTTTTTCTCTGTATTCTTTCATAGTGCTTTCCGTCCGTTCATAGGACTTAAAGCTTTTCCGTGAGATCACGTCCGTTATTCCTTTCGGGAAAAACGGCGTTACCGGCGCTGTATAGGATATAGCGAAATCGTCCATAGCGTTGATGTTGGCTATAAGCAGTAAAGTGCAGACGGCGATACCGTAAAGCCCCGAACAGCCGCCCACAAGAATATACACAAGCCTTAGTATCGTGGTCTGCTGATTAAGGCTCGGAATGACAAAGGAGGACGTAGCGGTAATACCCACGACTATAAGCAGCGGTGCGGAGATCAGTCCGCTTTTAACCGCCGCGTCTCCGATTATCAGACCGCCGACGATAGAAACCGCACTGCCGACGGATTTTGGCAATCTTAGGCCTGCCTCTTTCATTATCTCAAACAGAACCATAAGCATAAAAACCTCCGCTGTAAGAGGATAAGGCGTCGCCTCCTCGGACACGGCAAGGTTAAGCAGTAATTTCAGCGTAAAGACCTCCGGGTGAAAGTTGGCGAGAGCGACATAAAGCCCCGGAAAAGCCACCGCAAGGAAAAAGGCTATATATTTCAGCCAGCGCATAAAGGTCACATAATAAGGCTTTTCGCAGTAATCGTCCATAGTCTGGAAATTTTCCGCAAAAAGCGCGGGACAGATTATGCAGAAAGGCGTTCCGTCCACCAGAATACATATCCTGCCCTGATTGAGCCTTGTACATATCATATCCGGTCTTTCGGAATAGGACATCTGAGAAAAGACGGACGAGCCAAAGCTTTCGTCGATAAACGGTTCGATATATCCTGTAGTAAGTACGGTATCGAGCTTTATCTTTGAAAGCTGTTTTCTCAGTGCGTCAACTGTTTCGGAGCTTGCCCTGTCGCACATATACATCATACACACATCGGTTGACGAACGTTTTCCTATCTGCATCATCTCAAATCTGAGGGACGGAGTTTTCATTCTGCGTCTTATAAGCGAAAGATTTGTCCTTATGGTTTCGGTAAAGGAATCCTGAGCCGCCTTTATCGTCTGTTCGCTTTCGGGCGTGGAAACGGAGCGCTTGTCATAACCCTGTATACTGTAAACGACTGCTTTTGAAAGGCTTTCCACAAAAATAACCGCAAAGCCTGAGAAAAGATACTGTATAACGTCGCCGTAGGTAAAGACGGTCTTTCTCTCCGCCGCCAGCAGGCTTTCTTCCGTGAGAAAACTGAAAACGCCTTCCGCATTGCTTTTCTTGTGAAGCTCCAAATTCATCAGCGGACGGAAAATAAGCTCGGACATTGCACTTGTCGAGGTCATAGCCTCAATAGTCGCCACAGCGCAGTCCACTCCGCTTACTTTCACGAACATGATATTGAGGTCCATTGTATTTCCCGTAACAGCGCGCAGGTCTGTCATTGCGCCGCTCAGATCGGGATTTATTTTTACATCTTTATAGGTTCGGTAATCGGGTGTGTTCATTTCAATCCCTTTGCCTTTCATAAAATAGTTGTGCGGTGTTGCCTTAAATTCAGCCGCGTGAGTTTCCACAGCTGAACGGGGCGAATTCGATTTAATCAGCGCTTTCTTTATTATCTGCGTATCAATCAAGAATATTCTCAAATATTTTCCGCAAACTATTTTTAATTCGGGGTGCAAGGTACTTCAAGGAGTTACAACTCAGCCCTCTTTTCTTAATTCGGGTCGATAGGTACTTCAAGGAGTCACAACTCAGCCCTCTTTTCTTAATTCGGGTCGATAGGTACTTCAAGGAGTCACAACTCAGCCCTCTTTTCTTAATTCGGGTCGATAGGTACTTCAAGGAGTTACAACTCAGCCCGAAGACCTCGCTTGCATTAACTTCTCCATAGCATTAAACCGCACATAGTCCGTTTGGTATTTTTTATTCGGGTCGAGAGGTACTTCTGAGAGTGACTTTTACCGCCCAAGGACCTCGCTTGTGTGGTTTTTTACATATCATTAAACCGTACAGAGTGCGTTTTGTTGTTCTTCTGAATGTTGTTGAAAAACTAAACCGTACTTAGTGAGGTTGGTAGTTTTTTCGCTACGTTGGTTCAAGGCATGAAAATTGCCGTGAGTTAGCCGAACGACAATTTTTATCGTTCCCTACATTATTGAAAACCACCAAACGGACTTTGTGCGGTTTAATGCTATGGAGAAGTTAATGCAAGCGAGGTCTTCGGGCTGAGTCGTACTTTTACGCTGTACACTGCGACCCGAATTAAAAAAAGGTGATTTTTTTGTTGATTGTGTTTTTCAGAGCGATAATACTTTATGTTTTGATAGTTTTAAGCATGCGGCTTATGGGAAAAAGACAAATCGGAGAGCTTCAGCCCTCGGAGCTTGTCATTACGGTGCTTATGTCCAATATCGCAACCCTGCCTATAGAGGACATTACAATACCTATGGCTATGGGCGTTGTGCCTATATTTACACTGGTGTGCCTTGACGTTATCCTTTCTCATTTTTCGCTTAAATTCCGTGGGCTGAGAAAAATTATCTGCGGCTCGCCGAAAATAGTGGTGTCGGACGGAAAGATAGATCAGAAACAACTAAAGGATCTGCGTTTTTCGGCAGACGATCTTATGGAATCTCTTAGAAGTATGGGAATCTTCGATATTTGCGAGGTACAGCTTGCTGTCGTGGAAACCACGGGTAAAATATCGGTCTATCAGAAACAGCAGTTTCGTCCGGTCACAAACGGCTCTATGAAAATTATTGACGATGATGAAGGCGATCCGCCTCAGCTTGTGGTAGACAACGGAAAGATAATCGATTCCACCCTGCGTTTTATCGGAAAGGACAGGGACTGGCTTATGGAAAAGCTTGATGAAAAAAAGGTTCCGCTCAGGCAGGTGTATATCTGCACCGCCGACGACAGCGGAAAAATAACCGTTATCGGAAAGGAGCAGAAAAAATGAAACGTCTGGCTGTTTGCGTTGTAATACTCTGTTCCATCGCCGCCGTATCGGTCTATTCCATTTTTGCTGTCGAAAAAGCGAACGATAAGCTTTTCCGGCTTATCGACAGCACCGCTCAGAGCTACCGAGACGGTTCAGAGAATACCAAACAAATGCTTGACGAACTGGAGGACTACTGGCGGGAATACTATGTCAAGGTATCATATCTTTCTCAGACCTGCACACTGGACGACATCTCATATTCCGTTGCAAAACTTCCTGCGCTCCTTGAACGGGACTCAGAGGATTTTCTCTCCGAATGCGAAAGCATAAAGGCATGGGCGAAAAAAATTTATGACAGCCAATTCCCACACCTTTATTCTGTATTTTAGGAATGCGCTGATTATAGCGAAGCGTATCAAATTCAGCCGCGTGAATTTACCCATTTGAACGAGGCAAATTTGATTTAATCAGCGCTTTCCTTGAAATATGTATGAAATGTTACCAAACAGTATATTTCGTCATCGGCAAATTGTACAAATATACGAAAATTGTTCATAAACGCCCGAAAAAACGTTGTTTTTCTTGACTTTTCACACCTTCGGCTTTATACTTATTTTATATAAGCAAAATATTAAACTATTGTATTTTGTCATTATAAAAGAAGTATTATGGAGGTATGAAATGAACACTATCAAGTTTTGCTCAAAGTGCGGAACTCCTATCGGACCGGAGGAAAAATTCTGCGGCGGATGCGGCGCTTCCGTGGCTCAAATGGAAGCCGAAGCAGGAATAAGCTCAGCTCCGCAGGCGGCTCCGGCACAGGCACCCGTACAGCAGACTGTACAGCCGGATATGAACGCTCAGTATGCACAGCCTGCATACAGTCAGGCGCCTGCGCCGCAGACTGCGCCAAAGCCCAATCCGTTTACCAAGCTGGGAGGCTGGTTTGTATCTCACAAAAAACTGTCTGTTATTATCGGAGCGGCTGTAATAGTCCTGGTCGTGGGTATTATTATTCTCTGCAACATTCTTAAGTATCAGGTCATTGACGCTAAGGACCTCTTTAAGATCGAATTCAAGGGTATCGAGGGCTGCGGAACGGTAGAGGCTGAGCTTAACTGCTACGAAAGCTATTACTACTCGGCTTCCGACGCGTCTGCACTTCTCGGCGACTACGCTGATGAATTTGACCTTGACGAGCTTACAGATTCAAAGGGAAAAGAAACCGTAAGCAAGTATTTCTCCCTTGACAACTCCACGCTCAAAAAGGCATTTTCCAAGGTGGACGACGCCAAAGAGGCCAGAAGCATGAGAGCGGCTCTGCTCAAGCAGGACAAGGACGGAAACTACAGGATAAAGCTCAAGATAGACAACAACAAGAACCTCAAAAACGGCGACAAGGTAAAATGCACCGTTAAGTACAACGAGGATCTGCTCAAGGATAAGAACATCAAGCTTAAAAACACAGAATTTGAGCTTACGGTAAAGGATCTCAAGGTCGGCGAGGAAATTGATTTCTTCAAGGACGTTAAGGTTTCATTCAGCGGCTTTGACGGATACGGTACGGTTTCCGTCGATACCGGCTCGGCTTATCCGTTCCTCTATTATGATTACGACTATTATACCGAGAATCTTAAAAACGGCGACAAGTATACGGTTACCTGCAATCTCAGCGTATACGGTGTTGAGGAATCAGGCGACAAGTGCTGGTTTGAATACGACGGCAAGTACTACACATACGCAAAGGGCGCCGTTAAGGATAATCAGATAACCAAGGAATATACTGTCGAGGGTCTCGGCGAAACGACTACCATAGACCCGTTCGAGGGACTGGAATACAACTGCTCTGGAGGAATCCCGTTTGTAAGAGTTTCTTCCGTTAAGGAGGAGTCTATCAACGATAAGATAAAGGATTACGTTTACTACAGCGTTGAATGTGACGGCTACATAGGCGAAGGCGCAACTTTCAAGGTAACCTGCTCCCCTAAATCCACCCTCGGCGAAAACGGTATCACGCTCAGCGGCGACACCGAAAGCGACGGCTGGGGCGATACTCAGTATTATAAAGAGATCAAAGTTGACGACAGCTTCCCTGCATATGTTACTTCCGATAACGGAATCGCGGCTATGGATTCTTATAAGACTCTTATCGACGAAAAGATCGAGGATATGAAAAATGACATCAAGGGTCACTATTCTCCTTTGGGTACTGATTTCGACGGCAAGGTAAAATCTATCGAATCATTCGATAAAGTGGACACTTATGTTGCATTTACAAACGATACAAATTACGACTCCTGGGGAGATGTAAACAAGGTCATCAATCTTTACAAGATCACAGTAAAGACCGACGACGACAAGAACAATAAGGCTACTTTCTATGCAGCTGTTTATTGCAGGAACATCGTTGCCGACGGTGAAACTTTCACTGAGGACGTCAACTTCAGCGCAGACTATTTCGACAAGGACAGCGATTTCAAGAAGGATATGGTCGACCTCAAGGACTACACCTTAACCAAGTGTACGGCAAATGCTTCAGGCTCCGACAAGGACAAGAATGACGATGAAACATCTGCGACGACCACAACCGCCGCAACCACAACAACTGCGGCAACTGAAAAGACCGATGAATCAAAAGCCGATACAAAGGCTACTACAACAACTAAGGATTCAAAGGATTCCAAGGCGGAAACTACACTGGTTCCGTAAACGAAACCGAATATTTCCGACAAAGCCGCAGGAGCGTTCCTGCGGCTTTGTTTTTATATCAAAACTGATATTTGCAAGGGGAAAGGTGAATGAGCAGTAAGTAATTATTAAGGCAGTAATTGTGGGAATAACAAAACAAACTGCGGAATAAACAGGACGATAAATTGCCGTGAGTTAACCGAAAGACAATTTTCGCCAGCCCCCTACATTTACTAACGTTGCTGAAAACCACCAAACGGACTATGTGCGGTTTAATGCTATGGAAAAGATCATGCAAGCGAGGTCTTCGGGCTGAGTCGTAACTCCTTGAAGTACCTTGCGACCCGAATTAAGAAAAGAGGGCTGAGTTGTTACTCCTTGAAGTACCTTGTGACCCGAACAAAAAATACCGAGAACCACCAGACGGACTATGTGCGGTTTAATGCTATGGAAAAGATCATGCAAGCGAGGTCTTCGGGCTGAGTCGTAACTCCTTGAAGTACCTTGCGACCCGAATTAAAAAAGAAAGTTGACATCAATCGACAAAATTGGTATAATTACTTTATTATATTTTACTTGGACTTTTAAAATTTTTTCGGGAGGTTTCCGCTTGAAAATAAAAAAAAGATCCGTAATCATTGCCGCAGGCTGCGCTGTCGGAGCGATCATTACCGTAATTATATCAGCCGTGATATTTACTCCACCGAAAATATACATAAGCGAGATATGCCCCGACAATGACGGAGAATACGAAATAACCGCAAAGGTTACGGACAAAACAGGAGAATACTGCGACTGGATAGAGATATACAATCCCACAGACAAGGACGTTTCACTTTCGGGCTTTTCTCTTTCAAAAAACGGAGGAGAACGTTATAAGCTCGGTAATTATACTGTGAAAGCCAAAGAACATATTATCGTTTACTGCTCAAAGGAGGGTTTTGACGGACAGGACTTTCCCACCGCAGGCTTTAACATAGGAAAAGCAAACGGCGACACCGTCACGCTGAACTACAGATTCTTTGAAAGGGAAAGCGTTACCCTCCCTGTTCTTAATTCGGGGGTAAGCTATTCCCGCAACGAAAACGGAGAAATGTATGTTTCGGAGCCGACCCCTATGGCGGAAAATTCGGACAAAACTATCGGCGACACGCCTGAGCTTTCCGTACAAAGCGGAATGTATGAAGAACCTTTCAGCCTTGAGATATACGCAGGCGAGGGACAGAAAATCTACTACACCACGGACGGTACCGACCCGGCGGTATCCTCCACAAGACAGGTCTATACGGACTCGTTGGAGATCTCCGACAGAAGCGGCGACAAAAACGTGCTGTCGGCATACGACCCGATGAAGATACAGCTTGACTACAGAGAGGAAAATATCGGTCTGCCCTCAGACACGGACGTTGACAAATGCACGGTCATAAGAGCCTGTGCGGAGGGGACGAGCGGCATATGCGGAAAGACTGTTACCGCAAGCTATTTCGTCGGCATTTCGAGTGCGGAGCATTCGGACCTGCCCATAATTTCAATGATCACCGATCCCGATGATCTTTACAGCGAGCAGGACGGAATCTACTGTCTGGGAGAAGTTTACGAGGAATATGACGAACAATATCCCGACCACGCCCGAAACGGCTCTGTTCCCGCTAACTACAATCAGCGCGGAAGGGAATGGGAAAAGGAATGCTATATCGAATATTTTGACAGCGACGGAAAGCGGCTTATCTCACAGGACTGCGGAGTGCGAACTCAGGGCGGCTGGTCAAGAGCCGACTATCAGAAATCCTTCCGATTTTACGCAAGAGGAGATTACGGAAAAGGCTCGTTTGATTATCCGCTGTTGGAAGACCTTACGGACAAGGACGGAAATCTTATTTCAAGCTATAAGACCTTTGTGCTGAGGAACGGCGGAAACGACGCGAATTACTCAAAATTCAAGGACACGATGATACAGGACATGGTTTCGGGAAGAGAGTCCGAAACGCAGAAAGGCAAGGCCTGCGTACTGTTTATTGACGGCGAATACTGGGGACTATATACCCTCCAGAACGATTACAGCGACGATTATTTTTCGGACGTTTACGGAGTTTCCAAAAGCAATGTGATAGTCTATAAAAACGACAAGCTTGACGAGGGCGAGCCTCAGGACGAAAAGCTTTTTGACGAAATGTGCGATTTCATCTCCCTTTCTGATATGTCCGATGAGGAAAATTACAAGAAAGCCTGCACAATGCTGGATATGGACAGCTTTGCGGATTATGTTGCCACGGAGTGTTATATTTTCAACGACGACTGGCCGCAGAACAATTACGCCTGCTGGCGGGTAAGGGATATTGAAAGCTCAAACAAATACGCCGACGGACGCTGGCGTTTCATGCTGTTCGATACCGAATCGTCAGGAAACCACTACAACACCAAATACGACACATTGAATATGTTCGATTATCTTGAAGAAAAAAGCCACATGAAACTGGGCGGAATGATAATCAGCCTGCTTGACAGCGAGGCTTTCAGAATGAAGTTTATTTCTTCAATATGTCAAGTCGGCAGTGTTAATTTTGAATACGGCAGGTTTGAAGAATATCTTGAATACTACAAGTCGGTATATTATGATGAGCTTGACAATTATTTCAAGCGTTTCCCCACATGGGCTGATAAAAACAATGCAACGGATAAAATGCTTGGGCGCTGGGACGATTTTATGGAAAACAGATTTGAAAAAGTGCAGGGTTATCTTGAACGGGAATACAGGCTTTCTCCTCAGCGGAGAGTAGAGATCTCTTCAAGCGACTGCGAACACGGAAAAGTAACTATAAGCGGCGTTGTTTTAGAAAAGGACTGCATAGGCAGTTATTACGACGGCTGCGAAATAACGCTGTCCGCAAGGGCAGAAAAAGGCTGGCGCTTTGTGCGCTGGGAGGGCGTACCCGAAGAGGACGAGGAAAACCGGAATATCACCGTAAAGGTGGACGGCGACATGGAGATAAAGGCTGTGTTTAAAAAGAGTTTCTGGTGAGAAAAAGTAAAGGAGATGCCGCTCATGCAGGAGCGACAAGGGCTCTGCCCCAAATTCTTGCAAGCTTATACAAACTAAGACTGCAAAGCGTACATCAAACGCTTTGCAGTCCTTCTTTTTATTGCGTATCCCTGCAAACTATAAGATTTTCAGATTTCTTTCTGCCCGAAAATATTCCCGCCGCCAGTGGTACAAGCAGTGCCGCTCCTGCGGACAAAGCAAATTCTCCTGCGGTCATTATGCAGGTGGAGAAAACGCCCTGCAATATGGGCAGGCATATTCCCGCAAACAGTGCGGCCGCCGAGACCGCTACCGCAAAAAGAAGAAACGGATTTGAAAGATAGGGAACGGTGAAAAGATTTTTCTCCTCCGACTTACATTCAAAAACGTGCACAAGCTGGCTAAGCACAAGAGTGACAAGCGCGCCCGTTCTCGCCGTTTCCAGCGAGCCGCTTGACCTGAGCAATACGGTAAAGCTTGCAAGAGTACAGATACCGATAAGCAACCCCCTTATGACTATCCTCCACATAAGACCTCCGCTGAAAAAGCTGTCGTCCTCCTTGCGGGGCGGCTTTTTCATTACCGACCTTTCGGGCGGTTCAAGGCCCAGCGCAATAGCAGGCAGGCTGTCGGTCACAAGATTCACAAGAAGTATCTGAGCAGGCAGAAGCACCATAGGAAGCCCCATTATGATACCGCCAAGCATTGTTACGACTTCGCCGATATTGCAGGATATAAGATAGCGCACGAATTTCCTGATATTCTGATAGATCGTTCTGCCCTCCTCCACGGAATTTACGAGGGTGGCGAAATTGTCGTCAAGCAGGATAACGTCCGCCGCCTGCTTTGTGACCTCTGTACCTGAAATACCCATTGACACGCCTATGTCCGCCTCCTTGACTGCGGGAGCGTCGTTTACTCCGTCGCCTGTCATTGCGCAGACGTGTCCGCGGTTTTTAAAAGCTTTCACTATTCTCAGCTTGTGAGCGGGAGTGACCCTTGCGAATACCCTACAGCTTTCTATAACTCCGCCAAGCTGTTCGTCGGACATTCTGTCAAGCTCCTCACCCGTTAGCGCAAGTGAATTTTCTTTCATTATGCCGACCTCTTTTGCTATCGCCGCGGCGGTAAGCTTGTGGTCGCCTGTTATCATGACCGTTTTTATGCCTGCGCGTTCACATTCCGCAACGGCTTTTTTCGCTTCGGGACGCGGCGGGTCTTTCATAGACATAAGCCCCAGAAATATCCATCTGTCATCGGTTTTCTGAGAAAAGGCGATGACCCTCAGACCCTTTCGGGCATAGAAGTCGTTCTTTGCGGCTATAGCTATTCTTTGCACTCCCGTCATAGGCAGGGCTTCGCCTTTTGAACTGAAAGCATATCCGCACTCTTTTAATATCACGTCGGGAGAGCCTTTCTTAAAGCTTATCTTCTTCCCAGCCTCGTCGGCGCAATCCACCGTCATTGAGCGTGTTTCGCTGTCAAAGGGCTGCTCGTCAAGCCGTCTGTAGCCAAGATTGTCAACGCTTATTCCTGCTTTTGCACAGGCGCAGAGTATCGCTCCCTCGGTGGGGTCGCCGTCGGCGCAGAATTTAGAGGGCTTTCCTCCCCTGTTTCGTTTCCGGCATATTTCGGGCTGAGAAAGCTTTGCATTATTGCAGGCTGCTCCGCAGAGCATGATACGGCTCAGGTCGGGGCTTTCCCATGACATAAGCTTTTGCCCGTCCGCAGAAAATACGCCCTCGCCGTCCGGATCCGAGTCGGAAAACGTATACTCGTTTTCTCTTTCCGTACAAGTATAGATGTCCGTTACGGTCATTTTGTTCATCGTCACCGTGCCGGTCTTGTCGGTACATATTACCGTTGCACAGCCGAGCGTTTCAACGGAATGAAGTCTATGGACAAGCGCCTGACGTTTGAGCATTTTTCTCACAGCCAGCGCAAGAGCTATAGTGACTGTTGCGGGGAGGCCCTCCGGGATAGCGGCAATAGCAATGGTTATTCCCGTCATAACCATATCAAGCACAGGCTCGCCCCTGAGAACGCCTGCAAGAAATACTATTATACATACTGCAATGCAGATGATCGCAAGAGTCTTTCCAAGCTCGCCCAGCTTTCTCTGGAGCGGCGTATCGGGCTCCTCGATCTCCTCAAGCATTGTTGAAACTCTGCCCATTTGACTTCGCTGTCCCGTAGCAACGGCGGTCATTTCTCCCGTACCTTTTGTCACAACAGTACCCATATACACCATATAATCCTTGTTGAGGGCGGTGAAATCCACCTCGCTCACCCTTGCTCTTTTTTCTGCGGGAACAGCCTCGCCCGTAAGCGCAGACTCATCGCAGGAAAGCGCTTTTGCGGAGTTTATGTATCCGTCGCAGGGTATTCTGTCGCCTGCCTCCACTTGGAAAACATCGCCTGCCACCACCTCGGCGGCGGGTATCTTCACAAGCCTGCCGTCACGATAGACTCTTGCTGTCGGCGCAGTCATGCTTTCAAGCTTTTCAAGGGTCTTTTCACAGCGGTATTCCTGCACAAAGCCCAGAACGGCGTTTATAACCACGATAAGCACGATAGGAACGGCGTCGGCATACTGCCCTAGGACAACGGAAATGACCGTGGCAGCAAGGAGTATCATCACCATAACGTCGTGAAACTGTCCGGCGAATATCTTGAGGACGGTGTTTCTTTTTTTCTTTGCAAGTCGGTTTTCTCCGTCCGTTTCAAGCCGCTTGCGCGCCTCGGCGGAGGTAAGCCCCTTTGAAGTTGACGACAGTTCATCAGGCAGTTTTCTGTCCAGTAATTCCAGCATAATACTACTTCCTTTCCATGACATAGTTATGTAATATATCTATATGCGGACAAGACCCGATTAATGCCCGAAAAAAACGTCCCAAGCCGCTGTATTTATATGTCAAAAAATCAAGTCCGGATTTGTGCAACGTTCACTAAAATTTCAAATTAAAAGTAAAAAAACTTCACTTCCGTTGACATAAACGCTTTGATGTTTTATAATAATATTGTATGGGTAACACCGCACAGCAATGACGTTTTCCGCAGGCTGTGCGGTGTTAGCTGTAGGCAATACGCACGGCAATGATCGTGTGACGTTGCCTGTAAGTTGTGCGACGCATTTTAAGGAGACAAAACAAAATGTTAATGCTATCAGACGTTTTTTACAAAAGAAAAATATCAAAACGTTTAACTGCGTTTATAATGACGCTGATTATGGTTTCTATGCTGTTGTCCGCTATTCCGGGCAGAATTTCGGACAGCTACGGTGTTTCTGCCGATCAGGAAGAGCAAAAGGGGGCAAACGCTGTCGGCGCTGTTTTTGACCTCGACAGCCTTGCGGTAATAGAGATAGACGCCGAAAAGGAATTCAATGCCGACAACACGGGAATAGGCGTGGCAGACGGACAGATTCAGGCGGCGCTGGACAAAGCCAAAGAGAACTCCGAAAAGGGAGTGCTCACTAAGATCATTATTCCAGAGGGAACATATCTGCTTTCAAATTCCCTTGTGGTCTACAGCAACACTTGGATATATTGTGAGGAGGGAGCGGAGCTTAAACGCTGTACGCCCTACGGACCGCTGCTCAGAACCGATCAGAACGGTATCGGCGGATATGACGGAGCAGAAAACATAATTATCCAAGGCGGGACATGGAACGGTAACACCGACGAATATCCGAGCCTTGCGGAATTCTCAAACATGAGATTTGCTCATTGCAGAAATCTGCTCCTCAAGGATCTCACCGTTACAAACAATCAGGACGGTCATCATCTGGAAATAGGAGGCGCGTCCAACATCACGATCGAGAACTGCACTTTTACCGGCTACAGCGGAGATCTTCAGAAAGAGGCTATTCAGCTTGACTGCATAAACAGCGCGGAGGTTTTCCCGGGCTATGAACCTTTTGACGATACCGCCTGCGAGAATGTGATCATAAGAGATAATCTGTTTTCGGGCATATGCCGGGGATTAGGCTCTCATTCGGCGACCGTAGGCGTTTATTACGACAACATTCTCATTGAGAACAACACCTTTGAAAACCTCAGCGGCACGGCGATGATAATGTACAATTACAGAAACTGCACGATCTCCGGAAATACTCTCAAGAACTGCGCAAGCGGAATCGAGTTCAAGTCTATGTCAAGACTTCCCGACAGTAATTTTCACGCTCCCGCTCAGGGAACAATGACTCAGGCGATTGAAAATGTCGTTTCCGACGCAAACTCCGTGATATGCTCAAACGATATTTCCACAAACGCTACCGATGAAAACGGCTACACCTGTGGGATAATGCTTTACGGATATGACGTTTCGGACAACGAGGTAATTCCCGATCATAATTTCTGCATTTCGGGAGTCGATATCCGTGACAACAGGATAGAATCCAGAGGCACGACCCTTGTAATAAACGACGCCGCAAACTGTAAAATCGATTCCAATATTTTTATCTGCATAAGCGATGGAATGAATTTCAGAGATAAAAACAACGTGAACATAACGGACAGCAGTGAGCTTGAAATAACCGATAACCTTATTACCAACTCCGCAAGAAGCGGAATACTGATGTCCGACAGCTCCTTCAACACTCTTACGGGCAACACGATCTCAAATGCAAACTTTAACGGCGTCAACATTTTCAGCGACTCTAATGAAAATATTCTGTCAAACAACGTAGTGTATAAGCCGCAGAAGCATGGTATTTCCGTTTCGGCGGATTCCTCCGCTCAGTTGACGGGCAACAGCATAACCGGCGCGGCGGAAAACGGGATCACAGTTTACTGTAATTCCGAGGCGGACTGCAAGGGCAACAAGATAACGGGCTGTAACGGACACGGCGTTGCATACTCACTTGAAACAAGCGGAGAGGTCACGGGCAACACCATTGTCAAATCCTCCAAGGACGGCGTGACCATAACAAACCGAAGCGAAAACGTTGAGGTGCTTTCCAACAAGATTTCAGGCAGTACGGGAAACGGCATTTCGGTTTCGGGGTCAAGCGACACAGACATTGGCGTTGAGGGAAACAACATCGATACCGCAGGAAAAAACGGCATAAGCGTTTCTTCTTACAGCAGTGCCGAGTTGAAAAACAACACTATCAAAAACGTAAAGGCTTCGGGCATAGCGAAAAGCTCGAACTCCTCCATAACTCTGCCGACGGTTTCGGGTATTGCAAAGACCTCTGTTTCTGCTAACGGGATAGGCATAAAATATTCCGGCGGTTCGACCAGTATGTGCGGCTATGAAATATACCGCAAGACAGGTTCAAACGGAAAATATTCGCTTGTCGGCACTTCTGCAAAAACAAGCTTTACCGACAAAAAGGTACTCGGACAGAACACCTACTATTACAAGGTAAGATGCTATGAAAAGATAGGCAGTCAAAAAGTATACGGAGGATATTCCTCGGCGCTTAAAATCGTTTCGGCAAAGACGTCAAATCTTTCAAATGTGGCGATAAGCGGTCTGCCCGACAAAAAGATATGGACGGGAAAAGCAATAAAGCCTGCGCTCACCTTGAAAAACGAAGGCAAGACGCTTAAAAGCGGCACCGATTACACATTGAAGTACTCCTCCAACACCAACATAGGCACGGCGAAAATAACCATTACCGGAAAGGGCAATTACAAGGGTACTGTAACAAAGAGTTTTAAGATAGTTCCGCAGAATCAGAAGATAACGGTAAAGGCAGATAAAAAAGCCTTGAAGGCTACGGTCACGGTAACAAAACACGCTTCTGCAACGGGCTATCAGATACTGTATGCCGACAATGTCGATTTTAAGAACTACAAGTCTGTGTGGATCACGAAAAACTCAAAAGCTGCCGATGAGATAAGCGGATTAAAGTCGGGAAAGACTTATTACGTTAAGGCAAGAGACTACAAAACCGTATCAAAGACAAAATGGTACGGCTCTTGGACGACGGCGAAAAAGATAAGCGTTTAGGGCAAAAAATTCGGAAAGCCAATTGACAACGGTCTTATAATATGATATAATTTAGGCATAAACAAGGAAGGTGAATGTAATGACCAATGTTGTAAAGGGCGATGTTGTAAAAGACTCATACGGAAAGAACTACGACGTGCTGGAGGTTCACGAACATAACATTCTGGTACTTGAGCAGGGCAAGCCGTATTGGGAGCGTATTTGCATGGGACGTTTCGATTTTAACGCCTATTTCAGAAGCGCAGACGAGCCTTTAGCAGACATTCCGATCCCATCTGATGACGAAGATGAATTCGATGAGGAAGAGGACGAAGAATAAGTAAAAACACAGAACTGCTGCCAAAACGCTGGCGGCAGTTTTTTTTTATTCGGGTCGCTCTTTTTAATTCGGGTCGATAGGTACTTCAAGGAATAACGACTCAGCCCTCTTTTCTTAATTCGGGTCGCAGGTCTTTTCCATAGCATTAAACCGTTCTTTTTAATTCGGGTCGATAGGTACTTCAAGGATTTACGACTCAGCCCGAAGACCTCGCTTGTGTGGTCTTTTCCATAGCATTAAACCGTACATAGTCCGTTTGGGGGTTCTTATTATATGTTGGTGTGAATTTATTTATATTTTAATGCGATAGAAGAACAGCCGAACGGACTGCGGGATGTTCGGGCTGTCGAGGACGCCAGCCCCTACATTTACTAACGTTGCTGAGAGCCACCAAACGGACTATGTGCGGTTTAGTGCTATGGAGAAGTTAATGTAAGCGAGGTCTTCGGGCGGGAAAAGTTACTCCCAGAAGTACCTTGCGACCCGAATAAAAAATGGGACGATTTAGGGGGATAAAGGATAATATATATGAAAGGCTTTTCAAATCAATAGAGAGGAGATGACGGCTGTGCAGGAGGAAGAATTTATCAGGCTCGGAAGCTTATACAAGGATTCATTATACAGACTTTGCTATACATATCTGAAAAAAAGTGCGGACTGCGACGACGCAGTTCAAACAGCTCTGCTGAAGTTGTATCTGTGCAAAAAAACTTTTCAATCAGACGAGCACGCAAAGAACTGGCTGTACAAGGTCGCTGTGAACGAATGTAAAAAAATCGTGTCGTCGCCGCACAGAAAAAACATAGACCTAGAAGACGCAGATCTGAAAACAGAGTTTAAAAGCGATGACAGCTTTGAAATCATATCAGCTGTGAATTCTCTGGATATAAAATATCGAATGACTGTTTATCTCCATTATTACGAAGGATATACGGCAGTGGAGATCGCCAGGCTGATGAAAACAACTCCGTCAACAGTCCGCACAAGACTGCTGAGGGCGAGAGAACAGCTGAAAGAAAAACTTAAAGGATACGAATTTGATTAGGCAACACCGCTTGACGGCTTTTTACGGTGTTCCCCGAAATTTTTTGGAAAGGAACGGGATCATATGAATTTTACCTACAACTATAAACAAGCGCTGAACGGTCTTCACGCTGACGAAGACATTCTGGAAAATGTTACACGGACAGCTGAAATAAAGCCAAAAAGAAAAACTCCAGTCTGGATAAAGGCAACAGCCTGTGTATCCTGTCTTGCAATAATCACAGTGTGCGCGGCTAACTTTACCTCCATTAGCACATTTGCAAAATCCCTGTTCGGTATCTCGACTTACAGCGTGATAGACGACGAAAAGATAAACTTAGGCGAAGCAGAACCTATCGAGGGGTTTGACTGCGGAAAGTTTCTGGAAAGCGGCGAGCTGAGCATCACTTTTGAGGGTGACAAAAACGGCAATAGCCGTACGGAGTATTCGCTTGATTACCACGAGGGCATTGAAAAGGACGAAAACACAGACGTTATCAGTGTATCAAAACGCTTTGATACTTATTCTCAGCTTGTGGACAACGTAAAAGAATGCGGAATAATACTGCCCTACTCCGATTTTCTGGATTCCGTATTGGGCGGAGGAATGTTCACCATAGGGTATAGCGATCACATAATGTCAACGGGACCCGATTTCACGTCCTATGACGATCCTTACGATATGTCTGTATTTACAGGCTGGAAAGACAACGAATACGGCGTTTATGCTGATCTGAACGGCGTATACTTTACCAAAAAACGCGGCGTTGACGTTACCGAAAGAGAAGAAACACTTTACGGTGAATCGGAATACACGGAAAGAGACGGTTACGCGGTCTGCTACAAATCTGCCGGCAGTTTCAAAAATGACAACGGCACGGTCTTTGCTATATACGATGAAGTGGCAAAACCGTCTTTGGACAGTTCAGACGATGAAGAAGTCGTTATAGGCTACCGTATTAATTTCATCTATGAAAACGGTTTGTTCCATCTTACTATGGAAACAGACGGTTGCAGAAAAGAAAACGCCGATTTTGAAAGCATAGAAGAAAGCGCAGAAAATCTGCCCGATGTCAATAAGCTTTTAGATTTTTTTTAATTCGGGGTGCAAGATAGTTTAAGGAGTAACTATCCCGCCCGAAGACCCGTTTTGCAGGGTCTTTTACATAGCATTAAACCGTACAAGGTGCGTTTGGTTGTTCTTATTATACGTTGGTGTGAATTTATTTATATTTTAATGCGATAGAAGAACAGCCGAACGGACTGCGGGATGTTCGGGCTGTCGAGGACGCAGTCCCCTACATACAAAAACAGTTACAGCAAGGTTTGAGAAGAACAACCAGACGGACAAAGTACAGTTTACGACCAAGCAAGCCTTCGGGCAAGAAAATAAAAAATCGTCCCCTACATACAAAAACGGTTACAACAAGCTTGCAGAAGAACAGCCAGACGGACTATGTGCGGTTTAATGCTAGGTGCGGTTTACGATCGGACAGGTCTTCGGGCTACAAAAGAGAGGCGCCCGCAGGCAGCTGCGACCCGAATTAAAAAAAAGCTTGACGGGAGGGGGGAGAAGTTGTATAATAAGTATAGATGTATGCTTGGCATATAATACTTAAAATAACGGAGGTCTTTTTTTATGGAGAAAAAACCGTTTTATATTACTACGCCTATTTATTATCCGTCCGGCAATCCGCATATCGGTCATTGCTATACGACGGTTGCCTGCGATTCTATTGCAAGATACAGACGTATGCAGGGATATGACGTTATGTTCTTAACAGGTACAGACGAGCATGGTCTGAAGATCGAGCAGAAAGCCGCCGAAAAGGGCGTTACTCCTAAGGAGTATGTTGACGAGATCGTCAAGACTTTTAAAAAGCTGTGGAGCTATATGAACATCAGCTATGACAGATATATAAGAACTACCGACGATTATCACGTTGAAACGGTTCAGAAGATCTTCAAGGCTCTTTATGACAAGGGTTATATCTATAAGGGCGAATACAAAGGAAAATACTGCACTCCCTGCGAAAGCTTCTGGACGGAATCTCAGCTGGACGAGAACGGCTGCTGTCCTGAATGTCACCGTGAAGTGACCGAAGCTAAGGAGGAGGCTTACTTCTTTAAAATGTCTCCTTTTGCGGACAGGATCGAAAAGCTTTTGACTGAGACGGATTATCTCCAGCCGAAAACAAGAGCTACTGAACTTGTAAACAACTTCATTAAGCCCGGTCTGGAGGATCTCTGCGTTTCAAGAACTACATTTAAGTGGGGTATTCCCGTTACCTTTGACGAAGGTCACGTTGTTTATGTATGGATCGACGCACTTTCAAACTATATTTCCGCTCTCGGTTACTGGAACGGAGAATATAACGACTTTGACAAGTTCTGGCCTGCGGACGTTCATATGGTAGCAAAGGATATTATGCGATTTCACGCTATCATTTGGCCTGCTATGCTTATGGCGTTGGAGCTTCCTCTGCCTAAGCACCTTGCGGTTCACGGCTGGATAACCTTTAACGGACAGAAGATGTCCAAATCACTGGGCAACGTTGTTGACCCGTTCATTCTCGGCGAGAGATACGGCGCGGATTCTATCAGATACCATATTCTTCGTGAAATGGCTCTTGGCGCAGACAGCTCGTTCTCAAACGAGATCATGATAAACAGGATAAATTCCGACCTTGCCAACGGACTGGGTAATCTGGTATCGAGAACGGTTACAATGGCGGACAAATACTTCGGCGGAACGCTCCCCGAAGAGAGAGAAACGGGCGAGTTCGATGACGAGCTTATTGCAGAGGCATCGGCTCTCAGAGGCAAGGTTGACGAGTTTATGGATAAAACTCAGCTTAACAATGCGCTTGCCGAGATATTCAAAGTGGTATCCCGTGCGAACAAGTACATTGACGAGACTGCACCGTGGATACTCGGAAAGGACGAGAGCAAAAAGGCAAGACTTGCGGCTGTACTTTACAATCTGCTTGACACAATAAGGATAGTTTCGTCACTGCTCAGCTGCTTTATGCCTGCGACAATGCCGAAGGTATGGGAACAGATAGGTGCAGGAAACGATGATGTGACCTATGAAAATGCCGGAAAATTCGGCGTTCTTCCTGCGAATGTAACTGTTCACAGGGGCGAGATAATATTCCCGAGAATAGACGTTGACAAGGAGATCGAGGAGCTGAACAAGATAATCGGAAACAAGGCTGAGCCTGAGGCTGAAAAGGACGACGGATTTGAGCCTGTTCCGGTAGCTGATGAGATCACCATTGATGATTTTGCCAAAGTTGACCTAAGAGTTGCGCTTGTAAAAGAATGCGAGAAGGTGAAAAAATCCAAAAAACTGCTCTGCTTACAGCTTGACGACGGCATGGGCGGCAGACAGGTAGTATCCGGCATTGCCCAGTGGTACAAGCCTGAGGATCTTATCGGCAAGAAGGTCATCATTGTGGCAAATCTCAAGCCTGTAAAGCTTTGCGGCGTTGAGTCCAATGGAATGATCTGTGCGGCGGACACCCCGGACGGCGCGGCAAGCGTGGTATTCCCTGATCAGAGTCTGCCCTGCGGAGCTAAGCTGAGATAGGAACACACAAACAAAAAGAAAAGGCGGACACAATCCGCCTTTGCATATGCGCCTGTAGCTCAGCTGGATAGAGCGTCAGACTCCGACTCTGAAGGTCGTGCGTTCAAATCGCATCAGGCGTACCAGTATGCCGGACGGGAATTCCCCGCTCCGGCTTTGTTTATCTATCGAAAGCCGCCGGTTGAACTGGCAGTTTTCAGTAGACAACAAAAAACGAGACCGCATATGCAGTCTCGTTTTTTCGTTATTTCTTAGTCGTCACACTCTTTGCAGTCGACCAAGCGCCGTAATATTTCGTGCCGTTCACAACCGTGTAGGAGCGAACCCTTACATAATATTTCTTGTTGCCTGAAAGCTTTGA
>JAETQO010000076.1 GCA_021770655.1 Ruminococcus sp. | reverse complement strand
TGGAATGGTCTTTCTTCTTAAATGACCGCAGCCGTATCACTTACAACGAACTGTGCCGGAAATGCCAGCACGAATGTAAACAGAGCTTCCGGGCGGTTGTGGTTGACTGCCCGAAGTATCTTTCCAAGCGTTCCAAGAAAAAGGACAAGACTGCCGGAAACGGCAAAATCCATTAGGAACTAAGGGCGCACTTCTATACATAGTCTAAAGACCATGTATCGTGCGTCCTGCGGAGCTTACCTCTGTCGCTGATAAAATCAGCAATCCGAGGGCTGCGTTCGCTTCGCTCCGACAAGGTGGCTACACCCCCTTGCGCCGCTAAAGCGGCTATCCCCTGTGTACCCGCCGAAAAGAGAAATCCGCTCTGCGGTTTTCCCTTTTCATCGGGTTTTATAGAAGCACTGACACACAGACTGTCTGCGGATGGTCTTTCTTTATCTTATGATCTACGCCTATTTGGAGGACTACACCGGTGACAGGGTATGCTCCAAGCAGCTTTATGAGGAAGCGCTGGGGAACTTAAATTCCCCGGCAGACTGGGAGACACGGGCAATCTGCGAGATTATGAATACCGGCATTGCGGGCGGCATCATACAGGGCTGGATAGCCTACAAAAGCCCGAAGCGGTATAAGAAATACGGTTCTCAAAAAGGCTGGGAGCGTGTCAACCAAGCCCCGCCGGAGGGGGACGGTTTTCAGGAAATCACGGAAGAAGAAGCCCGGAAAATGGAACTGCCATTCTGAAAAGCCACCGGTTGACAGTTTGGTTGACGCTTTGGTTGACGCTTTGGTTGACAGCCAGTTGACGGGGAAAAGCCTGATATTTGGGGCATTTCTCTCCTCCTTTGTCAACCATGTCAACCAAGAAATCAAAGAAAAAGTAAAAAGTAATAATAGAGCGCCTATGGATTGTTTTCAAAGTCTTTTCTGCCGGTTGACACGGTTTGGTTGACACGGAGACAGTCTGCGGCTGTACACCTGCCTGACATTCCCTTGTCGGGCATATTTCATTTATGGAGGTAACTGCCTATGGCAAAAAACAAAAACGAGAGCAATAACAAAAACAGCGGCACCCTGCTTACCGAAAAAGACGGCACCCAGTATTTTGTCATGGGAAAAGTCCGTATCAAGGTATCGGAGCATTTCGCACAGGATGGGAAGCCGCTTGACAGTCTGCTGGAAGATGTTATCCAGCACGCTGCCGCCGCTTCCTGAAAAAATACGGAATAACGACTGTCAATCAGCCCACGCTTATGATATACTTGTACCAGCGAGTATTGTATAAGCGTGGGTTGTTTCTTTTAGAAGGAGGATTTTTAACCGTGAAACAACCATACAATACAACGATTTATAACACTGCACTATATTTGAGATTGAGCCGTGACGATGAATTACAGGGGGAA
Source organism: Ruminococcus sp. (assembly GCA_021770655.1). Taxonomy (GTDB): domain Bacteria; phylum Bacillota; class Clostridia; order Oscillospirales; family Ruminococcaceae; genus Hominimerdicola. Next base: position 926 of record JAETQO010000076.1, on the reverse strand, counting down.
AGCGGCAGTATCCAGACCCAGCGCATGATGCTTAGACAGTATGCCGCAGAGCATGGGCTGACCGTTGTAGACGAGTACATTGACGACGGATGGAGTGGGACAAATTTCGAGCGTCCAAGTTTCCAAAGGATGATTGATGACATCGAGGACGGGAAAATCAACTGCGTTGTCACAAAGGACTTATCCCGTCTGGGAAGAAACTATATCCTGACTGGTCAGTACACGGAAATCTATTTCCCCAGCAAGGGAGTACGCTACATTGCCATCAATGACAATGTGGACACCATCAACGGAGAAAGCGAGCTTGCCCCGTTCTTAAACATCCTGAATGAAATGCACGCCCGACTGGTGGAAGAAAAAGTACCTACCCCCGGCTGGCTGAACTATGAAAGATATGGGACTTTCGCCAATATCTACGCCGGTGCGCCCGCAGAAAAAGCCTATGCGTGGACGATAGCACAGGTCAAGAGCATTTTGAAAGAGGAAACCTACATCGGTCACAGTGTTCACAACAAGCAGAGCAACATTTCATTCAAGAACAAGAAAAAGGTGCGGAAGCCGCAGGAAGAATGGTATCGTGTGGAAAATACCCACGAAGCCATCATTTCCGAAGAAGTGTTCCAAAAAGTTCAGGAGCTGATTGCAAGCAGACGCAGACGACAGAAGAATGGCACAACGCAGATATTTTCCGGGCTGGTAAAATGTGCGGACTGCGGATGGTCATTGGCTTATGGTGTAAACAGCCAGAACAAAAATCCCTATGCACACTACCATTGCAGTAAGTACGGACAGGGATTACGCCAGTGTTCCATGCACTATATTCGCTATGATGTACTGTATGCCTATGTGCTTGCAAGACTGCAATACTGGTCTATGCTGGCACAGAAAGACGAGGACAAGCTGCTGAAACGGCTGCTCAATGCCAG
>JAETQO010000075.1 GCA_021770655.1 Ruminococcus sp. | reverse complement strand
GATCGGTGATAAATGATAAAATATTTTGAAGCGTTTGCAGGAATCGGTGCATTCCGCTCGGCATTTGAAAAGACAGGTGGGTTTGAGTGCGTCGGATGGTGTGAAATAGACAGATTCGCACAGAAAGCCTACAGAACGCTGTATGACACAAAGGGGGAGAGTGACCAAGTGAAATACAAAGGATTTTATGTGAAGATTACTCCCGATACAGATTTGCATCGGAAGGGTAAGGATGGAAATGACATTCGCTGTAACGGCTTCACGATTGAAGTTTTTGCAGATGAATCCGAAAAGCTCGAAATTGATGTTTTTTCGGCAGCGGTTGATTTTGAACTGCTGAAAGACAGTCTTGAGGAAGCGGAGCAGTTTGCTAAGGATTATATCGACTGCGAGGAAAAAGAGTATTGCAGGATGATTGAGGCAGAGTGTTAGAAACAGCGTGAAATAGGGGCTTTCAAGTGTCATCTTTTTTGTTCCGGCAACACAGTCACTCGCCGTGACGGGCTTGTCCCGTTACGGCATTTTTGTATCTTTTAGTTTGTCCCCGCTGAGAGAACTTTCATCTGTTTTATAGTTACAACACAATGGGAAACCCCGTAAACAGAACGTTTACGGGGTGTTTTTGTATCAGTTTGTTTGCCTTATCCCTTGGGGCGTACAGGAGAAGGGGTGGGGGATTTCTGATAATGTTGCAGCGGTACAGGTGTACCTACACAATAGAATGCTGGTATTTTTCTTGCGTGTGATTCAATTTTCAAAATGCTTTTTATCCCTTCACCCTGCAGCTGATGAAAGTATAGTTTTTATGCACTTGCTGAAAAAATTTGTAGGGTCGCACGGTTTTCCGAATGACATTTTAGAAAACTCGACTGCCGTTACCTTGCTTTACAAGACTAAAATCTGAAAATAGTGCAAGACCTTACGATTTACCGTAAAGACAAACGCAGATACATATTGTATAATTTAAGTGTAAACAAAATAAAAAGGAGGCGTAGCATTAAAACCATGAGATATTATATCGGGATAGATCTTGGCGGAACAAATATAGCAGTGGGAATCACAAATGAATACGGTGATATAATTGAAAAGCATTCAAAAAAAACAAATCCCGAGAAGCCGTTTGAGATGCTTGTGAGCGATATTGCCAAAACCGCAAAAGAAACCGTTTGTAAGGCAGGACTAAGCATGAGCGATATTTCCGCAGTCGGACTCGGTACACCAAGCTGCATCAATCCGCAGACAAATCTGCTTGTGAATGCAAATAACCTTAACTGGCAGAACGTTCCCCTTTACGATGAACTGAAAAAACATTTCAACGTGCCTGTTTTTATCCAGAACGACGCCGCTTGTGCAGCATTGGGAGAAACAATTAAGGGTACGGCCTCAGAATATGACGACGTTGTTATGGTAACTCTCGGAACGGGAGTCGGGGGAGGAATTATTCTGAATAAGAGAATATTTAACGGCTGCGACAGTATGGGCGCTGAAATCGGACACACAAAGCTTGTCCATAACGGACTTCCCTGTACATGCGGTCAGAATGGTTGTTTTGAAGCCTACGCATCGGCTACCGCACTGATAAACCAAGCAAAAAAAGCCGCAAAATCAAATCCCGAAAGCCTTATGACCAAGCTGTGCGGCGGCGACTTAAATGAAATGAACGCCAAAATTCCTTTCGACGCCGAAAAGCAGGGTGATATCACGGCAATATCAGTAGTAGATCAGTACATTGATTATCTTGCGGCAGGTATTTCTTCTCTGATAGTTATTTTCCGACCGCAGATCATTCTTTTAGGCGGCGGAATAAGCGCTGAGGGAGATCATTTAATTGAGCCCTTGCGCAAAAAATTGAGTGACGTTACTTTTTCGGCAAAGCAGATCGGTATTCCCGAAATAGCGGTAGCAACGCTTGGAAATGACGCAGGAATAATCGGAGCAGCTATGTTATGCAGACAGTAAAGGAGTGTTAAGTTTGAAAAATAAAATAATCCCCCTAAGAAGAGAAAAAGGGCGCACTAAAGAAAGCCACAAAAAAAGTGACTAAAAAGATATAAACCAAAGCTATCAGCTGAAATCAGCTA
>JAETQO010000074.1 GCA_021770655.1 Ruminococcus sp. | reverse complement strand
CTCAAGTTCCGAAGTAAAAACGCCACAATGCCGATAAACACTGACTTTGTGGCGTTTCGTCTGTATGGCTTATTAGCCTCTTTTTTGGGAAAGAATAAATTTTATAAAAATTTTAGAATTATTGGATAGTACCCTGCTAATACCTCAGCAGACGCTGTATTTCCTGACGTGTGCGATACTTCCCTTTTAGGTTCATGCCAAAAACTTTTCCGCATGTTTCCATGACCTCATCATAATAAATGAACTTATGGCAGTTGGTGTCCATGGTGGTACAGCCGTATTTACGTAAGGAATCCAGAATGGTTCCTACGGGATAGCAATTTCCTAGTTTGGCCTGAAGCAGACGCAAGATCACCAGCGCTGTGAAGCAGACCGCAAAGTGGGCATCGATATGTTCGTTGGTCCAGACATATACGGGCCGTGCTTCAAACTCGGTCTTGGACACCTTGAAGGTATCTTCAATGCGTGCCAGTCCTCGGTAGATATCTCTCAATTCAAGATCATCCATCTCAAGTTCGCTGGTAACGATGGAATAGTAACCGTCGAATTTTTCCTCCTCCTGGATTTTTTCTTCGTCTAGAAGAAGATTCTTTCCGTCAACAATCTCACCTGTTTCCTTGCTGAAAGCGATATTTTTTACATAAGAAGAACTTCCTTTGGCAGTAACACGGTCATATTTGCCTGGATGTTCGATCAAGTCTTTTGCGCGTGTGATCATAGCGGCGCGGTCAGCCCTTTGTTTTTTGGCATATTTCTCCGAATAATAAACCATCTGTTTCTGATCAATGGTGACGGTTTTCTTTTTCGTGTGCTTTTGTCCCGGCACGGTCACATTGACCTGCAGCTTCCTGGGATGGACTCTGGATTTATGAAGGAAAAGAATCTCCTTCCCGTCATCATCCATTACCTTATCCTGCCGGTATTTACCACTGAGTACCCAGGTTTTGAATTCTGTGTCAGCGCCTCGGACGGACTGGCCGTAAACATAACCGTCCCGGTCATTGTTGTCCCTCTTGTTGTCTCCGTTGATGAAATAGATGTTGTCCGAGGTATTTAGCCCCCGATCTGCAACGACAATGGTACGTGTGGAGGAAAACCCGTTTTTCACACGGTTCAGTATGGGCCGCATATGGATCTTTTCCGATTCGTTTCCTGGGAACAGGTCATAGGCCAGGGGGATCCCGCTCCGGTCCAGTAAAAGCCCCATTCCCACGATTGGATCCGGGCGTTGGTTCTTTTCCGGGCCACGTTTGCGGTATTTTGCAGGCACAGGCTGCCCATCAGCGCTTACCGGGTTTCCGTCATCATCCAGCAGGTCGACATCTGGTCTGCCAATGTCAAAGTAATAGTTCGTGCAGTCGAAATAAGAGACTCTCAGATCGCGGGCACACAACTTTTCGGAGCGTTCATAGATCCATTTTTGGAGCGCCTCTTTATGTTCTGCGATCAGGTCCAAGGCATGGTAGACATCATCCAGGGAGAAACCATCTATAGGCTCGAAATAGATATGCCTTTTTTCAAAGGTTTCTTTCTTGGAACCGGGATAGAGGATACGGGAGATCACAAGAAGGCGGAAGATCAGTTCCAGGTTATATTTTATCTTTTTACCTCTTGTTTTCCAGCGCCAGAAGCGGTCCAGCTCCAGCAGGCGGTAGATTTCCTTGAGGATTCCGTAACCGACATTTTTGAAATCATCCTCCCCTGGACGCATTTCCTCCGTGGTATCAATAAAAATGGTTCGTGTTTTTGCGGCGTCTTTTATCTCGGTAAGTTCCCTGGCATACTGGGTATAGTAGGCGATGGGATCGTCCATGGTTTCTTTTAACTTGCTCAGATATCCGATGCTTTCGATGGTTTTTTCCCTGGCCCCCACTTTTGGGACATGGTATTTTTCGCGTATGGACAGGTATATATCGCCGTTGGGCTTCTTCTGTTTGTTCAGGTACATGCCTCATTCCTCCTTACAAAACCCTATATATAGTCTTATTATACCGTAGAAAGACATAAAAAGCCATATATAAAATACAAAATATTGACAAAATTTTTCCAGTAACCACAAGGGATACTGGACTTTTCGGAGAAGATTAACTTCGGAACTCAGG
>JAETQO010000073.1 GCA_021770655.1 Ruminococcus sp. | reverse complement strand
GTTACTATTCACAGCTGATTAATATCTGATTTTTAAGGAAGTCCCGTTGGGGCTTCTTTTTTTGGCAATATGTACTATATATAGTGGTTATATTTGTGATTTTTTACAACCACTATCGCTTGACATTTAATGGTGGATGCGATACAATAATTATAACCACCATTGAAAGGAGAAAACACTATGCCAACCATCGTTCAACACTATGACAAGAAAACCGGAAAGACCCGTGTTTATGAGTCTACTCCCCACTATGATCCTGTCACCAAACAATCGAGACCCAAGAGAAAATATCTGGGTACACTGGATACTGAAACAGGAGAACTTATTCCTTCCTCCGGTCGTCGGGGCAGAACATCATCTTCTAAAAATGTAACCACCACAGAAGAAGGTACTACTTCAGCAAAGATTACAGATCTCCAAAATACTATATCCAAGAAAGAAGCCGAAATCGTTTCTCTACAGTCGGAAGTGAAAGACTTAAAAGCCACCATCAGGTCGTACAAAAAAGTATGTGCGTCCATCTCGAATGCTTTAGGAAAGGCTCCCTGTGATCTATGATTAAATTTACTGGCAATCTGCGCCTCGACTTTGAAAAGGCAACTGCAGAAATCACAAAACTGAAAGACCGCATTCTGGGGTACCAGGAACAGATCGCTTCTCTACAGGCTTCGGTCAGGAACCTTAGGCGGTCTAAGGAGTGCGACAAAAAACAATATGCGGAATCTCTTGCCGGAAAAGATGCTATTATCAAGGAACTGCAAAACCGTCTTGCCCTTGCAGAGGCTCTTCTTAATCATGATGGCAGTAATACAGGTACCCCCACATCACAGACACCGATAAATAAAAACAAGGTTATCCCAAACTCTCGCCGTAATACAGGAAAACCTAAGGGAGGACAGACCGGCCATACAAAAGCCTCCCTTGGGGTGCCGGATGAATCCGAAATCACAGATACTGTCGGGCATCCATTACAGGATGATGAATGCTGCCCCAAGTGCAGGCTTACTGACTGTATTCCAACCGGAGAATCCGAGGTAAAATACGAATACGATGTGCGCATCAAAGTCGTGAAGACCAAACACGAATTCTTTTATTATGAGTGCAATAACTGCGGTACAGTGTTTCGTTCGCAGATACCTCCGAACCTTAAGGAGAAGGTTCAGTATGGCAGTGGACTGCAGGCTTTTGCCTTATCCCTCACAAACACAGTTAACGCCGCCATGAACAAAGCATCCATGTTTCTTGCCGGAATTACCGGCGGTGAACTAACTCCCTGTGAGGGATACATCGCAAAGCTCCAGACACGTGCCGCAAAAGGGCTTCGTCAGTTCCGCGAGGATCTGAAGCTTGTCCTGATCACAAGAAAGATTGTTTACTGGGACGATACTGTCATTTTCATTCTTGCGCAGAGAGCATGTTTCCGGTTCTATGGAGATGAATCCATTGCTTACTATACAGCGCATGCGCATAAGGACATGGAGAGCCTTGATGATGACAATGTTCTGAACCTCCTTACATCTGATACAAAGACCATGCATGACCATAACACCATAAACTATAACGACAAGTACAGTTTTGAAAACATTGAATGTAATCAGCATCTTCAGCGTGACTGTCAGAAAAATACGGATGATACTTGTCATCAATGGTCCGATGATTTGAAGGGACATATCAGCAGGACCATCAAGGACCGCAATGATTCCATAGCCCGGGGAGAAGGATCTTTCAGCGAAGCCTACGTTAACGAGTTCCATCGCAAGGTAGATGAATACCTTGAAAAGGGCTGGAAGGAAAACAAAGCTGATCCATGCAACTACGGAGCATCATTTGAACAGACACTGCTTAAGCGTATTGCCAAATATCGCAGGAATTATTTCCTTTGGGTAGAGGACTTCAGCTTGCCGACCACCAACAATCTCAGCGAGCGCGGACTTCGAGGCGTTAAATCCCACATGAAAATATCCGGTCAGTTTGAATCGGAAGCCGCCGCTGATCACCATGCACTCAACAGAACATATATCGAAACCTGCCGCCGTAATGGAATTAACGAAATCAATGCCCTGCAACGTTTATGCGAAGGGAATCCTTATACGGTTACTGAAATCTTCTCTGCATCACCCTAAATACATATCAGAATATCGAGTGAAAAAGCGGCGTTATAGCTCCGCTCTATTTATCGTGTCATCAAATCGACTGTGAATGGTAAC
>JAETQO010000030.1 GCA_021770655.1 Ruminococcus sp. | reverse complement strand
GTTTCAAAAATTCCCGATAATACAAAAAAGTGATGATTGTTCGATTTTACTGAAACATTTCATCACTTTTTGCATTTTGCTTGTCAGTTTTTTGGATTTTGCTTGTCAGATAACAATAAAGGAAAGCCCTGCGGAAAATCCACAGGACTTTTGAATGCACATAAATTATTTATTTTGAGTCAACAAATCAAAAAAACAAAGCATAAATACTGTTGGTTAGGCTTTATGAAACTAACATAGAGATTTCCGGTCATTTTGTACAGCCAAAGTTGGCTTAAAACTGAGCATTTATCCAATCAACTATATTCTGTATATTGTTTCCGCGCTTTTGGATAAAATCTTTTACACATTTTGCCGAAGCGTAACCGCCGTTAATCGCTTCATCGGCAGTTCCCGCTCCGCTGTATCTGTCGAAGAACTGATCCATCAGAGGTTCATAAACGTCAGTATACTCGTCAAGCTTTTCAATTGCCTTGTCCTTGCTGTAAATACCGTCGGACATTTCAAGCAGTTTCTCATTAAAATCATTTCGGAAATTTTCATTTGTCATAAGATATGCATATGTCAAAACGGCAGGATTATCTGTGTCCATATCGAGCAGTCCAAGACGTTTATAATTATCCTCTTTAACAGTATTTACATAAGCGTCGCCTTCGCCGCTTACTCCGCCGAACTCCATATCATAGAAAATGAAACGCCATTTCCCGTCATCATATTCGGTAGCATTCTGTGGATTTGCAGTTTTCCACATCGACCAGTTCTTACCGGGCCAATCCCATTTGTTGTTTATCCACACCTCAGCAAGAAAATAATCTCTTGCGCTCTCTATGTCTACAAGCTTAGCAAACTCATCATAGTCGGCTTGATTTTCCAAACTCTTATGAGTCTTGAAAAAATCAATAAGATTGTTTAAATAGTAGGATTCATCAGTTTCTCCGTCCGGAAGAGTTCCTTCGTCAAGCTTATAGCCCAAACTAAGCGCTTCAGCGTCACCCTTGTAGACTATTACATCGTCCTTCTGAACACCGTAATGATCTTCAAAATAATCGTTGGAGTAGTCCTCTTCCAAGATGTAAAGTCCCCAATATTCGCCGTTCAGATAAACAACGCACGGACGGCTTGCTTTAGTAGAACAATCCAATTCTTTGGACATATCCTGCCAATATGTATCGTTGAACTTCGCAGTAAAGGCGCAGTTGCCTCCGGCTCTCAGCACCAGAGTTTTGTATTTATCGAGCGACTCTCCGTTCTCATTCAAAGCATTGTCACCGAATACAGTATATCTGAAATTATTATCCCCATAGTTTTTTCTGGCATATAACCTGAATCCTTTTTGAAGGTCTGAACGTGAATAATTACCCTGTATCCTTATACCGGCATCCTGAGAAAACTTGGTTTCCCCGCCGTCATCGTTAAATTCCATATAGTCGATATGACAGTCTCTTTCCCACTCTTTGCCGCGCTGTTTATAGTTTGCATTTACGGCGCGGGCAGTTTCACCGTCAATTCTGTCGCTTTTGGAAAGAACACTCCCGATATCCTTATCGAAAATATTGCCCTTAACGTATATTCCTGTTTCAGGGTCGAACAGATCGTCATAGTTCATAGTAATGCTTATCACAGACAGATCCTGCCCTGCCGCCTCACAGCTTTCCTTGATCCCTCGTATATGTTCCTCTGTATTTCCAACAAAATATGTTCCTGAGTAGGTCTGTGAAAAACTGCCGTCTTCCGATTCTATAGCTGCCCTGATAACCGTACATTTATCTACGGCGCTGTCGGCAGGAGGAGAAATTTTACAGGTAAATGTCTGCGAACTTCTCTGATAATCATTGAAATTTGCAGAAAACAGCACAGGCTCTACCGCTGAAACAACGTTTTCCTCACCGTTTCTGTTGATTATGTCTATTGCTTCGGAGTACTCCGTTCTGGTATTGCTGGTTCTAGGATCACTGCCGTCTGTGGTGTAATAAAGTTTACCGCCGTCACCCTTAAGTTCAAGAGAAAACTCTTCCGCATATACTCCGCTGGGCTTTGAAAATTCTATTACGCTTTCATTCAAGACAAATTCGTTATGCTCCGCATCGCCCGAATTTTCTCCGTTATCAACGGTGCTTTCGCTGTCAATTTCAGCCTGCGATTCATTTTTAGAAACTGAGCCGTTTGGGTTTACTGCAGAACTGTTGTTATCTCCTTTCGTACATCCTGTCAATAACATAAGAACTGCAACAGCGCATGAAAATTTTTTCAACACAGAAAGTTTCATACATATTCCTCCGGTTCTGAATATTACATATTCTGAGCTTCGCTAAGATACTGCTCGGCATTTTCGAGCATAAGCTCCGTTATGTTTTCGCCTCCCATAATTCTGGCGATCTCAAGCTTTCTTTCCTCAAAATCAAGACGCCGCACTGTAGTGACCGTTCTGTCACCGACAATATTCTTCTCAATAAGCAGGTGGTTGTCTGCCATTACAGCCATTTGCGCAAGATGAGTTACGCACAGCACTTGCCTGAATTTTGATATTTGTTTGAGCTTAATACCGATTTTCTGCGCCGCCCTGCCGCTCACACCTGTATCGATCTCATCGAATATGAGTGTTCCGATGCTGTCCTTTTCTGCGATAACATTTTTCAAAGCCAGCATTATCCGTGAAAGCTCTCCTCCGGACGCGATCTTTGCTATTGGTTTCGGTTCTTCTCCAACATTGGCAGAAATAAGAAATTCAATATTATCCATACCGTTAACGGTGAGTTTTCCGGTTTTCTGTTCAACAACCAGTTTGACCTTAGGCATATTCAGGAATTCGAGTTCTTCCGTAACCTCGGCAACAAATCTTTTACCGGCTTCTTTCCGATGATCCGATAAGGTTTTTGCTTTCTTTGAAACTTCTGCAAGAAGACGATCCTTTTCTTTGTCAAGCTCTTCAAGACTTTGTTCGGTACCGCTTAATTCTTCCAGCTCAGACTCAGCCTTCTCAAGCGTTTCAAGTACATCGTCAAGTTCCGGACCGTACTTTTTCATAATGCGCCTCAAATCATCAGAGCGCTGGTTAAGATAATCGAATCGCTTAGGATCAATGTCCAACTTGTCAAGCAGTTCGCCCAGTTCCTCAGAAATGTCCTCCATTTCTATTGCGGCAGAGTTGAGTCTTTCATACAATGGAGAAACTTCCTGCATTATGTCCGTATAGCTTTCTACGGACTGAGCCGCTCTCTGCGTGATTTCAACAGATCCGTCTGTTTCATCGTCACCCGATAAAAACATCTTTGCCGCATAAAGAGCCTCAGAGATTGCAACTGCGTTTTTGGATACGTTCAGTTCAGCCTCAATTTCTTTGTCCTCACCCGGCTGTATGTTAAGCGCTCTGATCTCTTCGGCAATATCGGTAAGCTCAGAAATACGAAATTCTTTTTTATCCTGTTCCGTTCTCAACTTATTAATTTTTTTAGCAATCTGCTGAAGTTCACGAAACGACGAGCGATAATCCTCGAGCAGTTCCGCCGATTCCGCGTATCCGTCAAGTATATCTATATGTCTTTCAGGAGCCATAAGTATCTGATTATCGTGTTGACCATGTATGTTGACCAGCGTTTCGCCTATTTCCCTCATCACGGATACATTGACCGGTCTTGAATTTACCCGCGCTACACTTCCGCCGTCAGAATTGATCTCTCGCGTCAGAAAAAGCTGTCCGTCATCGGCGGAAATCCCAAGTCTGTCCAGAACTTCGGTGACGCTTTTTCCCAGATCAGTGAAAAGAGCTGAAATAACCGCTTTGCTTGTTCCCGTTCTCACGATGTCTTTTGTAACGCGCTGGCCAAGTATTGCGTTTATGCCGTTGATAAGAATGGACTTACCAGCTCCGGTTTCACCTGTAAAAACATTGAGCTTATCAGAAAAATCTATGGTTGCCCGTTCGATTACCGCAAGATTTTCTATATATAGTTCCTTTAACATTAAACATCAGTCTCCTGCTATATCGAAATTATGATTGATCTAAGATCGTCGGTCATTTGTTTTGCATCATGCTCGGTTCGCATTAACATGAAAATTGTGTCGTCTCCCGCAAGAGTGCCGACCACATTTTCAAGACCAAGCTTATCCAGCTTCGCGCAAACTGCCTGTGCCATGCCTGTATGACATTTCACCGCAACCGTGTTTAAAGCATAATCCACAGAGATAACGGCGTCCGAAATAATTCCGAATATCTTATTGTTTCCCTGCTCGGAAAGATCCTTTTTGAGCGAAGGAAGACTATATTTGTAATCGCCGTCTGATCCAATCGTCTTGACTAATGACAGTTCCCTTATATCACGTGAGACAGTCGCCTGAGTAACTTTCAATCCATGACGTTCAAGAGCTTCGCGAAGTTCCTCCTGAGTGCCGATATTTTCATCTTTTACGATCTGCATTATTAACTGCTGGCGCTGATTTTTCATATACCGTCCTCCGCTGCAGCTTTGAGCGGCTGCATAAGCTTTTTATTGATCGACGAGAAGAAACTTCCGCCGCATATATCTATAATGTCCACATAGTATGCAGATTTTAAAACAACTACTCTGTCATTTGCCGATAACTTATATACATTATTTCCGTCAACAGTCACCCAAGCGTGAGAATTACTGTTTGTGTGACATTTTACATTGATAACACTGTCGGCGGAAAGCACCATAGAACGTGCAAAAAGCGAATGGGCGCATATCTGCGTGAACTCGATACACTCCATTTCAGGCTCAATGATCGGACCTCCCGCCGACATTGAATAAGCAGTAGCTCCCGTTGCTGTGGACAAAATAACGCCGTCGGCACGCAATGAGGATATGACGCTGTTGTTTTTTGAAACCTCAAAATCCGCAATCTTACAATCATCTGCCTTTGTTACCGCAACGTCGTTAAGTGCGGTATATTTTTCCTCGTCTCCATGTTCATTGACAATCTTAACGTCCAGCATCATACGCCTGCTCAAGGTATATTCTTTGCTGAAAAGCTTATCCAGAAGTTCAAGCTGAGAATGTTCAAGCGAAGCCATGAATCCAAGCCTGCCGCAATTAATGCCGAGAATAGGTTTACACAGTGCCGAACCTTTTATTGCGCATTTAAGAATAGTTCCGTCGCCGCCGATCGCGACTATAATGTCACACTCTTTTATACATTTCTCTTCCGGTTTAAAAAATAATCCTTCTAAGCAATTGAAAACATCTCTGTATTTCTCGCTCATAGAAAGCAGAGCGCCGTTTCTCCGCAGTATTTCGCAAGTTGCTGAGGTGTATTCAAAGCAATTGGTTTTATCAAGATTAGGATATAAAAATATTTTCATATTATCATTCCTCTGCATCAGCATTTAAAGCGACTGAATGAATCGCTTACAAAACTCTTTACATCAAATCGGTTCAGAAAATCCACAGTAGGCTCCGATTTATTTAGATAGATCAGGTATTCAACATTACCGTCTCCGCCTTGAACAGGAGAGGCAATAAGGTCCTTTGCAGTTAAACCGGAAAGCTGAAAAAACTGAACAAGCTCCGTAATAACTCTGATATGATCCTTTTGATTTTTTACTATTCCTTTTTTGTTGAGCGCCTGTTTACCTGCTTCAAACTGCGGTTTTATAAGCAATACCATATCTCCGCCGCTTTTTAGACATTCTGTAAGCGCGTGTGTTACAAGTTTCAATGAAATAAATGACAGATCACCGCTTATAAAATCAAGTTTTCTTCCGAAAAACTCAGGCGTAAGCTCTCTCGCATTGACACCCTCGCAGTTTATTACGTTGGGATCACTGCACAAAGACTCGTCAAGCTGTCCGTGTCCTACGTCTATCGCATAAACAAGCTTTGCGCCGTGTTCAAGCATACACTGAGTAAACCCACCGGTAGACGCACCTATGTCAGCGCATACCATATCGTATAAATCAAGCTGAAAGGCTTTACAGGCAAAATCCAATTTCAAGCCTCCCCGTCCGACAAAGCACATACCGTCATCGGAACAAACAACTTCATCACTTACATTTATTGACATTGCAGGCTTTCGGCATTCCTTGCCATTTACAGAAACAAATCCGTTTTTAATAAGTTGTTTAGCCCGTTCACGGCTTTTTACATCGCCACGCAGTGTAAGAAATACATCAAGCCGCTCACTCATTTTTTAAAAATCCCTCTACAGTTTCAGCCATTTTTTCCGGTGAAAAACCAAGTTCGTTCAGAAGATCATCGCATTTACCGTGCTTTACAAATCCGTCTATAGCGAACTGTACTACATTAGGACATATTGCTGAATATTTTTCGGAAATTGAACCACAGCTGTAAGACTCTTCAAAGAAAATAACAGCCTTATATTCAGACATTATCTCAACGATCTCATTTTCAATCGGAAAGATCTTCACAAGCTTAAGCACATCGCATTTTATATCCTTATTCCTGAGTATTTCTATAGCAGAATAAAGATTATTGGCAAGCCTGCCATATGTGACAAGAAGAATATCGCTGTTTCCCGTTGAAACGTAATCGTAACGTGTATTAGCACCGGATTTATCATATAAAGAAGAATCATTTCCTCTGGGGTATCTTACAGCGGCAATACCTCTGTCTGTATTTATCGCTTTACGAAGGCAAAGCCTTAATTCCTCATAATTAGACGGTGAATAAACTGTTGTGCCGGGAACAGCCGTCAAAAATGAAACATCAAAAATCCCCTGATGCGTTTCACCGTCATCTCCAACGATCCCGGCTCTGTCCACGCATACAACCGCATGATTTCCGCCGATCGCTAAATCATGGATAAGCTGATCATAGGAACGCTGTAAAAATGAAGAATAAACAGCAAACACAGGTATATATCCCATAGAAGAAAGCCCGCCGCAGAAAGTTACGGCATGCTCCTCGGCTATTCCTACGTCGAAAAAGCGTTCGGGAAAACGCTTGGAAAAATACTGTAGTCCCGTACCGTATTTCATAGCCGCAGTAACGGCGCAGATCCGCTTGTTTTTCTGTCCCATTTCACAAAGCTCCTTGCCCATTACAGAGGAAAAGCTATCGGATAAAACAACATCGGGATTGCCTGTTGCGATCTCAAAAGAACCAATCCCATGAAACTCTCCCGGATTAGCTTCGGCAGGCGCATAGCCCTTTCCTTTTACTGTATTTACATGAACAAAAACCGGCTTGTTCATCGACTTTGCCGTATTAAGACCTTGCTCAAGTTCTTCAAGGTTATGCCCGTCTATAGGACCGATAAAGGCAAATCCAAGATCCTCAAACATAGTGCTGTGCAATATCATATTTTTCAAGGCGTTTTTAGAATTTCTTATAGCATTCTTTACAGGCTTTCCCACCACAGGAGTTTTGTCAAGAGCTCTTTCGACTTTAGTTTTGGTTTTTTGGTAGCTTTCGGTAGTTCTCATAGTTGAAAGATACTTTGCCATTCCGCCTACGTTTTTTGAAATAGACATCTCATTATAGTTAAGGATGACTATAATGTTTGTATCGCTCTTGCCGGCGTTATTAAGTCCCTCATAAAGTTCTCCTCCGGTAGACGCACCGTCGCCCACAACTGCGATAGCATGATGAGTTCTGTCTCCGCTCAGCTTCATCGCCGACGCAATTCCCAAAGCGGCAGATACAGACGTTGAGCTGTGACCGCTTACAAAAGCGTCATGCACAGATTCATCCGGTCTGCAAAATCCGGAAATACCGTCTTCCTGCCTAAGCGTAGCAAAGTTCTTAAGTCTGCCGGTAAGAATTTTATGCGTATAAGCCTGATGACCGACGTCCCATACGATCTTATCCTTAGGAGAATCAAAAACTCTGTGAATAGCCATAGTGAGTTCGACTGTACCAAGATTAGACGCAAGATGTCCGCCGTTTTTAGATACGGTATCGATAAGAATCTTTCTGATGTCACCGCATAATTCTTCGCATTGCTTTACGCTGAGCTTTTTCAGATCCTCAGGCAAATTCATTTTATATAAGTCGGGCTTTTTTATATTCGCCATTTGCTAAAATCCCCAATCTGATTAACTTCTTCGTGAAAGCATATCCTCGGTCAGCTCCGTTAGGAAAGAGTTGTCGTCAAAAAACCTTAAATGACCAAGTGCCTGAACGGTAAGCTGTCTGGCAATCTGTTCGGATTTTTCCAGACCAAGCAGAGAAACATAGGTGTTCTTATGCTGTTCTTTATCACTTCCGATAGGTTTACCGAGTTCCTCAAAGGTACCTGTTACGTCAAGAATGTCATCCACGATCTGGAAAGCTCTGCCCATAGCGCGAGCATAATCAGCGGCAAACGGGATAGCTTCCAGCTTTCCTCCGAGGATCACTCCCATAACGCAGGCCGCTTCAATGAGCGCTCCCGTTTTGCAGGTCTGTAAAACGTTAAGCGTATCTATATCAAGTTCTTTATTTTCGTACTTTAAATCTATAACCTGGCCGCCGATCATACCGTCCGTACCAACGGCTCTTGCAAGCACGGAAATAAGCATGACCGCCTTATCAGCAGAAATCTCGCCCGTTAAAGAGGCATTTGCGATCACTTCAAAAGCAAGAGTATTCAGAGCGTCTCCGGCGAGCAATGCAACATTTTCGGGAAACGCTTTATGACATGAAGGTTTACCACGCCTGAAATCGTCGTTGTCCATACAAGGCAAATCATCGTGGATAAGAGAAAAAGTGTGGATAAGCTCGATAGAACAAGCAATGTCTGCAAATTTCTCAGGTTTTACAACTCCGCACATACGGCAGAATTCCAGCATAAGCACAGGTCTTAACCGTTTTCCTCCAGCCTGCAAAGAATATTCCATCGCTTCGATAACCTGTCCCTGAAGTTCAGGTTTTGACTTTGTAAGTTCGGCAAGTTTACTCTCTATAAGCTCAACATAATAGTCAAGCTTTGCCTTATTCATATCATTCATCAGTTGATTCTCCGTTCATCGCTTTAACCGAAAGCTTTGCGCTTTCAAGAACTTTTTTACAATCCACAGAAAGTCCGATACCTTCTTTGTAAAGATCAAGAGCCTTATCCAGCGGAAGCTTGTCATTTTCAAGCTGTCCGACTATTTCATTAAGTCTTGTCAAATTTTCTTCAAAAGTCATATTT
Source organism: Ruminococcus sp. (assembly GCA_021770655.1). GTDB lineage: Bacteria > Bacillota > Clostridia > Oscillospirales > Ruminococcaceae > Hominimerdicola. The sequence goes on along the minus strand of JAETQO010000030.1, from coordinate 15,546 downwards.
AACAACCTTTCGTTATATATGAGTGATCTCCGCCGTAACTTTGCCGTCGGAGAGAGAAATATCTACTTTATCGCCTGTATCAAGCATTTTTACAGAATTGACCACAGCACTGTCCTTCTGAACAATAGAGTAACCTCTGTTCAGCACATTAAAAGGACTCAACATATTGAGCGATGACACGCTGTTATCAAGCCTCATTGACAGTTTTTCCAGTTTCACAGTCATAGCGTCATTTAATTTATCATGGAGCAGTTCAAGACTTTTCTCGCTTTTCTCAAGCCGCTTTTCGGGAGAATAAAATTTCAGCATATTTCCGACAGAAATTATCTGTGAGCCAAGCTTTTCAAGTTTGACGTTAATAGCCCTGTCAAGCTTGTTTTTCAATAAATTTACAGCATCTATAATATCGGCTTTGTCGGGAGTGGCTATTTCTGCGGCCGCCGAGGGTGTAGGTGCACGAAGATCAGCGGCATAGTCGGCTAATGTAGTATCGGTTTCATGACCGACAGCAGATATTACAGGCGTATTGCATGAAAAAACAGCAAGCGCCACCTTCTCAGTATTAAAAGGCATAAGATCTTCCATAGAACCGCCGCCGCGTGCAAGAATGACAGTATCTGCACCGCTCATATCTGCCCTTACTATCGCCTTGCAAATAGAATCAACTGCATCCGTTCCCTGAACCTGCGCCGGATAAATCTCAATTTTGCAAACAGGATAACGGCGTTCGCATATGTGAAGAATATCCTGTAAAGCCGCACCAGTTAAAGAAGTAACTACAGCGATTTTTTTAGGCACAAGCGGTATATTTTTCTTGACACCTTGCTCAAAAACACCCATTTTTTCAAGCTTCTTTTTAGTCTGCTCAAGCTGAACATGAAGAGCCCCGGCGCCAAGAGGTGTTATTTCTGCGGCGATAATCTGATAAACGCCGTCCCGCGCATAAACCTCTATATTACCCATAACAAGTACGCTCATGCCGTCTTCCGGTATAAATTTAAGTCTGGATACGCTTGTAGAAAACATTACGGCCTTTAGTGCAGACTCATCGTCTTTAATGGTAAAATATGCGTGCCCTGATTTGTAATGTATAACAAAATTTGAGATTTCGCCTTTTACAGCAATGCCTTTCAGCTTCAGATCAGATTTGATTTTGAATGACATATACTTATTGACTTGTGAAACCGTAAGTATAGAACTCATTTCAATATCAATCCTTTCTTTATTGCGGCATAAAGTGCAACGCCGGCTGCATTGTCGGCGGAAAAGCGAGGTTCGGCGAAAAAGCCGATTTTTTCAAGACCATGCTTTATCATTTTATTTGACATAACTCCGCCTGCATATATAATGGGGATATCGGGATATTCTATTTTAAGATTAACAGTCATCTCATAAAGAGCGGCATAAATACTGCTTATACAGAATTTTGCCGTATCCTCTTTGCTTTCGCCGTCCAAAATCATTTTAATACATTTGTTTTCAATACCGGAAAGCGAACAATATAAACCGTCAACAGACGGCTTTATATGAAATTCAGCGTTACTCTTCTCTGCAAGCATTTCAAGTCCCGAACCGCACGGAAAATGAAGCCCCAGTTTTACACCGATACGATCAACAGCTTGTCCTGCTTTTAGATCGCGGCTTCCTCCAATTTGTTCAATTTCCAAAACTTTATCTTTGCTTGATTTACATAACAGCAGATCTGTCGTTCCGCCGCTCACATGAAATGCGGCAAACGGTTTGCCGGAATGAACTAAATCCAGCCTGCCGCAGGAATACAAAGCCGCAAGTATATGACCTACCTGATGCGAGGTTTTTTCACAGACCGCTCCGCAGCCCAGCGCCGTACAAACGGCAGAATTTTCGCCTACAAGAAAACAAGGCATATACGATCCTTCAACGCATCTGGGAGCATATGAATAACCCACAGCAGAAAGACTCGGTTTGTCCTTCAAAAGCTCTTTCATCAGTTCGGGAAGCTGCTTGGTATGATGAAAAACTGCGTCGGACTGCCTTAGCCCGCGCTCACCGTCTTTTACCGGCAGAAGCTTTTTCAAAGAAACAATATTCATACTCTCAGTATCGAGCAAAGCGCAGGATGTTGTATAGTTACTGGTGTCTATACCTAAGACGAAACTCATTTTTCCGCCTCTTGGCTTTTTGAGAACGAACCGAGGACGCCGTTTACAAAGGAAACATCTGCGTCTAAAGCATATTTTCCCGCAAGAACAACAGCCTCGCTGATAGCTACATTTACAGGAACTTTATCGTCATAAAGAGCCTCATAAATAGCTATTCTCAGCAAAGCAAGATTGATTTTTGGAATACGTCCCACAGTTCTTTTGTTGCTGAATTTACTGATAATGCCGTCAAGCTCATCTTCCCTTTCGGCGACGCCGATCACAAGCTTTTTCACATCATCATCTATAAGCAGCTCGTTGACCTCAAGAGCCGCCATAAAAATATCGTCAAGTTCCTCGTCAGGACGGAACATTTTTTCAAAAGTCAGCAAAAAAGCTGACTCTCTTACGTCTCGTCTTTTTACAGGCACACAAACACTTCCTTCGTTATAATTAGATTTTTCTATACTTTAAGACAGATCATTCTGAATAATCAACGCCGCATATAGTAACGTTTACCTTAGCTACAGTAAGCCCCAGCATATTCTGTACCGCGCTTTTAACCTTTTCCTGTATTTCCTCAGCTACAGCGACAGCTTTTGCACCGTTTCTGAGTACTATCCCGATTGAAACGGAAAGAACATCGTCAACAAGACCTATTCTGATATTGCCGAAACTTTCCTGTCGAAACCAAATTTGACGAGGAGTTTTCATTACAGGGGCAACACCGTAAACTCCGCTTATTTCATTTACGGAGTTTGTAACGATCTGTGCAATGACATCTTGACTTATATGCAGACTTTTTTCAACCTTTTTAGATACTTCGCCCATAATCTGAGCCTCCTTTAAACATAAAAAGAAATCCTTCAATTTATACTTATAATTATTATATCATATTTCTCAATATGTTACAAGTATTTTTGAAGGATTTTTTTATTTTATGACAAATATTTATTCTACATCATAAATTCTGATGTTTTCATTGGCTACCGAAACTTCACTGAGAAGTATGTCTTTTATCTGCGCCGCCTCGCTTGCAATCAGACCGTCGCTGTCTGTTTTTACCACGATATTGGCGTTATCGCCGTCAAGATAAACAACGCAGTCCTCAAAGCCGGCGGCCTTGACTAAGCTTTCTATCTTTGTTTCAGATGCCATCAGGTTGGTCATTGCGGCGGCGTCTTCTTCGGCAACCTTTTTCTCTTCTTCCGTAGAATCGCCCCCGCTCATTATATTTTTCAAAGTTTCTACCGCTTCGTCCCTGGAATTCATTCTGTCTATTCTTGCCTGTGCAAAATAGTCGCCTGCGCTGTCTGTGCTTACAAGCTGAGCGTCACCGTAATTAACGCTTTGACTTTTAATAACATCAGTAGACTTGATTTTTCCGTCCGCAGCCGAGAAAGCATAGTTTATGTAAACAGCCAATCCCAGCACCAGCGTCATTCCTGCAAGAATAATCTGTTTTTTTCCTATAATCATTGTTGGCTTTTTCATTTTTATTACCTCTTTCATTATTACTTTTTGTTTTCAACACAGATCTTACTGCTTGAAATATCGAGAGCCGTTGAAACGGCTTTCAGGACCCTTTCGCTAACTTTTATATCGCCTCCTCCCTCGCATACGATAACTACGCCGCTTATCTTCGGCTTTATAATTTTCCTTACCAATGCCTCCTTTTTGCCGTCCTCCTCCACCATAACAATTTCATTTTCATATTTATCGCTTGTGCGCTCGCCGTTGTTGTCTTCGCTCTTGGTAAGATTTTCTGCATATACATACTCCGTTGTGCCCTCAACGGTCACCATGACTTCGCATTCGCCCACACCGTTTATCTGAGATAATACTTCTTTCAGTTCTTTCTCAATACGCTTTTTGTATGTATCCGATTCATCTTCGCTTAAAGACTGTTCTGTGATTTTAGAGGATTTGTCTTTAGCTGTCTCCGACGGTAATATCTCTGAAAGAAAAATCAAGACGATTCCGGCAATTCCGAGAATCATTATCAGACGAGTCTTCATTTTTTTCTGCTTGAAAATTTTCAGCTTTTCTTTAAAATTACTCTTTAATTTCAATTCGATCCTCCTGATCAAACGTAAGCTCAGTCTCCGGCAGATCCTCTCTGATAAGCTTAGCCGCCAATTCATAGTCGGAATCATTCGCCGCAATTATATTTACTTCTTTAATTTCAATGCAATTATATTCGTCGGTATCCGCCGTTATTACTATTCTGATGTTTTCTATACCATTTGTATTCAACTTGTTCACAAAATATTCTTCAAGTTTTGTTTCCGCCTCGTTAAGATACATCATCTGAGCAGTTTCAGATATATCCCCGAACTCATATGTATCTGAAAGCTCGCCAAAGCTTTTTAAACTTAAAGTGAATCCTTTACCGATAAAAGGAGTAACAGCAGTAAGTATAAGTATGATTCCCATAACTGTATTTACTTGCTTTTTCAGTGTTCCGTCCGGAAGAGAAATATCTGCCAGAGTGGTAACGACTCCCATTATGCAGGAAATAAGTATAACTGTTTTCAATATATCCATTTTTATACACCCGCATTCATTGCTGTCATCATTACAACTGATGTTGAAATGACAAAGACGATCGAATATGCAATCACAATACTGAGACCGATACTCATTACTGCATTAATGCTTTTCAGAAATTCGGAACATTCTTTCATGCCGAAAATGTCATTTATTATTCTTCCTATCCAAACTGTAAATTTCACGGCAAGGACTGAGATCAACGGTTTAGAAATTATTATGACAAGCATTATTATACCGATAGTACCTACGCTTGTTCTTATAACTCCGAGACTTCCTTTTACTGTGGAATACGCCTCGGAAACGGAGCCTCCTATAACGGGAATAAAGCTCGAAGCCGCAAACTTGACTGCTCTTGAAGCCAGACTGTCTGCCGCCGTTCCCGCAAAGCTCTGGATCGACATAAGTCCAACGAATAAAGTCATTACTATACCTAGTATCCATGTAACAAGCTTTTTTACAGATTCAGCTATTCCTGCAAATTGCAGATTCGGATTTACAGCGGATACCAGCGTTATTGCCATTACTGCGGAAAGAAAGGGTATAAGCACTTTGTCGGCAATGACAGCGGCAGCTTCACAGATCAACAGCATTACGGCATAATAACTTCCTCCGCTTGCCGCACTGCCTCCGGCGGCTACTACACTGGAAAATACGGGTATATATGAGACCATAAAATCATTGATACGCTCCAACGAGTCTTTTAAACTGTAAATGTTTTCGGATACGGCGTCGCTTATAACCGTTATCGTCGTTAATATGCCTATTATCCCAAAGGTTTTAGACATTGAACCGCTGTCCGGAGAAATATTCTTTATCAGCACGCAGATAAGTGTGACGGCTATAATTTTTCCGAGCATTACCAGCGGCTTTTTCAAAGCGTCTGTAAAATATTCGTATAACCTCTCGATTATATTTTCCGCTTTGATCTCATTTATTGCCGAAGGGTTGTCCACAGACAGATCGTTTTCCTGCAGGACATCTTTCACGTCATCGTCCGCGGCGGCGTCCAACCCTTCATTGATTTCAGATATTATTTTTTCATACGCCTCGTTTTCAGTATCGGCAAAAACTGTCTGCGGCATAAAAATAATCAGCAGACTCATAAGTAGAAATGCAATCAATTTTTTCATAATTATATTTCCTAAAGGCAACACCGCGCAACTATTGCGTGCGGATAACGCAGAAAATTTTTCGTTAGATTCTATAGGAACGACGCAGGAATACTCGTGCCCTTCAAGGAGCTTCTGTGTAAGATGACGGAAAATTGGCAAATTGGACGCACACAAAGCCGTTAGGCGGTAGTTGTGCGGTACTGCCTAAAGCAAAAGCGTCTTTACTATCTCTATCAGCGCATTGAACAAAGGCAGTGAGATCGACAGTAACGCTAGTCGTCCTGCAAGCTGTATCTGAGTTGAAATGGAATTTTCTCCGCAGTCCTTGCAATAGTCCGACGCTAACTGAACTATGTAGCATATTCCAAGAGCCTTAAAAATTATTTCCAGGTACATATTGTCAATTTCAGCTTGTGCAAAAAGCTCTTCAAATGTGCTTATGAGCCCTGAAAAAAAGCTCAGACACTGGAAAACAATTACTCCCAACACAGCCAGAACCGCAACAAGCTTTATTTCACGACTGTTCTGCTCTATGCCTTTACAGATAATTGTCGCGAAAATACAGAATCCGGCTATCGCTATAATTTTCATCAGTACAGACCAAACACGTCTTTTATCGTTTCAAACAGATTTCCTATTTGACGGACTATCATAAGAAGAACTACTATCAGCCCCGCTAGCGTTGTCATCATAGCCTGCTCATCTCTTTCTGCTCTTTTCAGCAGAAGATTCAGAACGGCAACAATTATACCTATCGCGGCTATTTTGAAAATGAGGTCTATATCCATAAAATTTTATCCCTTCCTTATCATTGTCCTTTCTGCCTCAGATAAGCAGTATAGCTATGAACGCACCGGTCAAAACGCCTAAAGACCTGTACAGTTTTGTTATTGCAGCGGAGTTTTCTCCGACATTTTTTATGTTCTCATCCAGTTCGGTCAATGTCATATCAGCGGCTGAAAGCTGTCCGTCCAAATCGGTAGAACCGAGCTTTATAATAAAATCAGATATAATCCGTTTGGTCGTATCGTCCATGTCGCTGTTTTTTAAAGCGGCTATCATATCCTTCCTAAGATCAATGGAGTCGGGGGCAACGCATATAAAATCAAATGCAATATACTCCTCGCATTGTCTGAGCCTATATAACATCTCGCTCAGAGTCATTCCGCCTTTTAACATCACAGTAATCTCGGTTATTATTCTTCTGAGTGTTTTCATATCTGAAAGCTTTTGTACATAGCCTCTTGCCATTGAAAATCCTACCAGAGCACAGACGGCGGCGATCAGAATGCAGCCTGCTATTCTAAGCATTTTTCAATCCGAAACTTGAAAAAGAAACGATCTTACCGCACATCGGACCTGTACCAAGGACGGCACAGCTGTCAAAGGCCTTTTCCTTGATAAGTTTTGATATATATTGCCGTTTCTTGACCTCGTCAATAGAAGATGCATGACATGAGGCAACTATTTTTACGCCGGAATTAAGAGCGTATTGCAGTGCCTGATAATCCTCTCGGCCTCCAATCTCGTCACAGATCAGAATCTGCGGCGTCATCACTTTAACGGCTGTCATTATGCCTTCATACTTATTGTATGAGTTGAACACATCGGTCATCGCACCGATAAGGTTCTGAGCTTCTCCGTTTATCGTAGCGGCAAGTTCGTTTCTTTCGTCGATAAGAGATACCCTGTATGTTTCTCCAAGCAGTCTGGACAGATCGCGCAGGACAGTAGTTTTTCCACCGGCGGGCGGAGCGGCAATAAGCAGGCTTGTAGGTCCTTCCGAAAAACATCGGGAATAAATCTCCCGTCCGCTCCCGATAATTTCACGGGCTATCCTTATATTTACGGAAGATATGTTTTTGACCGACTCAACCGCATAATCCTTGGCAGGATTCAAAATTGCCGTACCGCAAAATCCCACGCGGCAGCCGCCCTGTACCGTTATGTAACCTCGTGCAATTTCACGATGAAAGCTGTGAAGCGAATTCTGAAACGCTCGCTGATAAACGGTCTCTATATCCTCGGACGTAATGTCAATGCTGTCGCCGGGATTATTCATAAGTCTTCCGCCGCAATTAAGAAAGTATTCCTTTGAAAAAGCCGTTACAGTAAGCTTTTTGCCACGCCTCAGTCTTATTTCCTGTATTCTGTCCCTTTCTATCTCAGGTATAGTCATCACGGCATTTCTGATCTTCGGCGTCAAAATATCATATACATATTTTAGTTTGCTTACTTCCCTTGTCACTTTTACCCCTCCCTGCTTTATTTAACTTGTCCTATGAAATATCTATGTGACTTGTCATGAAAATATGCCTCCCTTTAGCCAATGAATACAGAAAACGTTTGAAATAATTGTGAATATTTAATGTATTTAAATGCTTGAAATACATCTGTAGATATGGTATAATATTAAGGTGATATGTACAAATATTGCCTTACGGAATACAAAAAGAAAAGGAGAACAATATGAAAAACAGTTTAACAGAACAGCAAATAAAGGTGCTGAATATGTCCCAGAGCGTTATCAACGAGGTCAAGAAGGTCATAATTGGTAAGGACGAAATAATCATTAAAGTACTGCTGTCAATTCTTGCCGGCGGTCATGTTCTTATCGAAGACATTCCCGGCGTCGGCAAAACGACTCTTGCCGTTGCACTATCAAAAGCGCTTTCACTTGATTACAAAAGATTACAGTTCACGCCCGATGTTCTTCCTACAGACGTTACGGGATTTACGATACTGAATAAAGAAACGCATAAGTTTGAATATAAACAAGGTGCAGCTCTTACCAACCTGTTTCTTGCGGACGAGATCAACAGGACCTCCAGCAAAACTCAGTCCGCTCTTCTTGAAGTAATGGAAGAAGGAAAGGTAACTGTAGACGGCGTCACTCACAAGACTCCGGAACCGTATATAGTTATTGCAACACAGAATCCTATAGGTTCTATCGGCACACAGATGCTTCCCGAATCTCAAATGGACAGATTCATTGTAAGACTAACTATGGGCTATCCAAGTCTTGACAGCGAAGTCGCAATGCTTAAATCTAAACAGAATCTTATGCCTGTTGACAGCGTTAATCCGGTCGTTAATGCGCAGGACATAATCGCCGCCCGCAAGGAAGTAGAAAATATTTATGTTTCCGATCAGGTTTTTCAGTATATTGCAATGCTTGCCCATGCAACAAGAGAAAATGAATATATTAAGTTGGGGCTTTCTCCCAGAGGCACAATTGCACTTGTGCGAATGACAAAGGCGACGGCATTGCTGAAAGGCAGAGATTACGTTATTCCGGACGACGTTATCTATACCTTTAACGATGTTGTTCTTCACAGGCTTGTATTTAATTCCAAAGCTAAGATCAACGGTCTGAGCGGAGAACAGATATTAAAAGGCATTCTTTCCTCCGTTCAGATTCCAAGACTTAATAAATAGCGGAGGATTGATTCTGATGCTGATTTTATATATAATATTATTTATTGCTTCGTTCTTTTTCTATATATTATATGTTGGCAGCTTTTCTTTCTATCTGTTTGCATTTTTACTTATTACTCCGGTAGTTTTATTTGTAATGCTTAAAAGTATCTCAAAAAAGGTTTCAGTTAGCTTTTTGACGTCTCAAAAGGTTGCGAGCAGATCTTCAAAAATGCCTGTTGTAATGAAAATACAGAATAGTTCAAAGCTTCCGGTTTCAAATATGATTATTGAGATAGAATATTACAATACTCTGGACGGTCAAGTCAATCTTATGAAAATCAATACTCCCCTTTATCCTAATGATGTTCATTACCTTACAATGCATGTTTCGGCAAAGCATTACGGAACCATTAAAATGAGGATAAAACGCTGTAGAATAGTGGATATGTTAAAGCTGTTCAAGATAAAAATACCTTTGACGGACAGCGCCAGGCTTTTTGGAGAATGCACCTTTACTATTGTACCGGAATATATTGCTATAGAAAACAATATTGCCAATTATTCGGAAATGGGTTTAGAAACGGACGATTACTCAAAAAATTCCAAGGGAGACGATCCGTCGGAGATTTTTGACATTCATGAATACATAAACGGTGATAAAATAAACAGGATACATTGGAAGCTTACAGCAAAGCAGGACAAAACAATGGTCAAGGACTATTCCCTGCCAATATCCAATTCTATTGTTATGATCGTCGATCTTAATATAGATACAGATAAAAACGACTATATGCTTATATATGATACTATAATCGAAACAGTCGCTTCAATTTCAAATTATCTTATTGAAAACGAAACTCCGCACAAGGTCGTTTGGTTTGATAAGAATAAAAATGAAAATATGATTATCAGCGTAAGAGATGAAGAAACTTCAAGGCTTTTAGTAAGTCTTTTGTTGCAGGCGGCTGTCTACACCGAATCCGATCTTTCGCTGATAAATTATATCAATGACAACGAGCGGTTCAAATGCGGTCATCTGCTCTATTTTTCCGCAGAGTATAACCAAAATCTCAGCGGAGTAATGAACGACCATGATCTGGCTTACCGCTATTCTTATATGCTTATTACAGATAAAAAGCCTGATATCGCTTACAGTGATGAATTTGCAGACGTTATACCCGTAACTGCAAAGCGAGTTGCTGAAAGTATTCAGGATATGTGTTTATAAAGGTGACAGAATGAAACGAAAAAGAATAAAAAGTAAAAACAAGGACATAGGCTTTATCAGCGGCAACGGTATCTGTATCGACGGCGACATTCTGATGAACTGCGAGAAAGAACACACCGCAGGATCTTACCTTTGGATGCAAATACTTCTTACATTTGTTGCTACATTATGTACAGCCGCAATGGGAAGTTCATTTCTTAACATGGGAATATACTGGAATACACTGCTGTATTATTCAGCAATGTTATCAGTAGTTTTTGGCTTGCTGAAATCAAAACACGGTATCGTAAGATTTTCTGCTTTGGCGGTCACAACAGTTCATCTGCTGTATATGCTCAGCAATCTTACAAATATAAAATACGGCTTTTATGTAGTGATCGACAGATATTTATCACTTGCAAATCAGCCTAATTCTACGCTTGGAGTTCAGCTCAACGGGATCGACCGTATTGATTATCCGTACTTCGCAACAAACTTTTTTGTCCCTCTTATTACGCTTTTAGCTTTGGGCATTTCAGCCGCGTGCATTTACAGGATAGATTTTCCTTTGCTTTTTATCATTACTTTTCCGATTTTTGAGCTTGGTATGTACTGGGGCTGGGAACCTGCGATCTGGAGCGTATTGGGCTTGTTCATTTGTTGGGTCGTTGTGCTTTCCATGCACGCTATCAATCACACTACCAATAAAGCAGGCAAGAAAAACACCTTTGCAGTCCATGAGCGAAAGCGAACGTTTTATTTTACTTCAGACGAGAAAAAAGCGTGCTTTTACAGCGTATATATGAAATTTGTCGGTGCGGTATGCGCCGTAATACTGGCTGTGATAATTTTGTTTTCGCTGATAACAGGATTTACAAGACCGGATTCGTTTGATGTATACCGACGGAATATTTCAACTGCTATAGCAAATTTCTCGCTTTCTGATCTGAGAAACGCCTTTTCCGATTATGACGGAGGATTTGATTTGTTCGGTATCAAAACTGTCGGCGGTACTAACGGCGGTATTCTCGGAAAAACAGCAGGTATCAGTTTCAACGGATCAACCGCAATGAAAATCGAAACCGCACCCTTTAACGGAACATTATATCTGAAAGGTTATGTGGCAGGAGTTTATAAAGACAACTGTTGGACGCCTGTTGAAGTTGACGATGATGAAGTAGAATTTGACGACTATTTTGACGATTCAAACCTGTGGGTTCAGGATATGAATTATGACGTGATAGAAAAGAAATACGGATCAAGATGTTCGTCGAAAGAGATCTCGGTTTCCGTTCTTGGCGCAAGTAAAAAATTTGTCTATGCTCCGTATTCGGCATTGTATACCAGCGACGGAAATACAGGAAGCGAACGAATGAAGCCAACAACAGAATCTTATGTGAAACTGAGTTCAACAAAATATTCATTGTATTATTACAATCCTTTGGAGATATCAAACATTCCGGAGGCGATCCCCGAATCAATATCGGCGGTAAACGGACAGTTCTCTGATGATGAACGGTCTGCTTTCGATGATTATACTAAATTCGTAAATGAGCATTACCTGGACGTAAGCGAATCTGAGGCGTTGGACGAGGCTTATGAAGTTATTTTGAATCAGTATCTTGGCGGCAGTTATAATGACGGAATCGATTGGAGTTTCTACGAGGTAAGCAATGCTATCAAGAATTATTTCTCAGATAATTTCACATACACGCTCGAGCCGGGAGTTACTCCGGAAGACGAAGACTTTGTCGAGTATTTTCTTTCCGTACAAAAGGAAGGCTATTGTTCTTATTATGCTACCGCCGGAGTACAGCTTCTGAGAAAATTCGGATTCCCTGCAAGATATGTTGAAGGATATATGATCCTCAGCTCTCAGCTAGGCGACACCAGCGGCCAATCGTCAACCTATCAGATAAGCGTAAAGGACAAATCTGCTCATGCATGGGCAGAAGTTTATATCGAAGGCGCAGGCTGGTATCCCGCAGAATTTACTCCGGGCTATGATAATGACAACCCCAATCTCAGTGAACAGGAAAAAAATCCGGACAAAGCCACAACGTCGGTATCAAAAACCGAAACAAAAGTGTCTGAAGTTTCTCAGTCTGCACAAAGCGGAAATGCCGTTACCACAAAGCCGGATAATAATTCCGGTTCAAAGGCATCTACCACAACTAAAAAGTCCCCCGGAAAGGGTAATATTGCCGATAGCGCCGCACCTAACGGAGGTTCGGACTCATCAGGAGTATCGGTATCTGTAAAATCTACAGAACCACAAGCTGTCGATAAAAATTCAGGCATCGGCCGTGGAATGCTCATTTCAATTCTGGGTATAACCCTTATTGTTGCAGCAATATTTGTACATAGAAAAGTTCTTCTCAATAAAATGAATAAAGCTTTATATGAAGATAAAGACAAAGAACGCGCTATGTCTTCATTCGGATATATGCTGAAATATTTCAAGCTTATCAATATTTACGGCGGAAGTAATGTAACAGACTCTCAGCTTTGCGATGAAATAATCGAAAGGTGCAGAGAGAAAGATATAACCAGTATAGATGACAAACTGAGATTTGTCTGTGAGCTTGCAATTAAGGCTCATTTGAGCAATTCAGTTATTACAAAAGACGAAGCCGACAAGTCGGCGGAGATTCTCGATGAGATAAGAAAAGATATTATACTGCCCAGACTTTCAACATCGGAGCTTTTATCCGCAAAATTCATCTACTGCCTGTACTGATTAATTAAATATCGGCCTGATATAGACCGCTGTGCCGTTCATCTGAGCGCGGCGGTCTGTTTTTTTAATAAAATTATGCCCGATAATATAACGATATTAGCAGACATCTGCGATTATTAAGGCAACACCGCACAACTACCGCCTAACGGCTTTGTGCGGTGTTACCTTAATATTTTTGTATTTACAAAAGCGATAATATATGCTAAAATGTATGTAATATATATCTTGATAAAAAAGAATGTAAAAGGACGTGGTTTTTATTAATCTGAAAAAATTCACTGCGGCATTTCTGAGTGCTTTAATGGTATCCTCCGGAACGACAGCTCAACTATCAGCATTTGCCGCCAATGCTATAAAATATGAGGCAGAAAGCGGAACTCTCGGCGGTGCCGCATATGTTCAGAACGACAACTCCGCATCCGGAGCAAAATCTGTACGCTTTCCTAACAACAGCAGTTGTACATGGACGCAAACCGTTGATGTTTCTGAGGCCGGATACTATAATATAAATCTTTACAGCAAAGGTGAAGGCGGAGATAAAATAAATAATTTACTTGTCAACGGCTCGTCTGCCGGAACTTTCAGCAGCGCTGCCGGTTCGTCTTACTCCGTCTCTGCCGTTAAGCGAGTGTACCTTTCCTCCGGCAAAAATACTATAAAAATAACAATGTCCTGGGGATATTTTTCTCTTGACTACATAACGCTGGAAAAAGCGGATATTTCACGCGATTATTATAATGTGTCTAAAAATCCTGTCAATCCCTATGCCTCGGACAGCGCTAAAAGACTTTTTAGCTATATGGTTGATGTTTACGGTGAAAAAGTTATAACAGGACAATATTCCGACGGCGGACTAAACGGTACGGAATTTACAGCAATTAAATCCGCAACAGGTGAAACTCCTGCTATGCTCGGTCTTGATTTTATGAGATATACTCCCAGCCGCGTCGGACATGGTGATTCTTCAAATGCTGTCGAAAAAGCAATAGAATTTTCGGAGGCAGGCGGGATCGTAACATTCTGCTGGCACTGGAATCTTCCCGACAAATATCTGAAATCAGGCAATGACAGTAATGGTAACCCACGTTGGTGGGGCGGCTTTTATACCGACAATGTTGATCTGAGGAAGTTCGATCTATCTGCTGTTATGAACGGTTCAGATAAAACCGCTTACAACGCTCTTATGAGTGATGTTGACGCAATAGCAAAACAGCTGAAAAGACTTCAGGACGCTGACGTTCCTGTGCTTTTCAGACCGCTTCACGAGGCCAGCGGCGGTTGGTTCTGGTGGGGTTCTGACGGTGCAGACGCTTATAAAAAACTATGGACGGCAATATATGACAAGCTTACGAATGAATACAAGCTTGACAACATAATTTGGGTGTGGAACGGTCAATCTGCCAATTGGTATCCGGGCGACAAATATGTTGATATAATCGGTGAGGACATATATCCCGGCACCAGAGATTATTCTCCCCAGAGTTCAAAATTCCTTGACGCCGCAGATTATTCGGACAGCGGCAAGATCGTTGCACTTAGTGAAAACGGCTGTCTGTTCAATTTGGATAAAGCTTTTGAAGCAGGAACGGTTTGGTCGTATTTCGGAACATGGAGCGGCGAGTTCTGTATTTCAAGCTCGGAGAAATATACTGAAAAGAGTATGTGGAAACAGGTTTATCAGAGCGACTATGCTGTAAATCTTTCCGATTTGCCGAATCTTAAAACATATCCTATCGACAGCGAAACCGATGATTCGGACATTTCCTTGAATACAACAGAAAAATCACTGCGTTTAGGGGATAAATTTACTTTAAAAGCAACTGTTACACCGAATAGTTCACAGGCGGTAACATGGAAAAGCTCAGACAGATCCGTTGCAACAGTAAGCAGCGGCGTTGTAACCGCTGTTGGTAAGGGCACGGCAAAAATAACTGCTCTTCTCCCAAACGGAAGATCAGCGATATGTACTGTCAAAGTTGAACCTGCGGTTTTATCAATTTCAAATGTAAGCGTCGTTTCACCAGTTGCTTTTACCGGTAATTTAATTTTACCGGCAGTATCAGTAAAGTATGCTGGCAAGACTCTGAAAAGCGGTACTGATTACACTGTAAAATATTCGGACAACAAAAATGTCGGAACGGCTAAGGTAACTGTCACAGGAAAAGGCAATTATACGGGAAGCGTTACAAAGACGTTTGTGATAAACCCTGCAAAGCAGACGATTCAGAAACTTGAGACCCGTTACAAGGGATTCTACATCGACTGGGCGCAGAAGGGCTCGGCTACGGGATATGAAATACAGTATGCGACAAATTCAGGCTTTACGGGCGCGCAGACTAAAAAGCTTACTGCAAACAGACCTGATACCTGCACTATTTCGGGACTTACGGCTGA
>JAETQO010000029.1 GCA_021770655.1 Ruminococcus sp. | reverse complement strand
AACCGTTACATTGACATATTCATTTCTTCGGATTCTTCAATATCCTCAGTTTCTGTAATTTCCTCTGTTTGCTCATCGGTCTGAGTCTGTTCCTGATCGATTTTATGGAACTGATCCACATCGGGAATAACTCCAAGCATTCTTCCGTTGTCAAATTTGCAGAATACAGTCCCTGCGTCATCAACAAACTCAACCGTGCCGCAAGTGCCGCTTTCCACAGGACATAAGTCCTCCATATGGTCAAGGCAAATTCGTGTGCCATCGGGATACCTCTGCCTGAGCAGTTCTACTTTCTTTTCGTTGTAAATCATATCACACCTCACATCGTCATTCCCATATTGGATTCTTCGGTCATATCCTCAGATTGACCCTCGTTCATTTCATCCTCTGTTTGCAAACTCCAGCTGTCATCTGAATTCCAGAAGCTTACATAAATATCGCCGTCGGGAGTTTTTATCGGTCTTTGCTCCAGACTTTCGCCTGCCCCGTCGCTGAGTTGTCCGGAGCAGTAACCTCTGAATTCTTCAAGCTCTTCCTCCGTAAGCTGACCGTAAATCTTAGCCGTGATAACTCCGACAAGCTCTCCGTCACGCTCCTCGACCGACATAAACGCCGAGCGTACCTTTTCGTCGACTGAATTGCCCTTGCCATACCAGTTCATGAGACCCCGTTCTTTCTCCTCGGGCATTGTAAAATCCTCAATAAATCGGTTTATCTCCGATTCATAAGCAGAAGCCTCATAGGACGAGATTCCCTCGTACTCATCATCCCAGCATTCCGGCTCTCTGTTGACTTCAAGCGGACAGCAGAACTTTAATTCCTGCAAATGCGTCTGAATATGATTTTCATACAGCAGTTTTGCATTTGGAATATACTGGGCGTATCTTGCATAGGCTGCACCCTCTGATTCAATCAGAATACCGTCGCCCTGTTCCTTATCATATATCAGCAGGCAGTGATAATTGTTATCGCTGTCGCAATACATCAGGTTGACATTTTCGGCTATCAAATCATTATTCTGCAAGGCATTTTCTTTCAGATTAACAAACTTAGCATGGGAAACCGCTATCGCCTTTTCCACTACACAGGTTCTTGTTCTAAACTCCGGTTCTTTGTGAAGCAGATTTGTGTTGATCACAAGTTTTTCATTCATGGACATTCCTTCTTTCGTTTTGAGTTTTCTTTTTAATAGTATATCTGTCACATGGGTATCACGCCTTTCCTTAGAAATGAAAAAAGCCGATTCTATTGGTTTCTCAGCATTGTGAGATAACCAAGAAAATCGGCAAATCCAATAAAATTGGATTGAAAACTTTGTGAAAGTTTTTTCATAAAAAATCGGCAGGCTGAGAGCGAAATCTGCTCAAAGTCTGCCGAATTGTTTGACAATGTTCAATTGTTGAGGGTTCGAATTCCTTTTTAACTGAAAAGCATCTACGGTTTTCACCTTAAGATTTTCGCCCTCAGAGCATGAAAAAAGCCCGTAATTACGGACTTTTCGGGTGGTGCATCTTTTTTGTTCCACCAATATGGTGCAGGTGAAGGGACTTGAACCCACACGACCTTGCGATCACTAGCACCTGAAGGTGAGGTAACGTTAGTGAAAATAATTTTGTTATTTAACGATATGCTGATATGGCTCATTTGGTAGAGCGTGAAAGCCAAAAAGGCAAAATATCAAGGCTGGGATCGGAGGCATACTGGCGAATACCCGGATTTGTAACGCAGAGATTTTGACTTTGCGGCGAGTATTGCCGGCAAGGTTTAGTTTGAGGAGCAATAATATCATCTCCCGATAAGTTCGAGTATTTCTTTCTTTTCGGGCATTACCTTCAATGCCCCTCGGCGTGTTGTGATAAGCGAAGCAGCGGCATTGGCAAAGGACAGAAGTTCTATCAAATCTTTTTCGGTCAGAGCGTTTATATCGTGGTCAAGAATATAATTCAGAGCACTTCCGCAAAATGTATCTCCTGCGCCGGTCGTTTCAATGGTATCTACCTTGAAGCCGCCGCACTCTGCCTTTATATCCCCGAAATAAGCACGACTACCGTTTTTGCCGAGAGTTGCAAAAGCAAGCTTAATATCGTACTTGTTCATAAGCTCCCGTACAGCCTTGTCATAATCGGTAAGTCCGGTCATAAATTCAATCTCATTATCGGAAATTTTCAGAATATCACACTTTGATAATCCGTATTCTATCTCTTTTCTTGCATCAATAAGTGAATTCCACAAAGGCGGACGAAGATTTGGATCAAATGATATGATTGCACCGCTTTCCTTTGCAATGTCAATCGCATACCTTGTGGCTTTACGCACACCTTCGTGAGTTGACGAAAGTGTACCGAAGTGAAATATTTTTGCGGACTTAATTATTTCCGTATCTATTTCATCTTTTCTGAGCATCATATCCGCACCGGGATTCCGTATAAAGCTGAACTCTCTGTCACCGCCGGGAAGAGTATGAACAAACGCCATCGTTGTTGGAACGCTTTCATCCGAAACAAGATTTGTTACATCAATTCCCGCAGCTTTTACGACCTCTGTAAGCTGATCTCCGAACATGTCCTTTCCGACTTTTCCGATAAAAGCAGTTTTCTTTCCAAGCTTTTGGAGCATTGCAAGAACATTGCAGGGTGCTCCGCCGGGATTGGCTTCCAAAAGAGGATTCCCCTGTGGGCTTGTACCGCTTTCGGTAAAGTCAATCAGTAATTCACCTAATGCAGCAACATCATACTTTTTCATATTCTTCCTCCATATGAAAATATACATATAGGAACCTACCGACATAAGTCATAGACATAATACATTTATATGGTAAACTCACGTATAGCTTCCTTTATCTGTTCGAGTTTTTCACCTTCTGCATTTATCCTAAGTAAAACTTGCTTTGATAAATCAATACTGAATATACCAAGCAGTGATTTAGCGTCAATTACATACCTTCCGGATATCAGTTCAAAGTCTTCATCAAATGCGGCGATTTTTGTAACGAACCATTTTACATTTTCAACAGTTCGCAAAGAAATATTCATTTCATACATAAGCATTTTCCTTTTTCACAATATAGGTTTGTATTTTAATTCACCGGATTCGCTCCATTCGATCAATCGGAGGAAATATCCATTTCTCTTATAACCTTTCGTAATTTCAGCACCATTGAAGGAGCTACCGATAGCTCGTCAATACCCATACGAACAAATTCCTTTGTCAATGTCAGATCTGCTCCCAATTCACCGCAAATTCCTACCCATTTTCCGCATTTATGAGCATTATCAGCCACAATACGAATCATTTTCAGAATTGCTTTATGGTGCGGATTGTAGAATTCATCTAACTTTTCATTCTGCCTGTCAATTGCCAAGGTATACTGTGTCAGATCGTTTGTTCCGATGCTGAAAAAGTCTACTAATTCAGCAAGTTCATCGCTTATCATAACCGCAGCCGGAGTTTCGATCATAATTCCCTGCTCAGGAAGCTTGTAAGGGATACCGTCGTTATCAAGTTCCTCCTGTACAGCTTTTACGATCTCAAATATCCTTTTAACTTCTTCCGTAGAAATTATCATAGGGTACATAATCGAGATATTTCCATAAACCGCAGCCCGAAGCAAAGCACGAAGCTGTGTTTTGAAAATCTCGGGCTGCTTCAGGCAAATACGGATAGCACGGTATCCCATTGCAGGATTTTCTTCCTTACCAAGTTCAAAATAATCTGCTTTTTTATCTGCACCAATGTCCAGAGTACGGACAATGACTTTTTTTCCTGCCATTGTCTGCACAGCCTGTTTATATGCCTGAAACTGTTCTTCCTCTGTAGGAAAATCCGATTTTCCAAGATATAGAAACTCACTGCGGAATAGTCCAATACCACTGGCATCATTCTCCAGTACATAACCGATGTCACTCACGCTGCCAATATTGGCGTATATGTTGATTTTCCTTCCGTCGAGGGTTACATTTTCTTTTCCCTTTAATGATTTCAGAAGATTCTGCTTTTCCTGCTCTTCCTGCATTTTTGCATTAGCACATTCAAGGATATCATCTGTAGGTTCAAAAATAACCTCTCCCTCAAAGCCGTCCACTACCGCCTGCATACCTGTTTCAACTTCTTCAAGGTTTATCGGAACGCCTATCAATGCAGGTATATTCATCATTCGTGCCAGAATAGCGGTATGTGAATTTGTTGAACCGTGTACTGTTACAAAAGCAAGTATTTTTTCTTTATCCAGCTGAACTGTTTCGCTGGGGGTCAAGTCGTCAGCCACAATAATTGCAGGCTCTTCAGATTCAAATCCACCGTTGCTTTGACCGCTCAGACATTTTCCCAGACGAATTGATATGTCTTTAATATCTGCCGCTCTTGCTTTCATATATTCATCATCCATGCCTGCAAACATTTCCGAAAAATTATCTCCCGTAACAGCGACCGCATATTCTGCGTTAACAAATTCGGTGCGGATCGTATTATAAATAGCGTCCAGATAATCCTCATCTTCCAGCATCATCTGATGAATATCAAAAATAGCGGCATTGCTCTCTCCGACTTCCTTTACCGCCTTTTCATAAAGGTCTGCAAGCTGTTCCTGTGCCTGCTTTACAGCCGCATTTACACGATTGATTTCTGCTTCCGGGTCTTCGGCTTTTCTTCGCTTTACCTGACCGTCATCTTTTTTCAGAACCACTATCGGTCCTACTGCAATTCCTCTGTATACAGACTTTCCATTCGCATGGATCATACTGATTCCTCCCTGTAATGGTACAGTCAGATATACAGCCTGACTGTACCGAAACTTTTATTAAAGATTAGCTTCAAAAAAGGCTTTCATTCCATCGAATGCAGCGTCCTCATCATTTCCGCTGATCTCGACCTCAACAGTCTGTCCGCACTTGATAGCCATTCCCATAACGGCGATCAGCTTTGTTGCTTCAACGCTTTTTCCGTCTTTAGAAAGCGTGATCTTGCTTTCGTATTTTTTCGCCTCTTTTATCAGCAAGCCTGCTGGTCTTGCGTGGATTCCCAACTCGTCCTTGATAACATACTCAAACTTTTTCATGTGATTTATCCTCCCTTAAAATCTGCAAATTACGGTTTCGTTCTGTACTGCTTTCATTCCGCTGATGTACTCTGTATCGGAATAATCATCGGAATTTGTGACCACAAGAACACAGGTGGTTTCAAATCCCTTTTCCTCAATAAACTTTTTATCGAATTCCAAAAGCTTGTCCCCACGCTTTACCTTTGCGTTTTTCTTTGCAAATACACGGAAGCCTTCTCCGTTAAGGCTGACTGTATCCAGTCCGATATGCAGCAGAATCTCTGCTCCGTTATTAAGCGTCATGCCAATGGCATGTTTTGAATCCTCGTCAGCCATGGAAATAACTCCGTCACAAGGAGCAGTGATAACCTGAGCTGCAGGCTGTATCGCAACTCCGTCACCCAATACCTTTGTTGAGAACACCTGATCCTTAACCTCAGTAATAGGGATAACCTCTCCGGGAACAAATGCCGTTAATTCTTTTACAGGTTCTTCCGATGCTTTTTTCTTAAAGAATGACATATTAAATACCTCCTAATATAATTGATTTCTTTTGCGACACCATTATTTCGGTTGCTGTCTATTATTTTTTCTGCAAGAAAGCAAATATTCGGAACAGCATTTTTAACTGCGCGTGAATGCCCAAATTCCCAAAACATTGATTCATCGTTTTCGCCATCTCCGAATACCACAACGTCTTCTTCGGAAACCTTAAAAAACTCTGCTGCTTTTTTCAGCATTTTTCCTTTTGAAGCAGCTTCCGAAGTGATCTCTATGTTATGTACGGAAGATGAAGTAACAGTAATCCCTTTATCCTCATACGCACGATTTCCGTACACGCAGACAAGTGTACATTTTGCACCATTTCCCGGAATTTTCTTCAGCCGCTCGATTGTCACGGCAGGAGCACGTCCTCCAAAAGAAGGCATGGCTACAATCACCTGATCGTCCTTGTCAATGACAACCCCTGAAAAATTGGTTTTTGAATCGCTAAGGTCGATTTTTACAGTGTTATCACTCCACTGTTTTGCGATGATATGTGCAGCTTTTTCTGTACCTCCTGTGGGACTGAAAAATATTTCTACTGTGTTCATAACTGTTTCCTCCTGTTTTACATTCTTTTTCGTATGCCGGCAATGCAGTCGGCAAGAGTTTTGTCCGCAAGCGAACGGGCAAACGCCTCTTCCATATCCGAAAACATACCTGTCAGCACCGGCTTGATATGATGACCCACGATGCACCGGTCATTGGGATTTTGGTGAATATCTAAAAGATGCACCTCAGATTTCTCCATAACAGCCTGATAGATTTTTAAAAGAGTGAGCTGCTCCGAAGGTACGGTCAGTCTGTAACCGCTGATTCCCCTGTGACTGTCAACAATACCTGCCTTCTTCAAAAGCACCAGTATTTTTCGGATATAGCTGGCATTAGTGCCGACGCTTTCAGCCATCTGATCAGAATTTATCAAAGTCGGAGATTCGGAAATCAAAATCAGTACATGGATTGCCGCAGAAAATTTCGTATCCATTTTGCACTCCTTACGTTATTGAAATTTGTACCTGTATCAGATACAAATACATCATACATCATTTATAACATATTGTCAAGACCTTGTTATAATTCATAAAAGATAAAACAGCGTTAATTATTTCTGATGATTTCTAAAGTTCACAATTCAAAAAATTAAAACGACAAATTCGCCCAACGGATAATCCGCATATTGCAAAGCTTGTAGCAAGAACCGTTTTATCAAAGTATATATCGGCAAACGCTTCGGAATAAGCTGCATCAGATCCTTGTATCTGTGTGTTTTTAGACAATACCACCTTTGATTGTTGAGAGCAATACACCGTTTACAGCTTGTCGGGGCGAACCCCGAACCCTCTTGTCGAAAAGTTAATGCAAATCATTCAACATAGCAAATTCTTTCCCCAAAAGGGATATCGTGTTTCACAATACCGTTAAATCTTAATCCACTCATTTAAGACCACTGTCCAAAACCGACAGTGGCTTTTTATGTCTTACCAAATATTGCTTTGAGACGAGGTGGTAGTTTACCATCGCATTTTTACACTGTGTCCTAAAACACAGCACACCTAACCAATATGCAAACTTTCTAAATCAGCAGTTCCGAATTTGTGCAATCATACGAACTTTATGAATTTTTTCAGATAAAGGGTTGTTAAAACCTCAGCTTCTTACCCTATACAAGTGAGAGCAGACTCTACAAATAATCAGTTCTGATTTTGTGCAAGTATATGAAATTTTAAAAATCCTTTGTAAAAAAAGTTGTAGAAACGCAAAAACGTTGCTAGTAAGTAGTAGAGAGTGTTGATTATCGTAACGGTAGTCGAGTTAGCTAAAATGCAATTCAGAAAACTGTACAACTCTACAAATATTTTTGCACACGCATAAAACGCCTTGTTTCATCGGCTACAGAGTGAAAGGTAAAAGAATCTTGAAAATTGAATCCCACGCAGGAGAGATACCGAGCGGCGAAGTACAGCGAAGATCGTGCAGGAGGAGCAGGAGCGTACCAAGCTTGGAAAAACGTCCTTAGGTCAAATAAGGCTTTCTGACAGGAATTGTACTGTTGTGGGGCAGAAGAAAAACAAAAATGAAAAACGAAAGGAAAATGTATATGAAAACTATCAACAAAAAATTCTACAGAAGATATATTGAACCGACATTCCCGGCGGCAATATATGATGACATCACACCGCAGGAGTTCATGGTGATGACTGTACTTTACAGCGACTACGATCATGATGAAAAGTGTGCGACGGTAAGCCGCAGAGATATTGCCCAGAACTGTAATATGTCCGTGAGGAACATCGACCGCATACTCAGTCAGCTTGCAACGAAAGATCTCATAAGAGTGCAGAAACGCTATGTACCCAGCGGCAGGCAGATAGAGAATTCCTACAAGCTGATTTATCGTGATTACAGATCATGAATTGCGATACCCTCTGTGTCACAGAGCAATACCTTTAGGAACGATCTTGATTATCACTGACTGGTTGAGACAACTCCTTAACAAAACTCTTTAAAAAACGAGTCATGAAACGCTCTTCATGACAATAGTCGTCGCTAAATATACTACTAATATCATAATAGTAATTTTCTTTTGTAAAATCAATCACTTGCAAGTCTTGTTTTGATTCAAATTCAGCTACAAACGCTGTACAATCGGATAATCTGCATTCTGAAAATGTAGTATCTATATCAGAAGCTAAATACAGATATGAAATGCCGGCAGGACTCATTCTATTAGTCTGTGCGTATTTGGGAGGAGCTGGTCCCATATCTTTATATGGTTGAATCTTGATCAGGTCCACCAACTCAGAGGTTTGTATTCGGGTTCTATACAGTTTTGTTCCAACAGGTAAATCTTCAGTGAATCCCCGTAATGTTTTTTTGAACTTTTCTAAAAAACCTGTATAATCTCCATAACCACCGATTGCAAAAAATCTATTATAATGCTTTGCAATATGCTTAAACATCAGCCAGTCATGATACACAGGTAGAAGCTCTGTTCCATATAGTTCATCTCTAATGACAAACTGAGGCTCATCAATCTCTCCCCATAAACTATACTCGCCATCTTTTACACGCTCATATGAATTGACATGTTCAAATAATTCTTCTAACAGTCCATTCTCCTTTGTGGCATCTGTAAAGATAGCCTCATCATCACATAAGATTTCTCTTATAGATACAGGTTCAGAAGGATTTCCTTTATAATCAATATAATTTTTTTCCTCGCCATCCCACATTGCTCCAGTTCCATCGTCGATATATTCGTATGCTTTTTCTAAACACTCTCTGATATAATTGCCCATTTTATGTACAGGATACAGTCCAATGTCGGTTGAACCACAAAAGTCACAAATACCGATACTTTCATAATTATTAGTTATGAATTCTTGCAAGTAACGATTGGTAAAACAATTCTTACAACAATTGCGAGTTATCATCATTATTCCCCTTCCCATACAGTTCTTTTTACAACTGTATGATAGTTCATATATCGTTATTGCAAACAGTTCCGACAGCGGCGGCAAGGACTTACCCGAAGAAATATTGTAGATATATCCACGGCTATGACCAAGATCATAGCTCATCTGATACTCCGATACGCCCTTTTGCAGACGGAGCTGAGTAATCCTGTTCCTTACAAAATCGTCTGTCATAGCAAAATCACCTCTTACTACTATGATACAGCAAAAGAAATCTGCTATACTCAAAGAAAATATGTTGTTTTCCCTTGATTAGTCTTGTGATATATGTTATAATCAAGATATATTAGATTGCTCTCTTGGAAATATCATTGCAAAGACAAGTAACAACATTTTTAGGTATAAGCTATGGACATTTTTACTATCAGCTTCTTTTGGCATCGTGAAACAAATCAGGCAACATAGTCAGCAAAATAACGACAAAGTATGACGTGCAGTACGCTTGGAAACAGGGAAAACCGTGAAAGTTTTTCAGGTAATTAATAACTTTGACGCCACTGGGTTCAAAGTTACTGATTAAATTTTCAAGAAGCGGAATCCATTTTTATCTTGCATAACTGCTTCAAAATCAATTGACTTTTTCACCAATTTTATGGTATAATATATCATGAATAATTGTAATTTGTTACACTAGTGTACTATTTTTTGCACAGAGGTGGAATATGATACTTTTTAAGATTATTAGCGATCCCTACAAAAGAGAAATAAGATTTGAAACCATTGCTTCTGATACAAATGAAGCAATCCCTGTAACAGAAGCTGATAACAGCGACTTAGTTAGTGATGAACTGATTCATGGTTTCTTTCCTTATAATGTCAAGAGAATCATTGATGAAATATACGCTATGAAATCCAAACAGGGGCAACCTATTCATATTATCTTTGAAGGAACAGATGATGAATATTCTGATCTGAAAGATTTATGTTCCGATGAATACTATAAAGATAAGATGGTGCTGTTGCCACAGGAGCATTATCTTAATAGCGCTAAGGATATTTTACCTAAAATATCAGAGATTTTTCAGGATATGCAACCCTTGATTGAGGAAAGCGTTCGTTCAAATGAACAAGTCGCTCTTAACAGAAGAAAGTTTGAAGATGCCGTAGATAAACAGGTTATCCCTATTTGCGTAATAGGCAATTATAGCTCGGGGAAATCTACTTTCATAAATGCTTTAGTAGGCAAGGAAATACTTCCCAGTGGTGACGATCCTGTTACTGATTGCGTTTATCAGATAACACGCTCCCAGAATGCTGAAACAGGTTATGTAGAGTTTGAATATCGAGGTTTGCCTATTAAGTTTTCTATGGACGAATACAATAGAGGAAATGGCTGTACGGTATCAGGTGCAGGAAAATGCGAAGATGACTTTGTATCTCTGATACAGCAAAAACTTGATGCTATTGCTTCTAAGCCTGTTCATATCAGGATACATACTTTACTTGCCATTATTGAGGATCATAAAAAGAAACGTAAGCGTGACAATGCTGAGAAAGATATTGATTCTCTAATAAAAATTACTCTGCCATTCAGCAAAGAGGGCGTTCTTTCGCAATCTCAATGCCGATATGTTATTTTTGATACTCCCGGTGAAGGCTCTGCAACTAATATTGATCATTCAGAAACACTTGAAAGGCAAATGCGTTCCCTCTCTAATGGCTTAATAATGTTTATAACAGATAACAAATCTCTTGACAAGGTTGAGGGCAGAGATCTGTGTGAAAAGCTGATCGCTATGGAGTGCTTTGACAATCGCTTTACTATGGTAATAGCAAACCGAGCAGATTGTGCCAAGCTGCCAAGAGAGGGATTCCAAGAGGAAGATGTTGAAAACAAAATTGGACAAACTGTATGTCAGACGCTTCATTCTCATCGTGTTTTCTATGTATCTTCTATTGTAGGTTTAGGTGCAAAACAGGGAGAAGAATTTATTGATGAGGATTATCAGGATGTATTTGACAAAGAAATCGAATCCTATACCAACCCTGACGCAAAGCATCCTAAATCACTATATCGCTATGATATAGTTCCCGAACAAATAAAAAGGAGGTGTGTTGAACGTTCTGAAAGAGAGTCAAACAGAGCGTTTGCTAACAGCGGTTTATTCTGGATCGAGCAGGAAATTCGCATTTTTGCAGAAATATACTCTCCTTATAATAAGTGTACTCAATCAAAACATTTCCTTGATGAGATTATCGCAGAAACATCATACCGTATTGATGAGAATCAGAAAGGCTTTGAAGCTGCAAAGAAAACCCTAAATGAAAAATTAGAAGATGAGGAAAGTGCGTGTGTAGAAGCGCTTGAAAAAAGAGCAGAAGAATTATGTAATGACTTTTCAGATAATTATCCTACACCTTATATGCAAAACACAGCTGATTTAGCTGAAGATGCTATAAAATGTGAAGAACTTGAAAAGCGTCAGTCTAAGATAGAAGCTGATATTAAAGAAAAACATGATTATTTTGCTCATAAAGAAAATGCCCGTTTTTTCAAAAATGATAATCAGGGAGCAAATGCAGAGAGTAACTCTGTAACCGAGGAAAGAGAAACGGATACGGCTCTGGAAAAGAAGGGTATTGTGGGAGACGTTTGGTCAACTGTGAAGAAAACGGCACAGCGCACAGCTAAATTCGCCACCGATACTTTGCATTCGACTCAGGATACTATAGATAAAAAGCGTAAACTGCGTGATCTTGAAAAGCTGATCGAAGCAGAAGTGTCTGAGATCCTTTTTGATGAAGTAAAGCAAAGATTTGATTCTGAGATGAAGCAGCATCAAGCTGATCTTGAATCAGCGTCAGAAAAGTATTGGAGCAACGCTTCCGAGGACTTCCGAGCTAAAATGATAGATGCAGTTACCAACTCAGAGGGCATCTCCGAGGAAAAGAAAAAGGAGTTGGAAGAAATCATTGCAAGCTATGAAGCTCTTGAATTCGATAAAACTGCTGATATGGTTTTCAAATTCGATGAGTTCAAGCGCCATATATTTATAGTTGTTGAAACAAACTCACTTAATCTCGGCAAGCTGAAAACAAAATACAATACTTTAATGCATGATTATCTCATTGAAATGCTAAATATTCTTAGAACTAGCCACGAAGGAAGTTTTACAAAGTGGGAGCAGAGCTTGTTCCAGGAACTGAAAAAGAACATTATAAAGCTCAATCCCGAATTAAGAAAACTTCAAGAGCAGATAGATGCTCAGGCACAGCAGATTTCAAATCTAAAGAACAGAAAAGAACGTTTATTGGGGTATCAGTTGGAAATCGAGCATCTTATGGGTTGGAACTGATTTTCCCTAAGATTGGAGGTATAGTATGGGTTTAATGCAGATTGTTTCCAGAGCTAACGGTAAACTTGGCGATGGGATTGCGAAAGCGGCAGCACTCAGCCCGAAGCAGTTAAGTGATGTTGCTGAAAAGAGAGATAACTATCTACTTGAAATGCCTGATCCTAATGATGTTACCGCACAGGCTACAACAGAAAAGCTCCTTGCTGCGAACAGCATTGAGGTTTTTAACGCCTATCTTCCGCAGCTCTCCACGCTTTACTCACCTCTTGCGAAAGATGATTTTGACAGTGATTACAATGTTAGATATTTCAATATCACCAAATGGGTAACTGATAAAAAAGAAAACAGCCTTGAAAAGCTTGTGAATGTTTATGCCGTACTCTCTGATGAAACCTGCAATATTGCTCTGATTTTTCATCGTACTACGCAATTAACTCAGGTGTACCTTGCCGTAACTAACACAAAGAATGCCAATAACAACAGCGATGCAGATACTTTTCTGAAACGTTTACAGGAGGCTGTTAAAGGTAATTTTCCCGGTACAGAATTTGGAGCAGATAGTGGGAAAGGCATTCCGCCATTCTTAAAGAATGAAACGCCCTATTCGGTTGCGTCTGCTTCTAATATTCCAACCGAAAAATCCGAAAAGTTTGTCAGTCAAACGATAGAAAAGTTGTTAGACGGTATTGTTCCGGGCAAACCAAAAGAAGAATATACCCTTATCTTGCTTGCATCTCCTATTAACGATATAGAGCAAAGAAAACTCAGACTTTCGCAAATATATTCAGGACTGAAGCCGTATTCATCCTGGCAGACGAATTTTACCGTTACGGAGCTGAATACACAAGGCTCGTCTGCTACAGTTGGAGTTAATGTCGGAGCAAGCGCAGGCATTCAGAATGGTCAGAATTCTTCTGAAACAAATTCTAACGCCGTTGCAAACAATGAAAGTCAGACCAATACCGATTCAACAAGCAATGGTACAGCAGATACTACAAGTGATACAACTTCCAATACTACTTCTGAAGCTAATGCACATACAGATAATCAATCAACGTCAGATATGACATCAGATTCTACATCTCATACAGATAATCAATCAACTTCTGATATGACATCAGAAAACACTTCGCATACAGATAATACAAACGAATCAACAAACCAAGGCGGCAATGTCAATATTTCACCTTCTATCTCTATATTGGGAAGCGGAGGAAGTCTTGGAGGCGGTGGTGCCAGCTGGGGATCATCTTCGGGTACAGGCACCGCTGATACCCTTGCAAAAGGAACTGCTAAAACTCTGATGAACGGTACTGCCGATACAGCGACACAGACTACTGCTCAGACATTGATGAAAGGTGCTGCTGATACACTCACAAAATCAACAGCTAAAACACTTGCCAATACAGTTGCAAAAACAACTTCAAGTCAGGTAGGACACGCTGTTGCTAAAACCTTGGGAAAAACAGTAACAGATACATTATCAAAGACAGCAGGCGTATTCAGTAGTACAAATTTTGGCGTGAATTTTGGCATGAATTTTGCACGCTCTTCAAATGTAAGTGCATCTATTGGCAAGAATGAGGGTATTGTGCAGTCTTTTGAAAACTATAATATCCAGCACGCATTGGAACTTCTTGAGGAACAGATGAAACGCTTAGAGCAAAGCACAGCATTGGGGATGTGGGATTTTGCCGCATATGTTCTTTCAGAGGACAGAAATGTTGCAAATAATGTCGCTCATACATATCTATCCTTAACGCAGGGAGAAACATCATATATGTCAAGCTCAGCAGTAAACCTCTGGCGTGGTGATCAGGAAAGCTCAGATGTATATGCTAAAACGATATGCAACTATCTTAGAGAACTCCGTCACCCTGTTTTCGGACTCAACCCTATGATCGTAGATACGGAGGAAGGCAAAGATTATCAGGTATATCCTACTGCTGTAACTGCTACAACAAGTCTTTCAGGAAAAGAACTTGCCTACTCACTTAATTTCCCACAAAAGTCAGTGGCAGGACTGCCGGTTATACAATGTGCTGACTTTGGGCGAAGCATAGCTACATTTGATACCATTGTACCCGACGAACGGAGCATTAGTTTAGGTAAGATATTCCATATGCATCACGAGGAAAAGCTCCCAGTAGAATTATCCGCAAACTCCCTTGCATATCACACCTTTATAACAGGCAGTACAGGCTCCGGTAAGAGTAATACCGTATATCAAATTCTGAGTGAATCAATGGAGAAAGATATTCATTTTCTTGTCATCGAGCCTGCAAAGGGCGAATATAAAGATGTGTTTAGTGATTATGATAATATTTCTGTATACGGAACAAATCCGAGGAAAACAACATTTCTGCGGATAAACCCGTTTTCATTCCCCGACGATGTTCATGTGCTGGAGCATATAGATCGTCTTGTGGAGATATTCAATGTTTGCTGGCCCATGTATGCGGCGATGCCTGCGGTTTTAAAAAGTGCAGTTGAGAGGTCATACCTCGATTGCGGCTGGGATCTGATGTCGTCTGTCAATAAATATGATGATAATATGTATCCGTCTTTCGCTGATGTTGCCCGAAATATCAAAGAGATCATCGATACCAGCGAATACGATAAAGAGAACAAGGGCGCATATAAAGGTTCGCTCCTCACAAGACTGCAATCCCTGACCACCGGCATCAACGGACTTATCTTCTCGTCAGACGAACTATCGGGACAGGAGCTGTTTGACAGCAATGTGATAATCGACCTAAGCAGAGTCGGTGCATCTGAAACTAAATCGCTTATTATGGGTATGCTTGTACTTAAATTGCAGGAATACCGAATGAGCGGAGGCTCTGATATGAACAGCGCTCTCAGGCATATTACAGTCCTTGAAGAAGCACATAATATCCTCAGAAGAACCTCT
Organism: Ruminococcus sp.; assembly: GCA_021770655.1. GTDB lineage: Bacteria > Bacillota > Clostridia > Oscillospirales > Ruminococcaceae > Hominimerdicola. Next base: position 21,731 of record JAETQO010000029.1, on the reverse strand, counting down.
ATTGAACAACCAAGTGAAAGTTCTAATATTATGGGCAAAAGCGTTGAAATGATTTCCAATGCGATTGCAGAAATGCGTACCTACGGCGAGGGCTTCATTATTGCAGATCAATCTCCAGGGCTTATGGATATGTCTGTTATCCGCAATACGAATACCAAAATCATTATGCGTCTGCCCGACCGTGGAGATCGAGAACTTGTCGGCAAGGCGGCAAATCTGAATGACGATCAGATAGACGAGCTTTCAAAGCTACCTTGCGGTGTTGCTGCAGTTTATCAGAATGAATGGATACAGCCTGTGTTGTGTAAGGTCAAGTATTACAAAACTTCTGAAAAACCATATACTTTTGATACGAGCGACAATTCGGCTCTAATCAAAAAGAATGATGAGCTGTCAGACTCTCTGTTAAAGTGTATTATGGATAATGAGCTGTTCCAAAGAGGCGATAAGCAAGACCTCAGAGAGCTGAAAAGCCTGATACTGCGTTCTACACTCGATTCGATTGTAAAGGTGGATTTTCTTGACTATCTTGCGACTGAAAGAGAGAAGGGCTTTTCAGAGCTGCAGTGTCTTATCTATGATTTTCTGAAGGCAGAGGACGCTATACAATCAGCCACCAAGTACGATGATATTCATGAGTGGGTAGATGCTGTTATCACGGAGCTGAAACCGTCTATCTCCAACTTCTCCAAGAAGCAAATCGACCTGACTATGGCGCTGATACTGCATGAAAAGACGATCCGTGATCCTTCATACAGGAATATCTATCATACCTTTACAGAGGTCTACAAGAACGGAGGCGGTGTATTTTGAACAGCGAGATCAGCAATAATGAAGTGAAAGAAGTCATAAACCCCTCTGCTGAAAACTTCAAGAACATAAAGCCTGAAAATGAAATGACCTCACATGAAGTAGCTGAGTTCTGGAAAAGTGAATTTCATGATCAGTCAGAACAGGCAAAAGCTGATGATACTGCATCTGTTGAAACCACAGGAGCGAAAGAGTATTATGATGATAACGGCACAAAATACCGTGAAGGTGACTCCCTGCTGCCGAATACACAGTTTGAGATCAGAGGTTATCAGTATGAAACCGATGATCAGGGACGAGTTGTATCGGCAGAAGGGCAGCTCAGAATGAGAGATCCAAGCTATGAACGTGAAATGGAAGATGTTCGCAAGATTGACGGTCAGGAATACAAAACGACCGATGACAGAGGACATCTGATTGGTCATCAGTTTGATGGCAGCGACAAGTTAGAAAATCTTGTGCCAATGGACGCAAAGCTGAATCAAGGCGATTTTGTTAAGTTGGAAAACACGCTTGCTGATGCTGTCAAGGACGGTGCAGATGTCAGGTTGAAGGTTGAGCCAGTATATGAGGGCAATTCCACAAGACCTTCTGAGTTCCGTGTTACATACAGCATCGACGGAGATAAAGATGTTGTTGTATTCAAAAATGAAAGCGAGGCAAAAACATGATAAACGAAAAGATATATCAGGCTATCTTCGATGAATTGAGCAAATATCTTACCTTGGATTGGGATAAACTGATCGTTTACCTGGAATATGGCAATGCTTCTTATACTTTTGCTTTTTATATTCAGACAGGCGGTAAGTATATCAAGTGCTATGATATTCCAGATATTTCAGAAAAAGAGCTTGCAATGTCATTTTCTAATATTGATAAATTTATCTCAAAGGAACGGAGTATGGAGAATGAAAAACTCTGGACCAATATGACAATGACCGTGACCAAAACAGGGCAGATGCACACAGATTTCGACTATACCGATCTATCGGAGGGAACATATCAGTTCAAAAAGAATTGGAGAAAGAAGTATTTATGCTGAGGTAGGGAAAGGCTATGATTAGATTTTCTGATATTGCCGAAAAAGAGTCAAATGCTGAGAGTATCGAAAAGCATACTGTTATTAAGCCATACGACAGAATGACTGATCAGGAAGCTGATGCATTTTGGAAAACCGAATTTCAAAAGGCTCACGATGAGGTGAGCTTTGATGAATATGATACTCTGCTGTCTGAGGTGTTCAACCGTTCAGAGAATGAGCTGGATATTGCATTTGATATTGATGATCGGTTTGCAACTATTCTCGAACAGTTTATCCCTGAGACATGGGATGCCATGGACGATACCGAGCAATTCGATGCTATTGCTGATTTTGTCAGAGCATTAAGCGAAGGTTTAGAGCTTGAAGATACTCCCGGAACCATCGTATTTGATGATTCAAATGATGCTTACGGCTACTACGATCTATCAAATAACACTATAAACCTGAACAAGCGATACTTCAATGATCCTATCGAGCTAGTGAATACGATTGCACATGAAATGCGTCATGCATATCAGGAATACCGAGCCGAATTGCTTGAAACACGGGAAGATTCGCTATATAGGGTAAACCTTGACAACTATATCTCTCCCGTGCCATTGCCTAATGGCGGATGGCTATTCTTCACAGATTATCAGGATCAGTATGTTGAAGTAGATGCAAGGGCATTTGCAAACCTTTTTACGGAGGCTATGAAGTATGAATGATATTATAAGGCAGTTCTATGAAAAAAATCATTTGCCGAAGCCTATCATAGATCAGAAGATTGCAGCTTTCAGCCGTCATAGCGATATAGCTGCCGAGTTTGAGCAATGGATTTCAGATAGAACCTATAAGATACAGGATGCTGTTACGGTTGAAGGGTATAATGCCAAGAAACTCTCAGTGTTGTCCGAATACCTCAATGGTGACGGAGCGTTCATATTGCTCATAGAGCTAAGAGAAAACCCTCGTAAAGCTCATAAGAGGATTGAACAGGACTTCAAATACAAGTAAAAGCATCTAATGCATAACAAAAGACAGATACCTCTCGTGGAAGGGAAGTATCTGTCTTTCTTTGTTATAGCCCGCTGTATAGGTCTTTACATAATATGTGTTGAAAAACTTCTATATTAGTACCGACCTAATTCCTGGGGCGTTTTTCGTTATGTATATGAAAATATTAATTGGCAGCCAATATCAGCAAGTCTATTTTTTCTTTCTTTTTGAATTAATTTTCTTCTTTGCCCATACAAAATATTCAGTCATTCCGGTAAACAGAAAATAGTTTTCTTCAAATTCCACTATAAATTCCTCAATAGAAAACGGTCTGTATCCATAAAGGTCCATGTCCATGACCGATTCCATCAAGGAACCGTCAATCAAACTATTAAAAAATTCATATGTATCTTTATTTACATCAGCTAATTCTTTCAGATAATGATTTGCTTTACGGAAATCGCCTAGTTTATAATATAATATGGATAGCGGCAGTAAAAATTGTGTGCCTTCTTTAGGATACTTTTCATTAAGCTCAAGCGCCGACTGTTCATCTTCTAAGAAAGTATAAAGGTGCATAAGGGCGTACCTTGCGCCCAAATTATCATTAGTACACAGCTTCAGCATTTTTTCATATTCCGCAATTGCGAGCCGCATCTGCCCGCATTGAACAAAGTGATAAGCATATTTTCCCAGCAGACGCATATATGGGCGCGTTTCAAAGATAAGCCAGAAATCCCCTATGTTTTCCTCTTCAAAATACCCTTGCTCTTTTAATTTTTCTTCTGCTTCGGCAATCAGATTTTTATATTTTTCAGACAGCTTTTCGCTTGAAGTACAGCTTAACTCGATCACCATTGCCATAGCGTCAAGATTATCAGGCTCCAGTTCAACAGCTTTTTTTGCATACATTAAAGCCGACTTTTTGGTATTCGCTGATTCGGCAAGTTCTAAATAATAATCTGCCGAGCCCGTGTCATTTCCATCATACTGATAATCTGCCATAAATTCGTCAAGAATTTTGTTCAGTTTATCTTTGTTTTCTATTTCAATGTCATTTCCCCGCACGAATTGATTAAAATCATTAAATATTTTTTCTGTTTGCCTGCTCATAATAAGCTCCATTCTGCCATATATGGCTGTATCGTTTTCTATTCTTCATATAACAAAAAGGCTATAAGTTTCAATTGCTTATAGCCTTTTTGTGATGTTGGTGCGGATAACAGGACTTGAACCTGCACCGAGTTGCCCCGACTGGCACCTGAGGGTAATGATTTTTACAAACAAAAACCACCAGTCTAAATATGAACATTTTCAAACTAATGCACTCATCAACTCCATCGCCAATGTCTCATCACATATCCTCAAAACGCATTCGTCTGCACCATATCCAAACAATTCCCCGCTGCTATACCAAACGGTTTTTCCGTCAATAATCACCAAGCTGTGATTAAGACGATTTTTTACTGCAAATTCAATTTCGTGGGAATTAAAAACACTCTGCATTTTTCTACTATAAATGCTGTCCGATTTCTTTGTAATCGCTTTAAAAAGCACATTGTTTAGCTTTGCATTTTCAGCGGAATTAATTATCTTGTTAAGTTGCCGTGAAGAAATGTACGAACCCACCAGTACTATCGACTTTTTAGCATTTGAAATGTCTGAAAATAGATCTTGTTCAAAGTCATTTGTATAGATTGTTTTGAATTCACCAGATATTTCTTCATCAAGCGTGTACCCAAGACTCGCATAACCTCTCAAACGTTTCTTGTACATATTTTCAAGCATAGGAACGTGAATGTCGATATAGTCGTAAATCATAACTCTGGTCTTGCCTTCGTACTTACGATGAAGTCTGCCGGCATACTGAGAAAGAGTACCGCTCCATGAAATCGGCAGTGTCAAAAAAAGCGTATCTAAACGTGGTTCGTCAAAGCCCTCGCCAACGTATTTTCCCGTAGCAAGTAATATCATACTCTCATTTTTGGGGATTGACTTGATTTGCTCCAGCAAATCTTTTTTGGCTTTTGCAGTACCCTTTCCACTGAGTATTATTACATGATCGGCAAAATTTTTCAGCATTTCATAAAGAGTTTCAAGATGGCTTGTGCGTTCAGAAATAATAATTGGATTTCTGCCCGAATTCACAGTGCTTATCACATCGTCAGCTATAAGACGGTTGCGGTATTCGCTTTCACTCAAAGCCTTATAGAGGTCGGTAATAGTTGGCTTTTCATCGGAAATATCCGGTCGATATTTAGTGAATCTTGGCACAAGGATATGTCCGAAGCCGTGCTTTTCTGCATAGTCTTTTGCATCGGCACGGTAACGCACTTTTCCACATTGCATAAAAATTATCGGTTCGTGACCATCGGCACGCTTGGGGGTTGCTGTCAACCCGTAAACATATTTTGCTCTGACTTCTTTCAAAACCGCTTCAAAGCTCACCGCCGAAACATGATGACATTCATCTACTATCACCATTCCGTAATTCTCCACAACTCGATTGACCTCGCCGTCATTGTAAAGCGACTGCATTACTGCAATGTCGATAATTCCGCAAAGTGTGTTTTTACTTCCTCCAAGCTGTCCGATAACCGACTGTTGCTTTTTTCTGCCGCGTTTTTTTGGCTGTTCGGGTATGATCTCATTTATTATCAGAAATTCCGATAACGAGCGTTTCCATTGTTCCAACAACGCCTGAGTATGAACTAAAATCAACGTGTTTACCTTGCGTTCAGCGATAATTGCTGCCGCAGTTACCGTCTTTCCAAATGCCGTAGTTGCAGCAAGAACTCCATTATCATATTCGGTCAGGGCATTTGTTGCCTCCTGCTGTTCCGGACAAAGTTCTCCATTAAATTTGACATCAATTTGCCGTCCCAAAACAGTTTTATCACTAACTTGTATAGAACAGCCTTGATTTTCCGCAAGCTGCAAAAAATCATCAAAGCAACCGCGTGGCAACATTATATAATTATCATCTTCTTGCGCTAAAGAAATAACTCTGGGCTTTCCGTAGGTCGGCATCCTCATAGCCTGTGCTTTATAGAAATCAGGATTTTTAAATGCCGCCAATCGCTTGATTTTATTCAATCCGGCTTGAGAAATACTATTTTTAAAAATGTAAAGCATATTTGAACAAATAACATTAATTTCTTTCGGAAAGTTCCCAATCTCTTCAATTTGAATGCTTCTCTCCCATATTTTTGATTTTTCGTCTTCAATGTAAAGCTCACCCAAATCAGTCTTTACGCATAACTTTGCCAGCAGCTCGTCAACTTCATTTTCATCAAGCTTTGTAATTGAAGATAAATAATCCCACTGATCGGGGTACGGTATGTAATTTTCATCAACAAATGCGGAATTTCCATACTTTAATGCTTGCTTTTGCAATGGCAGGGCAATAAGATTTCCAAATCCTCCGGACGGCATTGTATCTTGATTTGGAAACATTCTATCATAAGAATCAAACTTGATTTCATGGCGTTTTTTCATTGCCATAGTCAACAAACCGCTGCCAAGTTTTCGAGCTTTCATTGCGGAAATGGGTTCGCTGAAAAATATCCATAGATGCGCACCGTTCCCTGAACGAGAACGCTCAACCGCAGCAGATATCCTATATTCCTCGCAAACCTTGCAAACTGCTGAAATATCTTTCTGCCAATCGTTTTCATCAAAGTCTATCGCGAGAAAATGTGTGGTTTCATCAGGCAAAAGAGGATAAATGCCGATCACATCACGGCAAAATTCGTCCTTACCGCTTAAATGATCATACAACGCTTTATCAGCAAGTGTCGCAAAGCTTCGGTATTTGCAGTCGGCGCATTTGGTTTTTGGCATATTGCATACACCCGGCCGCCATTTATTTTGGCAAACGGGAGAATAACCGCTTTTGCCCGTTTTAGTATTATACCATCGCAAAGCATAAACGTCCTCCCTGCCTTTGAACAGTGAGCGAAAAAGATCGATTTTCTCTTGTGGAGAACTGCGGCGGCTGACAGATTTATTACTTGTATTCATTGAAACATTGATCTCTTCCGCTTTATCCTCAACCTTACTCACAAAAGGAGAAAGAAATCTGTCCTTACAAAGCTCAATTTTTCCACGCTTGATAACATAAACGCAAAACTCGTTATCGTAACCGTTTTTATCCTCATTATTATGCAGATAAACCAAACCATAACTTCCCTTTGCAGCTTGACATATGTATTTTACAAGTCCGAAAAACTCATCATACTCTGACGAGAGATGGTTTGAAGAAGTATCAGCGACAAGAAAATATTCGCCGTTTACAGCTTTTATTTCAGCTATTGTTCCGACAGCTTTTTCACGTATTTTGCTTACGATCTCATCAATGTGATCTTCGGAATTATCGCAGCTTTCATATGATCCGCGGATCGTAATCCATGCGTGGAGTTCCACCATTTTGAATGCTCCTTTTATAAAAAATAAATCGCACAAATAAAGATTAAAAATCATACGATATTTGTGCGATTTTAGCTTAACCATTATTTAAAGCAACCAACTCATACATGGGATATTTCTCATTCCATTCAGAAATTGAAAGCACCTCAAAAGAGTCAATCAATTGATGTTTTATTCTACTGTCTTGCTGTAATTTAAAAGGAAGTAATGTGATAATTTGATCTCTTACAAATTTTCTTGTTACAGGATCGTCATCGGGGAACTCAAGTACATATACATATTTCATAGGATTAAAATATCCCATATGATTTAAATACATCATAGTATCGTAAAATTTGCGTGCAACTTTTTGTATATACTTATCATCAGACGGCTTAAATGAAGTATATTCAGCTGCACGACCAACAGTACCATTTTTATATTCCAAAATAATTATTTGAGAATCATCACTTTTTATAACAAAATCTGCATCACATAATATTGAAACCCCATTTTTATGAAAAGTTTCGTGTAAGTCACAAATAATATTATCATTATTGTCTATGCTTAAAGCATAATAACCATTTTCTTCAGGATACAAAGCCATGTTATTTCCCCGTTTCCTGACTGTAAACCTCGTCAAGAAGTTTTTCAAAAGCAGTCATAATGGGATTATTTTTTAGTTTTGAAAACTTTTCAGCCTGTTCGCTGTGGATTTCATTACCCTTTTTATATAGTGAGAAGAATCTCAACCTGCTTTCATTTTTCTTCTTTACATCAAAGTATTTTGCAAAAACATAATTGTGCGTTGAAACAAAAAGCTGAACTCCCATTCTTTCAAGAGCATATAAAATTTCTACCAAAAAAGGAAAAAGCTCAGGATTAATATTTGACTCAGGCTCATCCCAAAGCAGAATACAATCTTTGTGAATGGAACCATTCAGAATTAGCCTATACAAAAGTCCCAGTTTTCTGAAGCCATCAGACTCAAATTCATAGGCGAGCTTATGACCGTTGGTCTTTGCTACATAGAATTTATCGTTTTCGTAAACCACCTTGCCGCCAATAATTTTTTCGATGGATCTCAAAAGCTGTATCGATTCATCAGAAAGCGTCCGTAACTCCGGAAGCTGTGCATTAACGATAATGTCAAGCTGCGTTCCATCAAAGGGTAGCTGGTACTTACTGTTCAAAGCAAGAAATCCTTTTGAATGCGAAAGCATTTCAGTAGTTGGAATAAAAACGGAATCGATACCCAATCCCAACCACTTGTCCAAATTAACAAAGCCTTGGTGCGACAGCGACCATTGAAATTCATTTTCTCCGCTTTTTACTTTAAAATAACAATAACAATTATCACGGCCGTGAAATTTTAATTTTTCGTTAACATCTGAATCCAAAGAAAAGAAGTTGGGTAATTTTCTTGTTTTATTGACATCTGCATTTTCAATGCTCCATTGAGTAGAAGCATAAATCATTTTAAGCAGAGTTGTTTTGCCAGTTGAATTTTCACCGATGAACACATTAATACCATCTGAAAAGTTAAGGTGTAAACAGTTATAAATCTTTTTATTTTCACCATTTTTGAGAGCGTTATCCAATTCTTTGGAGATATCATAACTTGAAAACCCCATAAAATTGCAGGCGCTAAGTTCATTTATTTTCATATATTTATCTCCTTTTTAGTTTACAGTATATATAATTATATCCACATAATAATGTAAATATTTGAAACAAAGTTCTGATGTATGAGAGAAGATAACTAAGAAAAGTGGGGCACGACATCACCAATTTATCAATATAACAGAAAAGCTCCAATAATGGAGCTTTTCATGGTGCGGATAACAGGAGTTGAACCTGCACCGAGTTTCCCCGACTGGCACCTGAAGCCAGCGCGTCTGCCTATTCCGCCATATCCGCATATAAGAATTTGAAACTTTTACTCGGCTCAAATCCAAAAGCCGAGGTGGGTGCTAATCACACTTATCCACATTTATGATAAACCGGAAATCAGCCAAGCAAATAAATTCACTGTCGTTACGCTGCCTGAAGCCAGCGCGTCTGCCTATTCCGCCATATCCGCATATATTAAAATCTGAATTTTCTTACTCGACTCAAATCCAAAACCGAGACGGTTGCCGACCGCACAACACACATTCACATCACTCAAAATCCGCCAAGCAAATAAATTCACTGTCGTAACGTAGCCTGAAGCTAGCGCGTCTGCCTATTCCGCCATATCCGCATATTTATTAATATTATTATACCACACATTTTTTTGATTGTCAAGCATTTTCTAAGATTTTTTCGAAAAGTTCATATTTGGGGGAGTGTACATATTCAACACATTCATAAGAGCAGAGTTTATACAAAATGCAGATATCTGATACAAAGAAAGAGCCAATGATCCGTATGTATATCACGAATTATCGGCTCTATACTTCTAGCATTCGGTCACATTAACTATTCCAATTCAAATGCACCTGTGTAAAGCTGATAGTAAGTGCCTTTTTCGGCAATCAGCTTTTCGTGGTTGCCGTGCTCAATGATATGACCGTGGTCAAGCACCATGATTACATCTGAATTTTGCACAGTAGACAATCTGTGAGCAATAACAAAGACCGTCCTGCCTTTCATCAGCTTATCCATACCGTCCTGTACTAAAGCTTCTGTACGGGTATCAATAGAGGAGGTTGCTTCGTCTAAAATCATAACAGGCGGATCGGAAACTGCAGCACGGGCAATGGAAATAAGCTGTCGTTGTCCCTGCGAAAGTCCGCTGCCGTCGCCCTTTAAGACAGTGTTGTAGCCCCCAGGGAGCATACGGATAAATCCATCGGTGTTAGCGAGCTTTGCGGCAGCAATACAGTCTTCATCGGTAGCATCAGGATTGCCGTAACGCAGATTTTCCATAACCGTACCTGTGAAAAGGTTGACCTCCTGCAATACAACACCGAGGGAACGACGCAGGTCTGCCTTTTTGATTTTATTGATGTTGATTCCGTCATATCGTATCTTGCCGTCTGCAATGTCATAAAAACGGTTGATAAGATTTGTAATGGTAGTCTTGCCTGCACCTGTCGCACCGACAAAGGCAATTTTCTGTCCAGGTTCGGCATAAAGCGAAATATCATACAGCACTTGTTTTTCGGGAACATAACCAAAATCAACTCTGTCAAGAACAACCCTGCCCTCAAGCTTTGTATAGGTGACCGTTCCGTCACCGTGCGGGTGCTTCCAAGCCCAAAGTCCTGTACGCTCTGCTGTTTCGGTTAAAACTCCGTTTTCCTCTTTAGCGTTGACAAGCGTTACATATCCGTTATCTGTTTCGGGTTCTTCGTCCATAAAAGCGAAAATACGTGAAGCACCTGCTAAAGCGGTAACAATCGAATTAAACTGATTGGAGATCTGCGACACAGGGTTTGTCAAACTTCTTGACAGCGTAAGAAAAGAGGCGATCATGCCAAGGGTCAACGTTCCTGTTCCCGTAAGACCGAGATTTGTTACTCCGTGAATTGCCATAAATCCGCCGAGAACTGCAATAATAACATACTGCACATAGCCGAGGGCGTTCATCATCGGCATCATGGAATTTGCGTAGCCGTTTGCATTAGCGGCGCTTTCCGCCCAAGCCCTGTTTTTCTGCCTGAGTTCTTCCTTTGCCGTTTCTTCGTGGCAAAACACTTTTATCACCTTTTGACCGTTTACTGTTTCTTCCACATAACCGTTTACATCGGCAAGGGTCTTTTGCTGGAGCATAAAAAATGTGCCTACTTTTCCTGCAATTACTTTTACAATTTGCAGAATGAGAAGCATAACAAGCAGGGCTACAATCGTCAGCCAAATGCTGGTATAGAGCATACAAATAAGCACCGCCACAATAGTAAATACTGAGGAAATGAGTTGTGCCAAAGACTGTGCAATCATTTGGCGAAGTGTATCCGTATCATTGGTGTAAAGGCTCATAATATCGCCGTGAGTGCGGGTATCAAAGACACGAATAGGAAGTCGTTGCATTTTTTCAAACATATCATCTCGGATTTTTTTCAGCGTTCCCTGTGCAATCGTAACCATTGCACGGCTGTAAAGAAAACTGGAAAGCACTCCAATGATATATATGATGCCGATTGTAGCGAGTGCTTTAAGCAAACCTGTGAAAACAGGATTGTTTGTTCTAAGCAGCGGAACAATGTAATCGTCAATCAGGGTTTGCAAAAACACGAACGAGGCTGCGGAAGCAACAGCACTTAATAAAATACAGATGACAACAAAAACCAGTTGACCTTTATATTCTTTCATATAGGAGAACAACCTCCTAAGCGCTGTCTTGTCAAACTGCATTTTCGACATTTCAGACTTTGCGGGCATATTCGCAAATGCTTTTTGCTTTTTATTCATTTTCTCCATCTCCTTTCATCTGCGACTGATATACTTCCCGATAAATATTACACTTTTTCAAAAGCTCCTCATGAGTGCCTACAGTGTCGATTTTTCCGTCATTTAGAACAACAATTTTATCTGCGTTCTTTACCGAGCTTACACGCTGTGCAATAATAATTTTTGTGGTATCGGGAATATATTCCGCAAAAGCTTTTTGTATCGCAGCGTCGGTTTTGGTATCCACAGCACTGGTGGAATCGTCCAATATCAAGACCTTAGGCTTTTTTAAGAGTGCACGGGCAATGCAAAGCCGCTGCTTTTGACCGCCCGATACATTGCTGCCGCCCTGTTCAATGTAAGTATCATATTGTTCGGGCATAGCCTCAACAAATTCATCTGCACAGGCAAGATGACAGGCGTGCTTTATTTCTTCGTCAGTAGCATTCTCATTGCCCCAACGCAAATTCTCTTTAATTGTACCCGAAAACAGCTCATTTTTTTGAAGAACCACAGCAACAGAGTTTCGCAGCATATCAAGATCGTAATCTCTGACATCGACACCACCCAATATCAGCACTCCGCCTGTTACATCGTAAAGTCGGGGGATCAACTGCACAAGGCTGGATTTTGACGAGCCTGTTGCGCCTATAATGCCAACGGTTTCTCCGGAAGATATATTAAGATCGATATGGTCAAGTACCTTTTTATCGGCTTTTGAAGCATACACAAAATCCACATTTTTAAAAGAAATTGAACCGTCTTTTACAGTCATTACAGGTTTATCGGGATTCTGAATATCCGTTTTTTCGTTCAGAATCTCTGCAATACGGCGAGCCGACGCAAGAGACATTGTAATCATAACGAATACCATAGAAAGCATCATAAGGCTTGTTAAAATCTGCGTTGCATAGGAAAGCAAGGCTGTTAAATCACCTGTTGTCATTCCAAGTGCTGAATTATTTCCGCTTGTCACAATAGCTTTCGCACCTATCCATGAAATCAAGATCATACAAGCATACATAAAAAACTGCATGATCGGCGAGTTGAAAGCGATCAGCTTTTCGCCTTGGGAAAAATATAGGTATATCTTTTCGGAAATAGACTTGAACTTACCGATTTCATGATCCTCACGGTTAAAGGACTTCACTACACGAATGCCACGCACATTTTCCTGCACCACATTGTTAAGCGTATCATAGGTTTGAAAAACATGATTGAAAATTGGGTTTACCTTACGGATAATCAAATATAACAAAAACGCCATAACGGGGATCACCGCGAGGAAAATCAGAGCGACCGTGCTGTTGATTTTGAATGAAACGATCATAGAAAAAATAAGCATAACAGGACCTCTGATCGCCATACGGATAAGCATCTGATAAGCGTTTTGAATGTTTGTAACATCGGTCGTCAAACGGGTCACAATTGAAGCCGTTGAAAACTTGTCAATGTTTGAAAAAGCAAAGGTCTGCACATTGTCGTACATATCCTGCCGCAAGTTAGCACAAAATCCTACAGAAGTGCGGGCGGCAATGTGTGCTGACAAAACACCTGTTATAAGCTGAAACAGGGCAAAGACAAGTAAGATCATGCCGTATTTCCAAACGCCGTTCATATTCCCAAGGTCAATTCCTTCGTCAATGACCTTTGCCATACAAAGCGGTATGGTAATTTCAAATGCTACTTCTAAAATGGAAAGCAGAATTGTAAGTACAGAGCCTTTTTTGTATCCACGAAGGCTGTGCGTTAATGTTTTAATCATAGATGAACCTCCTTATGTAGCATGCTACATATTGCGTTTAAGGAAAAGCCGACATTCATCGGCTTGCCTATTCTAAGTTGTTATATATTATCAAAAGCATTTGCTTTAATTTTTTGATGTCAGCATCCGAGAGCGAAGCAAGAAGCATTTTTTCATTGGCTAAAATTCGTTGCTCCATCTCTTCACCCAAGGCTTTTGCTTGCTCCGTCAGAGCGACAATTTTATTTCGCTTATCTTTTTTATCAACCCAGCATTGCAGATGTCCGTTTTGCTCCATACGTGAAATAATACCGACTACGGTGGGATGGGAGACCTCCAAAAACACTTCGATTTCCTTTTGCGTTGCCTGACCGCCCCTGCTATCCAAAAAAGCCAACACACGGCTTTGTGCCAAGGTTAAATTACTATGCTTTAAGTCAGCATCCGCTTTTACCTTTAACTTGTCGTTAATATTCTTGATTAAATAGCCAATATCCTTTTGCGGCACAAACATCCCTCTTTTCTGATATGTAGTACGCTACATATTATAGCATATAACTTATAGCTTGTCAAGATGATCTATAAATTTTTACAAATAAAATAACGGCAAGAAAAATTCCCCTGCCGCCGTTTTCTTAACAATAAAATTTCTATAACCATAATGACAGATAAATTCACTGTCGTAACGCCGCCTGAAGCTAGCGCGTCTGCCTATTCCGCCACACCTGCGTATAAGAATTTGAAACTTTTACACGGCTCAAATCCAAAAGCCGAGGTGGGTGCTAATCACACTGATCCACATTTATGATGAACCGGAAATCAGCAAAGCAGATAAATTCACTGTCGTTACGCTGCCTGAAGCCAGCGCGCCTGCCTATTCCGCCACACCTGCATATAACGGGTTTTTATAATTTTACACGGTAAAAATCCAAAACCGAGGCGGACTATTATAAAAGTTGCTCCGCAATATATAAAACAGACAAGCTGTTTTAAACTGTTTTGTTTTCAGAGCCGAACATTATCAGCTTCATAAAAGATTTGTTCTTTGAAAGAGCTGATACAACTATAACTCCGAGAACCGACACGCATATAAATTCGCCAAGCGCAACCCACGCCATGTTAATAAACAAAGGCAATCCGTAAACGATCTTTAATTCGATCGCTACAATAACTGCGTTTGTAACCACCGGATAAAGCGATGCGACTGCTAAATTTACCTTCTTTCGCGTAAAGTAAATCAACAGTGCCGCAATAAGCGTTGCGACCGTTCCAAAACCGGCATCTATAAATCCCAAAGGACTGAACAGATTCGCTATAAAACAACCGAGTGTCATGGATATTATGTAGTCCTTGTTGAAAAAGCACAAAAGTACAAGTATTTCCGATACCCGAAACTGTACCTGTCCGTAAGCCAGCCCACTGCATAAGAGCGTCGCTACTACATAAATCGCAGTCACCACACCGATATTCGTTATCCTGCGTGCATTAAAAATCTCCATAGAAATTTCTCCTTGTTTTTATTTGTGAGTGGTTAGTCCTAGGATACACTCAATTCAATTTTAATTTATATTATGCCCGCAGCAGCCCTCAACGAGCAGCCGCGAACATCATATAGCTTTATTATGCCTTGCCGACAGATCCGAACAGCTCCATCTTCTCCTTGACCTTTGCCTTGATAGCCTCAAAGCCCGGTGCGAGAAGTTTTCTCGGGTCAAAGCCCTTGCCCTGAAGATCCTTGCCTTCTTCAATATACTTTCTGGTAGCCTCCTGGAATGAAAGCTGGCACTCAGTATTTACATTGATCTTTGCAACTCCGAGAGAAATTGCCTTCTTGATCATATCATCAGGAATACCTGTACCGCCGTGAAGTACCAAAGGCATATCGCCGACTTTTTCCTTAACTGCCGCAAGAGTCTCAAAAGAAAGACCCGGCCAGTTTTCAGGATACTTACCGTGAATGTTGCCGATACCTGCCGCAAGCATTGTTACGCCAAGATCCGCTACAGCCTTACACTCATCAGGATCAGCACACTCGCCCATGCCGACTACGCCGTCCTCTTCGCCGCCGATAGAACCGACCTCCGCCTCAAGAGAAAGACCAAGAACGTCGCAAGTGTTTACCAGCGCTGTTGTCTTAGCGATATTCTCCTCGATAGGATAATGAGAACCGTCGAACATGATAGAAGAGAAACCTGCATTGATACAAGCCTTTGCGCCTTCAAAAGTACCGTGGTCGAGATGAAGTGCTACAGGAACTGTAATATTAAGCTCCTCGATCATTCCTTTGACCATGCCTACGATAGTCTTGTAACCGCACATATATTTGCCCGCACCCTCGGATACGCCGAGAATTACAGGGGACTGGCACTCCTGCGCAGTGAGAAGGATTGCCTTTGTCCACTCAAGGTTGTTAATGTTGAATTGACCTACGGCATACTTGCCTGCAAGAGCCTTAGCCATCATTTCCTTAGCTGAAACTAACATTTTTAATAACCTCCGTTACTTTATTTTTAAAACCTTGTCTATTATACTACATTTTGTGCCGGATTGCAAGTACATTCACCTAATTTAACAAATTGGTAACATTATTTTCATAATAGTGCCGGCAATCTCTGCATATATCGGTACAACTCCTTATACCTCGTACATCTTAATAACCTTCTGTGCGACCTCGAACTTTGTACAGCGCTGATCCATAGCCTGCTTTTCAAGGTATCTGTGCGCCTGCTGCTCCGTAAAACTGAGATATTGAATAAGCGCAAACTTCGCCCTGTTTATCGTCCTTATCTCCTCCAGCTTTTTCTGAAGCTTAAGGTTTTCCGTCTGAATGCCGAGCATACGCTTTCTGGATGCGCTTACAAATTTCATGCTTCTGTAAAACGCCTGCCTGCTGAGCGGCTTCGGAATGACCATTACGCCGAAATCCTCCAGCTTGTCGGCAAGAATATCCGCATTTTCTGATTTTGCAATAACTACACAGCTTGCGTTTGACGAAGTGGAAACTATCTCGGCAAGCTCGTTTCCGTATTCATCGGACAGCGGACAGTTTATAACTACGCAGTCGTAATCCCCTGTTCCCACAGCTCTTCGCGTTTCAAGTCCCGTTGCGGCAATGGACGCCTTGCAGGCAGGAAACGTTTCTTTAAGAAGATTAATAAGCATTGCCGTCGCCTTTTCATTGCCCGAAGCGACCAGAATTCTCTCCATTGTCCAACCTCCTTGCCGCAGATTTTCTGTCCGTCATCTATATCACAGATGATAAAAATATTTCACAGTTTCAAACTGCTCCTTGTCGGGAGCACGGTTGTACTCACTGATAAGCTCCTTCTTTTGACGGATATAATGCTCCAGCAAGCGCTCCGAAAGGTGTTCTTTAAGAAATTCGCTGTTCTCAGCCGCCTCCACAGCCTCCTCTAAGGACTGCGGAAGAGTTTTCAGCTTTTCAAGCTCGCTTGCAGGTGCGGTGTTCGTGTTGATATTAAAAGGATCGCATAACTGTTCCTTGTTTATAACGCCGTCCAGACAAGCATATATAAGCAGTCCCATCGCAAAATAAGGATTACAGGTGTTATCCGGAGAACGTAGAATTATACCGTTCTCCTCCTTGTTTGTAAGAGGCGCTCTCAGAAGCTGAGCGTAATTTTCATGGGACCAGGATATATACTTCGGAGCGAGCAGATTTCCAAGCCGCCTGTAAGAATTTGTAGTGGTATTCAGAAACAGCGTCATGTCTCCGACATTTTTGAGTATGCCCGCCGTCATGCTCCGAGCCTCCTGCGAAAGTGCGTCAAGTCTGGGCTCGAAAACATTTTCCGTGCCCTTCATGCACATCAGCATGATATGAAGTCCCGAACCGCATTGATCATTCATGGGCTTCGGCATAAACGTAGCGTGCAGACCGTTCCTGTCCGCTACGGATTTTACCACGTTCTTGAAAGTAACCAGGTTATCCGCCGCTTTCAGAGCGTTCGCATACTGAAAATCGATCTCGTTCTGTCCCGGACCGTTTTCGTGGCGGGAGCTTTCCGGATATATTTCCATCTGCTCCAGCGTAAGACAAATATCCCTCCTGAGATTTTCACCCCTGTCAACAGGAGCCGCGTCGCAGTAACCCGCATAGTCGTGAGGCTGTTTTGTAGGCAGATCATGCTCGTTCTTCTCAAAGCAGTAAAATTCGCAGGACGTACCTATCTGGAAATTATAGCCCTTGCCTCTTGCATACGATATAGCCGATTTAAGAAAAAATCTTCCGTCGCCGTCAAAAGCTGTTCCGTCCGGATATTTAAGATAACAGAAAAACCGTACTACCCTGCCGTGCTGAGGTCTCCAAGGAAGCAGAGCGAGGGTGTCGGGATCGGGATAAAGCCGCAGGTCTGAAACGGTAACGTTAAGAAAACCGCCAAGCTTTGAGGCGTCGAATACGAGCCCCTCCCTGAAAACCTTGGGCAATTCCCCTGCAATAACAGAAATTGTTTTCAGCGATCCGAATATGTCGCAGAACATAAGCTTTACGAATTTTACGTCATTTTCCTCAACAAACTGCAAAACTTCCCTCTCGGTATATTTCATTGATTAACCCTCCATTCTTACGTCCTCGGACTAAAGGCAACACCGACAGCCTTGTGCGGCGCCCCCAAACTCTCCTCGGACCTTTTGACACATTATTATAATTATACTATATCAAGCCCCGATATAAAACCGACAGGTGCTTAACATTTTATGACTTTTTTTATTTTTTCACGCTATGCGGATTTATCCAGTGCCGTACAGCACAGCGTTATTTCTCTTTGTCCCTGTCTCCGAAAATGATCGCCGCTATGCCGCAAAGCAGTCCGCCGACAGCAAATATTATCCAGAAATAACTCCACTTAAAAACAAACAGCGCAATTATAGCGATTATGGTGCATACAAGCATTATCACCCCGCATATTTTGCCTGTAAGATCACCGTTCTTCTCCTTATTCTCCTGTACTTTTGTCTCTTTGTTGTATTTATTGATATTGTACTTATCCTTGATTATGCCGCCGTTAGTAAGTACCGAAACGCCTACAGCCACGCATACCAGAAGCGACGAATCTGCCAGAGCCGTTGACAAGACAGATTCGGGCAGATACTCCAAACCTACCGTAAGCACTAAGCCCAAAATAATAATGCCTATGCCTATCGCCGTTAGTATTGGGAACTTCGCCTCATATGCCTTTTTCTGCTCGTCTGTATAAAAGTCAGTTATACGGGGATTGTTCTTCCGAAAGCTTTCATTCTGCATTCCGCCGATAACAAACAGCATTACCGCCACAAGCAAAAACAGGAAGAATACCATCGCCGAAAGACCGTCCAGCTTTTCCCACGCATCTAAAAACGCACTTACTGCCACGCCGAAAATAATGATTCCCACTCCCGCCGACATCATTTTCGCAAAGCGGTTCATATGCCTGTCATATCCTGCGGTATCCTCGCATATCTCCTTAGCCGCGTCGCCCTTGACAAGAGTGTCCATCGAACAGCCGAACATATCGCAAAGCACGATTATCTTTTCCATTTCGGGAAGCCGCGTGAGTTTCATTGTTTGAACGGGGCGAATTTGATTTAATCAGTGCTTCCTTGGGATGCACTGATTAAAGCGAAGCGTATCAAATTCAGCCGCGTGAGTTTCATTGTTTGAAAGGGCGAATTTGATTTAATCAGCGCTTCCTTGGTAAATCTCTTCACCGACAAAATCATAGCACTTACAAGAAGGCAACCTCAACCAATTTTGTGTTGCATTTGAATATTTTCGTGTAAACTTTCGGTTGCAAATGCGCAAATACGCAGTTTTCTGAACTTTCCTTACAGTCCCTCCAACTGCTCCAGCCAAAGCTTAGCCACAGCGTCCGACGGCATTCTCCAATCCCCTCTCGGAGAAAGAGTAACCGAACCGATCTTTGCCCCGTCCGGCAGACAGGAGCGTTTGAACTGCTGAGAGAAAAATCTGCGGTAAAAAGTTTTCATCCATTTCAGTACCGTCTCTTTATCATAGTCGCCGCCGAAAGCATATCTCGCAAGACGATAGACCTTTCTCGGCTCAAATCCCCAGCGTATTCCGTAATAAAGGAAAAAGTCGTGCAGTTCGTAAGGGCCTACCAGATCTTCCGTTTTCTGAGTCATTTCCGTTCCGCTCTCGTCCGTAGGAAGAAGCTCCGGCGAAACAGGAGTGTCCAAAATATCGTACAGTACATCTCTGAGCTTGTCGGAAGTGCAGGTATCGCCGTAATACTGAACAATGTGTCTTACCAGCGTCTTAGGTATAGACGCGTTCACTCCGTACATGGACATATGATCGCCGTTATAAGTCGCCCAGCCCAGCGCAAGCTCGGACAGATCGCCCGTACCGACAACCATGCCGTTCACCTGATTGGCAATATTCATCAGCACCTTGGTTCTCTCTCTTGCCTGCCCGTTTTCAAACACCACGCTGTGGTCGCCGACATCGTGACCTATATCCTCAAAATGCTGTAAAACCGACTTTGTAATATCCACCTCTCTGAAAGTCACGCCAAGCGCCTCGCAGAGTATCTCCGCATTGGATCTCGTTCTCTTTGTCGTACCGAAGCAAGGCATCGTCACCGCAACAATATCCGTATGCGGTCTTTTCAGCAGATCCATAGCCATAACGCAGACAAGCAAAGCAAGAGTAGAATCAAGCCCGCCCGAAATACCGATAACAACCGTCTTTGAGTGAGTATGGGCAATTCTTTTCATAAGTCCGTGCGACTGCATTTGCAGAATAAGATGACAGCGTTCGTTTCTTTCCGCCTTGTCCGAGGGAATAAAGGGCGTCTTTGAAATACGGCGTGTAAGCTTAGTTTCCTCAACGCCGATGTCAACATAAAAACAATACGTCGGAATATTTGCTTTTCCGTTTTGCTCATCGTCTTCATAATAAGGCTTATTCTCGGAATATGTTGAAATTTTTCTTCTCTCAAATGCAAGCTTTTTTATATCTATTTCGGAAACGGTAATGCCGTTTTCAAACAGCTTGCTTTCCGCTAAGATAGCACCGTTTTCCGCAATAAGATTATGACCCGAAAAAACCATGTCCTGCGTTGACTCTCCGTCCCCTGCGGAGCAGTAAATATATCCCGACACAAGTCTTGCGGACTGATTTGAAACAAGCTGTCTGCGGTAGATGTCCTTTCCGATGACCTCGTCGGACGCCGAAAGATTGCATATAATATTTGCTCCCGCTCCGGCAAGATAATTTGAAACAGGATCAGCCACCCACAAGTCCTCGCATATCTCAAAACCGACAACAAGTTCGGGATAATTTCCTAGCCTTACCAGCCCCTGCCCCATTTCAACCTCGTGATATTTGCCGTCGTTGAAAAGCCCTGCCAAGTGTATCGTTTCAAATGAACGTGTGTACGGCGTAAAATGTCTTGCCTCATAAAATTCATTGTAATTGGGCAAATGAGTTTTGGGAACAAACAGCAGAACATCGCCTCCCGCCATTACCGCCGCACAGTTATAAAGCTTTCCCTTAGCCTTAACAGGACACCCCACTGCCGCAAGCATATTCTTGCCCTCAGTACACTTTGCGATCTCAACAACTCCCTGCATAGCCTTATCGAGCAAAGCGTCCTGAAAGAACAAGTCTTGACAGGTATATCCCGTTACGCAAAGCTCTGGGAAAACAGCAATTTTCACGCCCATTTCGGCGCACTGTTTTATCTGCTCTGTAATTTTTGAAACATTAAAGTCAACGTCCGCGACCTGAATTTCCGGCGTACAAGCGGCTACCTTTACAAATCCATCTTTCATAAACAGACTCCTTAAAATAATATACTCACATTTAGTATACCACACCCACCCCTTTTTTTCAACTTTTTTTTAATTCGGGTCGCAAGGTACTTCTGGGAGTGACTTTTTCCGCCCGAAGACCTCGTTTGCAGAGGCTTCTCCATAGCACTAAACCGCACAGAGTGCATCTGGTGATTTTCCACAACGTTGTTTCAACGCTCAGATGAATTGTAGGGGGTAGATGAAAATTTTCGGTCGGATAAATCCCATTTATCGCCCCGTTAGACACGCAGTCCGTTTTACTACTACACACCGTTCCGCCTTTGTCAATCATTCCTCACTCTACAATAACCCGTTTTTTTACGCACATTTCTATACGATTTTCACAATACATCACCGCAAAACTTGTGCAAACAAATGATTTATCTTTTAATTTGACAACATTTCAGTAATTGTTGCATAAAAAATGCAACTTTTCTCGCCCCACACATTATAAATAGAAACCTTTTAATTCGAGTTTAATCATACTGCGGTTCGTTAGGAACGTCGAAATATCGTAAAGCAAATGATAATCATCATCGTTTCATACACGTTTTT
>JAETQO010000028.1 GCA_021770655.1 Ruminococcus sp. | reverse complement strand
GGTCTTTTCAATAGCATTAAACCGTTCTTTTTAATTCGGGTCGCAGTGTACTTCGTAAGGGTACGACTCAGCCCGAAGACCTTGCTTGTGTGGTCTTTTCAATAGCATTAAACCGTACAGAGTGCGTTTTGTTGTTCTTTTACAGCTTTGTTTAAATGCTCAAAAAATTCGTATGGGACTGTAAATTGTCATTTGATCAACATATGACAATTTGCAGTCCCTTTTTATATGTTTTTTATTGTCAAAGAAAAGAGGTACGATAAATTGTCCGGCATTTGCCGAACGACAATTTATCGTACCATTAGACCCGCAGTCAGTTTTGTTCTTCCAAACAAATCTCCGCCTTTGTCAACAATTCCTCACTCTTCATTCCTAATTCCAAAATGCTCGGATTTTAAGCATAAAAAAAGCAGCCCCTATTGGAGCCACTCTTCGTACTGAACTATCAGTATGTTAATATTATAAGCTTGAGTGCCGATTATTTATAGCACTTTTTGTGTGAATTTTGTAAAAAAAATATGTATGCAGGTAAAATCAGCTTTTACCGCCTTTAACTTTGCCTTTTATCCAGATGATAACCACGAACAGTGCTATTACCAGAACCACAAGCACAATAGCAAGAGCAGGATTTAAAAGCTTTTTATATGGATCCATAGGGTCTTCGTTTTTTGATGAACCGAGAGAGGAAGAATCGGACTTTTTTATTTTGCTTTCTTCGTCTTTAGTTTCCGTCTGCACAGTTTCTCCGTCGGCGGCTCTGATTATCGTCACGGTATAGGTCGTTTCGTTTCCGTCAACGTCTGTAACGGTTATTGTTCTCACATTTTCGCCGACAGCACACTCGCTCGTTCCTGTATACCATATATAATCGGATAGGCTTGCCGTTGTACCCTCGATCTCCACATTATCCACCGAATTGTCAACATACACTTTATAATCGTACACATTATATGCGAATGCAGGCGTAAGCTCGCCTTTGTCTACGGTAAGCGCGGTAAGCACGCCCTTATCGGGAATACCGTCGGAGGGTTTCTTTGTATTCTCGGTGGTTTCTTCGGGCTTTGAGGTAGTTGTGACTTCGGTCGTGGTTTCTACCTTATCGCCGCCTACGGTAACTTTGGCGTAGGCTGTGGGCGAGCCGATAAGGTCCGATTCGGGTGAATAGACGGCGCAGTTTGTCAATTCAAAAGCCGCCTCGCCCTGAGCAAGCGCTCTGAAACTGAACTCAAAGGTCACCTCGGCGGACATTTCCTCGGGGAAGCCGTTTACCGTAAGCACTCCCCCGCCGCCCGACGCATTGTCGCCTGAAACAAATTCCACCGCAGAATCGTCATAAGTAAGCGTTGCCTGAACGCTTCCGATATTGCTGTCGGCAGAAAAGGTAATTGAAACGGCAAATTCCTGCCCGATCATCACGGGATTTTTCGGAACGTAGAAAAAAGCCTCTCCTGTGGCAAAAACATTTATTACGGTAATTGGCAATGTTATAAGCATACACAATGTAATCGCAAATATATTTCTCAGTTTTTTCATTTTTACCGTCCTTTCGTTGTTCGTATTATGCCTATCAGCCCGTAGTTACGGTTTTGGCAGAGGACCATGCGCCGTAGTAGGTCTTTCCTTTCACTACCGTATAACTTCTTACCCGGACATAATATTTTGTATATCTTTTAAGTCCTGTGACATTCTTTTTATCGGTGCGGTTGTTTGTGACCTTTACTTTTCCTGCGCCGCTGAATCGGCTTGAACGGGCATAGGAAATTTCATAGCCTGTGGCGGAGCCTTTCTGGGCGTAGTCTATATAGAATCCGCCTTTTTTGCGCGAAAGTTTCTGAATGGTCTGCTTTGCGGGATTGATATTAAAGCTCTTTGTGACTACTCCGCCGTAGGAGCCTTTTCCTGTTATGATAAGCTTTGCCGTTCCGACCTTGACGTTTGAGGAATACTTTACGGTATAGTCCGTACCGTTTTTCAGGGTTTTTGAACCGTATTTTACCTTTACGCTCTGGGTAACTGCTTTTCCCGTATAGGTTTTTGAGGCGATCCCCGAAATTTTAGCGGAAGCAAGATTATACCTTGCGGTTGTGACGGTTTTTACGGGCGACCATGCGCCGTAATAGGTTTTTCCGCCGTTTACGGTATAGGAACGGACTCTTACATAGTATTTCTTTCCTGCCGACAGACCTGAAACGGTAAGCTTATCGGTCTTATTGGTCGTAACCCTTTTGGCTTTTGCACCCGAAAAGCCTGATGAAAGAGAACAATTTATCTCATAGCCCGTTGCAGAGCCTTTCCGGACGTAGTCTATATAAAAGCCTTTATATCTTGTTTCAAGAGTCTGTATCTCCTGCTTTGCGGGATTTATGGTAAAGTTCTTTGTCACCGTACCTTTATAATTGCCCTTAAAGGTAATGATAATTTTTCCTGTGCCGACCTTGACGTTGGACTGATATGAAACGCTGTAATCCCTGCCCTTGACCAGAGTCATCGTGCCGTCTTTTACGGTAACGGACGGAGTTATCGCTTTGCCTGTGAAGGCGCACACGGAGCCGTATGAAAATGCAAGAGATGAACAATCCTTTGGGACTACTTCATATTTAAGGTTCATTATGCCGCTGTAAACGCCTTGTCCGATTATGGTGACGCGGGCTGTGCCGAGTTTGTTATTGTCACAATAAGTAAGAAAATAATCCACGTTTGCTTTAAGCTGTTCGTTGCCGAAGTAGATTTTAAGGTCGGACTGAACCGCTCCGCCTGCATTATAGGAAACCTGCTGTCTGAAGCCTGAAAGGCGGCAGTCATAGATCATTCTTCTGTCCGTATAGACTGCCGTTACGGTCATATCCTCTTTTACCGAAGAAAAGTCCTTATCCCAGCCGCTGAATCGTTTTCCGTCGGGAGAGGATAACTGCGGCGCTTTTGCGCTTTCACCGTACTCTACGGTCCGGACGTCAAGCACTGTACCGTCGGAATCTGCAAAGCGGACGGTATAGGTATATGGTTTCCATGCGGCATAAAGGACTGTTGAGCCGTTATCCGCCGACACCGAGGTCACTTTTTCGCCGGAAAGCTGTGGATCGGCATACCAGCCGGCAAAATCTGCGCCCTCTTTCGTCGGGTCTGAAAGCGCAAGCGTTTCGCCCTTGCCAAGCTCGGTGAGATTTTCAGGGTTATTCCCGCCGCCGTTCAGCACATATGTAATAACGGACTTATCCGTTGGCGACGCTTTTGCGGTAAGGCTCGAATCTTCGATGAATACCGTATTTTCGTATACGGGTCGTTCACCGTCGTACCACGTTATTGCATATCCGTTCTGTACGTTTATCACGGGAAATTTCACATTACCGTTTTTGTCGGAATATCCGTAAAGCTTTTGCCCCATTGCCTCAAAGGTTACCTTATGAGACGGTTCTTCATCGGGACGGGTCTGTTTCGGAAAGCCGTTTTCCATTGTCCATTTTCCGCTGTCGGTCTGAGCGCCGCCGAAAGTGTTAAGGTCATAGGCGGCAGATTTGTCAAAATCGGGCAATGAGCCGTTTTTATACAGGTCGTCTTTAAAGAGCGTATCGGAAAAGCAATATGTGATGTCGGGAACTGTTTCATCGCTATAGATTTCACCGATAAACGCCCTTGCGTTTTCAGAGCTTTCAGCCGACAGATATGAAAAGCATTCGGTGACCGACGACTTTCCGATACGGCCTGCAATTCCGCCGGCAGACTCACTGCCGGACAGTGTTCCGCTGAACCCGCAGGAGCGTAGGCTCGGGCTGTTCTGTGAGCCGACGATACCGCCAGCATAACGGGCTGATACCGAACAGTTTACGGCGGTAAGATTTTTTATCTGCGCATAGCCGTCTGCAATACTGAATACTCCGCCGTAGACATTTCCCTCAAAGACCGCGTTTTTTATGACGTGACCGTTGCCGTCAAAACAGCCGCCGAATGTATTTTTGTCGTTTCCCACGGGGGAAACGCTTTCGCCTCCGAAATCAAGATCGCTTTCAAGGGTCACTGTCTTTCCTGCAAAGTTTTCACCCTCGCACACACGGCGGGCAAAATCCCTCCACTGTTTCTCGGAGGTTATTACAAGATACTCGTCGTTTTCCTCAACTGCGGCTTTTATAAGCAGTTCTGCGTTTTCAACGTCCGTTTTATCGGCGGACTTATCATTTAACACTCTTTTGGCATTGTCCGTTTCCTTTTCCATTCCGACAGTACCGCCGTATTTTTCTGCAAGGCTTTCAAGCTCCTCCTTATCGGGTTCGGATACGTCCTCGGTATATGCGTTTATATACACGTTTGCGCATACGGAATCATCGTCCGTAACGTCCGTCCAGCCTATGCCGTCGACAGAATAATAGCTTTCGCCGGATGACGCATGGGAAACGTTCAAAGATTCGGCAACAAAGCCGCCCTCATTGTCCGAGTCCTCAAAGCATATCACAACGGAAAATTTCTCGCCTTTTTCAAGTCTTACGGCTTTGGGCAGATCAACGGTATAAAAACCGTCGCCGCTTATCGTTCCGTTTACGCTTATCTCTTTCGCACCCACGGGAGAAGAATCGGAAACGCTTGTATATACGGTCGCGGTATAATCCAGCGCCTGCGCCTTACATATATTTAAAAAGCCTATACGGTTCAGGCACTCGTCGCTTTCTGCGGTAAAAACGTTTGCCGCATATAATCCGTCCGGCATATCCATGTACACCATCGAATCGGTACTGTCGGCATGGTAATAAGTATTGTCACTGCGTTCCTCCATATCGTAGGCACACCAGTCGCACAGCTCCGCCTCCTCATAGGATATCCAGTAATAGCCGCCGTCTTGATTGAACGCACCCCACGAGCCTTTTACCAACCATGCGCCGTCCGACTGCGGTCGGGCGTTCTCTCTGAAATTTTCCCTGCTGTAATTATCGTCCCAGCCTATGACCGAAACGCTGTGATTTGCATCCGAATGCTTGTCCGTTTGCGGATCGAAATAGTTATTTCCGTCTTTCGACATATATTCGTCATCAACCCAATAGTTTACCGTTACTGCACCGCACTCAAGTATCTTATTCTTGACCGTTCCGATACTTCCGTCTATCCGCTGAATGCTCTTGGGCTGATATTCGCACACGTCCGTTTTATAATCGGAAATGACCATTTCATCAAAATCGTCGGGAATAAGCGGTTCGTAATCGTCATAGCACAGGCCTTTTCCGATGGACAGCGATACTGCCGCGTTAATCCAGTTCCCTCCTGTGTCAAAGGGGGAATCTGATGCGCTGTCGGCAAAAGCCGAGACATATGCAAGGCTTGCTTCGGAAAAATCCACCGAGGCATTTTCATAGCCTTTCAATATAAGATTCTGTTCTATACAGGACAAGGACGCAAACGCCCAGCATATTGCCGTCGTTGACTGATCTTTTACCGCAGTTACCGCTGAGTTTTCACGGGGGTCGAACTTTTCGGGCAAAGATGCGGCTCTTCTTGCAGAAAAAGCCGCAGGTTTTTCGGTACGGTCACAGATATCTTCCACGCCGTCTATCCTATATCCCAACCCGCCGTTCGTGAAGATAACGTTCCTGACTGTTATTGCGGAGTTATCGGTTTCCTCGGCAAAAACTGCTGTCGGCAGACTTACTGCCGACATTGCCGCTGCGGTAATAATACATACTGCTCTGCCAAATCCTTTCATTTCTTTTTTCTCCCGCATCATATTATGGTTATTTTTTTCGTATATTCATTTGAAACGCACTTTCCGTAAGCTGCGATTTCACGAAGCTTTACGGCGTTTTGCTCCAGAAAAGAAACTCGTTTTGCAAAATCGGATACGCTTTCAAGCTTTTTCAGAGAAGTATCGTATTCCAGCGTTCTGTTGTTTGCCTGTGCCAGAATCCTTGCTCCGGTATTGTTCAGGGCGAGTATCCTGCCGTAGGGGACAGGTCTTATATCGTCTTTTCTTATTCCAAGTACAAGGTGAAGTATCATTCTTCGTACCCTTGCCCTAGTGATGTTCTTTGATTTCAGTCTAAGTTCAAAATCCTCTATGCTTTCGGGGCAGGAACCTGCAACGGACATAAATCTGTTGGCAAGTCCCTCGTCGCAGTCGGGGAGTGAAAGAAAATCGTCTTTTGAAGACGTACAAAGCTTGAAGAGCATTTCCCTACCTGCGTTTTCGGTAACTGCCGGAACACAGCCTTCAAATTTGCAGGGTGAAAATCCGCTCCAGTCCTTTCCGCTTGAAATAAGTTCTCTCAGCTTTGACGCCGACGCAAACCTGCCGGAGGTCTTCGTTGAATCGTGCGCCACCGCCTCACGCTTTACCGCATAGGGCTTTATCCACGGCGCAAGTCTTTTCGCCGCTTTTATATACTCCACCGCCAGAACGTTATTGGGCGAAGAAAATATCCTTTCCGCCAGTTTTCCGTAGAGGCGGACAGAGACTTCATACATTGCCTGCGGATAGGTTTTTCCCTGTGAGACAAGCTCTTTTACCTGCTGTGAGTTCTCCAGCATAGCCGAAAGCTCCGCCGCCTGTTCCAAGGCATTTCGATCGTCGCTTTCACAGCCGAATGATACCATATCAACAACGTTCTCGCCAAGACCTGCCATCAGGGAAACTGCCGATCTGGCGAAAACCTCGCTGTTGGAGCAGGAAAAGGGGCAGGCAAGCTCTATGACAAGATCCGCGCCGTTTTTCACAGCCGCGGCCGCCCTGTCGTATTTTGAAAACACCGCCGACGAACCTCTCTGGACGCAGTCGCCGCTCATAACTGCGACGATTCCCTCCGCACCCGCTTTTCGGGTCATTTCAAGCTGATATTTATGTCCGTAATGAAAAGGATTGTATTCCGCAACTACGCCTGCTATTTTCATTTATTTCTCCTCCGCTTTCCGACTCACGGCATACAGGCAAAGGTTTGCGGTATTGCCTATAAAAACCCGATAAAAAAATTGTGCAATATGTATATTTATGAAAAAAGCTCTTGAAATTTATCATTAATATTGATATACTATTAGTATATGATATTACGGACTCAAAGTCAAGTCCGGTATCTGATTTAATTAATTGAGAGGAGATTTTTCCAATGAAAATCTTAGTTGTAAACGCAGGCTCGTCTTCGCTTAAATATCAGCTTCTCGACATGACCGACGAATCGGTCATCGCAAAGGGAAACTGCGACAGAATCGGAATCGACGGTCATGTTAGCGCCAAGACCGGCGACGGCAGACATATCGAAGCGGATTGTAACTTCCCGACGCACACCGAGGCTTTTGAAAAGCTCGTTGAGGTGCTTACAACAGGCGAGACAAAGGTCATTGACTCGATGGCTGAAGTTTCCGCTGTAGGTCACAGAATAGTACAGGGCGCAGAGGTATTCAAGGAGACCTGTCTTGTTACCGACGAGGTAATCGACAAGATCGACGGTCTTGCCGAGCTTGCTCCGGTACATAATCATCCGCATGCTCTTGCACTCCGCGCCTGCAAGGCTGTAATCCCGGAGGGCACTCCGCAGGTGGTCGTTTTTGACACGGCGTTCCACTCCACGATGCCGAGAAAGGCTTTCCTTTACGGTCTGCCGTACGAATGCTACACTGATCTTCACGTTAGAAAATACGGTTTCCACGGAACTTCTCACAGATACGTTTCCGGCGAGCTTGCAAAGCTTATGGGCAAGCCTATAGAGGAACTCAAGATCGTTTCCTGTCACCTTGGCAACGGTTCTTCCATTACCGCTGTAAACGGCGGAAAGTCCGTAGATACTTCCATGGGATTCACTCCTTTGGACGGTCTTGTAATGGGAACGCGCTGCGGTTCTGTCGATCCCTCCGCTGTTGACTATGTGGAAAAGAAGAAGGGCTTTACTCCGGATCAGATGACGGAGTACATGAACAAGGAATCGGGATTCTTAGGTCTTTCGGGTATCGGTTCGGACAACAGAGATATTCAGGCTGCCGCAAGCGAGGGCAACGAGAGAGCGATGATCGTAAGCGAGATATTTGCTTATCAGATCAAGAAATACATAGGCTCTTATGCCGCAGTAATGAACGGCGTAGACTCTGTTATCTTCACCGGCGGCATCGGCGAGAACGCGCCTGAGGTAAGAGCCGCCGCCTGCTCCAACCTTGACGTTCTCGGAATCCGTATCGACGCTGAAAAGAATCTTTGCAGGGGAATTACTCAGGAAATCTCCGCTGATGATTCCAAAACAAAGGTATGGGTAATTCCTACAAACGAAGAGCTTCTCATTGCAAGAGATACTCTGGAGCTTATTTCAAAGTAATAAATCAAAATTATAAAAATGTCGGCTCTTTTCCTCGCAAGCGGCAATCGCGTCGCTAAATTCTTGTAAGCTACGTCGAACAAGAATTTTCCCGCTCTTTTTACCTCCTTGGCAGTTATAAAAAGACTTTTTCGACAGACTGAAATGTCGGCTGTATTATTTTTACAGCCGACATTTTTTTGCAGATAAACTCTTTATTTATCCATTGACAAAATGGACTTCGCCGTCGTTTCTTGCACAGCCTATCACTTCGTCGAAATCCTTACAGATAGACGAATATTTAAGAGGCTTTCTGATCTGTACCGCGCCCGACCTTAAAGACACGGGCAGAGCGCCGCCGGAATAAGCGACCTCCTCGCCGTTGTGCGAAAGCACCTTCTGCGCAATGTCTTTGACAAGCTCAACATCGTCAAGTCCTGTTACCATTACAAATTCATCTCCGCCTATTCTGAGAACGGGCATATCGTCCTGCGCCGCCTCGTTTATTCTTTTCAGCGATTCAAGTATCGCCTTGTCGCCCGCTTCTCTGCCGATATTACGGTTTACGGCGTCAAGCCCTGCAATATCAAAGCACAATACATATGTACCTGTTCTTTCTTTCAGAAAATCAAACAGCTCCGTTACGTCAAATTTCTTGTTTCCCATATAATCAGCTCCTTCTAAATAATCCTTGTTAAGCTTAGGAAAAAGTCTACAGCTTTTGTTCCATTGTTTTTTGAAAGCCGAGGGTGAAACTCCCCACTGCTTGGTAAATGCTCTTGTGAAAACCTCATGGGAATTATACTGGTATTTCAATGCCACTTCCAGCACGGTCATATCCGTGTTCAGCAGGTCTGCGCCGGCATTGGTGAGCCGCCTTTTTGAAATGTATTCTTTAAGGCTTGTATGCGTACTGTATCTCCAAAGTTTCTGCAAAGCGGAAAGGGAGCAGTAGCAGGACGCGGCGATCTGTTCCTGAGTAAACTCACTGCAAAGATTGTTTTCGATAAAGTCCAGTGCAGACGCAAAGATACAGAAATTATTCCTATTTTCGGTTTTCATTGTTTCACCCCTCATAAGACCTATCAGATTCCGGATTACAATAACGTTACTGTAATTATAGTATAGCACATAATTTATTTTTCTGCTTGACTTTTTGAGTAAATTTTCAGAACGTAAAAAAGCTTCTCCCCCGCCGCCTGTGCGGGAAAAGAAGCTTTTTATTATTGTATCTTACTTAACGTGAGTACAGCAGCATACGGAATAAACCGTGATATTGCCGTTCTTTGCGCCTGCGTGTATCCGGTCGAGGTTGCCGAAGTTACTGCCGTAAGCGCTTACAAGGCTGTCGCAGCTGAACTCCTCCCCAACAATTATAATGTTAGTATTATCGGTAATATTAACTTAATTTAATCTGTGAGTTCAATGTATCACAGACTAAATTTCCTGTCAATGTCCGCAAACGTTTAAGCCCTTAAATGATTAAAAATCAATGTTTTACACAAACGAAAAAATTAAGACGAAATCATAAAGGCAACACCGTACACAAAGCCGTTAGGCGGTAGTTGTGCGGTGCTGCCTAAATGTAAATTTTCTTAAGGCGAAGGCGTTAGCCGGTAGTTGTGATGTATTGCCTTAATTATTTGAAGTCATTACCAACACGTCACCGTTTCTGATCCTGAGCTTTCCGCCGGGAATAAGGGTATGACCTCTGCGCTTTATCATTACGATAAGGCTGTCGTCGGGAATCGAAAGCTCCGATATTCTGTTTCCGCACCAATCATGCCGAGAATCAATCTTTACTTCGCTCAGCACAAAATTACTGTCGTCATAAAATCCCTCTGCGCTCAGCGCCAGAATATCGCCGGCAAGAATCTTTGTCTTTCCAGTCGGGATCACTTTTTCCCTGCCCCTGATTATCATTACCACCAGCAATCCGCGCGGAAAAGGTATGTCCTTTATCTTTCTGCCTGCCCATACGCTTTCCTCCGTAACGCTCAGCTTTATAAACTGTACCTCAGTCTCGTCGCTGTAGTCATTAAAGGTCCTCATTACATTTTCCTCGTCATCTATCATATTGAGCTTTGCGGCAACTTTCGGCAGTAATGTGCCCTGAATGCCTACAGACATAAGAACTATGCAGAAAACGATATGGAAAACATCGCTTTTAGTATAGGCGTCATCAACAGTGACTATTATTGCAAATACAACAGACGTCGCTCCTCTCAGTCCCGCCCAGGAGATAAGCGCTATCTGATTCCACGACGCCCTGAATGGTTTCATTATCATCGCTGTTGCCGCAGGTCTTGCGGCAAAGGTAAGGAACAGCATTATTGCCGCCGCAGGCAGAAAAATTTCCGGCATCTGAGAGGGAAACGCCAGCAGACCAAGCAGGAAGAAAAGCAATATCTGCGTAAATCCGGTTATGCCGTCAAAAAAATGTACCAAGGCTTTCTTTTCCGGTATTCTCGCATTCCCCAGCACTATACCCACAATATATGCGCTGAGATATCCGTTCCCTCCCACAGCCGTTGGCAGCGCATAGGAGAGCAGAGCTATTGCCGTAACAAAAATCGCGTCAAAGCCAGCCGCGTCAAACTTCACTTTTTTAATAAGGAAAACCGCCGCAGCGGAAATTACCGTTCCGAACAGTATTCCGAAAAACACCTGTGCAAAAAGCGTATAGGCAAATTTCAACGGACTCGCTCCGCCTTTCATGATCGACAGTATTATTATTGTAAGCATATATGCCCATGGGTCGTTGCTTCCGCTTTCAAGCTCCAGCACCGAGGCTGTGCCGAATTTCAGATTGAGCTTTTTTGACCTCAGCACCGAAAACACCGACGCCGCGTCTGTCGAGCTGATTACCGCTCCGATAAGCATACCTTCCAGCCACTCAAACCGCAGAACATAATGACAGAACAAACCCGTCAAGAGAGCGGTAATGACAACTCCCCCCGAGGCAAGCAGAAGAGATTTTCCCGCAACCTTTTTTGCCTCGCTCCATTTCGTACCGAAGCCGCCGTAAAAAATAATGAATATAAGAGCTGTCGAGCAAATTTCTTCGGCAAATTTATAGTTGTCGAACTGTATCTTGAACAGTCCGTCCGAACCGAAGAGCATTCCCAGCAAAATAAACATCAGCAATGCGGGCAGTCCGAATTTTCCTGAGATCTTATTGAAGAATATACAGCATAATATTATCAGCGAAGTGAGAATAAGTCCTATGGTCAATATGGCTTGTTTCTGTATATCTTCCCCGCCGTACGGCGGGGAAGATATACAGATAATTATTGTAATTTAAACATAATATCGTTTTTTCCCGATTTAATATTTTGAAAATTGATTTCCCTGTCAGCCTATGACCCTGAACGCCTCTTTTATCGACCTTACTCCGATTATCTTCATGGAGTATTTCTTCACGTCCACGCCCTTGAGGGAATGCGCCGGAACAACGCAGGTTTCAAAGCCCATTCTTTCACACTCGGCAAGCCTCTGCTCGCAATTGGAAATACTCCTCAGTTCTCCGCCAAGACCTATCTCCCCCAATGCGATAAACTTATCGCTTATGACTTTATCCGTCAATCCCGAATAAAGCGCAAGGGCTACCGAAAGATCCGCCGCAGTATCGTCAAGCTTCAATCCGCCGACGATATTGATATACACATCAAGACCGCCGAAGAAATAGCCCAGCCGCTTTTCAAGCACCGCGATTATTATTGCCATACGGTAATAGTCAAAACCTGTCGCCGTTCTTCTGGGCGATGCTAAAACGCTTTTGCAGACAAGCGCCTGAACCTCCGCCATAAGCGGTCGGGTGCCTTCCATTATGCAGGCTACACAGGTTCCGGAAGCGTCGGTGGGTCTGCCCTCAAGAAACATCATCGAGGGGTTTTCAACCTCCAGCAGACCACTGTCCGCCATTTCAAACATACCGATCTCGTTGGTCGAGCCGAAACGGTTCTTTATTGCCCTGAGTATTCTGTAGGTTAAGTTCCTCTGTCCCTCGAAATAAAGCACGCAGTCCACGATATGCTCCATGACCTTCGGTCCTGCGATAGCTCCGTCCTTATTTACATGACCAACGATAAACATGGGTATCTCCTCGGATTTGGCGGTACGCATAAACATATTCGTACATTCGCGCACCTGAGTGACCGACCCCTGCGCCGAGGATATTCCGCTTATGCTCATGGTCTGGATAGAGTCGATAATGACTATTTCAGGCTTTTCCTTGACAATGACCGAACATATCTGTTCGCAGTCGTTATCCGCCAGCAGGTAAAGGTTTTCCGAATCCACATGAAGTCGGTTGGCTCTCAGCTTTATCTGCCTTACGGATTCCTCTCCCGAAACATACAGTATAGTATGATCTTCTCCGAGATACTGGCATATCTGAAGAAGCATAGTGGATTTTCCGATACCGGGTTCTCCGCCCAACAACACGAGTGAACCTTTTACCAAACCGCCGCCAAGCACTCTGTCAAGCTCGCTGAGTCCTGTGGCGTATCTCACCTCGTTATAGCTTGCGTCCACTCCGCCGATACCCACTATCTTGTCGGAAATATCCTTGACAGCGGAAGATTTCGACTTTGAACCGCCTGTTCGGACGGCGATCTCCACCTCTTCAAAGGTGTTCCACTCTCCGCAGTTAGGACATTTTCCGTTCCATTTCGGCGTTTCATATCCACACTGACTGCAAATATAAGAGCTTTTGATTTTTGCCATGCTTTTTTACACTGCCTTTCGTTCTGTAGGTATCACATATATCCGTATTTGCAAAAACAGGAACACGGAATCTCCGTATTCCTGCCTGTGATATATGGAATTATTTGTCCTCAAGGCCCTTGAGGGCGCGTATCTCGTCGCGGTCAAGTCTGATGACAGCGTCCTTTATTACTTCCACGTCGTCTTTCTTTACGCTTACAACATTATCGTTCTTATCCATTTTTATGCGAAGCTTGCCTGTAAGCAGATTCACCTCTTCGACAACGCCTCTGCCGTCGGCGGTTTTAACTATAGCACCGACCTTCGGAGTATGCTTGAGCAGATCCTCATAGCTGTCCTGTTCGTATTTCAGACAGCACATAAGTCTGCCGCAGGTGCCTGAGATCTTTGTCGGATTAAGAGAAAGCCCCTGTTCCTTTGCCATTTTTATAGACACGGGCTGAAACTCGCCCAGAAAGCGTGAACAGCAGAAGGGCTGTCCGCATATTCCCAGTCCGCCCAGCATTTTCGCCTCATCTCTAACGCCTATCTGTCTTAGCTCTATCCTTGTACGGAACACCGCCGCAAGATCCTTGACAAGCTCTCTGAAATCCACCCTGTTCTCCGCAGTGAAATAAAACAACAGCTTATTATTATCAAAGGTACACTCCACGTCGATAAGATTCATTTTAAGCTTATGAGCGGCTATCTTCTGCTCACATATCTTAAAGGCGTCTTTTTCTTTCTGTCTGTTTTTCTCGATTATCTTGAAATCGTTGAGAGTAGCTATCCTGATGATAGGCTTGACGGGATTAGTAAACTTAGTTTCGTCTATCTCCCTGTCGCAAAGCACAACCTCTCCGCACTCGACTCCCCTTGCGGTTTCGACTATGACCTTATCACCCATGGAAACGTCATAGGACTGCGGATCGAAATAGTATATTTTACCCACGCTTTTAAAGCGCACACCAATTATTTTCAGCATTTTTCTTTCCTTTCGTAAATGTATATTTCCGCCCTGAATCACCCGATAATACGGCAGATCTGTCCTGCAAGGCTGTTCATTGTGAGCGACAGATTGCAGTTTGCGTCTATCCTGTTTACATATTCGCAAAGCAGGTCGTAAAGCCTTACCGCCCGTTCCGCCGAAAGCGTTTCGCTCAGTCTTTTCGCTCCCTCTCTGTCGCAGCTTACGGATTTTTCACGATCTCCCCCAAGCCTGAAAACCGCACTGTCACGGACTATCTCGGCAAAAAGGCTCACGCCCTCCCTCAGCACCGCTTTTTTTCCGTCGGCGGCAAAAAGCGCTTTAAGTACAGCATACTCGTTATTTCCGACTACTGCGGAGCATAGCTCTCTCGCAATTAAAACGCCGCTCCGAAAAGCCGTCTTTCCGAGATATTCTTCGCACCGTCCGATATTTCCCCGTCCGGCGGAAACCGATTCAGCAATCTCTCTCGGCGGCACTTCGGGATATTTCTCGGTAAGACATCTTGTGCTTTCAGCCTCCGAAACCGAGGTAACACCCAAAGACAGCACACGGGAAATTATGGTCGAGAGAAATATCTCCTTGCTCCTCGCAGTCAATATTATCGCCGTATGCTCGGGGGGTTCTTCGATAAGCTTTAAAAGAATGTTCTGCGCCTGAACAGCGGTATTTACCGACATATCCAGATCGGGTATAATATACACCTTCATTCTTCCCTCGCTTGGAGCTACGGCCGCGTCGGAAACTATGGGACGAATTGAATCGTCCACAATATAGTTGCCGTTGGCATTGGACTTTGCAGTGACCACGTCGGGGTGACAGTCGTCAAATATCATCCGACAGCTTTTACACAATCCGCAAGGCTCGCCCGACTGTTTTTCGCAAAGCAGCGCCGCCGAGATCCACTTGGCAAGCGTTTTTTTGCCAAGCCCTTTTTCACCGTGTATAACGATCGAATGAGGCTCTCTGTTCTTTTTTATCATCTGAGCCACGAGCCTGCGCGGCTCGCTGTTGCCGTAAATATTCAAGCCTATGCTCCTTTAATAAAAATTGCTCTATATTTCCTTATACCTTTTCAAAGCGTTCGATGTCGGTTACAAAGATAGTTGCGCCGCCGATGGATACCTCCACGGGATAGGACGCGCCGCCCTCCGGTCCGAGAACAGTTGACGAGGGTACGAACTGTTTTCTTTTCTTTGAATACTGCTTGCACACATCGATGACAAGATCGACCTGCTCGTCGGCACAGCATATCAGAAACGTAGTGTTTCCCGACATAAGAAATCCGCCGGTGGAAGAAAGCTTGGTGGCTCTTATGCCCGACTTTAAAAGTCCCTTATTCACCGCATAGGTATCGTCGTTATTTACTATTGCATATACAAGTTTCATCAGAATGCCTCCCGAAGTATGTTTTATATATTCAGCTTATGAAAACTAGCCTTTGACTTATATTATATCACACTTATCCTCTCAATGCTATAGTTTTTCAAAATTTTTATTACATCAGCAGTAATTTCCTCTCCGCTCACTGCGACGGGTACTGAGGGCTGGCAAGCCGTAACGGTCATAGCGCAGATTTCCCCCTCCGCCTGCTCCACCGGAACAGTTCTCTGAGCGGAAAAAGCCGCCTGTCTTATGCCCATTCTTTTTACGCCTTTCGGTATCGGCGGGAAATCGGCAAAAAGCCTTATCCTCGGCTGTGGGATCTTTAACATTGCCGATTCAAGCCTTGAAAAATCCTCCTCGCTGTTAGACGGCGAGGTCATAAGCACAACGTACTGCGGATCGCTGTATTCAGGCTCTATCTTCTCTTTTCTCAGCCTGTCCGCAAGCTCGTCCCCTGTAAGTCCGTTCAGATATGCGGCAACGGTTATTTTCATCGGCTCGCCGCCGATCAGGTTCCAGCCACCTTCCCTCAGACGCTTTTTACAGAGTTCCGTTCGCGCGGCGGATTTTTTCAAATCGTCGGAAAAACCGTTTGTAACATACTCAGCGCAGAGGTCAAGGCTTTCCATAATAAGATAGGACGGACTTGTGGACGCAAAAAGCGACATCACATTTTTGGCACAATCGACAAAGCCGCTCGGAGCATTCGGGGAAATGTGAAGCATTGCTCCGCCCGTATAACAGGGCAGGGTCTTATGCGCCGAGTCACAGCACATCGCCGCACCCATATCCATAGGGTGAAGGCTTTCGGGCAGAAATTTAAGATATGCCCCGTGAGCGTTGTCACATAAAAGCGGCACTCCAAACTCTCCGCACACCTCGGCGATGCCTTTTAAATCGCTGAGATTTCCCAGATAGTCGGGCGAAGTGACATAGAGGCAATCGGGAACGTCATTCTTTTCAAAAGCTTTTCTTACGTCCTCGGCCGTCACGCTTCCTGCGCAGATGGAAGTAAACTCCCCTTTCGGATAGAGCCACCGAACGTCGATGTCCAGAAGTATGCAGGCGTTGATAAACGCTTTATGAACGTTTCTCGGTGCTGCGGCGGTGATACGCTTTCCGCCTGCGCAGGCTTTGATTATGCCCAGCATAGTTTTTATACAAAGGCTTGAACCCTCCGTGGAATAAAGGGTCATCTTACTGCCGAAGGCTTGGGACATTTTTCTTTCGCTTTCTGCGATTATACCCTCTGGCTCAAAAAGATAATCCGCGCCCTTTATTTCGGTAATATCCAGCGGTTCAAGCCCGTGAAAGGGCTTTCCTTTGTGACCCGGCATATGAAATCTCGCAGTATCCGACGCGGCATAGTCTTTGACAAAATCATTTATGGGAGCGTTCATCGTCACGCTTTCCTTTCAGCTCCAAGAGCGCTTTTGAGCAGGGCGGGCTTTATCCCCCCGGCGATCTTCTTCCTCGCCAGACTGAGAGTTCTTGAAACAGTTGATTTCGACACTCCCTCTTTGTCCGCTATCTGCTGCATGGTCATTTTCTTCGTATAATATAGTATTATATAACATTTCTGGCGTTTCGTCAAATTTTCGTTTACAATATCCCTAAGCAAGTGATTTCCCACGTCCTCTTCGGACGGCTCCCACGCCTGCGAATTATCGGGAATGTAGTTCTGAGTTAGATCGAAAGATACTTTCTTATACTGCATAATTCTCCTTTCACGCCTTTTTTTAGCGATTTTATGCCAATTTGGCTATACAATATATTGTGGGTAAAATTTTGGACAGACACAATTTTCAAAAATTTTGTTCAATTTGAGGGAAATTAATCGGACTGTTTGTGCAATTTACCGTTGAAATTTGCAGAAATATGTGTTATAATGAATCTGCTGAAATGTTTCAGGGTCTTTTGTTGGACTTTTAAAAAAATATATAAAGTAAACGTCTGATGAATAAATTCTGAACAACGGCGGTATTGTGTAAGCCGCCAATTCTAAATTAAGCGCAGGGAAAATCCGCATAAAATA
Source organism: Ruminococcus sp. (assembly GCA_021770655.1). Classification (GTDB taxonomy): domain Bacteria; phylum Bacillota; class Clostridia; order Oscillospirales; family Ruminococcaceae; genus Hominimerdicola. Next base: position 50,213 of record JAETQO010000028.1, on the reverse strand, counting down.
AAGATAAAAAACAAAAGCGGAAACAAAAAGATATATCCTTACGCTTATGAAGGAGTCGTGTAAAAATTTATGGAGAAAGTAAAGCTTAACAGATTGTCTGAGCTTACTGCAATTGCAAGAACCAGAGAGCTGACCCAAGCCGAAAAGGACGAAAGGGAAAAGCTCAGGTGGGAGTATCGCAAAAGCGTGGTGGCAAATTTAACCAGCCAGCTTGAAGCAACGACGATCGTTGAACCTGACGGTTCAAGAATTAAGGTTTCGGATTTGAAACGAAGCGGGGAGGATATAATAAAGTGACAGGATTATCCAGACAGAAACAAAAGCTTTTGATGATGAAAAGCCTTTTTGAGACCAGAACGGACGAAAAGCACACTCTCACGGGAAACAGGCTTATCGAGATCCTGGGTGAAAACGGGATCAAGGCGGAGAGAAAGACCATTTATGACGATATAAAAACTCTCTGCGACAGCGGAATGGAAATCGAGATAACCAAGGACGGTCATTCAAACGCCTATTATCTTGCACGCCGCCTGTTTCAGGACGAGGAACTTTATGTGCTGGCGGACGCCGTAGCTTCCAGCAGATTTCTCACTCAGAAGAAATCGAAAGAGCTTATCAAAAAAATTCAGTCGCTCACGTCGGAGTACAAGGCAAAAGACCTCAGACGTATGATATACGTTTCTAACCGTACAAAGACCTTTAACGAGCAGATATATTATGCGATCAACAAGATACAGGAAGGTATTTTCAACGGCGTTCAGATCAAGTTCAAGTATTTTGAATATACTGTCGAAAAACGCAAGCAGTTAAAGCACGGAGGCGAGGTATACACCGTATCGCCTTATAGTCTTGTATGGGAAAACGACAATTATTATCTTGTCTGCTATTGTGAAAAGCACGAAAAGATCTGCCGTTACAGAGTTGACCGTATGACTCAGGTGTCCGTCACCGATCTTCCGAAAAGGGAGCTTACCGACGAGGAAAAGGCGGAGGCCGCAAATCAGCAGTCGCTTTACGGAATGTACGGCGGAGAAATGATGACCGTGACCCTACAGTTTGACAATTCCCTCATCAATGTTGTTATGGACCGTTTCGGAGAAAGAACCATCTGTCACAAAAATTCCGAAGACACCTTCTATATCAATCAGGAGGTTCAGATCGCGCCCACCTTCTGGGGCTGGCTGTTCCAGTTTGGCTCAAAGGCGAAAATACTGGGACCCGAAGAGGCAGTTACGCTGGCCAAAGACGCAATCGGAGAAATTGAAAACTGCTACAGAACCCAAGAAAACACTGATTAAATCAAATTTGCCCCGTTCAATGCGGAAATTCACGCGGCTGAATTTAATACGCTTCGCTATAATCAGTGTATCCTATGTAATTTTGGATCAGGAAAACGAAAAAGCTAGAGAAATATAGAGCAAAAAACGTCTGCGAACAAGCGCAGACGTTTTTATTTTATGATTTTTTTCATATGCGCTTTCTCTGTATTTATTATAGCACATACGTTCCTATCTGTCAAGACTTTTTTCATCGGCGCAGGCGGCGCGTTCGCCCATAATATCACTGCGTAACAAACCGTAGATATTAAAATCAGCGTAAATGCTCACGAACTTTGCTTGGCGTTTCGTTCCCTCGCAGACAAAACCGCACTTTGTCATAACGCGGTTTGACGCCACGTTAAAGGTCATGACTTCTGCCTCAAGACGCTGAAGCCCGGTCTGCTCAAAACAAAAGCGGACTATTCTGCGAAGAGCCTCGGTAACAAAGCCCATATTCTGATATTTGGCGGCAATACGATAACCTACCTTTGCCTGTCGGTCGTTCTCGATATCGAACAAAGATACCTCACCCACAAGACGATGATTTTTCTTCAGTTCTATTCCCCAGCTCAGATGATCGGGGCGGCAATTTTTGATAGATCTCTGAAAAAACAAGGAGGGATCACGTTCCTGCCTTGTTATATTCCGTCCCCAATATTTATAAAGGCTTTCGTCCGACATATAGGTTTTCATATTCTCTGCGTCTGAAGGAGTCTTAGCCCTTAGTATAAGCCTGTCCGTTTCAAGCGTAGGAAAATGCGAAAGATAATAGCTTAATTCTTCCATAGAAATATTCCCCCAAGTCACTGCTTTTAAATTATACCATATAATTTAACTTTTGGCAAGGGTTTTCGACACTTTTCCACGGGAATCGATTTTCATGACACTTTTCTGCACGCACCATAAAATGTTAAGACAACACCGCAAACAGCCTTGCGATGTTGCCTTACCTGTTATTTTTACATTTTTGCGACTGGATTATTTACAAAAGCTCTCGATATATCTGTCAATGCACTTTGCCACAATATCCTTTGCGGTATCGGCACCCTTAACGTCGTCGATGACCGTATCCTTATGCTCGAGAGCCTTATAGACTGAGAAGAAATGAGACATCTCGTCGAAAATATGCTTAGGCAGCTCAGAAATATCCTTATACAGGTTATAGGTCGGATCCTTTTCAGGAATACAGATGATCTTCTCGTCCGCCGCGCCGTTATCGAGCATAGTGATAACGCCTATCGGATAGCAATCCACCAGCGACAGCGGCTCAAGGGTTTCGGAGCAAAGCACCAGAACATCAAGCGGGTCGCCGTCCTCGGCGTAAGTTCTCGGTATAAAGCCGTAGTTTGCGGGATAATGAGTAGAGGTATAAAGTATTCTGTCCATTCTCAGCAAGCCTGTAGATTTATCAAGCTCGTACTTTACCTTAGAACCTCTCGGAATCTCGATCACCGAAGTGAACTTCTCTCTTGTTATCGCCTTGGGCGAAATATCATGCCAAATGTTCATATACCGTTCCTCCTGAAATTTTTATAGATTTATTTTTCCGCTGAAATTTATTCTGCGGCGTACATTCCTTCATGTTTAAGATTTTCCACAATATCGCAGACAGTCTCTCCGTCATCTTCAACGCAGGAGAGATAACCTGCGTTATCCTCACCGATAAGATTCCACAAAGAAGTAAAGCCGTTCTTTTCACATTTTTCAACGCCAAGTCTTTCAAAAAGCTTATCAAGCTTGCGGGGATTCCGCGAGTATATCTGAAATTCCTGATATTCGGTAAAATATATTTCCTCGTCTGTTTTATGCGAACCGAATCCAAAGCGCGACGGTCCGTCGTTTACCAGCAAACTGCCGTATCGTTTCATTATCGCCAGAGCGACTTCCTTGGTACAGTTATCCAGATAGTAAGTTTTGAAGCTGTCGTCATTTTCACCATCGGGAAGTTCCAGAAAAAAGAAGATAGGCTCGGCAAGCTTTTCGATAAATCCGCAGGCGGTCTTTGCTATAAGCTCGCAGCTAAGGACTCCGCATAAATTTTCGCCGTCGAAACGACGCAGGAATACTTGCGTCTTTCAAGGAGTTTCTGTGCAAGATGACGGAAAATTGGCAAGTTAGACGTACACAAAGCCGTTAGGCGGTAGTTGTGCGGTGTTGCCTTAATACATTCGTTATCACAAAACAAGTATAACCCATTTTCCGAAATATTGCAATACATAATTAAAAAAAAACTCAGAAAATTTACGGCGGCACAGTCTTTGAAGCCGTGCCGCCGCATTGGAAAATTTCTTATATGCTATTATTACTTATCATCTTTCTTCTTTGACACAGCAATGATACTTGCCGCCGCAAGAAGAACGGCTGCCGCAGCAGTTGCGCCTGCGCCTGTCTTCGGGTTTGAAGCCGAAGCCGCGTCTGTATTCTTGGAAGCAGAAGCTACGTTTGAAGAAGACTTAGTCGTGGTAGTAGTCTTTGACTTTTCCGAATCTCCGGTAGATTTCTTTGTAGTAGTCGTTGTTTCAGACTTATCGGAGCCGGAAGCGGTAGTAGTAGTTTCAGTCTTGCTGTCGCCCTTTACGTCACCGCTCGGATCTTTGGTCTGATTACCGGATATGTTAGTCTCCTCTGTAGTAGTAGTTTCATCACTTACTGCCGTGGTTGTTGTCGTAGTAGTTTCATCGCTTACTGCCGTAGTTGTTGTCGTGGTAGTTTCATCGCTTACTGCCGTGGTTGTTGTCGTAGTGGTTTCATCGCTCATTGCCGTGGTTGTTGTCGTAGTGGATTCATCGCTTACTGCCGTAGTTGTTGTCGTAGTGGTTTCATCGCTTACTGCCGTAGTTGTTGTCGTGGTAGGACCGGCCGATGTAACTTCCGGTGTAGTAGTTGTTACCGAAGTTGTAGTCGTTGTTGTGGTCGGCTTAGTCGTTGTCGTTGTGGTTTCCGAACTTACCGCTGAAGATGTTGTCGTGGTAGGGCCGGCTGATGTAACTTTCGGTGTAGTCGTTGTTGTAGTTGTCGTAGTCGTTGTCGGCTCAGTAGTAGTTGTTGTAGTTGTCGGCTCAGTGGTAGTTGTTGTCGTTGTCGGCTTAGTAGTAGTTGTTGTCGTTGTCGGCTTAGTAGTAGTTGTTGTCGTTGTCGGCTTAGTAGTTGTTGTTGTAGTTGTCGGCTCAGTAGTAGTTGTTGTAGTTGTCGGCTTAGTGGTTGTTGTTGTCGTTGTCGGCTCAGTAGTAGTTGTTGTCGTTGTCGGCTCAGTAGTTGTTGTCGTCGTTGTCGGCTCAGTAGTTGTTGTCGTCGTTGTCGATTCGGACGTTATCGGGTCAGACTCCTTTATGCGTCTGCCGGCAAAGGTCTTAAAGCCAAATTCAGTCGGTCCATAAAACGACTTAGCAATCAATGAACCGGAAACGTGTCCCCAGCCTCCGTCAACATCCGCATTTGGTGCAAGTATCGAACCGAGAAAATTGTTGCTGATAGTGAGCGTTTCAGCCTCATAAAAATTTGTCAGCAACAGAGTCGCCTCGTCTATATTATTTTCAAACTGAAGATAATTATCGCCAATCTGCTTGTCGTTGAAAAAGAAATCAGGCTTTGCAGCACCATTGTTGTAAGAAGCATTACCCGAGGTTGACAGCGTATATGTATCAACGTCTTTACCGCTAACATTCATTACAACATAGCAATCCTCAGGAACAGTTACATATATTGATTTTGCATTATTCATCCATTCAGGTTCTACATCAAAAAAAACATAACCATAACCGTTGCTTGCTTTTTCCTTGACGTCGTTTTGAGTCGCCGTCATAACAAGCTTACTTGTGTTGGTGTCAAACTCAGCCTTTACGCTGTCATATCCAGCCCATTTTTTACTGTTTCCCCTGATGTTGTCAAATTCTTTCTTAAAATCGATTATTGGTTCATTTGCGTCATAGTAATAAACATTTGTACGTATTTCTTTGTCATTATAGGTATCTGCAAACTCCCTTGCCTCAGCAGCTTTGTCCGAAAGTCCGCCGTTGCTTTCACCTGTTCTGATACTGGTATCGCTTGAAACAACAATATTTCTCGGTCTGAAATACCAAAAATTAGGTAATTCTCCGTTTGGTGTTGACTCTGCGGGTCTGGCGCCGTGAACAAAAGAAACACCGCTAAGATAATCTCCTCCTACTATAAATTCTGCGTATTTCCCTTCTTTTTCTGCGATCTTATAACCTGTAAGAGCACAGCCTATCATATAATTTTTATATTCTGAGTAATTAATGATACTTCCGCCGACTGCAAGTCTGCCCTCGCAGTCTGAGCCTGTCGGCTTGAAATCGCCCTCAAGAAATACGTTAAAATAGCTTGATGATCCAAGCAGCATAGATGCTGCATCAGCATCAGTATAACCAAGAAGCTCTTCTTTTGACAAGCTTCCATCAGCACCGATCAATAAAGCGCCTTCTATTGGCGGTTCAAGCGCTTCAGCAGCCGTTGCGGCAAAAGAGCCGAAGGCTATTGCCAAAGCCGTGACAGAAGCCAGCGACTTTCTGATTGACTTACTCCTCATTGCTTATCTCTCCTCATAAATCTTTTCCAAAATTCCAATATACGCAGTAACATCTCTGCGTTATACATAAATTATACTACCATATTATGTATTTGTCAATAGAAAAAATAAAACATTTTGCCGTTCACATTTGTGTAAATTATATAATCATTTTCCTATATATGCATATACTGCATTTTGGCAGACTATTTTCCTCCTATCGGAATAATATTTATTACATTGTTTTTATTCGCATAATCCTCCGTATTCAAACGCCAAACGGTATTTCCCTTTTAGTCCGCAGAAAGCTTTTCTATCTTGCACAGAAACTCCTTGAAAGACACAAGTATTCCTGCGTCGTTTCTATACAATCTAACGAAAAATTTTCTGCGTTATCCGCACACAATAGTTGTGCGGTGTTACCTTAAACATTTTTGTTATCATATTGTATAATATTAATCAACATGGGATTTATAAAGGAAAGAAAAAACGCTCGTTCGGAAGCTAATTCCGAACGAACGTCAATTAATTATCGAGTTTAATTTAATTATTATTTCTGCTTTTTCTTACCCATGGTTACGACCACAGCCGCCGCAAGAGAAAGAACTGCAACCGAAACGCCTGCACCTGTGTTAGGGTTCTTGGATTTAGCGGAATTGTCTGCCGCAGAATTCTTGTTCTTGTTGGCATTGTCCGCATCTGTACCTGTCGCTTTGGAACTTGACGATGAATCTGTACCGGAAGTCTGTGAACCGCTTGATTCTTTGTCCTTATCTGCACCGTTTACGCCCTCGCTGTTGCTGTTGGAATCCTGTCCGCTTATATCTGAACTTGTATCGCTGTCTACATCGGATGATGTATCAGCTACAGAATCCGAACTGCTGGCCTCAGACGATGTATCCGCTACGGAATCCGAACTGCTTGCCTCGGATGATGTATCCGCTACGGAATCCGAACTGCTGGCCTCAGACGATGTATCCGCTACGGAATCCGAACTGCTTGCCTCAGACGATGTATCCGCTACGGAATCCGAACTGCTTGCCTCAGACGATGTATCTGCTACGGAATCCGAACTGCTTGCCTCAGACGATGTATCCGCTACGGAATCCGAACTGCTTGCCTCAGACGATGTATCCGCTACGGAATCCGAACTGCTGGCCTCGGATGATGTATCCGCTACGGAATCCGAACTGCTTGCCTCAGACGATGTATCTGCTACGGAATCCGAACTGCTGGCCTCGGATGATGTATCCGCTACGGAATCCGAACTGCTTGCCTCAGACGATGTATCCGCTACGGAATCCGAACTGCTTGCCTCAGACGATGTATCCGCTACAGAATCCGAACTGCTTGCCTCGGACGATGTATCCGCTACGGAATCCGAACTGCTTGTCTCGGACGATGTATCTGCTACGGAATCCGAACTGCTTGCCTCAGATGATGTATCCACTACGGAATCCGAACTGCTTGCCTCAGACGATGTATCCGCTGTGGAATCACTGCTGTCCGCTGTCGATGACGAACTGTCCACCTTAGAAGAACTGCTGTCTGTTTCCGAACTGTCGGGATCAAGATTAATATCGCCTGTTACGCCCATTGCAACAATATCTCTTCTATGGGACTCGTCACCTGAATGATCAATGTTCTTTCCGATAACCGTTCCGTTTATCGCACCTATCTTAACATCGGCGGAAGGAGCAAGCAGAGAACCTTCTACCTGATTCTGCAAACCGACAGTACCGCTGAAGTTTCTGTCGGACTGTGAGCTGTCGAAGAAGTTGAATACTATTCTTGAAGTACCGTATTCCTCGGGTCCGACCTCTCTGTTTCCTGTACAGCCCTCTACCGTAATGCTCTGATTTTTGTTTATATAGGTCTTTTCGCCGTTTTCACCAGCCTCTATACCTGCAACATCGATATTGATAACTACAATACCGTTATTTGCCGGATTTGTGTCAACGCCCTTGATAGTAAGCTTGGTATCAATGTTAAGAATACAATCAGGATCGGAAGCGTCAAGATTTACATATGTATAACCCTTTGTCGTATCAACATTTGAAAAATCCATATAAAGATTATTTCTATCAGATGTATTGATCTCGACATTTTTCGTTTCGTTCGCTACAGACCAATCCGACGAAAGCTTTCTCAGCTTTGCGAACTCAGCGTCAAGGTCGATATACGGATCATTGACGTTTGTACCCTCAATAAGTATCTTATCGAACTTATTGTTGTCTATTTTGAAAGTCTTTTCATGCGGCGAAGTCATCTGGATAAAGGTTTCCGCACCGTCGTTAATGGTCTTTACCGTCCAGTTCCTTCCCAGAACCAGAGTTCCGCCCTGTGAAGACGAACTGAAACCGTTGCCCTCGATGTCCCTGATATAGGTTATCTCAGGATTTTCTTCATATCCCGCATCGATCCAGAAATTATTTCTTGTACCGAATTCGCCGGTGTTTGCTACCTTAGCGGCAATATTTCCGTGAGTATGCGCAGTGCCGGAATATTTTTCCTGTGCGAACATATGGAATCTTGTTGCTGCAAGCAGCGGATCAGTCGAAGTATAGCCGTCATAGCTTTCAAGCGAAGAAGCCGTTAAGGCAAAAGAGCCGAAGGCTATTGCTAAAGCCGTGACAGAAGCCAGCGACTTTCTGATTGACTTACTCTTCATTGCTTAATCTCTCCTCATTAATCTTTTCCAAATCTCCAATATACGCAGTAGCATTTCTGCATTATACATAATATTATACTACCGGATTATACATTTGTCAATACAAAAAATAAAATATCTTGTAATTCACATTTGTGTAAATTATATAATCATTTTCCTTTTTATGTATAGGTAACACCGCACAACTATTGTGTGCGGATAACGCAGAAAATTTTTCGTTAGATTGTATAGAAACGACGCAGGAATACTTGTGTTTTTCAAGGAATTTCCGTGCAAGATAACGGAAAATTGGAAAGTTAGACGTGCACAAAGCCGTTAGGCGGTAGTTGTGCGGTGTTGCCTATATAGGATATCTTGAAAAACTATTTACCTCGCTGTCTGATTATATCTATCATTTCGCCGACGTTTTTCATGCCGGAAACCTCGCCCATTTTAAAGCGCATACCGAACTCGTCCTCCACCGCTCCGATAAGCGTGATATGCTCGATAGAATCCCAATCCTCGATATCGTCGGCGGTAGTCTTTGCTGTAACCTCAAGCGAGCTGTCGTCAAAAACATCTCTGAAAACCTCGTTGAGTCTGTCGATTATCTGTTTGTCCGTCATTTCATTTTCCTCCTGTCGGAATAATATTTATTACATTATTTTTATTCACATAATTCTCCGTATTCAAACGCCAAACGGTATTTCCCTTTTCGTCCGCAGAAAGCTTTTCAAAACCGAAGCTTTCGTAAAGCCCCGCTACCATTTTGTTTTTCGCAGTAGGATAATAATACCCGAATATCTCGGAAATACCTCTTTCACGGCAGGCTTTTACAAGACTGTCCAGCATCGCAAGCTCCATATCCCTTTTCAGCACTCTGCAGGACATCAGCCACAGGTCGATATGAAGTCCAACCTTCTTTATCTCTCCCACGACCACCGATACTACGCCGTTATCTCCGAACTTGTCTTTAAGACGTCCGTACAGCCTGATATATCTGTCTGAGCGGCAGACCTCTTCCATTTGTTCGACGGTATATCTCTTCGTGGTAAGATTGAACTGATTGCTTTTGTTCGTAAGCTGAGTTATCCTTTGCAGATACATCGGAGTAAAGTCGCCTATCTCCGCTGTCATATCAAGGCTTTTCAGATAGTCCACATAATTTTCAAAGCGAGCCTTTTGCTTTGCTCGCTCGGCGTTGGCTCTGTACATTTCATTTCGTTTGAGATCGTCCTCGGAAAGCGATACGGTTTCAAAAAACTCAGAGCGGTCAAGTATCCTGATATAGTCGGTCACTTCACCGATCTCCGGCACAGCCGTATATTTAAGCTGCTCCCTTACTATCTCACGCTCCGCAGGGTTATCGTCGGCAAACACGATAGACTCGGTAAGAATATTAAGCTCCGACGCAATATCCGCAATATTCTTGTCCTTTGGAAGCCAGTTTGCCTTTACCGCCGTGAAATCCTCCGGTCTCAGCGCACCCTCGGGGTGTGAAAGTCCTGCAAGAGCGTTTTCCTCCTCGTTTTTAGAACAAACGGTAAGCAGGATACCCAGATTTTTATGAGCCTTTACATACTGCTGGAACTCATAGTAAGCCATGCCCTCGGCGGTTTCCTGTCCGATTTCAAGATTTTCCGCACCGTCGTCGCCGACTATCCCGCCCCAAAGAGTATTGTCAAGGTCGAGAGCGAAAGCTTTTTTATTTTTTCCGAAAAGAGCCTTGACGATCGACGCCGCCTGATAGGAAAGCTCGGGTATAGCGTCGGTATTCAGCGAGTATTTATAAAGGTACCAATACTCGGGAGCGCTCCATTTCTCCAGACCGTAAGCGGAGGACAGCCAGTTAATATCGTTTATGTAAAGATCCTGCCGCTTTTCCGCCTTATCGTAAAGGCGGGTGTTGAGCCTTGTTACAAAATTGACCGTACCTCTTCTGTCCCATGCGTCCATATTTCCCATAAGCCTGAAATACGGATACTCAAAATTATTCTGGATTATAGGGCAATGGAACTTCTCTCTCAGCGAGTTCCAAGCCTGCTCAAGCTTATCGATCTCGCCGTCAAGCGCATTTTCGATCTCCTCCACCGAACTTTTCGGAGAGGGTCTGAAGCTAAGATTTCTGACGCTTGTATGGATATACACCACATCGGGCGCAAAGCTGTCAAGCTCCTCATTCCCGAACACCGCGTCCTGCCAGTAACGATTATACTCAGACTGATAAAATTCGCACTCAAAACCCATGTCCAGCAGAAACAGCTCCATTACCGAAACTATATCGTCAGTAGTCGAACCGCCCAGCACGGCGATCTTCTTTTTTATACGCTCGGTATCCTCCTCCAGAAGCCGCCTTTTCAGTGCCTTTTTCTTTTTCATTATATATCCGTTATCAAAGGGATATGAAAGCTCTTTCATTTTAATGCACCTGCTTTTCACTACTGTATTCTGATATTATTCAGGCAGTCTGTCTTGGTCGGAGTTGAGCAGGAGGTTATGGAAATTCCGAACAGCAGATCGGTACAGCCGACCTCCCTGCAAAAATCTATAGCGTTTATGTCAAAATATCTGAAATCGCACACATAAATCTTAGAAAAGCCGTGTGTAAGGAAAGGTATCAGAGCGTTTCCGAAGCTGTCCTTGAACACTACAAGAACCCTGCCGTTATCGCAGTCGGTCTCTATCTCCGCAATTTCATTGTCAACGTTCAGTATCGCCGAATAACAGTTTATTCCCTCGGCATAGTCAAAGAACAGCCCCGACTCCACTGGATTTTCAAACTTCGTATCGTAATATTTTACGGTATAGTCATTGTCCGGCTTATAATATATAAAGGTATCGGGATTATTCTGAATATCGCTGTTATAATTGCTGTAGGCGTACATTGTACCCACAAAATCCTCTATCTCGCACTTTTCATAGGTATCGAGCGCAGGAAAATCTACTCCCGCCTGCCCTGCGAACACCTGCGCCGCATAGTAAGCTCCCAAAGGCTGCCAATGGTGATCGGTCCTTGAATATATGTACTCGTCCTTATGCTCGCCTATTGCGTCGAAAACATCGGTATTTATTATACCCTCAAGACCTGCGGCAATATTGTCGATATTGTCTTTCTGGTCGGAAACGGAGTCCCTCAGATTTTCCGGCATATAGTACGCCGCCGACGTGGGGATACACATATTATATACGTTTACGCCGTCGCCCAGCTCCGCTTTCCATTTGTTGATAGTTTCGGCATATTTATCGCCGTTTTCAAAGGTTCCGTAATATGCGCCCACGGCACGGACATCTTTACCCTTGCCGCTTACGATAACGTCGCCCTCCCATTGACCGTCGTCAAGATTTTCGGGAACGTCCACGATCTTTTCGCTTTCGGTGGTTTTCTTTTGAGCAGTCGTTTTTTTCGTTTCGGTTCCTGTTTTTTCTGTAGGCTTTCCGGTAAACGCTGTTACCGTAGTGGTCTTTGCGATTTTTTCCTGATCGAGAGTTTCCTTTTCTACATTTTTCAATCCGCCGGATATGACCGTATCGTTAAGCTTAACTCCCAGACAGTTCGTAAATCCGGCGCAGAACTTTTTCAGCGACTCTCTGTTAGGCACGGTATCTGTAAAATAATCGGTCACGCCCCCTGTAAATTCTCCTGAAAAGAAGGAGGATACCGAAAATTCGGGAAACTCGCTGAGATCTCGGTTTTCCGACTGGATAAAACCGCTTTCCCTTTGCATAAATATCAGCGCCGCAAACGCAACGAAAAAGATTGCCGCACACACGGCAATATTTATAACGCTAAATTCCAGCTCATGGATATTGTTCTTTTTCCGTTCTTCCCTTTCGGCTTTTCTTTTCTTAACCATTGCCGCTGTTTTTTCGTAGTTCTCAAGGTCTGAGCTGTCATCGGCAGAGCTCTGCTCCCCGATTTTTTTCACCTCGTCTGTAACAGTCTTGGTTTCCGGTTCTTCCACGGTAGGGTCGTCCTTTTGCGGCAAAGGCTTTCGCTTGTCGATTATCTCGATTTTTCGTCCCGAAATACCCGCAGGCTTTTCGGTTCTTGCCACATCGTATTCCCTGTAATAGCTTTCGGGTATTTTCAAAGTAAAGCTTTTCTTAGGCTCTTTTTTCTTGACGCTTCCGTCGGGAGCGACCTCCACGGTTATCTCCCGCTTTGCTCCGTCAAGACGATTCTTCTCCATAGTAAAAGGGATAACAACTTCCTCGGGTCCTTTTTCCGCCGTAGTTTCTTCGGTTATTTCCTGTTTTTCAGCGGGCGTTTTTTCCTCCGTGGGAACATCGTAATCATCTTCAAGCCACACGCTTTTTTTTGGTTTCAGAACAGGCTCGTCCGTCCATATGCTACTGCTCAGAGCACGATTTTTCTCCCTGATCTTTTCAACTATTTCATCGTGCGGTGAGGACGGTTTTTCGGCGTTCTCCGTTTCGGACAGCTTTTTTCCGCCGAAGGTCACTTTATCAAGCGACTCGGTATACGCCCTTGAAAGAGACTCAATATCAAAGCTTGGAAGATTCCTGTCAAAATCCCTGTCTTTATTCTTATTTTTATTGGTTGACATTTTATTTCACCTGCTTGCGCCGACATATAACGGCTTAAAATCTGAAATACAAAAACGGATTGTTGGTAGTGTTCACAAGAAGCACACTGCTTAAAAGCAGGATCGCGGCATTGCAGACAATACCGGCAGTCTGAACGGCATATGCAGAACCTTTTGATTTGACCGCCGTTTCCTTTATCTTAGGAACGATCGGCAGAATAAGAATTACTGCGGCAATAAAAAGCCAGATATTATTCATAAACAGATTGGCGGTTACCGGGTCCGTAAGGCTGTTGCCGTTTGCGCCCACAAGGGCTTTGAAGAATTTTCCCAGTGCACCGAGATTTTCAAAATAAAAGATACCGAATCCCACGAAAATAACAAGCTTTGTATAGACATGAGCCAGTGCGGCAGGCATTTTTTTCATGCGCTTTTTGCCTATCTTCATTTCCATAAAGATAAACATTCCGTAATAAAGTCCCCAGAAAATAAAATTCCAGCTTGCTCCATGCCAAAGTCCCGTACAGAACCACACAAGAAAAAGTCCGCCGTATTTTCTTCTTTTTCCGAACAAGGGAAGATAAAGCACATAATCTCTGAAAAAGGTACTGAGTGATATATGCCACCTCTGCCAGAACTCGGAAATGCTTTTGCAGATAAAAGGATATTTGAAGTTTTCGTCAAAGTGAAAACCGAATATCCTGCCCAGACCGATAGCTATATCGGAATATCCTGAGAAGTCAAAATAATACCAAAGTCCCACAAGCACTGCGCCGTACCAAGTTCCTGCCACCGACAAGCCGGAAATATTTTCATAGCCGTTTTCGGCAGAACCGAGCAGAGCGGTAACGACAGTGCTGAGATTATTGGCGATTATGACCTTTTTTCCGAGGCCGATTATTATTCTGGAAAATCCCTCGGAGAGGTCCTTTACAGTGGTGCGGCGATTGTCTATCTCATTTTCGATAACGGAATATCTTACGATAGGCCCTGCCACAAGCTGTGGGAACATTGAAACGTACATAAGAAATTTTGCATAGCTTTTCTGTGCTTTTACCTTACCCCAATAGCAGTCCACGACATAGGAAATAGTCTGAAAGGTATAGAAAGAAATACCTATGGGGAGAACTATATTCGGTACGGGTATGTCCAGTTTAAAAAGTCCGTTGAGATTTTCCACAAAAAACGCAGTATACTTAAAGCCGAACAGCACGCCCAGATCAAAGATAAGCGAACCTATCAGCGCGGCTTTTGCCCTGCCGCTTTCGGGATATTTTCCTATGACCCGTCCGACAATATAATTCACCAGCGAGGAAAGCAGTAAAATGCTTATCCAGACCGGCTCGCCCCATGCATAGAATATCAATGAAAACACTATCAGCACGGCGTTTCTTACCACTGTCCTACGGGTGATAAAATAGCATATCAGGCACACCGGCAAAAAGAAATACAGAAAAAACAAATCAGCAAAAACCACGTTCAAGCTCCTAACAAAGAAAATCTATAACAAACCGATAATACAGCACGACATAAGATGACAACAGCAAATCACATAGTGCAAAAAGCCCGCCGTTTCAAGGCGGGGTCAATTAAGGCAAGTTCAGCCCTAATCCGACACATTCAGTATATCATGCAGGCGCATAAAAGTCAACAGAAAAGCTATATTTCTACAATTTAGACAAATGAATGCATAAAAAACGGGCGACTTGCCGCCGCCCGTTCATTTACTGCATATTATATACTTATTCAAATCGACATATCGGAATCCGGATCAGCCGATCTTTTAACCCATAACTACCTCAACGGTATGCTCAGTTCCCTTTTCAAATACGGGAAGTACGTTGCCGTTTACCTTTACGCCGTCGCATACCACGGACTTAACGCCCTTGCTTACATGGTCGGGATTTGTTACTGTAATATTATAGGTGTTTCCTCTGAACTTTCTCGTAAGCTTAAAGCCGTCCCACGCCTCGGGAACAGACGGGTCGATCTTCAGACCGTTATAATCGGGGATAGCTCCCAGAATATACTGAGATACAGCTACAAAGTTCCATGCCGCAGTACCTGTAAGCCAGGAGTTCTTAGCCTCGCCGTGTCTTTTAGCGTCCTTTCCTGCTATCATCTGAGCGTATACATACGGCTCTGTTCTATGCAAGTCGGAGATGTCCTCAAGATATGCCGGAGCGATCTTGGAATAATACTCAAACGCCTGATCGCCTCTGCCGATAGCGGCTTCCGCACAGATTATCCATGCGTTATTATGACAGAATATACCTGCGTTCTCCTTATAACCTGCCGGATATGTGGAGATCTCGCCGTACTGAATATAGTACTTGGTAAATGCAGGATTGTTAAGAACAAGTCCGTACTTTGTATCGAGATACTTCTTTACGCTGTTCATGGTAAGAATATCCTTGCCGGAATCCTTTCCAAGACCTGCCATAACGGCAAAGCCCTGAGGCTCGATGAATATCTTGCCCTCCTCGCACTCATGAGAACCGACCTTGTTTCCGAAATCGTCGTAAGCTCTTATGAACCACTCGCCGTCCCAGCCGTACTTCATTGTATTTTCGTTCATAGCCTTTACAGCGTCATCAGCCTTTGCTGCCTCGTCGTCAAGGCCCTTATACTTACAAAGTGCTACATACTCAGGTCCGATAAACGCCATCATTGCGGCAACCATTACGGACTCTGCCACACGGCTGTACTTATCGTCGCCGTACTTAGGAGATGTAGAGGTCTGGAAGCTCTCGCCCGGAGTATCCGAGAAGCAGGAAAGATTAAGGCAGTCGTTCCAGTCTGCTCTCATCGCCAGCGGCAGACCGTGAGGTCCGACATAGTTTGCAACGTGCCAGAAGGACTGTTTCAGGTGGTGCATCATAGACTGAGCCTTTGACTCGTCGTTGTCATAAGGAACCTGCTCGTCCAGAATCGAATAGTCGCCTGTTTCCTTTATGTACTGAGCGGTGGAAAGAATCATCCACAGCGGGTCGTCGGAGAAGTCGCCGCCGATCTCGTCGTTGCCCTTCTTGGTAAGAGGCTGATACTGATGATAGCATCCGCCGTCCTCAAGCTGAGTAGCGGCAAGGTCAAGTATTCTTTCTCTTGCTCTTTCCGGAATCTGATGAACAAATCCGAGAAGATCCTGGTTGGAATCTCTGAATCCCATTCCTCTGCCGATTCCGCTCTCGAAATAGGACGCAGAACGCGACATATTGAATGTTACCATACACTGATACTGATTCCAGATATTTACCATTCTGTTAAGCTTATCGTCGGAAGTCTCAACATGATACTGTGAAAGCAGAGCGTTCCAGTAATCCTTCAGCTCGGCAAGAGCCTTGTCTGCCTTTTCTGCGGTATTCATAGCCTCTATCATTTCATATGCCTTGGACTTGTTCATCGATCCGTCGGCATTGAACTTTTCCGCAACGGGGTTCTCAACATAGCCGAGAACAAAAACAAGAACCTTTTCCTCGCCTGCCTCAAGAGTGATGTCGAGGCAGTGGGAAGCTATCGGCGACCAGCCGTCGGCAACGGAATTTGAAGGCTTGCCTGCAACAACGGTCTGAGGATTTTCAAAGCCGTTGTAAAGACCCATAAAGGACTCTCTGTCCGTATCATAGCCGCAGATGTCTGCGTTTACGGTATAGAAAGCGAAGTGGTCTCTTCTTTCCTTATACTCGGTCTTGTGATATATAGTTGAGCCTTCTATTTCCACCTCGCCGGTGTTGAAGTTTCTCTGGAAGTTAGTGGAGTCGTCCTGAGCGTTCCACAGACACCATTCAATAAAGGAGAACAGCTTAAAGGTTTTCTTCTTATCGGAAGTGTTCTTGAGAACGACCTTCTGTACCTCGCCGTTATAGTTCTGAGGAACGAAGAATGTGACCTCGGTCTCAAGTCCGTTTCTTGCGCCCTTTATAATAGTATATCCCATACCGTGACGGCATGAATAGCTGTCAAGGTCTTTCTTTACAGGACTCCAGCCCGGCGACCAGATGTCGCCGTTGTCGTTGACATAAAAATATCTTCCGCCCATATCCACAGGAACATTATTATAGCGATAACGGGTAATTCTTCTGAGTCTTGCGTCCTTATAGAAGTGATAGCCGCCTGCCGTATTGGAAATCAGCGAAAAAAACTCCTGCGTTCCGAGGTAGTTGATCCATGGGTACGGAGTTCTGGGGTTTGTGATGACGTATTCCTTGTTAACGTCGTCAAAGAAACCGAATTTCATAAAAAATCCACCTTTCAATAATGATCTATAATTAATTGCTTTAATTAATTTCCTTCAATTGACAATCTTCAAATATCACCGAGTTGGCATAATATTTTATATCAGCCTTTGAGCGATAAAACACTGCGTTTTCATATCCGCCGTACTGAGAATTTACAATAAGATCGTAAACCTGGCTGTCGGCGTATTCCTCAGAGGGAGCGGCATGACAAAGCTCCTCATACTCTTCGTGCGGTATCTGGAGCAGAATGCTTTCTCCACCATGGTCAAAGCCAATAAACCACTCTCCCGCACTGCCCTTGCAGAGAACGAACTCCTCCGCAGTAACGCTTTTCGCTCCGTCAAGATCCTCCCTTATATTAACAATGGACATTATAAAGGAAAATGCCGAATAAAGAATAAGCACCGCAGAACCCACGGTCATGAGCAGCTGATAGATAGAGCTTTTCATACCTTTCCAGCTTTTCAGGAATGCCAAAACGAACACCGCAAGAGTAACCGTCACTATTGCCAGTGCAATTATGTTCGCACGGAAGAATTTTTCCACGGTTTCTCTGCCGCCCAGAAAATCCGCAGTTTTTTCGGAATTTTTTACTATGCCGAACGCCGTCATACAGATAAGACCGAACACGGCGAAAAACGCACACCATTTTCGTGATTCCCTGTTGTTTTCGCGAATATTTTCAAAAGCCGCACGGGTATTATCATCAAAAAGCTTATTCATATCCATAAAATCGTCCCTCTTATCTGTCTTACGTCAACAAACAATCTATCAGACAGTGAAGAACCTCTGCCAGCATTTAAAGGTATGTCCTTTGGTTATCTCCTCATATCCGCTCACACTTCCGGACAGACTAAGATTAGGAGAATTTATCATCGCAGTCATCGGCTCGGGACAAAAATAGCCCTTGTCGCCGTTATCGTTCCACATATTCCAGAACCTGAATTCCTTTGACACCTCGTTGCAAATCTTATGACCGTTAGCGGTATCGGTAACAAACGCACCGTAAAACTCCTTGCCGTCGAGAGTATTCATTTCCGCAGTATACATATCGTTGGAGATAACCTGCCGTGTCGGCATTTTAGTTCCGTCGTTATACTCCTTATCCCAGTCGTTCAGCGGAAGAAGCTTTTCTGTAGGCAGACATCTTTCGTTAAGCTCACACTTTTCGCCTATCGGAACGCACAGCCTCATAGTATCCTCCCTGCCGCCGTCGCACATCGGCGCGTTAAGGCAGGTATGTGTACAGATCGACACGGGCAGAGCCTTATCGCTGTTGTTTGTAAGATATATCTCCTGAAGAAGACCCTTATCAGTAAGAGTAAAGGTATAGGATATCTTAAAATCCACAGGAAAATATTTATACATTTCGTCATTCTTGTCGAAAGTATAGGACGTTACAAGCACTGCTTTTTTATCCTGAGTAGAATAACACTCTACCTCGTGAGGCCTTTTATGGACCCAGCCGTGAATAAAATTGCCAAGCTTTTCCTCGTTGACAGGCATATTATAAACGCCGTCGGAGGTTTTTATGACGCCGTTGTCAAAGCGATTAGGAAGATAAAGAGTCGGAAGACCCCATATCTCTCTTGCTTGATTTATAGTATCTGCCGTACAGTCGTCTTTATATCTGAATACCTCGATTTTATTTTCCTCATCACGAAGTCTGAGAACTGCCGCACCCATTGACGGCGCAACAATGCAAGTATATTTTCCCGACTGCATTCTTACGCATTTGATTTCCTTGAACATAAAATTCAAATCGATATGGTTCAAAAACCAACGCCCCCATTTCATCACTTAAACGATTAACTCTAATTATTATAACATACCGCAATTATTTTGTCCAGTAGAAAACAAAGATTTTTATATAGAATTTTGCCGTTTTTTTTAAGTAGTTTTTACCAAAGAAAAAAGGCGGTATAAAATACGGATAGCTGTCAATAATATGATTACGCGGCGAGAACAGCCGCGCAGTATTTCTTTACAAAATAAGGAGGAATTAAAATGCTTGACAGGATAGCTTTGCTTCTTCTGGTGATCGGAGGAATAAACTGGGGACTTATCGGAATTTTCCAATTCGACCTTGTTGCGTTTATTTTCGGGGGTTCTGCGGCAATCCTCAGTCGAATAATCTACGTTCTTGTGGCGCTTTCAGCAATTTGGTGCATTTCACTGTTTTTTAAAGAGAACAGATTGGTGACCCAGGACTAAGGATTGACCCTATGCGGTTATGGCACAAGGTAAGGGAGTCTTTTTTAAGAAGGCGATAAAAAATCACGGGTTTGCTTATTGCTTATATCTCAAATCAGACTTCCTTTCCTTATGTCATAACCGCCGTTTTTCGCAGTTGGTTTTCGGAAGAATACAAAAAAATTTGAACATCTGCCGCAGCAGCTTTTGACAACTTATTTTACTTTTTAAGGATTGATTAAGTTATGACTTGGCGCAGATGTCATAGTTGGCATAATTCGCCTATATTATTTGTGCAAATTACCGAATTTTCAAAAAATTAATAAGTTCTTTGCAACTTTTTCTTGACTAACGAAACAAAAAAGGTTATAATTTAATTGATGTTAAGGATATTGAACAATATTTTGTTTGATTTAACATCCGTTTTGTTGTCTCCTTTCTTTTGTTCTACACATAGTTTTTTTATTTTATTTTTCGCAGAGCACCGTTGCTCTGCACTTTTTTTGCCCTTTTTTAGCTCTAAACCGTATTTCGGTAAAAAAACTGCGAAATTTTTCGCAAAAGCGCTGTAACCTTTTGCTTTTTTCGGTGTATATATTAGTGAAAGCCCAAAGACAGGAGGTTCAAGGCTTGAAAGACAAACGTTTGATTTTAAAGCTTAAAAAGAAGGATCCCAAGGCGCTGGACGCACTCATAAAAGAGTACTCCTCTTATGTGTTCACCATTATCAGAAACATATTAGGCGGCGCGTTTACTGCTGAGGACGCTGAAGAACTATCAGCCGACGTATTTTTTCGGCTGTGGGAGAATGCCGAAAAGCTGAACGAAGAACGCAGTATCAGTCCTTATCTTGCCGCCTGCGCAAGAAACTGCGCCAAAAACAAGCTCAGGGAACTGAGAACCGATTATTGCGCAGACGAACTGTTTGAAGATGTAATATCAGCCGACAGCGTGCAGGACAGCTGTGAGATCTCCCGACAGCTGGAACTTGTTACCGAATGTCTGAACGGGCTTTCAGATACAGAACAGGAACTGTTCGTAAGATTTTACTATTACGGCGAAAAGATCAAGGATATAAGCAAAATGCTTGGATTATCCGAAAACGCCTGTAAAACGAAACTTTTCAGAACAAGAGATAAGCTTAGAAAGTATCTGGCGGAAAGGGGCTATACAAATGAAAAAATCCGATAAAAGCAACTGGGCTGAAAAATTCATTCCCAATAACATGGTTAAATCTGAAAATTTCAGTGCCGACAATATAATCCTTTCCGTTCACGGCAAGCTTGAAAACGAGAAAGGACGGATCACTATGACAAAAACAAGAAAAATAAAGCCGCTTATTATTGCGGCGGCAATTGCCTCAACAGCGGCGATTTCGATGATCTCGGTAAATGCAATGACAGACGGTGCAGTTACGGCCGCTATCGATAGCACTATACACAAGGTTAAAGTATTTATCAACGGCGAAGAAACCGATGCGGAGCTTGTAGACAGCGGAGTTGATGAAAACGGCGTGGAATACCAGGTTTATGAGCTGTACGTGGACGATGACGAAGTTAAAGATGACAACGAAGTTAGAATGGAAATGAACGACTTTGTTGGCGAAGATTCACGGAACGACGAGGACGACTTTGGAAATACCGGAGTTTATTACACCGAGGAAGTTTCCGAAGCGGAATAATCGGGTAACAAAAATCGAACGGTAAAATAGCAGACGGGAAACTTTTTTCGGTTTCTCGTCTGCTTTGACGTTTGTTTAATCTGAAATTTACAAAAAATTAATATTATTCAGTGGACAAACCCTTGACAATGCGTCGGGGGTTTGTTATAATTATTAGGCATTCGTATCTAAAGACAGCTGGCGGCAATGCCGATTGCAGAAGTCCAGCCGAGGAAAGAATAGCAAAGTTATGACTTTGTATCTCTTTTGTCTTTTACGGCGAAAGAGATTTTCTTTTTAGTTTACGTTTTGCGTAAATTACTTTCAAAGAGGTGAAATTAAAATGCCAAGTGAAAAGATTTTGCTCGCTAAGAAGGAAAAGGTTGCACAGCTCGCTGAAATGCTGAAAAATTCCGCCGCAGGCGTACTCGTTGATTACAGAGGTATCACTGTTGAGGAAGACACTAAGCTCAGAAAAGAGCTGAGAGAAGCAGGCGTCAACTACTTTGTAGAGAAGAACACTATCCTTAGATTTGCACTCAAGGAGGCAGGTATCGAAGGTCTTGACAGTGTTCTCGAGGGTACTACTGCTATCGCAATTTCCGACGACGATCAGACCGCTCCGGCAAGAATTCTCGGTAAGTTCTCTGAGGACTGCAAGGGTGAGAAGTTCTTCCTGAAAGCAGGTTATATCGGTGATGAGATTTACGACGAGGCGGGCGTAAAGGCTCTGTCGAAGATTCCTTCGAGAGAAACCCTTCTTGCACAGCTCGTTGGCTCTCTCCAGGGTCCTATGCAGAAGCTTGCCGCAACGCTCCAGGCTGTTGTGGACAAGGACAACGAGGCCGCATAATAATCTATTTGCGGCTTGAACGACGGATGAATGTCCGAAAAAATTTAATTAATAATAAAGGAGATTTTTATCATGGCTTCAGAGAAGATTATGAATTTTGTAGAAGAAATCAAGAAACTTTCCGTTCTCGAGCTTTCCGAGCTTGTTGACGCAATCCAGGAAGAATTCGGCGTAACAGCTGCTGTTGCTGCTGCTCCGGCTGCAGGCGCAGGCGCTGCCGCTGCTGAAGAGAAGACTGAGTTCGATGTAGTTCTCGCTTCCTTCGGCGACGCTAAGATGGCTGTTATCAAGGCTGTTAAGGAAGTAACAGGTCTTGGTCTTAAGGAGTCCAAGGAGCTCGTTGAGAGCGCACCTAAGGCAATCAAAGAAGGCGCTTCCAAGGCTGATGCTGAGGAGATCAAGGCTAAGCTTGAGGCTGCCGGCGCAACTGTTGAGCTCAAGTAATTTTGACTTCAATATTTTCCATATAAAAAAGAGGCTTTCGGGTCTCTTTTTTTGTGGGAAGATTTTCTTATAACACAAAAACGCTCCGGACACAAGGTTCGGAGCGTTTATAATTTCTATAGTCTGAAAATTAGAAATCAACCTCTGTATCATAGTAGCAGCACTTAAGAAGCTTTTCCATTTCTTCCTGTGAAGGCTGGCGTGGGTTGGAGCCTGTGCAAGCGTCACCGATAGCGTTCTTAGCGATCTCAGGAAGTCTCTCAAGGAATACTTCCTCGGGTACAAAGCCCTGCTCACACGGATAGCTGTCCGCGCCGTAATTCTTGATGCAGTGAGGAATGTTCAGCTTGTCGTTCATGCCTCTTACGAACTCGATAAGGAGCTTTACCTTCTCATCATCGTTTGCGCCGCCAAGGTGCATATAATCAGCGATAACGCCGTATCTCTTCTTAGCTGTTTCGTCCTTTGCATTGAATGCGATTACCTTTGGCAGATACATTGCATTTGCCGCACCGTGAATGATATGTGCGCCGTAATCAGCAAAAGCCGCACCTGTCTTATGAGCCATAGAGTGAACTATACCAAGCAGAGCGTTGGAGAATGCCATACCTGCAAGACACTGTGCGTCGTGCATTCTGTCTCTTGCCGCCATATCGCCGTTATAAGAATCAACAAGATCAGCCTGTATCATCTCAATAGCATGGATTGCAAGAGGGTCTGTGTATGCGCAGTTAGCTGTGGATACATAAGCCTCAACAGCATGAGTAAGAGCGTCCATACCTGTGTGAGCCGTAAGCTTCTGAGGCATTGTCTCAGCAAGATCAGGGTCAACGATAGCAACGTCCGGTGTGATCTCAAAATCAGCGATAGGATACTTGATACCCTTGTCGTAATCCGTAATGATCGAGAATGCAGTTACCTCGGTAGCCGTGCCGGAAGTAGAGGAAACAGCGCAGAAATGCGCTTTCTTTCTCAGCTCGGGAATACCGAATACCTTGCACATATCCTCAAATGTGCAGTCGGGATACTCGTACTTGATCCACATAGCTTTAGCCGCGTCGATCGGAGAACCGCCGCCCATTGCGATGATCCAATCAGGCTCAAAATCAAGCATGACCTTTGCGCCGTTCATAACTGTTGTTACGGACGGATCAGGCTCAACACCCTCGAGGAGCTTAACTTCCATTCCCGCTTCCTTAAGATAGTCCTCAGCCTTCTGAAGAAAACCGTTTCTCTTCATTGAACCGCCGCCGACTACGATAATAGCTTTTTTACCCTTGAGGTTTTTCAGGTTTTCAAGCGCACCCTTTCCGTGATAAAGGTCTCTAGGTAATGTAAATCTCATTTCAGAAATCCTCCTATATGTAATTATTGTATAATTTTATGCAAGAGATTTGTAGAAAATGCACATCTTCAAATCCCTTAGCTTGTTATTAATTATACAAAATAACGTTGAATTATTCGCACATAATTTATGAACTTTTTATTAATTGCATATATTTACATGGAGTATATTCAAAAATACATACAGCCAAATATACATAATAAATATAATTACTGCGTAAAAAATATAATAAATGCACGAAAAATACACAATATATTTTGATTATAAGGAAAACTCTTTACTCTTCTTGTTAATAAATTATACATTTGTTTTTCTGTGCGAAAAAAAGAAAATTAAAAAATATCACATTAAATATAAAAAATATTCTGCGCCTATAGCAATTTACGCAAATGTATGATATAATATTAGCGTATTGTATTGTATCCTCATCAGCGAGGAATAATAACAAGGAGGAAATTTAATATGAAAACAAAAATCGAAACGAAACAGCTCGTACTTCTGGGGCTTTTGACGGCAATCCTTTTAGTGATGTCGTACACTCCCTTAGGATACCTGAACATCGGGCCGCTGGCTATCTCATTCAACGTTATCCCCGTTGCGCTGGCGGCGGTAACGCTCGGTCCTGTCGGCGGCGTCATTGTAGGCGGCGTTTTCGGGCTTACAAGCTTTCTTCAGTGCATCGGAATAGGCGGCACAAGCGCTATGGGCGTTATACTTTTTGATATAAACCCTGTGCTTGCTTTTATCCAGAGATTTATACCGAGAGTGCTTGACGGACTTCTTATCGGATTTATCTTTAAGGGCGTAAGAAAAGCTACAAACACTTACGTTTCCTGTGCTGTAACAGGCTTTTGTTCGGCATTTTTAAATACTGCGTTCTTTATGTCTGCTCTGGTACTGCTTTTCGGCAATACCGATTATATGCAAAAACTTATGGGCGGCAAGAACTTTATAGTGTTCATCTGCTCCTTTGTCGGAATCAACGCTGTCTGCGAAATGGCGGCTTCAACTATCATTACCGGCGCTGTAGGTGCGGCTTTGTACAAGGCAAGACTTATTCCCGCACAGAACAGATCCGCCGCGTCCGCTCAGGCAGAATGAATTTTTGAAAGGACA
Organism: Ruminococcus sp.; assembly: GCA_021770655.1. GTDB lineage: Bacteria > Bacillota > Clostridia > Oscillospirales > Ruminococcaceae > Hominimerdicola. Next base: position 25,323 of record JAETQO010000028.1, on the reverse strand, counting down.
TAGATCATAATGGTTTTGGCAGTTGATATAGGTAATACAAATATAGTAATGGGCTGTTTTGAAAATGAAGAGATTCTCTTTGTCGAGAGGCTTTCCACCAATCAGCAGTCCACCTCCCTTGAATATGCTATCATGCTGAAAAACATACTGGAGATACACGGTATCGGTCATACTGATTTTCAGGGCGGAATAATTTCATCGGTAGTACCGTCGGTAACGCTAACGGTGAAAGATGCTATGGAAAGGCTTACGAAAAAAAAGATAATGGTCGTCGGTCCGGGAATAAAGACAGGGCTTAAGATCGCCCTTGACAATCCTGCACAGCTCGGCAGTGACAGAGTTGCGGACGCCGTAGCGACGATAAATCTTTATCCTGTACCCGCTATAATGATAGACATGGGAACCGCAACGACTATCTCAGTCATCGACAGAGATAAGAATTTCATCGGAGGAATGATCATTCCGGGACTTAGGACTTCGCTTGATTCCCTTTCCGGAAAGGCTTCTCAGCTTCCGTTCATCAGCCTTGTGCCGCCGAAAAAGATAATCGGCACAAACACTATCGACTGTATGAAAAGCGGTATAATCCACAGCAATGCCGCCAGTCTTGACGGCGTTATCGAGCGTATTGAGAACGAGCTGGGAGAAAAATGCACGGTCATTTCTACCGGAGGAATCGCCAAGATCATAGTACCATACTGCAAAAGAGAGATCATAATAGACGACGAGCTTCTGCTCAAGGGTCTTATGATAATTTATAATAAGAATAAGGCTTAACAGCTTAACAATAATACAATACGAACTGAGCGGACAGGTACAAAGGTATCTGTCCGCTTTTTGTATGCTTTTAATATTCCACGGCATGAAAAATTGTATAGAATGCCGAAATTACTTTTTCGTTGTTGACAATTTGATAACATGAGTGTATACTCTAAGTGTACTATTACAGATAATACACTTAGTACACTTAGAACAACGGAAAAGAAACAACAAGACAACGGCGCTGTGAAAAGCGCCGCAGAACGCACGAAAGGAGGTTTTCAGGGTGATAATCGTGGACGTAACAGGCAGAGCGCCGATCTACGAACAGATATGTTCGCAGATAAGCAGTCTTATCGCAAAGGGAATACTAAAAGAAAACGATAAGCTCCCCGGCGCAAGAACTCTTGCAAAAGAACTGGGGCTTAATCCGAATACCGTGGCGAAAGCATACGGCAGGCTGGAGCATGACGAGATAATATATTCCGTGGCAGGAAAAGGCTGTTTTGTGGCAAAGCAAAAAGGTTCCATAGAAAAAAAACTGCTGAAAGAATTTTCTGAGAAAGCAGAAGAGGCGCTGAAATCGGGAATAAGCCTTGAAACGCTTTCCGCAAGGCTTGAAGAACTTGCGGAACAACAAAAAGAGAAGAGGGATAACAATGATTGAAATTAAAGATCTGTCTTTAAACTTTGCGGGCGGATTCCTTGACGCGGAGGACGAAAGCACCAAAGTTCTTGACAACCTGTCTCTGGAGATCCCGGAGGGCTGTATTTTTGGATTTTTAGGCTCTAACGGAGCGGGAAAATCCACGCTTATGAGGCTGATGTGCGGAATCTACCGTCCTGATAAGGGCAGCGTGAAGATCGACGGCGAGGACGTTTACGACAACCCCTCGGCAAAATCAAAGATATTTTTCGTCAATGACGAAACCGTACAATATTCAGCCCTTACCGTTAAGGAACTTGGGAAATACTACAAAAATTATTATGCGGACTTTTCAGACGACACCTATGAAAGACTGATAAAATCCCTTGACCTGCCGCAGAACAAAAAGCTTTCGGCATTTTCAAAAGGAATGAAGCGGCAGGCAATAGTGGCGGCGGCGCTTGCCTGCCGCACAAAGTACATTATGCTTGACGAGGCTTTTGACGGACTTGACCCGACAATGCGAAAGATCATCAAACAGCTTATAGTGGACGAAATTCTGGATCGCCGGGCAACGCTTATCGTTTCCTCACACAACGTAACGGAGATAAGCGAGCTTTGCGACAGAGCTATGCTTATCCACAAGGGAAAGCTTATTTTCGCCGACGACATAGACGAGGTAAAAAGCGGCTTTGCTAAGATCCAGATAGCCTTGAAAGACGGCCTATTCATCCGTGAAAAGGCTGAGCAGGCAGGTATCGAAGTCATGGATTTCAAATCTATCGGCAAGGTCTGCACAATAATCGCAAGGGGCGGCCGTGAGGACATTTTAGCTAAACTTGCCGTATTCAGCCCTGTTGTGCTGGAGCTTGTTCCGCTTACCCTTGAAGAAATATTCATCTACGAAATGGAGGTGCGCGGTTATGGAAACATCATTGACAAAGATTAGAAAAGCCGTTAAAAACGAAGCTAGTCTTAACAGAAAGCTTTTTGCTGTAATAAATATTATTTTGGCCGCCGGAGCGGTGTTCTTCGGAATCTCTTCTGAAATCGATGTTATTGACAGAACTTCAAAAACAATCTGCTATTTCATGCCGAATGGAGGAGCAATAGCCGTTTTCGGTATAGGCATAGCCTGCGGACTTATTGCGGTCATCGCAGTTTTCAAGGAGCTTTACAGCAAGCAGAACGCCGATATTCAGTTTTCTCTGCCTTTAAGCGCAAAGGAGCGTTATATTTCAAAGATCGGGGCTGTTTTCAGACTGCATATTCTGCCGATAATTTTCTGGGGGCTTATAGCTCTCGGCATTCTGTGTATAAAAAATCATGATAACATCACCGGCGAGATCGTCGGACAAATCGTGATAATTATATTTATCGCCGTTTCTGTTGCGCTGTTTGTTGACGCTGTTTCGGTGTTCTGCATAAGCTGCTGCGGAGCGTTGGCGGAAAGCTTTTACACTTCCGTTCTGGCGATGTTTGCCTTATCGCTGACGCCGGAGCTTTTCTTTGAAACTATCCTTGATAAATACTCGGGAATATATTCCCAAGGCATATCACACTCTCTCGGAACATGGACCGTCCTTTCGATACAGTTTATCGGAAATAAATTTTCAGCCGCACTGGCGGTAAGACTAATTATCAACTGCCTGATATCCTGCGCTGTTCTGGCTCTGGCATACTTCATTTACCGCAAACGCGACGGACAGACCACAGGAAAGCCGATCGTTTTCAAACTCCTTTTTGAATTTCTTTTATTGCTGGGAGTATTCTGCTGTTTTATGGTATTCCTTTTCGATAAAGGCAGATGGATATTTATACTGATTACATTCATCGCTTATCTGATAATCAGAATAATATCTACCAGAGCAAAGATCACTTTTAAAAAGCTGATGTTCTGGATAGGCGCTTTTGCATCATATCTGCTGTGTTATACCGTTATCTCCGCCGCAGCTTATTACACCGACGGATTTGGTTATTACTCTGATTTTACCGAGAATGACATCATGGATTACAATTACTGCTATGTTAATATTTATCAAGGCGGCGATTATGTTTATACTGAGTTAGGATCTTTCTGCAATAACAGTGCGAGTATCTCCAAAGAACAGGCTATCGAGCTTTATAATGTTTTCAGAGAGCTGAAAAATACACAGGAAAAAAGCCTTTCGGATTGTATGCGTAAAATATTCTTTGACAACGAAGTTGATACAAATACTTTCTCTTGCGCAATTGATTCCTTTGAAGGAAAAACAGGTGACGCTTTTGACGAATATGTAACCGGGCAAAAGCATTTTACTTTTGACTGCAGTGCAAATACGGAAGAGCTTGACAAGGCTATGAAAAAAATAGAAGCCTTTGATTTCTGGGAAGACGTTAACGACATTAATATCGAAGATCAAAAGCCCTCATATTCCGAATAAAATAATACCGCCCCGAAGTAAGTAAATTTCGGGGCGGTTTTTGTTTTACAGATATTTTTTCATTATCTCGACAGTTTCTTCTTTTGACGCGACAAAATCCGATTCGAGCAAATATTTGAAATAGTCACCGAACGCATATATAAGACTTCTTTCATTTATGGAAAGATAAGAAAAATCAGAAAAGCTGTCGGCTCTCGCAACTATCTTCAGTTTCTTTTGACCTGCCACGTTTATACACAGATTTTTCGTACTGGCTAAGCGATCGTCTTTTATGACTCTGTATTCACAGCCGCCGTTTTGACAAACGGCTATCATATTCTGCAATATGATCTTCCGCTCTGCAAGAGTGGGTCTTATATATGTACCGGCAGGCAGTTCAAATATCTCGCCCGTTTCTATAAACTCAGCCAGACCCTTTTCGCTGAAAAAGTTCACGAACCTGATTTTCTTATAATTCGACTGCCCTTTTAAAAGCACGCCGGAGATAATAGGTTTCATCTCTTCGGGAACTTTAGCGTGAGCATTGTATATCTCCTCGGTAATTCCTGTCATCGAACAAGGCTGATAATCGAAGCTTACAAGAAACTCAGCGTCCTCATACCAGAACTGAGCGATCTCAACAAGGCTGGAGGCACTGTTCAGCAAACTCATACATTCGCTCCGAAGGCGTTCAAACTGTCCGATGTAAAAGTCCACCGCCTTATGCGATTTATATATCATACCCCGTGAAAACTTTTCATCGGAGCATATCACAAAATTATCCGTTATAAGCACATAGGGCATAAGGCTCATAGAGTTTATATGCGACAAAGCCTGGTCATAATAATAAAAGGGCTTATACCTTTCATACGCCATTGCCATATCGCATATAAACGGAAAAATGCCCAGATTATATTTATTGGAATTGCTTTCACAGGCATTATTGTCAAAACAAAAAAGATGATAAACGCTTACGTCCGCACCCTCCACGCAATAGCTCAGCATAGAATTAAGAAGTTCCGACGGCTGGGCGATCACCCTTATATCGGAACCGTTCTGAACATCACAGGACATCAGTATCTGAATATTTTTATAAAACTCCTTGCCGTCACTGTAGGAAGAAACTTCGGGAACGGAATCATAGTCTATCTCTGTTTTAAAGTCTATTCCCTTTTTGCTGTTTGAACCGCAGTTTGCCATACTGCTTATTATCTCGCCTACTCTGCTTCGGCGCATATATACGTCCTCTCCCATAACAGCGATATTATAACGCTCCATAAGCTCGGACTTTTCCTCCGCAGTAAGCATAAGCTGGCGGCATATCTCATTTACAAAGTCGGTATTCGGCGGTTTCCTTTCACCCTTTAATATTTTGTGAAGATAGGTTCTTTCGACCCCGCACATTTCCGAAAGAGTTTTAATTGTATAGCCTTTTTTAACAGTATATTCTTTTAGCAAAGTTGAAAATTGTGACATATCGAGCTGCTTCTTTCATATTTGTTTACCCGTCAATTATACAACAATTTCAACAAATTGTCAACGCTTACAGATAAAAAATCAATTTTCACAGACAGAGCTTGTTTTTAGGTAACACCGCACAACTATTGTGTGCGGATAACACAGAAAATTTTTCGTTAGATTGTATAGAAACGATGCAGGAATACTTGTGTCTTTCAAGGAGTTTCTGTGCAGGATAACGGAAAATTGGCAAGTTAGACGTACACAAAGCCGTTAGGCGGTAGTTGTGCGGTGCTGCCTTTATGTATTTTTCCAACTTACGGCGTGGAAAATACACGGATAATTATTGAATTTAAACATAATATCGCATAATTATAATTTTAAATTTTAAAAATTGATTTTCATGACAAACAATCATATAAATCGATTTTTCGGACAAAATTTCTGTTAAAGGCATAACTGTACTCAACTGAGGAAAGATAATAAAAAACGGAGGATAAAAATATGAATATACTCTTTTACGACGCCAAAAAGTACGACATCGATTCCTTTAACAAGGAGCTGAAAAACTTTCCGGACATAAAAATAGACTATCTTGAGGCTGATCTCACGCCGCAGACCGCCCAGCTTTCTGGCGAATACGAAGCGGTATGCGCTTTTGTAAACTCCCAGATAAACAGCGAGGTCATAAGACGGCTCGGTGAGCAGGGCGTAAAGCTATTGCTTATGCGCTGTGCAGGCTTTAACAATGTTGATCTTGAAGAAGCCAAGCGCAGAAACATAACGGTGCTGAGAGTTCCGGGCTATTCGCCCGAGGCTGTAGCGGAACACGCATTGTCGCTTGCTCTTGCGGTAAACCGCCGTATCCATAAGGGCTATATAAAGGTAAGAGAAAACAATTTCAGCCTTAACGGTCTTATGGGCTACAATTTCTACGGAAAAACTGCCGGAATTATCGGTACGGGAAAGATCGGTGCGGCTATGTGCAGGATATGCAAAGGCATCGGAATGAACGTAGTGGCATATGACGTTTATCAGAATCCGACCCTTGATTTCGTAAAATATATGCCTTTGGACGATGTACTGAAAACCGCCGACCTTATCTCTCTTCACTGCCCGTTGACGGAAGAAAACTATCATATGATAAACACCCGCACCATTTCCATGATGAAAGATAACACTGTGCTTGTAAACACCTCCCGCGGAGCGCTGGTAAATACCGAAGATCTGATAAAAGGCATAAGAAGCCGCAAGTTTCACGGCGTAGGTCTGGACGTTTACGAAGAAGAAACCAGCAACGTTTTTGAAAACCGACAAGATGATATTCTGGAAACCTCGGTGACCGCAAGGCTTTTGTCCTTTCCTAATGTAATAGTGACCTCTCACCAAGGCTATTTCACAGACGAGGCGCTTACAGCGGGGATTTCGCTCCTGCGGGAGCGACGGGGGCTCTGCCCCTCGACCCCGCAAGCGGCAATCGCGTCGCTTGACCCCGCTCTTTTTACCTCCTTGGCAGTTATAAAAAGACTTTTTCGGTCGAACCGTTCTTTTGTTATGTTCTATTTCTTGGTCGTCACACTCTTGGAGTCAGACCATGCGCCGTAGTATTTCTTCCCTTTGACTACAGTATAGGAGCGTACTCTTACATAATACTTTTTATTGCCCGAAAGCTTTGAAACAGTTACCTTATCAGTCTTGTTGTTTGTTATTGTGACCGTCCTAGGACTTGTAAATTTAGAGCTTGCGGAGTACTGTATCTCGTATCCCGTAGCCGAGCCTTTCTGCGCCCAGTCAATGTAAAATGCCTTTGACTTGGCAGTAAGCTTCTGGATCGTCTGCTTTGCAGGATTTATATTGAATGTTTTCGTGATAATTCCGCCGTATGAGCCTTTTCCGGTGATAGTCACTGTCGCAGTGCCCACATTCTTATTGTTGGAATATTTCACCGTATAATCCGTACCGTTTTTCAGCGTTTTTCCGTTATACTTTACGACAATGCCCTGCGTAACAGCCTTTCCTGTGAAAGCCTTTGCGGAAATTCCCGATACTTTTGCAGACGCAATATTATACTTGGCGGTAGTAACTGATTTACCGTCGGACCATTCGCCGTAATAGGTCTTTCCTGCCGAAACAGTGTATGAGCGAACTCTTACATAATATTTCTTTCCTGCGGCAAGTCCACCTATGGTACAGGTATCGGGTTTATTCTTTTCCAGCCTGAACTTGCTTGCCCCCTTAAAGGACGAACTTGTTCCGTACTGTATCTCATATCCCGTCGCAGAACCCTTCTGCGCCCAATCAACGTAAAATCCCTTATATCTTGTCTCCAGCTTCTGAACCGTCTGCTTTGCAGGATTTATCACAAAAGTCTTTGTGACCGTTCCCGTATAATTTCCCTTTCCTGTGATCTTTACAGAGGCAGTACCGACTTTTTTATTGTTTGAATAGGAAACGGTATAAGCCGCGCCCTCCATAAGCGTCTTGTTTCCGTCGGTAACCGTTACAACAGGAGTTTTTACCTTTCCGTCATAGATATATTTCGATGTTGAAAGCGCAACGTTGGAGATCGGTCTGCGTGAGATCGTAAAGGTCTGTTTAGCTGTTTCGCCGTAGTTGCCTTTTCCCGTTACAGTCACCGTTGCCGTACCGGCATTTACATTTGCGCTGTAAGCTACGGTATAATCCCTGCCCTCGGTAAGAAGCGAATCTCCGTCCTTGACTGTGACCAACGGCTTTTTCGCCGTTCCGTCATAAGTATAGGAAGTTTCTCCGAGTTTCGGCTTAGGAACAGCTTTTGTCTTGACGGTAAACTGCTTTACAAAAGTTCCGCTGTAACTGCCCTTGCCGACTATGACCGCCTTAGCCGTTCCCGCATTGACGTTGTCAGCATATTCTACAATGTAATCCGTTCCCTCAGAAAGAACTTTTTCACCGTCCGTAATTATGATTTCCGGCTTTATTTCCTTGCCGCTGTAGGTGAACTCCGTCTGCACTAGCTGAGGTTCGGGAAGAGGCAAAGCCTTTATCTCAAAAAGCTTAGTTACAACTCCCGTATAGTTTCCTTTGCCTACTATAGTTACCATAGCCGTTCCGATCTTTTCGTTGTTGGCGTAAACGGCTATAAAATCCTTATCCTTAACAAGAACACGCTTTCCGTCTTTAACGATTACTTCAGGAGTTTTTTCAGTTCCATCGTAAATAAACGAAGTCTGTTCAAGCTCGGCGTCGGTTATCTCTTTCCGGGATATATCAAATGTCTTTGAAACATCGCCCGAATACCGACCTATTCCCTTTATATTTACATATCCTGTGCCTGCGGCAGTATTATCGGTATAAACCGATACATAGTCCTTATACTCTTCAAGCGTTTTTTCACCGTCGGTAACTTTCACCTGCGGACAAATCTCTTCGCCGGAATAAACAAAGCTGTCCTCCGACAAAGATACTGTACACTTACCTATATCGGTCTTTGAATCGTCGGATATGATCTTATAATCAAGCTCGCTGATCTCCGCATAATCTTCTCCGACAGAATCCTTATACACGCCCAGCACAAAGCCGTCGGTATATAAATAATCGTAATCATATTTGCTGTCGCCGTATTCGATCACAAATCCGAAAGCCCTTTCTCCGACAGCCGTCACCGACGCAGGAATCTCGGCATACAAAAGATTTCGCATATCGGCAAAAGTACAGCTCCCGATCTCTTCGATTCCCTCGCTCAGGCTGAGATTTTCAATTTCCTTACAGCCCTGGAACATACTGCGGTCAAGCTTTTTTACTCCGCCGCCGATAACAAGATCTTTAAGCGATGAACAGTTTTTAAATGCGCTGTTACCGACCTCCGTCACACTGTCGGGAATATAGACGCTTACAAGGTTTTTGCAGTCCTCAAAAGCGCTGTCGCCAACGGTTTTCACACTGTCCGGAATTCTTACAGACGAACGACTTTTATCCCAGAGACTCAACAGCTCGGTCATATCCTTATTGTAAACGGCTCCGTCCTTCTCGCATAAGCTTTCGCTGTCCTCAGATATTTCCACCTTCCCAAGCGACGGACAAAATGCAAAAGCCTGCGGATCTATCACGGTCACAGACGAAGGCACACAAACAGATCTAACGTCATCGTTTTCCGCATATGTAAAAGCAGTTCCGTCCTCGCCGTATATCCTTGCGGCAAAGGCATTTTCCATTATCCCTTTAACAGGCTTTCCGTCTATTTCCTCCGGCAGGGAGATCTCTCCGCCCTCTCCGAAATAACCGCTGATAAGCAGATAATGCTCATCATTGTCATCAAGCAATTCTTTTACTTCCCAGTCGCCTCTGCGGATAAAAACCGATTCTTTGCCGTCCTCATTAAGTGCGGAAACACTGAAAACGCCCTGATCGCTATAACCTTGAGGCAAAGCCGCTGAGCCGAATACCATCAGCACGGCAAGCACGCCCGAAAGAATTTTTCTTTTCATATATCATTCCTCCCGCCGAAAAGGTTTGGATAAACTCCTGTCTATACTCAATAATATACCACAATTATCAAAAATTGTCAAGAAAATTTATCAGCCCATAATTTGTACAAAACGCCGAATTTACGCACTTTCTGCAACAAAATCATGCAGTGTATGCAGGATATGAATTAAGCTGATCGGCTATCTCCTCGACCAGACTCGGACCTGCGATCATAGCGCAAAGCAGACCGATCGCAAAAGCGACAGCCGCAAATACCAATCCCGCTCTCACCCAGTTTACCGTAGTTTTATTATGCTCCGAGGCGTTGCAGGCTATTATTATCATATATATGAATCCAACTAACGGTATGCACATTATAAGCATAGTAGCAAGACACTTTCCCAGCGTTTCGGGCTTTTCGGTCTCCTGCTGATAAAAAGGCGTCTGATTGTACATCGGGCCGTAAGGGTTCTGATCATATCCTCCGTAAGGATTATACCTCTGCTGTGAAGCCTGCTGATTTGCGCCGGATACATTATCCGCCTTTCGTCCGCAGGTATTACAGAACATAGCCGCGTCGTCCATTACCGTACCGCAGTTTCTACAAATTTTCGACATATTACTTCTCCTCCGCTATATGTTTTTTATTTTAGGCTTAGATAAACAAGTATCAGGAATCTTTTAAAGCTTTGCCGACTGATCTCCTTGATTATCTGTATTAAGGCAGCACCGCACAACTACCGCCTAACGGCTTTGTGTACGTCTAACTTGCCAATTTCCCGTTATCCTGCACAGAAACTCCTTGAAAGACACAAGTATTCCTGCGTCGTTTCTATACAATCTAACGGAAAATTTTCTGCGTTATCCGCACACAATAGTTGTGCGGTGTTACCTTAATTATACTATCCGAAAAAATCAATGTCAATAGAAATCTCAGAAAAATTCCCTCCGGAACAAAAAACGGCCGGACGCCAAAATCGCGTCCGACCGTTTACATTCAATGATTATTTCAAGCCGTTTGCTTATTAGTAAGCAACGCCCTGCCACATCATAGCGTCAGCAACCTTAAGGAAGCCTGCAATATTGGAACCTGCAACCAGGTTGCCCTCCATACCGTACTCCTTAGCGGCATTATAGCCGTTGTGGAAGATGTTTACCATAATGTTCTGGAGCTTAGCGTCAACTTCCTCGAATGTCCAGGAAAGTCTCTCGCTGTTCTGAGACATTTCAAGAGCGGATGTTGCGACGCCGCCTGCGTTAGCGGCCTTTGCAGGTCCGAAGAGAACGCCTGCGTTCTGGAATACTGCGATAGCCTCAGGAGTAGAAGGCATATTTGCACCCTCTGCTACTGCGAATACGCCGTTTGCAACAAGAGCCTTTGCAGACTCTTCGTTGATCTCGTTCTGCGTAGCGCAAGGAAGAGCGATGTCGCACTTGATAGTCCAGATTCCACTGCATCCCTCGTGGTACTCAGCGCCCTGTACTCTGTCAACATATTCCTTGATTCTTCCTCTCTCAACTTCCTTGATCTGCTTAACAACGTCAAGGTTGATTCCGTTAGGATCGTAAACATATCCGTTGGAATCGGAAAGTGCAACGACCTTGCCGCCAAGCTCTGTTGCCTTCTGTGTAGCATAGATAGCAACATTTCCTGAACCGGAAATAACAACAGTCTTGCCTGCGAACGTCTCGTTCTTCATGCTCTTGATCATCTCAGCAGTGTAGTAGCAAAGACCGTAACCTGTAGCCTCTGTTCTTGCAAGAGATCCGCCGTAGGAAAGTCCCTTACCTGTAAGAACGCCTGTGAACTCGTTTCTGAGTCTCTTGTACTGACCGAACATATAGCCGATCTCTCTTGCGCCCGTACCGATGTCGCCGGCAGGAACGTCTGTATCAGCGCCGATATGCTTGCAAAGCTCTGTCATAAAGCTCTGGCAGAATCTCATAACTTCTCCGTCGGACTTACCCTTAGGATCGAAGTCGGAACCTCCCTTACCGCCGCCGATCGGAAGACCGGTAAGGCTGTTCTTGAAGATCTGCTCGAAACCGAGGAACTTGATTACTGAAGCGCATACTGAAGGATGAAGTCTCAGACCGCCCTTGTAAGGTCCGATAGCTGAATTGAACTGAACTCTGAAACCTCTGTTTACCTGTACCTTGCCGTTGTCGTCAACCCAAGGAACACGGAAAATGATCTGTCTCTCAGGCTCGACGATTCTGTCGATAATGCCCGCTTCAACAATATCAGGTCTTTTTTCAACTACAGGAACAAGGCTCTCGAGAACCTCATATACTGCCTGGAGAAATTCCTTTTCGCCGGGATTTCTCTTTTCAACCTGCTCATAAACGCTTTCAAGATATGCATTTTTCAAAGCCATGATTAAAACTCCTATCTTATAAATTATTTCCGTCGTCAGGCACATGGAAAAATATCCCCCTAACGTAACGATATATATTATACCATACTATTTTTCAATTTGCAAGTACTCGGAAGAAAAATTTCAGAATTTTATTAAAATTGTATAAAAACCGCAGTAATTTTTTGAAATATGAGAGAAATCACCCTTAAAATTTCAAATTCGACCGCTGATTTGATTAACATTCTGTAAATTAGCCGTATTCCGAATACAAAGAATTAACAGAACACGATATTATTTTGAAATGCAGTAACGCACCCGTACCGCGCTGTATTGCGCATTTTATAAAAATCCGATAGACAAATATGAAATTTCGGTTGACGAATCCTGCAAAAAAGTGTACAATTATATAAAACAGCCGGCGAACAGGAGGAGCAGGAATGAGAAAAAAAGAAAGAGCAGAAAAAATAATCGAGCGTCTTGAGCAGGTCTATCCCGACGGAATATGCTCGCTCAGTTACAGTGCGCCTCACGAGCTTATGATAGCAGGACGTCTTTCCGCACAATGCACCGACGCAAGAGTTAATATAGTTACCAAGGAGCTGTTTGCAAAATATAAAAGCATAGAGGATTTTGCCCATGCGGACATTGAGGACATAGAAAGAATCATCAAGCCCTGCGGACTGTATAAAACCAAAGCCCGCTCCATAGTAACTATGTGCAGGCAGATATTAGACGATTTCGGCGGCGAGATACCCGATACCATAGAGAAACTCACTACCCTTTCGGGCATAGGCAGAAAGACTGCCAATCTCGTAATGGGCGACGTTTTTCACAAACCCGCCGTAGTTACCGATACCCACTGCATAAGGATCTGCGGCAGACTCGGACTTACAAAAAACAAAGAGCCTGCAAAAGTGGAAGATGACCTCAGAAAGATACTTCCGCCCGAAAAATCCTCGGACTTCTGCCACAGACTGGTTCTGTTCGGCAGAGAATACTGCAAGGCCCGCGGAGAACGGTGCGGCGAATGTCCTCTGCTCGATCTGTGCGGAAACCGAAAATAGCCCTGTGCAGTTTATTGCACAAAATCAAAATTCTGGGAGACGATATTCTTGAGCAAAGCGTGGAAACATTTTAAAACCGTGACAAGACATCGCCACGGCGTAATAAAAAACTGTTTTAAGGCAGGCATACCTTGGCAGGGCTTAAAGCACGATCTTTCTAAATACTCGCCGGAGGAATTTATAAACGGCTGTAAGTATTATCAGGGTACCCGTTCGCCACACGAGGGGGAACGTGACAGCTACGGATTTTCTTACGGCTGGATGCACCATAAGGGCAGAAACAAGCATCATTTTGAATACTGGACAGACTATGATCCCGAGACCAAGCTGATGACTCCGGTAAAAATGCCTTTAAAATACGTAAAGGAAATGTTCTGCGACAGAGTTGCGGCAAGCAAGATATATATGAAAGAGAACTATAACGACGGATCGCCCCTTGATTACTTTCTGAAAGCCAAAAAGACAAGAGCGATTCATTCCGACACCTCTGAGCTGATAGAAAAACTTCTCACTATGCTGAAAGAAAAAGGCGAGAAAAAGACCTTCGCTTATATAAGGCGGCTGAAAAAATACTGATGAAATAATATTGCTCTCCGAACAAAGCTTTTTCGGAGAGCAATAAAAATATCCCGTTACAGGAGCAGATAACCAAGTCCCAGCAGGAGCTTGACGTCTGCTCCCTGCTTATATAATATGTAGATCAGCAAGGCTATCATCGCCTTTTCCTCGTCTATCTTTATCCCGCCGAGATTAAAAAGCTCGCCGCCCCTGCCGCCTCCGAAAAATGGAGCGGACAACGGCGTGCCGTGCTGATCCGACGTTTTCCCCGCCTGTGTATGATTGCCGTGCGCCCCGCTTGAGGGAGACGGTGCAGGCTCGTTTTGTCCCTCGCCGCCGACGATACTGCGTGAACGCTTCTGCATTTCCCGGACCCGCTTTATAGCCTCCTCCTGCATGGAACTGAAACTTTTGTCATCAGAATAAGCCAAGCAGATCACCTCCCAGAAGACCGCTTTCCTTTAGCGCCGGATAAACCGAAAACAGCCTGAAAATTTTCACAAGCCTGTCTATCTTCACCTGATTTTCCTCTTTGAGAAGCGGTCTTAACGCCATAAGCAGATCGATATTTTTGTCCGGCTTTGACGCGCTTTGCATTACCGACTGAAATTTCATCAGCTTTGAAACGTCAAGACCGCCAAAAGGAGAATTTGTGCCCGAAGACGATGTTCCCTGCGCCGCCGTGGACTGGCCGCCCTGAGTATTCATCATTCCTCCAAGCCCCTGCAAAAGCTTTGCAAAGTCGGGCGGCGGAGCGTTATTCTGCTGTATCGGCACAGTCTGAGCGGCGCCGCCTCCCCCGTTGGGAGAATCCTCCTGCTGTCCGCCCATTTCGCCTGCCAGCATATCCGCAAGCTCCTTTATCTGTTTCATGCTTTCCTCGTCGTTAAGCACGTTCTGCAATTTGTTCATCAGGTCGTCCATATTTATCGCCGCACTCCCGACAGGGAGCATACCTCCTTCCGACTTTCAATGCCACTGCTTGAGCTATTCCTTTTACATACCCTGAAGTTTTTTGAAGATCGCCTGAGCCTGAGGCGACGACAAAACCTTTTCCGCCGTTTTCGGATTTGAAAGCGCCTGTTTAAGCATCATTGCGTCCTTCTGCGGCATACCCTCCATAGCCTTGTCGTAAACGCCGTTTTGCAGTTGTTTCTGCAAAACCTCAGGCGTTGTTCCCAGCTTCTTCGCCGCCATATCCATAAGCTGCTGCATCGCCTTCGGGTTCATTCCGTTAAACAAGTTTGAGTTGCTCATAAAAAATTCTCCTTTTTTCAATAGTATTTATAAATATCTATGCTATAATAATAAATATTATTCAAGCGTGTGTACGCCTGAAACATTGCCTTTACATTCTACGAGGTGAAAATTTTGAGAATTATTGTTTTTTCCGATACTCACGGCAACTTCGCCGCAATGCACAAGATATTCAAGCGCAACGGCGACGCCGATCTGTTCATTTTTCTGGGCGACGGAGAACGCGACCTTGACCGTCTGAGAGTGCAGTATCTGGATAAAAAGATCATAAACGTTTCGGGCAACTGCGACTTTGCCTCTCTTACTCCCGAAAACGACATATACAAAACCGAAAACGGCATAAGCATTTTCTTCACCCACGGACATAAGTGGGGCGTGAAATATTCCTGCGACAGGCTTTTCTATAAAGCCAAGGAGATCGGTGCGCAGATAGCCCTTTTCGGACACACCCATTGCCGCTGTTACGCCTATGAGGACGGCATACACATTCTCAATCCCGGCAGTGCAGGACAGCCCCGTGACGGCAGACCCGCCTGCTACGCTTATATCGACATAACCGACGACGGCGGGATATTTTGCAGTCACGTTGATTTATAATATGCGGCAAATCAAAAAAATGATACGATAAGGCAACACCGCACAACTATTGTGTGCGGATAACGCAGAAAATTTTTCGTTAGTATTGTATAGAAACGATGCAGGAATACTTGTGTCTTTCAAGAAGTTTCTGTGCAAGATAACGGAAAATTGGCAAGTTAGACGTGCACAAAGCCGTTAGGCGGTAGTTGTGCGGTGTTACCATAATAAAAGGCAATATCGCACAGCATCTGCGATATTGCCTTAAAATATTTATCTGCAAGGTTCTGTCATAACTTATTTCCACGACAGACAGTTGACGTATTCCATAAAATTAATTCGTTTCGTTTTGCTCCGATACCGCAGAACGCCTGTCCTTAAAAAATTTTCTGTAAACCATAACGCAGATAACAGCGTAGACCGTACCGGTAGCAATGCCCGCTATAACGTCGCTGGGATAGTGAACTCCCACATATAACCTTGACAGCGCGATAAGAAACGCCAGTATCACAGCAGGGATACCGTATTTTTTAGGCATTTCCATAAATATTACCACAGCCACAGCAAAGGACGCTCCCGAATGTCCCGACGGAAAAGAAAAATCCGACTGTGCACCGATTATCCTCGTCAGACTTTCTATCGCCTCATAAGGCCGCACCCGCGCAATGACGTTTTTCAATATCAAATTGTTTATAAGAAATGTAACCGCAAGAGAACAGGAGCAGACCGCTCCCGTCGCTCTTGTCTTTTTTATAAGCATAAGCAGTATGCAGACCAGTATCCAGAATATGCCGCCGTTGCCCAAATAGGTTATAGCTTTTATTATCGGGTCAAGCCAGTCCGCCCGAAGATTATCCTGAATCCACAGAAGTATATCTCCGTCAAGTTTTATCAGAGTATCTATCATTTTAAGCTCCTCAATTTCCATTTATGGAATATTATTCATATACATTATTTTGCAGGAAAATTGACAAGCCCGTCAAAAAACGAGCTTGTCTTTTGTACAACTGTTAGCTTGTTCACATTTTGTCAAATCCGAATTATTATTAATTCATATCGACGTATAAAAAGGTTAAATATTAACGAAATTGATATAACAAATTAAGCAAACTTACTTTTTCTGCAAAGTCTGATCTGGAAATTCAACGGGAGATATTCTCCAGATGTTGTCCGCATAGTCCTTTATTGTCCTATCGGAGGAGAACTTTCCTGCGTTTGCGATGTTCAACCAGCACTTCTTCGCAAATCCCAGCCTGTCTTTGTAATCAGCGTTGACCCTAAGTTTAGCCTTCACATAGGAGTCAAGGTCGCCGAGAACATAATAATGATCGGGAACGTGCCAGCTTGCACCGTCCGTAAGCGCCTTGTAAAGCTCCCTGAAACTTCCCTCCTCGTTTGACGGTACACCGCCGTCGGAAAAGCTTCCGTCTATAAGCTTGTTAAGAACACGGTTGATCTTTTCGTCCTTAAAAAGAATATCCCGCGGGTCATATTCCGGCATGATTTTTGAAAGCTCTTCAACCCTTGCACCGAATATATAGTTGTTTTCCTCGCCCGCCTCCTGAACGATCTCAACATTCGCTCCGTCGTATGTTCCGAGCGTTACCGCACCGTTCAGCATAAGCTTCATATTGCCCGTACCGCTTGCCTCTGTTCCTGCCGTGGAGATCTGCTCCGATATGTCTGCGGCAGTAACAAGTTTTTCAGCGTAGGACACATTATAATTCTGTACGAATACGACCTTTATAAGGTCCTTGGTCTCAGGATCCGAGTTGACAAGCTTGCCTATCTCTCCGATAAACTTTATGACAGCCTTTGCCCTGCGGTATCCAGGAGCGGACTTCGCACCGAAAATATAAGTGGTGGGAGTAAAGTCCTTTATAGAACCGTCCTTGATGCCAAAGTATATATACAGTATCGAAAGGGCGTTCAAAAGCTGTCTTTTATATTCGTGCAGACGCTTTATCTGAATATCAAAAACCGTATCGGGATCTATCTCTACACCGTCATGCGCCTTGACGAAATCGGCAAGCTGATGCTTTTTTGCTTCCTTTACAGCGATAAATTCGTTAAGCACCTTTTCATCGTCGGCAAACCTCTCCAGCTTTTTCAGCTCGTCAAGATTCTTCACCCAGTCCGCATTTCCCAACAGCTTGGTAATAAGCGCGGAAAGCTCCGGATTGCAGAGCGCAAGCCAGCGTCTTTGAGTAATGCCGTTGGTCTTATTCTGAAACCTTTCGGGATAAAGCTGATACCATTCCTTGAGTGCGTCATTCTTCAGTATCTCCGTATGGATAGCCGCCACGCCGTTTACATAGCTTGAAACGTAAATAGCCATAAACGCCATTCTCACCGTTCCACCCTCAACGGGAGCAAGTGCGGCGATCTCCTTGCGCGTCTTTTTCAGAGCGTACATATCCTTGATAAATCTTTCGTTTATCATAAGAATATAAGCATAAACCTTCGGCAGTACCTTTTCGACCGTTCTGCATTCCCATTTCTCCAAAGCCTCGGTCATAATGGTGTGGTTCGTATAATTGAACACCTTATGCGCAGTTTCAAAAGCTTTGTCAAAATCATAGCCGTAGCACTCGCAAAGCTGTCTGATAAGCTCAGGAACGGCGATAACGGGGTGAGTGTCGTTAAGCTGAACAGTCACATAGTCGGACAAATTGTCAAGAGTCCCGAAACGTTCCATGTGCTTTCTGAGAATATCCGTAACAGAAGCGGAGGAGAAGAAATATTCCTGTCTCAGACGAAGTATCTTTCCTTCCTCACAGTTATCGTTAGGATAAAGCACCTTTGAAATGTTCTCTGCATCGTTCTTCGCTTTTACTGCGCCGTCATAGTTGCCCCTGTCAAAAGCGGCAAAGTCGAAATCCTCGGCGCTTTCCGCCTGCCACAAACGCAGAGTGCCGACGTTTCTCGTACCGAATCCGATAACGGGCATATCGTAAGGCACAGCCACAACGGTCATATCTCCGTACTCTACGGTCACCTTTTCGCTTTCCGTACGCCTCGACCACGGATCGCCGTGTTCCGTCCAGTTATCCGCTTCCTCCACCTGAAAACCGTCAACAATCTTCTGCTTGAAAAGTCCGTATTTGTATCTTATACCGTAACCGTCCAGCGGCAGATCGTGAGCCGCCACAGAATCAAGAAAGCAAGCCGCAAGTCTGCCAAGTCCGCCGTTTCCGAGAGCAGCGTCCTCTATCTCCTCCAGCTCCGCCAGACTTCTGCCGTGAGATCTGAGAATCTCATCAACGTCCTCCGTGATGCCAAGACAAAGCAGGTTATTGTACACCGCTCTTCCCATAAGAAATTCCATAGAAAGATAGCAGGCCCTGCGGCTCTGCAAATGAGCCTGTCTGCTTTTGTCCCAGTCCTCCGAAATAAGCTCCATCACCACAGCCGAAAGACTTTCGTGAATCTGCCAAGGCAAAGCGTTTTCGACTGTTGCGGAATACTTGCGTTTCAAATCCTTTGCAAGCTCCGACTGAAACTGTGTTTTATCCATATTTTCAAATCCTTTCTTATCTATTCTTCTGCATAAGCCAGCTCAATATCGATAAACTGTACCACAAGCTGGCAGACTGCGCCGCTTTCATCATATCCCCAGTAAACGGGATATGCACCGTCTCCGAATCCGGATTGAAACATAGGTATATGATATTCCGAACCGGGTACCGTCCAGTTTATCCAATCTCCGCCCTCTCTCTGATATAAAGGAGATCTCTTATAATTTTTGTCAAAAAGAACCGCAAAATAATCGTCATAAATATTTCCGTCGGGATTTTGCTTGATAAATCCCTCAATGAAATCGCAGTACGCCTGATGCGCCTGCTCGTCACAAATACAGCCCAGCCCTGCGTCTACAAAAAAGCCGAAATAATCCCCCTCTTCAAAATCCTTAATCTCGTCAAGATTTTCGTTTCCCGTAAGTGCCTCTTCAAAACGTACTGCTCTGTTTTCACTGAATTTTATCCTTACCGCCGCATATCTTGCGCAATCTTCTCCGTCGGGCTTTACAACGCAGACCTCCGTATGATATTCTCCTATCGGACACTTTATGAAATACGGCATCTCATGTCTGTTGGGAAGAACAGCAAGAGGGTCCCGTACAAGCACTTCTCCGCTTGGCAATGAGCAAATTCCGATATCCATAACGTCAAGCTCTTTTCCTGCAATCATACTCTTTTCAAAGTAATCGTTAAAATCCACATAAGCCAAGAACTTATCCCGTGATTTCCCCCAGATGTCAACCCATTTTTTCTCAGGTATCATTTTTATTTTTCTCCCTGTGGTCTTCTGCCGCCCGTCCGTAAACTTCTGTAAGCTTAGCGATCTTCTCAGCCAGGCTGTCGTCCAGCATATCCATACTTTCCAGCCGCCACTTCCAGTTTCCGCCCACCGTAGACGGCGTATTCATTCTTGCGCTGTCGTCAAGACAAAGAATATCCTGCATCTGCGCAATAGCGGTGTCGCACACGCTTGACCAGCAAAGCCTTACCATCGCCCATGGAACGAATTCGTCCTTTGTCACGCCGAGATAATCCTTGCAGTATGCGCGGGTCCTTTCATCACAGCTTTTTATCCAGCCCAGCACGGTTTCATTATCATGGGTTCCCGTATAGCAAATGCTGTTGGATGTCTTGTAATTGTGCGGCAGATAACCGTTTGAACTGTCGGAATCAAAGCCGAATTCCAGCACCTTCATTCCCGGATAGCCGCTTGTCTCCAGCATCTTGACCACTCTTTTAGTGAGGAATCCAAGATCCTCGGCGATTATCCTGACGTCGCCAAGCTGTTTTTTTACTTCCTTGAACAGTTTCATATCAGGACCCTTTCTCCATTTACCCTTGCGGGCGTTCTTTGCGCCGTAGGGTATGCAGTAATAGCTTTCAAAGCCCCTGAAATGATCTATTCTGACAATATCGTATGTATCTTGTGCCGCCTTTATTCTGTTTACCCACCAGCGGTATTTGTCCTTAGCCATATAATCCCAGCGATAAAGCGGATTTCCCCAAAGCTGTCCGTCCGCCGTAAAAGCGTCGGGAGGACAGCCGGCGACCTCCACAGGCTTTTTATCCTTATCAAGGCTGAAATACTGCGGACTGCTCCATACTTCCACGCTGTCGTATGCGACATATATGGGAATATCGCCGATTATCTCGATACCCTTTCCGTTTGCATAAGTCTTGAGCTTTTTCCACTGCTGAAAATATTTATACTGAACAAAGCACCAGAAATCGATTTCCGAGGCGTGTTCCTTTCTTGCGTTCTTGATCGCCTTAGGCTTGTACATTCTGAGAGGCTCGTCCCACTCATACCATGCTTTTCCGCCGTTGGCGAATTTCAAAGCCATGAACAGACCGTAATCAAATATCCAGTCCTTGTTTTCTATCACGAATTTTGAATATCCCTTTTCAGGCTTTTTTCTGAAACGCTTGTGAGCGGTCCTTAATACCTTGAATATCATTTCATATATCCTGCCGTAATCCACCGAGCCTTTATCCTTGCCCCAGTCAATGTCCTTGTACTCGGCAGGTTTCAGATAGCCCTCATCATCAAGAGCCTCAAGGTCTATGAAATAAGGGTTTCCGGCAAAGACAGAAAAACTCTGATAAGGCGAATCGCCGTAGCTTGTCGGCGATACAGGAAGAATCTGCCAATAGCTTTGCTTTGACCTTGCCAGAAAATCAACAAATTTATAAGCCTCCCTGCCAAGCTTTCCGATACCGTAATCATTCGGCAAAGAAGAAATGTGCATTAAAACTCCGGACTTACGCATAAATATGCTCCTTTCCAAACCGGGAAAATATAATATACCATTTTTATTATACTACTTTTTTATGTTTTTGGCAATAGGAAAGCCGCAATTAACCACAAAAATCAATTTTTAAGGTTTAAGGCAGCACCGCACATCGAGGAAAGATTGAATTATTTTAATTGATTTCCGTGCGCTATAAATAAAATGTATTGTAACGTACACTAATGTAAAATAAATGTTAAATCGCTTTTCTGTTCCTTGACAATTTTTTAACGAAGTTATATAATATATAATAAATGTGTAAAAGTATATAGATTTGTACATGGATTACTAAAGAAAGCGCTGATTATTCTGCATAATACAATAATTGTAAAAAGAAGGAATGACAATGAATCTAACGCATCTGAGATATATGGTAGAGGTCGAAAGACTGGGTTCTATCACGAAAGCGGCGGCGGCTCTGTATATGGGACAGCCCAATCTCTCCAAAGCTATAAAGGAAATGGAGCGCGAAGTGGGTATCCCCATTTTCAAAAGAAGTGCAAAGGGCGTTGTCGCAACCGAAAAGGGCAAGCAGTTTTTACAGTATGCCAAAGCGATACTTGTACAAATGGATAAAATGGAAAGCCTCTATAAGGAAAACAGCGAAAACTCAGTAAGCTTTTCTCTGCTTTTGCCGAGAGCCAGCTATATCACCTACGCTTTTACCGAATTTCTCAACAAGGTCGAAAAAAGCGCGCAGATCGACTTTAAGATCAAGGAAACAAATTCCATGGAAGTCATCAATTCCGTGGTTGAATGTGAATATAATCTGGGAATAATCCGTTATCCCGTAGCGTATGAAAGCTTTTTTATGCCGCTTATCGAGGAGAAAAATCTGAAATATCACAGCGTGTGGGAATTTGATTATGTTATAATCACCAGCGAGAACAGCCGGCTTGCACAAGAATCTGAGATAAACGAAAGCGTGCTGGATAAATATATAGAGATACTGCACGGAGACAATATCGTGCCGAACATTTCGGCGGCATATCAGAAGAAGAACGCCGAGATAAACTGTCACAGCAAGCATATTTACGTCTATGAAAGAGGGAGCCAGTTTGATATTCTTTCTTCCTGCCCCGACTCCTTTATGTGGGTAAGCCCTATCCCGAAAGCGATTTTGAAGAGATACGGACTTGTGCAGAGAAAATGTCCGAATCTAAAAAAGACCAACAAGGATATGCTTATCTACCAAAACAATTACCGCCTGAGCCACGCCGATCAGATGTTTTTCGACGAGCTGGACAGGGTAAGAATCGACATATCGAAATCATAAAAGGCAGTACCGTACATTAGGTACTGCCTTGATTTTATCTTACCACCGCATAACGTCCATGATCTTCTCATACAAAGCCTCCGCCATGACCTGATGTGTTGCCTCGGTCGGGTGCCAGTCCGCCGCATACCCAAGCTCGCCGTCCTTGACGTCAATAAGCAGAGAATGTACCTTGTCGTCTTTGTTCTCCTCCGAAAACTCCCTGGCCGCCAAATCGACCTGTTCCCATATATGACTGCTCATAGTGCCGAGTATACAGAATATCTCAGCGTCGGGATTGTCCTTTCTTATAACCGCCAGAAAATCCTTGTAGCCCTTAACAAACTCCTCCAGCTTAGCCTTGTCGTTTTGACAGTATGTAGCGTCATTCGTGCCGAGATTTATAATTATGACCTCAGGA
This sequence comes from Ruminococcus sp., assembly GCA_021770655.1. Taxonomy (GTDB): domain Bacteria; phylum Bacillota; class Clostridia; order Oscillospirales; family Ruminococcaceae; genus Hominimerdicola. The sequence goes on along the minus strand of JAETQO010000028.1, from coordinate 2,309 downwards.
ACAAAGCTTTCATGATCCCAGCTTACGTCCTGCGGATAATCCCCGCCGCCAAAGCTGTAATCGGAATAACCGAGAGTTTCATAATACGCAGGCATAACAGGTCTTTCATTTTTCACCGAAGGATCGCCGGTATATCCGGATATAACGCCGTATCCGCTTATTGCGGCGATGCTGTAATCTGCGTCCAGAAGAGCGGCGGCCTTGCTTGCATAGGTTTTCGTCACGTCCTCGGTAGAGCTTGAAAAATGATGCTCAGGGTCTTCGTCGTCAACGCCGTAACCGCAGGTAAGCGAATCTCCCACAAATTCTATGGTGTGAGTCCTCTGCGGCGCAGGAGAGATCTCCTCGCCCGCCTCCAGATGTACAGGCTTTATCCCCACGGTGGACATTTCGCTTTCCGAAAGCTTTATCACCTTTATCCTTACCGTTTCGGTCTCCTTGCTTTCAAAAGCCTTTATCGTCTTTTCCTCGCTGTCCATAAGCTCGTCGGCGACCCTTTTGCCGTCTGCATAAACCGCAACTCTGGCAAAACGGTTTGACGAATCATAGATCGAATCGTCTCCCTGCAAGGTTATTTCAAGCCTTTTGCCCGTGTATTCAAATTCTATCCCCGTACCGGGATAAGCGCACCAGCGGGTGTCCCCTATAAGACAAGTCCTTCCCAACAGCTTCACGCTGTTTTCATCTGCGATCACATCTCTCGCATATTCCGGAATATCCTTGTCCTCCGCCGTGCTTTCAAGCTCCGCATATGCCTCTTTTGCAGACAGGCTTTCCGACTCCGAAACTTCCGAACTCAGTTTATTTCCGTCTGCCCCTGCAGTCCTTCCCATAGACTTTATAGCCTGTCCCGCCGAACACGAGCCTGCCACTATACAGGCACATACCGTCAACAGAGCGATAAAAACGTTTCTTTTCATTTATCCACCTCAAAAAACAGCATTTCAAACCATCAGCACAGATTATACCATTTTTCAACATAAAAATCAAGCCGCATACCGACTTTACGCCCATGTAATTATTGTCATTCCGAATTTTCGCATATCAAAAGCAGATTCACCGCACAACTATTGTGTGCGGATAACGCAGAAAATTTTTCGTTAGATTGTATAGAAACGACGCAGGAATACTTGTGTCTTTCAAGGAGTTTCTGTGCAAGATAACGGAAAATTGACAAGTTAGACGTACACAAAGCCGTTAGGCGGTAGTTGTGCGATGTTGCCTTAATTATACCGAAATGTGAACCGCAGGACATAAGGACATATCTGCGGTCGGAAGGAGAAAATCATTATGAGGAAAACAATAAAATCGATTCTGCTGGGAGCGGTCGCAGTAAGCCTTGCTATGACATCAGGCTGCGGCAAAGGAAACGAAACCGGTTCTGAAAGCAAAAGCAACAGCACAGCAGACGAAAGCACAGCATCTTATCGCCGCCCCCTGCGCGCCCCCGAAGATTACGGAAAGGTCATCGCCTTGACTTTTGACGACGGCCCCAACACCACCACTACCGCTCAGGTGCTTGACAAGCTGGAGGAATACGGCGTGACTGCGTCGTTTTTCGTTGTGGGCGACAATATTACCGAGGATTCCGCAAAGGTCATGAAAAGGGCCTATGATATGGGCTGTGAAATACATAATCATTCAAAGACACATTCCGATATGACAACCATGACCGAGGAGCAGATAAAAGAGGATATCAAATTCACTTCCGATAAGGTGGAAGAGATCACAGGCGAAGCGCCGAAATTTTTCCGTCCGCCCTATATCGCCGTAAATCAGACTATGTTCGACAGCATAGATATGCCATTTATCAGCGGCTACGGCTCCGAGGACTATAACGATAAGGTGGATATAGAGGAGCGTGCGAAAAGAACCATTGATCAGGCAAAGGACGGCAGTATAATCCTGCTTCACGATACGGCCGGAAACGTCCGCACTGTCGCCGCGCTGGATATTATTATCCCTAAGCTTCAGGACGAAGGCTATGAGTTTGTCACAATGACCGAGCTTTTCCACGCAAAAGAAGTTGAGATCTCCCCCGACGCCGAAATTATATACAGCTATGCTCAGCAGACCGAAATGTACGGCTGAGCGTACACAAAAATCACTGTCAATCAAATAAAAATTTCTGTGCTCCGTGTAAAAACACCACCTTGCCTTGGTAAAATATAATTGTCATAATTAAGGTAAGCCTTCAGGGAAATCAATTTTCAAAATATTAAATCGGGAAAAGACGATATTATGTTTAAATTACAATAATTATCTGTATATCTTCCCCGCCGTACGGCGGGGAAGATATACAGAAACAA
>JAETQO010000072.1 GCA_021770655.1 Ruminococcus sp. | reverse complement strand
ACGAGAATATATCCGAAAGTGCAGAGGAAACCAAAGAATCACAAGAGGGTACTCTTGCAAGCTTTGACCAGATAAATAAGCTGAACGATGATAGTTCTTCTGAAAATAAGAGCGGCGGTGTAACGCCTTTAGCAATACCTAATCAAGGCACTGTGTCTCTGAAAACCGATGTTAATACCTCAGAAGCAGGTAAGAAGATCAGCAAATTTTTAAAACAGGTCAAAAAACTTTTTTCTGATACAGGAAAATATATAAACCGGAGCTTTGGCGGTATCTTTGCCGGTATATGGGGCGGGCTTAAACGGGAGAGTATTGAGCTTGCCGGCATAATGTCCGGAGTTTTCTCCGATATAAGGTCTCTTGCGGAGCCTTTAAAAGCTTATTTTGCAGGAAATTTCACAACTTATCTGCAAACCGTTTTCAGAACGTTGGGAACGATAGCGGTCGGCTTGTTTGACAGCTTCAATATGGTATTTTCCGATATATGGAGCAAAGCAGTTTTCCCTATACTGCAAAACTTTGCAAATGTAGGTTTGCCGCTTATTACTCAGTTCAGTACGCAGGCGTGGAATACCACCGGTATACTTTTTGAGAGTATCAAGACTATTTTCGACACCTTGTGGAGCGGCGTCATATCTCCCGTTTTAGGATTTATTTCACAGCTTTGGTGCGATACCTGGCAGCTGTTATCAGATTTTTGGGCTGAGTGGGGACAGCCGATATTCGATGGGATAAACACCGCAATAACCACGACGAAGGACACCTTCCTGAATATATGGGAAACGATTTTACAGCCGATTTTTGATAAGTTTATGGAAACGCTCGACCGGATATGGACGGAACATTTACAGCCTCTTATCGCTGAGTTCCTTGACTTTGTAGGAGAGCTTGTGACCGGAGCAACTGATATTTATAATAAGTTCATTGCTCCTGTGGTCAATTGGCTGGTTGATATTCTGGGTCCTGTAGTGACGAAAGTAATAAACGGTATACAAGATGTTCTGGGCGATATTATCGGCGGAATAATTGATGCAATAAAAGGTCTGATGAAGTCGCTCAAGGGTATCGTAAAGTTTATTTCCGGAGTGTTCACGGGAGACTGGAAAAAAGCTTGGCAGGGAATCAAAGATATTTTCAGCGGCATCTGGGATACGTTTTACAGCATTGTCAAAACACCTATAAATCTTGTTATTGGTGCTGTCAATAAAATGACAGGTGCGATAGAGGACGCTATTAACTGGATCATTGACGGTATAAACAGTCTGAGTTTTACAACGCCGGATTGGCTGCCGGGAGACCTTGGCGGTAAGACGTTTGGATTTGATCTGGATTATATCGATATCCCTGATATACCGCAACTCGCCACCGGAGCGGTAATCCCGCCGAACTCCGAGTTCCTTGCGGTTCTGGGTGACCAGAAACGCGGCACGAACATTGAAGCACCGCTTGATATGATCGAGCAGGCTTTGTTCAAGGCTCTCGCCGTTTACGGCGGAACTGTAGGCAATCAGAAAATAAGCGTAACGATACCGATCGAAGTAAAAGGCAGAGTGCTGTCACAGATCGTTATTGACGATATAAACGATTTTATCAAGCGCAACGGCAAATCGCCGATAAAAGTATAGGAGGGGTACTATGAAATCAAATGGATTGAAATTTGAAGAAGAAACGGTAGCCACTCCTGCTGAAATTACTTTTTGTAACAATAAAATCTGGTCGGGCAATGCAGGGCGCACCGCTAATTGTCTTATGGTCGGAGACATCAGGGCTATAAAGAAAACGGTCACTATTAAATGGTATCATCTCACAGGCGAGCAGACTGCACAGATAAATAAGTATATCTCAAATGTTGATAGCCCATTTTTTAACGCCACACTTTTGGACGAGACTTTTAATGAAATCAAAATAAGGGTCTATGCAGGAGATCCAAGCTATGAAATATTCGGCTGGGACGAAAAGCGGCAGTTTTGTAAAGGCGTTGCCGTTGACCTCATTATGCAGTAAGGAGGCGGATTTATGTATACAACAAGTACAGCCGTCTCCGCGCGCATTGAAAGCTACTGCCGCACCTGGAGAATGTGGCTTGAAAACGACGAGGGCGTAATAATGGGGGACAACATAATGTCCGCTGCCGGGGACGTGCAGTCAACGAGCCTCAGCGACGACATAGAGCTGGGCGCGATCTGCGCTCAGTCCTGGACGCTGCAGATAAACGGGATCGATAAAAAATTTCTCGGCAACGAGTACGACTTATCGTTTTATTTGGTAGACTACGCTCACGGCGACACCACCTACAACGACCTTACCAACTA
>JAETQO010000027.1 GCA_021770655.1 Ruminococcus sp. | reverse complement strand
CTTGCGGCGACGTCGACGCGATTCGCCCAGCCTGTCGCATAGTCCACAGTTCGCAAGCCGCTGTTTGTCATTTCGTTAACAATGCGTTTCAATACCGTATTGTAATCAAATGCGCCGCTTGCTATGTCAAGCATCGCTCCGTCCAACGTCTTTTGAAAATATTCCGAGGTCGGAGTAAATTCAAGCTTGCCTGCGGTATTCCTCACCGAAAAACCTAGTGAATACGTTAAACGTCCAAGGGTTGAAGTAGAAAACGAGAGAATCCCTTTCACTGCCGATGAGATTGGTTTGCTTTGGAAACATAAATCCGACCATATGGCAAAAATTATTTTAATTGACATATACACAGGCTGGAGGCCGGATGAACTGTGCGAACTAACTTTTTCCGAACATATCAACATAAAAGACATGACAGCTCAGGGCGGCAAGAAAATCGAAGCGGGAAAGAAAAGAATCGTGCCTTTTTGCACTAAAGTTCAGCCCTTTATTAAAGAATTTTACAACAAAGGATTTACTCATATTGTTTGTGATGAGGACGGCAATCCGTTGAATTACAGTAAGTACTACAGAGCATATAAGGACTACACAAACGGAATCGGAATAAAGCACCGTCCCCACGAATGCCGCCACACTTTCACCACACTGCTGGATAACGCCGATATTAATGTTAAAATCAAAAAGCTACTTCTGGGTCATTCAAGCTCGGACGTTACAGAAAAAGTATATACTCATAAGACTATCGAACAGCTGAAAGAGGCTGTTGAAAAAATCTGAAATGTGTTACCAGTACGTTACCAGTGTGTTACCAACGACCACAAAATCAATGGTTGTTTATACAAATTACACAAAAAGAAAAATCCCCGATTCTACGCCCTTTTTGCGTAAAATCGGGGATAATAATTTACTGAATTAACCCTTCATCGCCTCTTCAACAGCTACTGCGCAAGCAACAGTAGCGCCGACCATCGGGTTGTTGCCCATTCCGATAAGTCCCATCATCTCAACGTGAGCAGGAACGGAAGAAGAACCTGCGAACTGAGCGTCGCTGTGCATTCTTCCCATAGTGTCGGTCATACCGTAAGAGGCAGGACCTGCGGCCATATTATCCGGATGCAGGGTTCTTCCTGTTCCTCCGCCGGAAGCAACAGAGAAGTACTTCTTACCCTTGTCAAGTCTTTCCTTCTTATATGTGCCTGCAACAGGATGCTGGAATCTTGTCGGGTTAGTTGAGTTGCCTGTGATAGAAACGTCAACATTTTCCTTCCACATGATAGCAACGCCTTCTGTTACATCGTTAGCACCGTAGCAGTTAACCTTTGCACGGAGACCGTCGGAATATGCCTTACGGAATACTTCCTTAACTTCACCGGTGTAATAATCCATCTCGGTTTCAACATATGTAAATCCGTTGATTCTTGCAATGATCTGAGCGGCATCCTTACCGAGACCGTTAAGAATAACTCTCAGAGGATTCTTACGAACCTTGTTAGCCTTCTCTGCGATACCGATAGCACCCTCGGCAGCTGCGAATGACTCGTGACCTGCAAGGAATGCGAAACACTCGGTATCCTCTTCAAGAAGCATCTTGCCGAGGTTTCCGTGGCCGAGGCCAACCTTTCTCTGGTCAGCTACAGAACCGGGAATACAGAAAGCCTGAAGACCCTCGCCGATAGCAGCAGCAGCGTCGGCAGCTCTTGTGCAGCCCTTCTTGATTGCGATAGCGCAGCCAACAGTGTAAGCCCACTTAGCGTTCTCAAAACAAATAGGCTGAATGCTTTCAACCAGCTTGTAAATGTCAAGACCCTTAGCCTTGCAAATATCAGCACACTCTTCAATGGTCTTGATGCCGTACTGCTCAAGAACAGCGAGAATCTGCTTTTCTCTTCTCTCGTATGATTCAAATAAAGCCATCTTACAAATCCTCCTTATTCTTTTCTTGGGTCAACGATCTTAACGGCGTCCGCAACTCTGCCGTACTGACCCTGAGCCTTCTCAAACGCTGTGTTTGCGTCGTCGCCGGCCTTGATGAAATCCATCATCTTGCCGAAGTTTACAAACTTGTAGCCGATGATCTCATCATCTTCGTTAAGAGCAAGACCTGTAACATAGCCGTCGGTCATTTCAAGGTATCTCGGACCCTTTGCAAGAGTACCGTACATTGTGCCGACCTGAGAACGAAGTCCCTTACCAAGATCCTCAAGACCTGCGCCTACTACAAGACCGTCCTCAGAGAACGCGCTCTGTGAGCGACCGTAAACGATCTGGAGGAAAAGCTCTCTCATAGCGGTGTTGATAGCGTCGCAAACGAGGTCTGTGTTGAGAGCCTCAAGAATCGTTCTGCCCGGAAGGATCTCGGAAGCCATAGCCGCCGAATGAGTCATACCTGAACATCCGATAGTCTCAACAAGACATTCCTGAATAACGCCTTCCTTAACGTTAAGAGTAAGCTTACAGGTACCCTGCTGTGGAGCGCACCAGCCCACACCGTGTGTAAAGCCTGAAATATCTTTGATTTCCTTAGCTTTTACCCATTTAGCCTCTTCCGGAATCGGAGCAGCGCCGTGAGCAACGCCCTGTGCGATAGGGCACATTGTTTCAACTTCGTGAGAATAAATCATTATTTACATAACTCCTCTCAAATAATTTTGGTGTAAATGTTGTATTTTACATACATTTATATTATAAACTATATTATGATTTTTTTCAAGTGATTTTGCACTCATTTAATATATTTTACATATTTAATTAAAAGGCAGTCAACAAAGCGACAGCCGAAAAAGTTCCGTAAAACTTCATCAGAAACCGTAAAAAATAAAGCAGCACCGCACAAAACCGTCATGCGGTAATTGTACAGCGCTGTTTTTATGTATACGACAATTATATATTACAGCTTGCTCTCTCTGTAAATAATATCCTCTCTCTTAGGACCGTTTGATACCATTGTGATCGGGAATCCGATCTGTTTCTCAACAAAGTCAATATACTTTTTGCAGTTCTCAGGCAGATCTTCGTAATTTCTTATACCTCTTATATCAGACTTCCAGCCGTCCAGCACCTTGAGTACAGGTTTAGCCCTCTCCAATTTCTGCGTCGTCGGGAAATCAGTAGTTACCTCTCCGTCGATCTCATAGCCTACGCATACAGGAATCTTATCAAGATAACCCAGAACGTCAACTACCGTGAAAGCAACGTCGGTCGTTCCCTGAATACGACAGCCGTATTTGGTAGCAACACAGTCAAACCAGCCCATTCTTCTGGGTCTTCCTGTTGTCGCTCCGAATTCTCCGCCGTCGCCGCCTCTCCTTCTCAGTTCGTCCGCCTCATCACCGAAAATCTCGGAAACAAAAGCACCTGCGCCTACCGCTGAAGAATAAGCCTTAACTACGGTTACGATAGTCTTTATCTCATAAGGAGGAATTCCTGCACCTATAGCGCCGTAAGCCGCAAGGGTTGAAGACGATGTAACCATTGGATAAATACCGTGATCGGGATCCTTCAATGAACCGAGCTGGCCTTCAAGAAGTACGTTCTTGCCTTCCTTCAGCGCATTCCAGAGATATGCGGAAACATCGCATACATAAGGCTCAACCATTGCCTTGTATTCCATAAGCGTGTTGAACAGCTCGTCCGCGTCAATCGCAGGCTTATGGTAAAGATGTTCAAGCAGGATATTCTTTGTTTCAAGAACTCTCTTGATCTTGATCTTGAGATTTTCTTCATCAAAAAGCTCCTGAACCTGAAAACCTATCTTAGCATATTTATCGGAATAGAAAGGAGCAATACCCGATTTGGTAGAGCCAAAGCTTGCCTTGCCGAGTCTTTCCTCCTCGTACTGGTCAAACAGCACATGATAAGGCATGACCATCTGCGCCCTGTCGGAAATGAGGATCTTAGGCATCGGCACACCCTCAGATGTGACCTGATTAAGCTCATTAAAGAACACAGGAATATTGAGTGCGACGCCGTTTCCGATAATGTTTGTGGTGTGGTCGTAGAACACTCCGGACGGAAGGGTGTGCAAAGCGAACTTTCCGTAGTGATTTACTATGGTATGTCCTGCATTAGCGCCGCCCTGAAATCTAACAACAATATCAGATTCCTGAGCCATCATATCGGTAAGTTTACCCTTACCTTCGTCGCCCCAGTTTGCACCAACAATCGCTCTAACCATTAAATTTTTCCTCCTTGCCATAAAAAGCAAAATTAGCGGCACTTTATGTATATCCGTTCACAAACAATGCTACTAGAATATTATAGCACAAAATTTTTTTCGTGTAAATACGTTTTTACACATTTAACATTTTTATAACATTTGACTCTGAAATCGAAAACTTATGCAGAAATGCAAAAATACACAAAAGCAAGCTATATCTGTGAAGATTGATTTCCGTGCCCGGATATCAGGGAAATCAATTTTTAAAATCACAATAATAATCGGGAAAAGACGATATTATGTTTAAATTACAATAATTATCTGTATATCTTCCCCGCCGTACGGCGGGGAAGATATACAGAAACAAGCTCTTTATGTAAAAATTGATTTCCGTGCCCGGATATAACGACCTATGGACAAATCCATCAGGCTATGATATAATAAGAAAAAACGGCAGGATCGAATGCCGCTTAAATTTGTGAGGAGAGATACAATGATCAAAAAGATGACCGCGGAGGACAGAACAGATTATATAAGATTTGCAACGGAATTTTACAACTCGCTTGCCGTTGACAAGTCTGTTCCGCGTGAACATTTTGAAAATGGATTTGACGAGATAATGCGCTCTGATGAATTAGTACAGGGCTATATGCTGGTATACGGCGGAGTAAACGCCGGATACTGCATAACAATGAAGAATTATTCCATTGAGGCAGGCGGAATCGTTATCTGGATAGACGAACTTTTTGTACTGCCCGAATACCGTTCTAAGGGTCTGGGCAGGGAAATGTTCGACTATATCGAAAGGCACGGTGACAAAAATCTCCGGCGCATCCGCCTCGAAGTTGAGGAGGAAAACGCCGGAGCCGTTAAGCTTTATAAAAAATTAGGCTTTGTCAAAGCGCCTTATGACGGAATGTGGAAGGATATTACTCCATAGCGCGCTGATGAATCTCTCTTGAGACCTGATCGCATACCTTATCAAGAGCCTTGAAATCCATTGCAGAGACATAGTATTTCTCTATATCGTCATGGATCTTCTTGGCTTTTTTTATGGTCGAATAAACCTCTTCCGACAGATCCGCCGCCGTTATTTTGTTCAGCCTGAGCCTTTGTTTAAGATTTGAAAGCTTTTCCTTTTCATAAAATCTCGTCATATTTATCGTTTTTTCATAATTATCAAGCTTTGTGAGCGGTGAATTTGAAACCAACGCAACGCCTGCTTCCGGAATAAGCAAATGCTCGTATACCGTATTATTGAATACCACCGCAGGACAGATCATCACATCATAACCGCGCGTCACCGCCTGCCTCGACATTAGCTTTATAAAAGCATGAGCCGCCGCATAGTAATCGTCATTCATAGCATATACGTCAAGATAACTGTCAAGCGTTTCTGTCTGGGTCATACAGCCGTATTCGGTCAATGCGGTAAGCTGGCGAATATCTGTCTTACCATTGCCGCTTCCCTTTTTGCCGAGTATTCTTTTGGAAAACCTTTCTGAGAATCCCGAAAGCTTTTCTTTCAGCAGACAGCCTTCTACGCTGTTATAAGTGTCAAAGCATACGTTTGACAGCGCAGTTGAAAAGCGCTTTGACCTTGCAAGCATAGATTGGTTCTTGTCTGTAACGTCAACTATTTCGTTCTTATGCGCTTTGAGCTTTGTTTCATCCCAATATTGGCCAAGGTTCACGATCTTCTGGCAAGCGCCGGGATAAGTACATTCCATAACGTGAGGCGCAGTACCGTCGCAGATTATAGCTTTTGAGCCGTGAAGAACAACGGCGTCAAGCGAGGCGGGGTCCGACGAACAATAGTATCTTGTAACGTGCTCCAGCGGCTCAAATTCTGCGGCGATCTTTTTCATAAGAGAGGATTTTCCGGTACCCGCACCGCCTTTAAGTATAAAGGTATAGTAATCGGTATCCGCCATTATTTTGCGAAACTCTGTTGAAAACCCGTTCTGCGTCATTGCGCCCAAAAAGTATTTTTCAGACATATTATCTCCCTCCAAATCCGAAGCGAAGCCTGAATGATCCGTTTATCACAAGGTCTTGCTTCTGTTCTCGTTTTTATAATATGAAAGAAAACGCCTATATGTTAAAAAAGCTCCGCCTTATCAAAAGCGGAGCTTAAATATTGAATCATCACCGTAAAACGGAATCACAGTCTTAGTATCCAATCGATCGCAGACTGCACCCAATGAGCGGCAACGGGCTGATAGTGACCTTCCCAAGTTGCCGTTGTCTCGTCGCAAAGTGCGAGCCCGTGACCGCCGTACTCATAGATATGACTTTCAAAAGGAATGTGATACTTTGACAGACTGCACATATACCACAAGGAATTCTCAACTCTTACACAGCCGTCGTCGGCGCAATGCCACAGAAAAGTCGGAGGAGTGTTCTCGGATACTCTCTTTTCCATAGAAACAAGCTCTCTGAGCTCGGTTGACTGATCCTCGCCGATAATGTTGAGTATAGACCCCTCGTGAGTATACTCTGGCTCGCTGGTTATAACAGGATAGCACAGAACAGAGCCGTTTACCTTGATGTCCTCAGGCTTGCAGTCAAGAGGTTTCGTAAGGATTTCGCTCGGCCAGAAATTAGCCACAGTCGCCGCAAGGTGTCCGCCTGCAGAAAATCCGCAGACGATTATTTTATCGGGATCAATGTCAAGTTTCTCGGCGTTGTCCCTTACATACTTTACTGCCGCCGCACACTCAAGAGCGTCGGCAGGAAATTTTTTCTTCACACAGGAATATCTTAGTACAAACGCACATATTCCTGCACCGAGAAAACGAAAAGCAACAGGTTCAGCCTCACGCTCAGAGCAATAATCATACCCTCCGCCGGGACAGATTATGACCGCTTTATGTTTTTTACGCCCGATCTCATCAGTGAGCGTATGATAATAACAATCAAGCACAGGCTTACAGCCCTCGGAAGAAAGCCCTGCTTTTTCATAATCAACCTTTAATTCAACTGTTTCCTTAACCATAAATATCCTCCAAAAATTTATTCTGCGTCCGCCTTTTCGCTTACCGAAGACGTATCGTCGGAAACATCGGACGATTCGCTGTCTGCCGCCGCACCCTCAGTCATATCTACGCACACGATATATCCGTCAACATTATTGCCCGAAACAGCATAAGGTCTTTCGGCTTCGGACTCTGCGAGAGGTATCGGAATATTGGTAGTGCTTCCGTCATCAGCCTCGACATAATATACCGTATAAGGCGTATCGTCAAACGCTTTAAAGGACAAGGGCTTTTCAAAAGTATAGTCCTTAACAAATTCAACATATTCCTCTAAGGTAAGATTGTTGGCTGCCATGATCTCAGCATGAGGGATACCCACATATCTGAAATGATAAGGGATCGGAGTTACGCCCGTAACATCGCCCTTATCCGAAGGGTAGCGCAGAACAAATCCGTATTTCCAGCAGTTCTCCGCTATCCAGCTGTAATCGCCCTCGCCTGTAAACTGCGGATACGAACCGGTGCTTGCGTCATAAAGATGCAGATCAAAGGCTAGTCCCGTATCATGCTCATAACACGGCGTCGCAGTTGTGTTTTCCTCAGTATCATCGGAAGAATCATCAGTGAACATAGCGGTCGAAACCATAAGCGTTGCAAGCCGCTTTTCGGAATAGAAATCACAGCCCATAAGATTGAACGCCTCAAAGGTTTTCTTCTGCGCCGCAAGATTCGTACTGCTGGTAGACATTATCTGGCTTCCGCTCTTATCAAACAGATAGGAATATATCGTATCGGTATTTTCCACAGTTCCGGTAAACGGATGATCGGCATTGACAAGCACAAGATCTCCGTTCACAAGATCGGTCTTGTTCTTAGCCGTAACATATTTATAATTGCCGGTGAGCTTTTCAGCCTTATAACCACTGCTGTCGGAGCTAACAGTCGAAGACGACGCTGCCGGCTTGACTGTTTTGGACTTTTTTCCCGTATTTTTGCCGGAATTGCATGAAGTGGAGATAATCAGGATAACAATCAGCAGAACGGCTAAAGCCGCCGCAATATTTTTATATTTATAATGTTTTACTGTTGGCACATTGCATCACCTTTCCTGTATAACATACAAATAAATTATATCACAAAATCGTTTCAATGTGAACAGAATAAAGCAACATTATCCTTACTTTTGTTACAACGTCCAAATCAAAAGGCGGCGTTTTATGCAACAAGCACAAACAGAATATTATAGTCACGCCGCAAAACCATTATGCTCAATACTGCCGAAAAATATGCAAAACAATAAGCGGCGATTAGGCGGTATTGACTTTGACAAAAAGCAAGCGGACCGATCTTACAAGACCAAGTCCGCTTAAAACTACATTTTTACATAGTCAACGACAGATTTAACAAACGCTCTGCCTTCGGGAGAGCAAGACAGTTTTTCAAAATCACAGTTGCACACGACAACCTTTCCGCCGTCTTTTTCGTATTCATAAAGAAGGGCAAGATTGTGATTCCGGTCGAAATTATCAATAGTTCTTACAATAACCTTTTTGCCCTCGGCACAATCGTCAAGAATCTCCGAACGGGAATTCTGAACGATCTCCCACCACTGCGGCGTTGAATATTTCTCCCCGCCGAAGCCTGCAAGCGCAGGATGTTCGTTATCTATGAGCAGACCCATAGTGCCGACAGGATCAGGCTTGTTCATCATTCTGGAGATCTCGCAGAACATATGATAACACCAGAAGTCCTGGCAATAGAATCCCTCTATTGAATTTTCAAGCTTTGAAAGCTCCGGAACGACCAGTACGGTTTTTCCCGATTTAAGAAGTTTTTCCGCCTCACCGTCGATGCTGTCGAATATATACGCGCCGCTGAGCTCAACTTTATCCACTTTTGGTATAACCCAAAGCTCATAATGATTAACAATATCCGTGTTCACTATCTCTATTCTGAGAACAGCCTTTGTATTGTTTGATACCGCAGGCATTTCGTCTATGTTCACGCCGCAGATATTCGTATAATTTTCTCCGTTATTTATGTTAAAGTCAACTTCGCCGCCGGATATTTTCTTACCGTTTTCATATGCAAGATTCCATTTCAGCTTTCCGCCGTTAAATCCGGGTCTGTAATTGCAAAGTTCGACCTCAGCCGTAAACGGACTGCCGGATTCGAGAACATAGCTGTCGAATCTCGCCAGAAGAACAGCGTCATTACAAAATTCTCTCCATTCACTGTCGCTTATAAGACCCTTGCTGTCCATAAATGCGTCAAGAATACCTACAAGCGCCGTGCCCTGTCCGCTGAAATCCTGAATGTCAAGTATCTGAAAACCGCCAAGCCTGTGTGAGCGGAAAACGGCTTCAAGCTCCTCTTTATAACACTGTACAGCAAGCTTTCCCGAACATTCAAAATAATCCTCCGCCAGTGGTAAAAGACCCTTTTCGTCAAGTCTTTCTCTGAATATTTCAAAGTTTCTTGCTTTAAGAGAACCCGTATACTTTTCAATTTCCTTGAAATTCGGATACGTTTCATACTGTCCTATTTCATGTGTCACTATCGGCACTTCAGGAACGAAGTCGGCGTCGGCGTCGCTCGCCTTGACTGTTTTCATTGTCGTTCCGTACTGAATCTGAACCGTGCCGTCCTCAGACGCTTGCGTAGCGCTGGCGTGCTTCTGCGGCTTTATCACGCTGTCATAATCGTGATTCGCCGCCGGCTTGTCGGTCTGGACATGACCGAGAGGAGCGTCACACATTGCATAAGAACCTCTTATAAGCCTGTCGTTTGCCAGTCTTACGCCCACGAAGAAATCGTCGTTATCCAGAACGTTCGGAAACCACTGATAGTTATTTGAACCCTGAGTATAAAGATGTCTGCTGTCAAACGCTTTATATCTTCCTATAATATCGTTGATTATATTCTTTGAACCCCAAAGCTCGTTGCCCATTGACATCATACAATACGAAGCATGATTACCGAAAAATTTCAGCATATTAAAGCCCTCGGATACAAGAAAATCCTGTTCCTCCTGATTATGATTTTCCTCGCCCGGCTCTGTTATTGTTCCCCAGAAAGGCAGCTGTGGTTCCATATATATTCCCAGCATATCGGCGGCAAGGAAAGCAGCCTCGGGAGGACAGCAGGTGTGATAACGATAGTGATTCATACCATATGACTTCGATATTTTCATCACTCTGAGCCACTCGTCAAGATCAGTAGGAGCGAAAGCGGTTTTAGGGAAGATCATTCCGTCGTGCTTACCTCTCAAAAAGGTCTTTTCACCGTTGATTACAAACTTACCGCCGTCGGACTTAAATTCTCTCATACCTATTACGTGCTCGCTGAAATCGCCGTCAACGTCAATTTTAAGCTTATAAAGATTAGGGCTGTGTTCGCTCCACATCAGACAGTCTTCGCCCATTGCATAGACCGCCTCCAGCTTTCCGCCTTCAAAATCAAAGCTCTGCGGTTTTGGACAATGAACCCTGTCGCTGTTAAAGCTCTCTGCCGAAATTACGGCTATTCCCTTTTGCGCACCGACAATATCTGCTTTTACGGTAACAGTTTTAGAATGTATGTCGGTCCATATCATAACGTTGTCGGCATATGCTTTTTTGTAACCGATAAGCTCGATCCTACCCGTAATGCCGTTCCAGTTCGTCTGAGTGTCGGGGGAGGTAAGATGACCGCCTTTTGTCTTATATCCCACGTTTGAAACGCAGATCGCAACTTCATGGACGCCTGTGCCGATGTAATCGTTTAAATCATAAATGTGAGGAGTACAGAGGCTCTCCCGATGTCCGATTCTTTTGCCGTCCATATAAAGCTCGGTTATTCTTGTCCTCTCAAGATAAAGCTTCAGATTTTCACAATCAAGAGCGCTGAAATCAACAGATCTTGCAAACCATGCATGACCCTCGAATTTATATGTATCAGTTAAAAAGCCGGTTTCCCTTTCAGAATTATATTCGCCTTTTTTCGCATTTGATGTGGTATTCGGCAGAACGATAGTGTCGTTAAATGCAGGAATCGCTCCCTTACAATCTTTATCAAGACAGAGTTTCCATTCTCCTCTGAGGTCAAGCCTGTTTATCATAGCACGCCGTCCTTTCAAGTTCATATTTTCAATATTTTCATTATAACATAAGCTTTTCCCATTTTCAACAATCAATTCGCTTTTTTACTTTTTTGATATAATTTTTGTTGTTTTTCACAATAAAATATGATACAATAAAATTAAGGCAATACCGCACAGCAGTAGTATTCAAAATTTATGCGCGTCATTCGTTCCAATGCACCGCATAAGTATGTATACTTTTTCGTCATATTGCACAAGGCTTATTTAACAGACATTAACGTGTGTGCCGCAAACGATGACAGTCGGTGTTGATTTAAAGATCGAGGAGGAATTAACGGATCATATGAAAGCAGACAGCAGTCTTTTATGGATTTGGCTCAGCATTGCCTTTTCTCCGGCGAACAAACGTCTTTGGGACGTTTTGTCCTACTATGATGATATGAGCGAAATGTGCGCTGATCTTATGAACCGTCAATGCGGTTACGTTACGCATAAGGAATCGGAACAGATAGCATACTGTTCCCTTTCTCAGGCGGAAGAGATCGAGCGTTACTGTCACAAACGCGGGATCTACATAATGACGCGGGACGATCCTCTTTACCCCGAAAGGCTTAAAAATATCGACTGTCCTCCGGCGGTTCTCTTCTGCCGGGGTGATCTGCAATGTCTCTCTCAGAAGAAAAGCGTTGCCGTAGTCGGTTCAAGAGAGGCAAGCAACTATTCTTTGGCGGTAGCGCAGGAATTCTCCGCATATCTGGCATGTCAAGGAGTCACCGTTATAAGCGGCTTTGCTGTCGGTATCGATACTGCGGCACATACAGCGGCAATGAATACAGGAGGAAAGACCGTTGCCGTTCTCGGCTGCGGAATAGAATACGACTATCCTAAAAACACAATGGGATTCAGAAGGTCTGTTTCTTCACACGGAGCGGTAATATCCGAATATTTCCCTCAGGCAAAACCTGTTCCGGAAAACTTCAAGGTTAGAAACAGAATAGTATCCGCCCTTTCCGACGGTGTGCTTGTGGTACAGGCAGGAACTAAAAGCGGAACGCTTAATACGGTAAATCACGCTATGTCTCAGGGCAAGGAAGTCTTTGTCATTCCTCCTCACGACATTCTCTGCACCGATTATGCAGGTCAAAGCGCACTTCTTCGCGACGGAGCAACGGCGGTATATGCACCTCATGACATTTTGTATTATCTGAAATAAACGAAACCGGACAAATGCTTTATATCTGCATTTGTCCGGTTATTACACAAACAGCCGTCACCGACGGCAAACTAACTTTTCCTGATCATCGTACAGCTCAGCGGTGCAAGCGTTACGGGGAGCCTGTAGCCGTTTGCTCTCAGATTCGGATTCAGACAGTTAGAACCGCTGTAAATATCCCTGTCAGAATTGAGTATTTCTTCATATTCACCGTTCTGCTCAACTCTTAGCGAATAATTTTGTTTGATTCCCGAAAAATTGAAAACCATATAAAAATTATTTCCGTTAAGGTCGTTTCGCAGATAAGCAAAAACAGACTGATTTCTGTTGTCTGCGTCTATCCACCTGAACGATGAAGAATTATAGTCGTACTTATACAAAGCAGGCTCGCTGAGATAAAGTCGGTGCAGCGCTTTCAGATATTCGTGAAGAGAATCGTGTGCGGGATATGTGAGCAGATTCCAGCCAAGCTCTTTATCATCACGCCACTCAAGGTACTCCCCTAACTCGTTGCCCATAAAGTTAAGCTTTTTTCCGGGGTGAGTGAACTGAAAGGTATAGAGAGCTTTTATAGTCGCCAGCTTCTCTTCCTGAGTACCGAAAACCTTATCTATCATAGCTTTTTTGCCGTGTACTACTTCATCGTGGGAATAAGGAAGTATAAAAAGGTCGTTATAAAAATAACTCATTGAAAAAGTCATTTTATTGTGATGATTTTTCCTTTCGGCAGGCGGCGTTTTTATGTAATTCAGAGTATCGTTCATATAGCCCAGATCCCATTTGTAATCGAACCCCAGCCCTCCGAATTCAACCGGTGCGGTCACCTTTGTATAGTTAGTGGAATCCTCGGCGAAAAGAATAACATCAGGGTGCATTTTCTGTATTGTATAATTGGTATTTTTCAAAAACCAGATCCCGCTGTCATTCAGCGCATCGTCGGTTCTTCCACCACGGTATATGAGATTTGCTACTGCGTCGTATCTGAGTCCGTCGATATGATATTTTTCTATCCAGAAATTTACTGCCGATTTTACAAAGCTCAAAACATGTGGCTTGGTATAATCAAAAAGTGCAGTTCCCCACTCCGAATATCTGTCAAACTCGTTATCGCTTTCAAACAAAAACCCTCCGTCATATATATGCAGAGCGTAAAAATCTCTCACAAAATGCACCGGAACAAAATCAAGTATTACGCCGATCCCGTTGCAATGACATTCGTCGATAAAACGCATAAGCCCTCTGGGTTCTCCGTAACGGCTCGTTGCCGAATAATAGCCCGATACCTGATAGCCCCACGAGCCGTCGTAAGGATATTCCGTGAGCGGCATCAGTTCGATATGAGTATAGCCCATTTCCTTTACATACGGTATCAGCTTATCTATCATTTCATAGTATGAATAAAATCTGTCTGCCTCTTCCTTGCCTTCCTTGATTTTCCACGAACCAAAATGCACCTCGTAAATGTTCATAGGCTTTTCATAGCACTTATCACGCTTTGACATCCACTCTCCGTCGTTCCAATAGTAATTGTTTATATCGTATACTACGGACGCATTTTTAGGCCTTACCTCACTGCAAAAGGCAAAAGGGTCGGAACGGTAATGCTTTTCAAAGGTCGGAGTTGTAATTATGTACTGATAAATATCCCATTCTACAGCCTGTCTGAACGTACTCCACACGCCGTTTTCGTCACGGCCCATCTGATAGACCTCGCCGTTAAGAAAAAGCTCCACATTGCGAGCGTTGGGCGCATATGTGGCAAAATTCACACCGTTCGGACATATCCTCGCTCCAAGTATTTCATATGCCTTACAGCTTTGACCGGTAAGAAAATCATTTATATCTGTCATATTTGTTCAGCTCCTGTAAAATAATTTATAAAAAGTTCTTGAATTTTTTCGTAATTGTGTTATAATTAATATAATATGGACGTTCATTGCAGGCGGCAGCCTCGATGCGCCGTCCGCTGAAAGGAATGTTAATAATGTCCAGTTCTGTGATTACAAAAAGCGCTTTATGCGACGCACTGAAAAAACTGTGCGACCAAAAGCCATTTGACAAAATATCGATCTCAGACATCACAAAAGAATGCGGTCTTAACCGACAGTCCTTCTATTATCATTTTCAGGATAAATACGAGCTTTTGAGCTACATATACTTCAACGAGCTTTTTATCAACATCACCAAGGGCGTTAATTACGACAACTGGTATGAAAGACTCGAAGGATTTCTGGAAAATATGCAGAAGGATAAACGTTTTTATTCCAACACTCTTAAAAGCAACGAAAAAATATTTGAAAGCTATCTGTTCAAAAGTATGCACCAGCTGTTTATGCGCTTTTTCTATCACGCAGTCGCGATCACCAGAAAACGTTCCGAAAAAGCCAAGTTTTTCGCAGATTTCTATTCGCACGGTTTCTGCGGCATAATCATTGATTGGGCGACCTGCGGCATGAAAGAATCTCCGCACAACGTTATGCTGAAAATGAAAGAACTTGCATTTGAAAACGTTAATATCGGAGAAGGATTCAGGCAGAACCTTTGATAAAAAGCATAGGTTTATTATAATATATATTCATATGTTTGTGAATAGACAAAATTAAACACAAGTCAAAAAAAGCGACAGAATTTTTCATCTGTCGCTTTTGCTCTTTCTGCGTATATCAAATATTACAGAGAGTATAAACATAACCGCTCCTGCGGCTGAGCATACGATTCCAAGATGAAGAAACGGCGCCGTAAAAGTGATTTTTATATTGTGTTTGCCCTCAGATATTTTAAATCCTACAAAAGCAGTATCCACTTTCTCACATTCAACGCTCTCACCGTCCACCGTTATGTCAAACCCGTTGGTATAGGGAATGGAAATGGTGAAATATCCGTCGGAGGCAACATCGACAGAGCCGCTTATAACGTCTCCGCCGGAGTTTTCCTTGTCAATATAAAACGGGTCGACATCACCTGTAATGTCGCTTTTGTTTATAACATAGCATTTTATATTTGTTATCTCATATTTTCCTTTCAAAAACTTAACGGTCAAATAGTCGGTGCTGTAGCCCTGTCCGCAGGTAATAACATACTCAAAGCTTTTATTGTTATTATAATATTTCCATGTCGGTGCGGTCAAAGTGTTTTTATCGCTGTTCACTATTACACTGGCGTCCTTTTTACCGCCTTTTATATTGTTGTTCACCTTAAAGGACATAAACATTATCTCGTCTTTGGTGAGCGTCTGAGGCAGTTTGACTTTCTGAGTTATGGTCTTTGAAGTATCAACGATATACTTTCCGTCCCTGTACTCTATCTGCTCGCAGATATCGAATTTTATTGCTTTCACCCTATCGATACCGGTACTGTATTCCTTTGATTCTCCTTCGTCCACAACTATGTTATTCAGCAGTGCTTCTACAGAATACGGATAGCTGAGAGATTTATAATCTGCCTCGCTGATAATATCAGAGGTGGCATATCCGAACGGAAGAACGTCCTTGTTTTCATAAAGAGAAAGGTTTCCGCATTCGGATATTTTTTTATAACCCGAAACCGCATTGTTTGCGTCGTCGGTAATAAGATAACGGTTGGAAAAATAAATATCCGAAATAACGCTGTGCGACTGAGCGGTAAGCGCAGTGTTTCTGAATTGATTTTCGTTATATATCTCGCTGAAATAAAAACGGTTGTAATTTTTATTGTGAAGTGAAGAATAGATAGTGTTGGTGTAATAATCGGCATTATAGATCATATTGACCGTGTTTTTTTCGTCTACGCAGTTTGAAGTCCTTACTATCTGTTCGTCCTCGGCGATATAGTCGGCAATAGCGTTGATTTCTGCGCTGTTGTCATAATCAAGCTGGCTCAGCGGCACAAGATCGTCACTGAAATTAATATAAACCGTAGACATTAAAAGGCAAAAAGACATTCCGATATTCAGTATATAATCCTTTTTAACCTTGTGATAAACCGTAAGGCTGGCAGTGAGCGCAATCAGATCGACTATAACGTAAAACTCAACCTTTTGAGATGTCTTAAAATACAGCAACCCCAGCACAGCTACAGCTACAGTTATTGCAAATATAGGTTTCAGGCGCATTTTGCCTCTGATAATGTCAAAATATGCGTGACCGAAAAGCAACATACCCAGAGGCAGAAAAGGTATCAGCACCTTGGGGTCTACATAAAGCGTACCATTGAGCATATAGATTATCACGGGACAGGTCGCCAGCAAAGTCATTACGATGCCGAGAAACCGTCGGCAGCGCTGTTTGGAAAACAAAGCGGAAATGATGCTCATTACCGTAAACAGACACAGTCCCATCGAATAATGTGAATAAAGAAGAAACTTCAGATTTACTCCGGGAATGAAAGATGTAAAGTCAATGGAAGAGTTGCCTTTATCACGTCCGTTAAGCATACAGAAAAGCGTTGGCATTATCAGCACACACGCCATAAGAACGGCTAAAACAAGTCTGAGAGCAAACCGCCACGCCACAGAACAAAAGCCTTTGACAGTCGGCTTTTCCGTGATTTTCAGCCAGCGGTAAACTCCGTAAACAGCCATAGCCGCCAGACCGGAAACAGCAAAGAAATAGCTGGTCATTATCATAAGAAACGCCCAGAGCGTGACCATATATTTTCTCTTGCCCTCAAAATAATCTTCAACCGCCATAAAACCTAACAGCAGAAACGGCATATAATTCACAAACATGATATGCCTGTGACTGTGAAAGATCAGCGGCGCCGAGAAAAGGAAAACAAAGCTCAGCGCAAAAGCAGCGTTGTCGGTAAATTTCTTCCTCATCCACAGATAGAAAATAATCACGCTTACAATTATTCCGATAATAGACACCGCCTGAATATATGTGGACATTTTCACAAACGGAAGCAGATACGAAAACATTATTATCGGCGAATAAAGTCCGTAATAGGAAAGGTTGTAGATATTCTCACCGCCGCCGATATTCGGAGCAAACGACGGAAAAATATCTCCGGTTTTATAAAACAGCTTGCGAAAATAATCTGGTATTGCATAATGCTGTCCGCCCCAGTCAAGTTCCGAACCGTAAGCATATTCAAACCGCGTCAGCAAAAGCACGAACACGAGATATATCCCCGTAAGCAGGCAAAGATGAAATATGTTTCGTTTACTCAGTTTCATTTGCCACCGCTCCGATCAGATCGTTTCCCGCACTGTTTGCAAATTCGGGATGCTCGCTGAACCGCTCGTACAGCGTCCAATCCTCATACCACGCCATATGCCACAGCTTAGAAATGGTTTCCTGCTGAGAAGTGTACATTCCGGCAAGCTTTTCCTTAAAATTATAACGCTCCTCAGTCATCTTGGGAATCTCGTCTTTGGCCTGTTCTATACGAGATTTTTTATAATACCTGCCAAAGCAGTAAAGTTCGCCGCCGATATTGTCCCTGTCATAAATCTCAGTAACGTAGCCGTGCAGGTTTATATGATGAGTATGCCCATATTCGCCCTTTTGATTATGCACAGCTATAGTATTCCACTCTTTACAGGTCATTATTTTCTCCAGATCGGATCTGATACCTGCGCTCACCTGTTCCCATGTATCCCGCTTACCGTTTACCTTGTCGGGATAATCGAGTATTATACACTCGTTGCCCGAGGATTTTATTACACTGCGGAACTCGCCGGCTCTGGTTTCGTTTCTGCCGCCTGTAACGCAGACCACAAGATAACCGCCGTCATAAAGATGTCCGCCGCCCCAAAGCACCTCATCGTCGGGATGAGCGACAATCATCAGCTTATCCGCCTTTGAACTTTCCGCTTTTTCAAGCTGAGCCGTTGATATAAGCGGTACGCTGTACGCCTGCTCAATTACATTTTGTATATGTCTCCTGTAACCAAAAACTGCGGCAACGGCTATCAGCATAACCATAACAAGAAAAATGATCACAGCTTTATAATGTTTTTTCATAAAAATAAGCATAAAAATGCCCGCACCCATATGTACGGGCGTTCACCGTCTTTCTGATTATTTGTTCACATAGTCTATAAATCTGTCAAATGCGGCCATTCCGTCGGTATCTCTTTTATATACTCCCGCATGTTCAAGAACCTTTGCAAAAACGATCCCGATCTCTTTTTTTATTATCTCGTTCACGTTTTCAGGAGTTATCTCATTTCTTGAAACAAAATCCTCCGCCCAGTCTGCGTGCTTTTCAATCACAGGGTCATGGCGGACTCCCTCAACGCCCTCGGTGATGAGTACCTTTGCAAGCCGTTCCATTTCATTTTTCAGTCTTGAAGGAAGTACCGCCAATCCCATAACTTCAATAAGACCGATATTCTCTTTCTTTATATGATGAAGTTCCTGATGCGGGTGATAAACTCCAAGCGGATATTCCTCCGTTGTGATGTTGTTTCTGAGAACAAGATCAAGCTCAAACCTGCCGTTTCTCATTCGTGCGATAGGAGTTATAGTGTTGTGCGGCTCGCCGTCTGTTTCGGCATAAATGAACGCCGCCTCATCAGTATATCCTCTCCACGCTGTAAGTATCTTATCCGCAAGCTCTACAAGAGCGTCCTTATCCTCGCTGTTTATCCTTATCACCGACATAGGCCACTTCACGATTCCTGCCTCGACATTATCAAAGCCCTTAAAATTGATCTTTCTTTCCACAGGGGCCTTTTCCATTGCAAAGGTATAATGTCCGCCCTGAAAATGCTCATGAGAAAGTATCGAGCCTCCGACTATAGGCAGGTCGGCGTTTGAACCGATAAAGTAATGGGGAAACTGTCCCACAAAATCAAAAAGCTTTCTGAAAGCGGATTTATCTATCACCATGGGAGTATGCTTTTTATTAAAAAGTATACAATGCTCGTTATAATAAACATAGGGCGAATACTGAAAACCCCAGTCCTCGCCGTTTATTTCAAGAGAAATAATACGGTGATTCTGTCTGGCAGGAGAGTTCACTCTTCCGGCGTAGCCAACGTTTTCATAACAAAGCAGACATTTCGGATATCCCGACTGTTTTGCAAGCTTTGCCGCCGCTATAGCTTTAGGGTCCTTCTCGGGCTTGGAAAGGTTTATGGTAATATCCAGATCGCCGTATTCCGTAGAAGATATCCAGCGCATATCTTTTTTTACTCTGTATCTTCTTATGTAGTCCGTATCCTGTGAAAGCTTATAGAAATAATCCGTAGCCGCTTTGGGCGACCGATCATTGTAAAGTTCGCGGAACTTTCTGTTGACCTCGCTTGGTCTTGGCGTAAGAAGCCCCATAAGCTTGGTATCGAAAAGGTCTCTGTAGACCACCGAATTTTCAGTCAGCCCCTTTTCGCAGGCATAATCCAGTAATTCTGAAAGAACGCTTTCCAGATCTACGTCGGAAAACTCTTTCTCCGGCTCATCATACTCATCAAGCTCAAGCGTCTCCAGCAGTCTGTTAGTAGCGTAAACCCTGTCCCCATCTTCGATAAGACCGCTTTCAAGCCCGTAAGTCACAAGCTTTTTAATGCTCTCGTAAATCATGATCTGATCCCCTTTTGTACAAAAGATTTTGTCGACATATTTATTATATCCGATTAAATTTACATTGTCAACAATCCGTCTTTTCATTTAAGAGAGTTTTAAGCATTCACGGTCTGTCGTAAGAATAATTTAAGAATTATGATTTCAGCATATCTCTTATCAGCCGATACCAACGCACAAATATTAACAAAATGTTAAATAAGGATTATTCCCCTTGACAAGTAAATGCATATTGCGTATAATGTAATTAATATCTAAAAGGCTTTGACAGGAACAAAAGCAAAATGCTTGACTTTTCAGAGAGCCGCCGTTTGGTGCAAGGCGGTATGTAGGTTTTGCAATAACTCATCCTTGAGCCGGTGCGGTGAAGCTTTAATTAGCCGTACACGGAATTCTCCCGTTACAGAGATACGCATTGATTGATGCGGCTGAGGTATACAGTGTGAGCTGTATATGAATGAGAGTGGTAACACGGGCAATCTCGTCTCTCCTGTTTTGGGAGCGGCGATTTTTTTATGGGTGAAAAGCTATGACAGCAAAACTGATTATAGGGATCGTGCTTGTAATATTCGGAGGATATATTACTGTAATGAACTGGCTTTGCGTCATTTATTCAGTCAAGGAAAATAAGTTTCATTCGTCCGTTCCGATTTTTGGCGGTTTAAACTTAACTGCCGGATTTTTACTACTTCTTCCTAAATCTTATCTATGGCTGAGCTTTTTAGGATTGTTTATAGATTACGGTTCATTGCCGATGTTAATCGGTTTGGTAATATTTCTTATCAAAGAAAAAATCAATAAATGCGATAAGTAAGTTTTGTGAGCATCAAATCATAGCAATGTTATGTTTCCAAGAAGAATTATTATGTGAAATACCGATATTTATAATCGTCACAATAAAGTTGGTGAAAAAGTATGAAAACTTTAAAACAAATATGTAAGTTTTGGGGTTTAGGTTTGTGTTTCAACATAGGCGCAACTCTGCTGATGTGCTTATTTTTAAAACTAGGTGCGGCAGGCGATACGGCAGCAGCCGTAAGCTTTATTGTTTCTGTAATAATTCTTTTTGCCGCATATCTGATCATGCGTGCGATGATAAATATGAACAGATTGCTATACTGGTTAGGTATTTGTTTATGTTCTATTGTTTGGACTGTACCAAGGCTTATCCGGGCGCATTTTGAAATAGCTGAAATGGAAGACAGCGGAGATATTTTTTCTTACTTTCTGGGACCTGTCTTTGTGCAAGCCTTAGTTTATATCCCGTTAGCGTTTATTCTTGCATTAACCGTTATCTCAGGTTTGTTTGAGATCATTATGTACATAAGAAAATCAATTGAAAATAAATGTAATTTATAAGGAGGATATTTAAATGAAAAACGCAGAAAAGTATTCAAGAGGCTATTATATGCCTCCGGTAAAATGTATGAAATGGGCTGAAAAGGAGTATGTTGACCGCGCTCCCGCTTGGTGCTCGGTCGATCTGAGAGACGGAAATCAGGCGCTTATCATTCCTATGAGCCTGGAGGAAAAGCTTGAATTTTTCACAAAGCTGGTCGAAGTAGGTTTCAAGGAGATCGAGATAGGCTTCCCTGCCGCTTCTGAAACAGAGTATGAATTCTGCCGCACTCTTATCGAAAAAAACATGATACCCGACGACGTCACGATACAGGTCTTGACCCAGTCCAGAGAGCATATAATAAAAAAGACCTTCGAGGCTATCGACGGCGCAAAGAATGCAGTCGTACACCTCTATAACTCCACGTCTGTCGCTCAGAGAGAACAGGTTTTCAGAAAATCCAAGGAAGAGATCATTAAGATCGCTACCGACGGAGCTGTTCTCTGCAACGAATATAAAAAACACGCAAAGGGCAGCATCGTTTTTGAATATTCGCCCGAAAGCTTCACCGGTACAGAGCCTGAATTTGCAAGAGATATATGCAACGCAGTCATCGACATCTGGCAGCCGACTCCCGAAAACAAAGTAATAATCAACCTCCCCGTTACCGTTGAAATGTCAATGCCCCATGTTTACGCTCAGCAGATAGAGTATATGTGCGATACTCTCCACAACAGAGAAAACCTCATCATTTCTCTCCACCCTCACAATGACAGGGGCTGTGCGGTCGCAGATTGTGAAATGGGACTGCTGGCAGGCGCCGACAGGATAGAAGGCACCTGCTTCGGAAACGGAGAAAGAACAGGCAATGCGGACATTGTCACCATTGCAATGAATATGTATACACACGGCATTGACCCCAAGCTGGACTTCTCGGATATGCCCGCTCTGGTAGAGCTTTACGAGAGAGTTACAAGAATGAAGGTTTACGACAGAAGCCCATATTCCGGCTCCCTGGTATTTGCTGCATTCTCAGGTTCTCACCAGGACGCTATCGCCAAGGGCATGAAGTGGAGAGAAGAGAAAAGCTGCGATAAGTGGACAGTTCCTTATCTGCCTATTGATCCTCACGATGTAGGAAGAGAATACGACGGCGACGTTATCAGGATCAATTCCCAGTCCGGCAAGGGCGGTATCGGATACATTATGCAGCATCAGTTCGGATATGATATGCCGAAGAAAATGCGAGAGAACTTCGGTTATGCCGTTAAGGATATTTCCGATCATCTTCATAAAGAACTTAAACCTGAGGAAGTATACAACATTTTCAAAGAAAATTACCTCAATGTACAAACTCCGATAAACGTGACCGAGGCTCACTTCAAGCAGGAAGATAACGGAAGGATCTCTACTGAGGTCACAGCCGTTATCCCGAACAAAGGAACTGCGGTTTACAAAGCAGACGGAAACGGAAGACTTGACGCTGTTGCCACCGCTTTGAAACAGGCAATCCCTCTCGATTTCACTATCGAGGATTATCAGGAACACGCTATCGAGAGACATTCTTCATCAGAGGCGGTAGCTTACGTAGGCATTTCCGCAAACGGCAAGACAGTCTGGGGCGCAGGAAGAAACACCGATATTATCGTAGCGTCTATAAACGCTCTGCTCTCGGCTATCAACCATATCGTTAAATAATCTTCAGCAAATAAAAGCATCTGCAAATTTCTTATGAAAACTTGCAGATGCTTTTTATAATTATAATCTTTGTACGAAAGCATTCTTTCTTCACCATTTTGCAATTCAGTTTCCAAACACAAAAAAGTGCGTCAAACCAAGCCACTCGCGAACCCAATAAGTAAAGAGATAGCGAGGCTCGGTATATGCGGAATATGCCGTCACATTTTCCACACCCTGCGACTTAGCTATCAGACTTGCCCGGTACTGATGAAAACCGTCGGTCACAAGCGTCATATCGTGAGACATTTCCATTTCATCAAGAATTTTCAGAGAATATTCTATATTCTCATAGGTAGAGGTCGATTTGTCCTCCATTATTATCCGCTCAGGGTCTATGCCTTTATCCACAAGATAGGTTTTCATTGCCTGAGCCTCGCTTATTTTTTCGTTACTCCCCTGTCCGCCGGACACGATGCAGAGAGTATCGGGATTATCATTAAGCGCCTCATAAGCGGCCTCCAGCCTGCGGCGAAGCATACGGGAAGGCTTCTCGCCGTTCACCTTACAGCCAAGGACTACTATTACATCAGGCTTGTCCGGCCTGTTTTCCTGCGCTCTGTACATAAGCACAGAAAGAACCGTTACATATACTAATGCTGCGGCGACAACAACGCCGGCGGCTATAAGAGCGGCTTTACCTGCGCCGTGACTCCATATTCTACCGACAATACAGCAGAAATCCTTCCAGTTTGCCGTTATGAGCAATAGCAGCAGGGAAACAATGATACCTGCCAGATTTCCCGAGCATATTATAGGGAGCGGCACCAGAAACAGACACAAAAGTAACGTTTCCAATGCCAGAAGTATATATCTGATATTCATTTATAACCCTCCGTGCATAATAATCTATAATCATTATAGCACAGACTTTACCATAAAACAAGACGAAGAAATTCTTAATTTTCAGACTGCAATAAGCTTACCGAATTTTTTCAGGAAATCCTGCTTGTCGTCTATCCTTGCAACAAGAGATACTGTCCTTTTTGTTCCAAGACCGAAAATACCCATAAGAGACTTCGGATTAAGCACCTTTGTACCCGATTGCACCACAAGATCATATTTACACGTAACAGCGGCTTCGTGGAGCGCTTTAATGTCGTTCATATCATTGATTCTGATATACGCTTTAATCATAATAAAAAACCTCCGGTTTAAATTAATCAAAATTTCACCTAATTGATACGATATATAGCTTGCGCATATTTTTATATTGTTTAATATAATTATATCCTTGAATGAACAAATGTTAAACAAATAATATGTAAATTATTATGTTCAAAGGTTTTAATTTATTTTAATCAATTCATAAGTTCATTTTCACTTTAAAATTTAGTTAATTGCATTTTACTAAACGATTAAGTAGATTGATAATATATACATAATTAACAACAAAATCACTGCAAAAAAGATAAAAAGCAGTCCGAATACTGTTAAAACAAGAAAAAAAGAGTACGAAACCACTCATAAGTTTCGTACTCTTCCGATAAATCTGATCAAATTATTAATCTACGATAAACTCCTTGATCTCATCAAAGAATTTATCAGCATTATCCGTATGTGCAACCAACTGAATAGGATTTGAAAGGTCAAGGCTGAAAATACCCATGATCGACTTTGCGTCAACTGCATATCTGCCGGAAGCAAGATCCACATCAAAATCGTACATAGAAACAACGCTTACAAACTTCTTTACTGCCGCGATAGAATCAAGCTGAATTTTAACCTTTTTCATAATAGTTCCTCCTTACTGAACAGTAGGCGTTTTACGCCGTGCTTATTTCCCACTAGGATACTCTGATTATAGCGTAGCGAACTTGATTTAATCAGCGTTTCCTTATATATTTCATAGGATTTCCTCCTACAATTTATATTATATACATTCTTTTTGATTTGTCAATGATAATTTGCAAAAAAAAATAAAATATGGTACAATAGTCAATAGCATTGAATCCGCAGCTTTTAATTTGTGCATTTTGTACATTATAGCGTAGCGTTTTTGTACATTATTAACATTTGGATAACGAAAGGAAATCAATTATGAGAACGTTTTATTATACGTTCGGCTGTAAAGTCAACCAGTATGAAACGGAAAATATAAAAGAAACCATGCTGTCTGAAGGATATGAGCTTACAGATAATTATTCGGACGCAGAAATCTGCATAATAAATTCCTGTACTGTCACGGCTCAATCAGACTCTAAATGCAGACAGCTCATACATAAAATAAAGAATGTAAATCCTCAGTGCATAATCGTACTGGCAGGCTGTTTCCCACAGGCATTTGAAAAACAAGCCGGAAATATGGAAGAATGCAGTATAGTGGTAGGCACAGGCGCTAAGCGAGAAATACCGTCGCTGATAAAAAGGTATATATTAAGCGGCGAAAGGATAGTAAAGATCTCACTCAGAACCAAGGGAGAGCCTTTTGAAAAAATGGAAAATTCGGGAGCGGACGAAAAAACCAGAGCGTATATAAAAATACAGGACGGATGCGATCAGTACTGCTCCTATTGTATAATTCCCACAGCCAGAGGACATATATGTTCAAAGCCGTTGGAAGACATAGCACCCGAAGTAAGCAGGCTTGTTGGTTCGGGTCACAAGGAAATAATCCTTACCGGCATAAATCTTTGCTGCTACGGACGCGATTTCAAAAACGGAACTCGGCTTATCGACGCCGTTGAAGCCGCCTGCGGCTGTGAAGGCGATTACAGGGTAAGGCTTGGTTCAATCGAGCCTGAGCTTATTTCCGACGAGGATATAAGCAGAATGGAAAGTCTTGACAGGCTTTGTCCGCATTTTCATCTTTCACTGCAAAGCGGCTGTGATGAAACGCTTAAAAGAATGAACAGACATTACGACAGTGCGGAATATCGGAACTTATGCAAGAAACTACGAGAACGCTTTCCGGACTGTGCGATAACTACGGATATAATGGTAGGATTTCCGCAGGAAAGCGACGATGAATTTCACCGTTCGCTTGAGTTTGTAAAAGAAACTGCCTTTGCGGAGGCTCATATTTTCCCATATTCCCGCAGACCGGGTACTGCCGCCGACAAGCTTGACGGACAGATCGATAAAAAGACAAAGCATCTGCGAGCCGCAAAAATGTCCGAGATATGCGCCGAGAGCAAGACTCGCTATCTGAAAAATTGCGTGGGAAAAACCTTTGAAGTGCTGTTTGAAAGAGAAACCTCTCCGCAATGGCATCAGGGTCATGCGCCCAACTATGTTACTGTAAGAATACCGCGTGAATCGGAAAGCGTTAGCTTAAAAAGACAGATGTTAAAAGTAAAGATCACATCTTCCGACAGCGAATACTGCTACGGTGAACCTGCGGACTAAGCGCAGTGTAAAATATTAAGAAATTTTATGTCCCGTTTTAATATATTATAATGTTATTGACAAATAAGTGTTGAATGTTGTATAATTAAAATAACTATTTAAAGGAGATGTAGCTATGTCTGTATACCGTATTTATGTTGAAAAAAAGCCTGAATTTGCAGTAGAAGCCGATTCCCTTATCGGCGGTATCAAATCTGCACTCGGACTTGAAAACCTTACAGGACTTAGAGTCATCAATCGCTATGACGCCGAAGGTCTTTCAAGAGAAGATTTTGATCTGGCAACTCCGGTAGTTTTCTCCGAACCGGCCGTTGACGTGACCTATGATCATCTGCCTGCCGTTTCCGACGACGAGTTCGTATTTGCCGTTGAATATCTTCCCGGTCAATTCGATCAGAGGGCTGATTCCTGCGCTCAGTGTATATCGCTTCTCACAGGCGGAAAAAGACCGACTATCAAATCGGCAAGAATCTATATCGTTTCCGGCAAGCTTACCGATGACGAGCTTGTGCAGATCAAACACTATATGATAAACCCTGTGGAGTCAAGAGAGGCTTCCCTTGACTGTTTCGATACTCTTGATATCAAATATGCAATTCCTACCGCTGTCAACACCGTTGAGGGATTTATTTACTCTACCGACGACGATCTGAAGTATATGCTGGACGACCTCGGTCTTGCTATGGACTTTGACGACATCAAGTTCTGCCAGGATTATTTCAAGGACGTTGAAAAGAGAAATCCGACCATTACGGAAATCAGAATGATAGACACATACTGGTCCGATCACTGCCGTCATACTACATTCTCCACTATCGTTGACAATGTGGAAATCGAACCTGATTACATTGCCGCTACATTTGCAGATTATATAAACGCAAGAAAAGACCTTTACGCAGGCAGAACGGACAAGCCTATCACACTTATGGACCTTGCATGCATCGGTGCAAAGCAGCTGAAAAAATCCGGACTTCTGAAAGATCTGGACGAAAGCGAAGAGATAAACGCCTGCTCGGTCAAGATCACCGTTGACGTTGACGGCAAGCCTGAGGACTGGCTGTTGATGTTCAAAAACGAAACTCACAACCACCCGACCGAGATCGAACCTTTCGGCGGCGCGGCTACCTGTCTTGGCGGCGCTATAAGAGACCCGCTGTCGGGACGTTCTTATGTATATCAGGCTATGAGAGTTACTGGCGCAGGCAATCCGCTTGTTCCTGTTGAGGATACAATAACAGGCAAACTGCCCCAGAGAAAGATCGTTGTCGGCGCCGCTAACGGCTATTCTTCCTACGGTAACCAGATAGGCCTTGCGACCGGACACGTTCACGAGATATATCATCCGGGATATGTTGCAAAGAGAATGGAGATCGGCGCAGTAGTAGGCGCCGCTCCCGCAAAAAACGTAAGACGTGAAAGACCTGCTCCGGAAGATATTGTTATACTTCTCGGCGGAAGAACAGGACGCGACGGCTGCGGCGGAGCGACAGGCTCTTCCAAATCGCATACGCTTCATTCACTTGAAAGCTGCGGCGCAGAAGTTCAAAAGGGTAACGCACCCGAAGAAAGAAAGCTTCAGAGGCTTTTCAGAAACCCTGAGGTTACCGCAATGATAAAACGATGCAACGACTTCGGCGCCGGCGGCGTTTCCGTGGCTATCGGCGAGCTTGCCGACGGACTTTCAATCAACCTTGACGCAGTTACCAAAAAATATGACGGACTTGACGGAACAGAGCTTGCTATTTCCGAATCACAGGAAAGAATGGCGGTAGTCATCGCAAAGTCAGACCTTGAAAAATTCATGGCAGAAGCCGCTAAGGAAAACCTTGAGGCGACCATGGTAGCAAGAGTTACCGAAGAACCAAGGCTCAGAATGAACTGGTGCGGAAACACTATCGTTGACCTCAGCAGGGAGTTTCTTAACTCAAACGGCGCTGAAAAGCATACCGATATTTCTATCTCTTCTCCTGTATTTGCAGGCGAAGACAGCGAAGCGGATACGGCTGATCGCTGGGAATCTATGATCTCCAATCTGAACGTCTGCTCTCAGAAGGGTCTTGTTGAGAGATTTGACTCTACTATCGGCGCAGGCACCGTTCTTATGCCTTACGGAGGAAAATATCAGAACACGCCGACACAGGCAATGGCGGCAAAAATACCCGTGCTTGACGGTGAAACAAAAACAGCATCCATTATGGGCTGGGGATATAATCCTTTTCTCTCTTCTATCAGCCCTTATCACGGAGCAATGTCCGCAGTTGTCGAATCTATCGCAAAGGTAGTTGCAACGGGCGGAACTTATGAAAAATGCTGGCTCACATTCCAGGAGTATTTTGAAAGAACACAGAACAATCCTAAGCGCTGGGGCAAGCCTATGGCCGCTCTGCTAGGCGCATACAAGGCTCAGATAGAACTCGGATGCGGTTCTATCGGAGGAAAGGACTCAATGTCCGGTACCTTTGAGGAGATCGATGTTCCGCCTACGCTTGTTTCATTTGCGGTTTCCGTCGCTGATTCCGATAAGATCATATCTCAGGAATTTAAAAAGACCGGTTCAAAGGTCATTCTTATCAAACCTGAATATGATGAAAACAAGCTTGTAAACTTTGACTCACTGAAAGCTGTATTTGAAAAGGTCGAAAAGCTTATTGCAGACGGAAATGTGCTTTCCTGCTGGGCGGTTTCATACGGAGGCGTTTCCGAGGCAGTTGCAAAAATGGCGTTCGGCAACAGGATCGGCTTTAAATTTACCGATAAGCTTTCTGCCGAAGAGCTTTACAGAGCTTGCTACGGTGCGTTTGTTATCGAGCTTGCCGAGAGCGCAGAGACTGATGAAAGAGTAATCGGCGAAACTACCGAAAGCTATGAGATAAAAACAGACAATTACACAATAAGCCTTGACAAGCTCCAATCACTCTGGGAGGGTAAGCTTGAACCCGTTTACCCCGTTCACGTCAAGGAGCCTGAAAAGAAACCCGAAAAGTACAGCTTCAATGCAGATAAGAGAGTATCTCCCGCTATAAAGATAGCAAAGCCAAAGGTTCTTATCCCTGTATTCCCCGGCACAAACTGCGAATACGATACTGCAAGAGCATTTGAAAAAGCGGGTGCGGACGCAGACATTTTCGTTGTAAGAAATCTTACCGAACAGGCAATCAAGGAATCCGTTGACGCAATGGAAAAGAAGATCAAGGAATCCCAGATAGTAATGCTCCCCGGCGGTTTCAGCGGCGGAGACGAGCCGGACGGTTCAGGAAAGTTTATCGTATCGTTCCTGAGAAATCCAAGACTTACCGACGCTATCCACGACCTGCTCAAAAACAGAGACGGTCTTATGCTCGGTATATGCAACGGTTTCCAGGCCCTTGTCAAGCTCGGTCTTGTACCTTACGGCGAGATAAGGGATATGAGAGACGATTCACCGACGCTTACCTTTAACACCATTGCAAGACATCAGTCCAAAATGGTCAACACAAGGATAGCCTCCAACAAATCCCCATGGCTTGCAGGCTGTAAAGTAGGCGACATTCACAATGTTGCGATTTCACACGGTGAAGGACGTTTCGTAGCAAGTGCGGAAGAGATCGCACAGCTTGCGGCGAACGGACAGATAGCTACTCAGTATGTTGACTTTGACGGCGAGCCTACTTTCGATATTCAGTGCAACCCTAACACCTCGTTTGAGGCTATCGAAGGTATAACATCTCCGGACGGAAGAGTTCTCGGCAAAATGGGTCACTCCGAAAGAAAGGGTACGGATGTATCCAAAAATGTTCCGGGAGAAAAGGATCAGCAGATTTTCGAGAGCGGCGTAAATTACTTCAAGTAAACAAAAGTAAACAAATTAAAATACAAGGGCGGAACAAAAACTCCGCCCTTTCTTACGGTGAAATATGAAATATCTGATTATTTATCTTCTGTCTGTAAGCCTTATAACGTTTATACTTTTCGGCACAGACAAAATAAAAGCCAAAGCTCACAAGTGGCGCATTCCCGAAAAAACCTTACTGGGTCTATGCCTTATAGGCGGCTTTGCCGGCGGATTTCTCGGCATGGAGATTTTCAGACACAAGACCAGACATTGGTATTTTTACGGAGTTATCATAGCGTCTTTGCTGATATGGACGTTTGTGATTTACAGATTATACGCATAAAGAAAAGCTGTTGTTATCTGACAAGCAAAATCCAAAAAACTGACAAGCAAAATGCAAAAAGTGATGAAATGTTTCAGTAAAATCGAACAATCATCACTTTTTTGTATTATCGGGAATTTTTGAAAC
>JAETQO010000026.1 GCA_021770655.1 Ruminococcus sp. | reverse complement strand
CAGTCCGGTGGACTGTTTTGAAAGAGGGGAAGCCCTGCGAAAATTATTGCTCAACTTGTTCGCAATAATTCGAGGGCTTCCCCTTGTTTACCATCAAAATTAGGTTTATCGACAAATTGAGTCGGAACGGGAAACCGTTCCGACTTTTGTCTTTTTAATGTTGCAATAAATCTATTTATGTGGTATACTTGATAAAGATATTAATTATGATCGGGGAATAGAAATGAAATACATATTTGACTGCGACCGATGGGGAAGCTTTTTTTCAGTACCCTCAAAAGTGGTTGAGGATTATTTGAAAATAAGCGACGGGAGCTTTGTAAAGGTCCTGCTCTGTATTCTTTGCAGCAGTGACCGTGAGATTGACACGGCTAGTCTTGCTCAGCGTGCGGGAGTTTCGGAGGACGCTGCGGAGGACGCTGTAACTCATTGGGTGAATCTTGGGGTAATCACTGCCGAAAGAGCAGACAGTAAGTCTGTCACTCCTTCGTTTGCCGCCGTAAAATCTGAAGTATCGACAGTACAGAACGTTCCGGCGTCGGCTGTTGAATCTATCAATCCAACGAAATCAGCGGTTTCCAATAAGCTTGTCATAAGATACAGAAATTCTGAAATTCTGGAAAAGGCAGAGAAGGACGCCAATCTGAAAAATCTGTTCAACGAGATACAGTCGGTTCTGCAATATACAATAAACAGCACGGAGCAAGGCGAGCTGTTGGCGCTGTATGAGTATTATCACTTTGATGCGGCGTCGATACTTCTTGCGGCTGAGTACTGCGTTTCCTTGGATAAACGCCGTGTATCCTATCTTGTGACGGTGATGAAACGCTGGTATGAGGAGGACATCTGTTCGTATGCTCAGATCGAGGCGGAGATAATAAGATGTACGGAGCTTAAAAGCTTTGAGAATCGTATACTTAAAATTTTCGGCGTGACCGCAAAGCCCTCCAAGCAACAGCAGGAATATATTTCTAAGTGGCGTTCCATGGGCTTTACTTCGGAAATGCTGGAGATCGCATACAACAAATGTATGGACAATACCAATAAGCTGAATTTCAAATACATAGACACTATCCTAATGAACTGGGCAGGAAAGAGTATTTCCACTCCACAGCAGGTCAATGAAGAGGATAATAAATTCAAGAGCAGTTCAAATAAGCGCCAGTCTGCTGCTAAGGAAACATCTTATAATTTGGACGACTTTGAAAACTTTGCAATGAATTTTGATCTGAGCAAATCGGGAAAGCTTTGAAAGGAATGATGAAGAATGAAATATACTCATGCGGCTTTTGATAAGGCTCAGCAGGAGCTTGCACAGCGCAGAGATTCCGCAGAGGCAGAGTACAGAACGCGGCTTGAAGAGGTTTCTGCAAATGTGCCTGAGATAATTTCTCTTACTAATTCTCTGAAGAATACTAATTTTGAACTGCTGAAAATTATTGGCAGGCAAAAGGGCGAGGTCAAGGGAATTATCGCTCAGATAAGAGATAAAAACCTTAACACACAGCGTACCATAAAGGAACTGCTTAAAACCTGCGGATATCCTGAGGATTACCTTGAATATACATATTATTGTCCTGATTGTAAGGATACAGGTTATAAGGAGGGCGAGCGCTGTCATTGTTTTACGGGTCTGCTGAAAAAGTATACCGCAGAGGAGCTGAATGAGAACTGCCACATTGAACTTCACGATTTTTCTGAGTTCAGACTTGATTTTTACCCGGAATCCGTTTCAAACGGAATGTCTCCGAGAGAGAGAATGAAAACGGTATACTCAAACTGCAAAGAATATGCGGAAAAATTCAGAGAGGATTCGCCGTCGCTTTTCTTTTTCGGAAGAACGGGTCTGGGAAAAACGTTCCTGTCCTCGTGTATAGCCAACGAACTTGTGCAAAAGGGCTACAGCGTTGTGTTCGGTTCTATACTCAAGCTTTTCAGAAAGATCGAGGACGAGCATTTCGGAAGAACTCAGGGTGATACCCTTGACGTAATTGAAAATGCCGACTTAGTGATACTTGACGACCTGGGTTCCGAGTTTCAGACAAGCTTTACGGATTCTGTTCTTTATGAGATTGTCAATGAAAGAATAAATCTCGGAAAACCGACGATCATTTCTACAAATCTTTCTCCCAACGAATATAGCGCTAGGTATAACGAAAGAATTATTTCACGCCTTACCGGATGTTTTTCTCCTATAATGTTTATGGGAGAGGATATAAGGCACGTAAAGCTGAAAAATAATCTGTAAGGAGCAAAAAATGAGAAGATTATCGGGGATAATAGGAACGCTTCCTGTTCTGGCGCTTGCTAACTGCGTTGCGCTTTGGAAACTTGCCGCTTTGGACGGCTGGGCAAAGGTTTTGATCATTGTTGCACTCTCGGTTTATTTTATCGCCTTTATTTGCAAGGCTCACGGAAATAAAGCCTCTGAGGGAAAACTGAAAAGACTTGACTTTGGAGCGTATCTTTTGTGGTGCGGAGTATTTGCCAACGTTTTGCAGTTGGCTGTAATAATTATGCTGTGTTTCAGCGGACTTAACGTCTGGAGAATAGTCATAAACTGCATTGCGGCATATCTTATAATTCTTATTTTATGTATGAGCGGAATTCTGAGAATATCATTTTCTGCCAGACAGGTCAAGGTTCTGCATTATGTAGTTTTGCTGTTTACATGGTATATACCCGTGATAAACTGTTTGGTGTTCAGAAAGTTCTATAAAACGGCGCGCAGTGAATATCATTTTGAACAGGCAAAGCTTGACCTTGACGAAGTAAGAAAGGAAAGCGAGGTCTGTCATACAAAGTATCCGATCTTAATGGTTCACGGCATATTTTTCAGAGACTGGCAGGTCATGAACTACTGGGGCAGGATACCCCAAGAACTGATAAAGAACGGAGCGG
The DNA here is from genome assembly GCA_021770655.1 of Ruminococcus sp. Classification (GTDB taxonomy): domain Bacteria; phylum Bacillota; class Clostridia; order Oscillospirales; family Ruminococcaceae; genus Hominimerdicola. The sequence continues at coordinate 44,438 of JAETQO010000026.1, read as the reverse complement.
TCATATATTACGGAGGACAGCAGTCCGCAAATAAGATTTCCCTCAGCGCTCAGGAGCTTGCGGATAAGATCAAGTCGGTTCTTGAGGAAACAGGCGCTGAAAAAGTAAATATTATTGCTCATTCAAAAGGCGGCCTTGATTCCCGCTATGCTATTTCACATCTGGGAATGGACAAATATGTGGCGTCGCTTACTACGATAAATACGCCTCATTGTGGCTGTAAATTTGTGGATATGCTGTTGAAGAAGATACCGGACAGCATTGTAAAAATGGTGGACGGAAAGTACAACAGGATATTTAAGGCACTGGGCGACAGCGATCCCAGCTTTTATAACGGCGTTTATGAGCTAACTTATGAAAGCTGTCGGAAAATGAACGAGATCACTCCCGACAGCCCTGATGTATATTATCGTTCGGTCATGACAAAAATGAACAGTATAAGAGCGGCGGGCTTTCCGCTGAATTTCGGATATTTGCTCAATAAGCCCTACGGCAAAGGAAACGACGGACTTGTTACTGTAGAATCCGGTCTTTACGGAGAAAACAGACGATTGGTTGAACATAAGGGCAAACGCGGTATCTCTCACGGGGACGTTATCGATCTGTTCAGGGATAATATTAAGGACTTTGATGTCCGTGAGTTTTACGTTGGTCTGGTAAAGGAGCTTAAAGAGCGGGGATATTGATACGGGCATGTTTGAAAAGCGTGGATCTGCATGGATTTTCAGCTGTTTCAGCAAACGTTTACTTGATTTTTGTGTCTAAATGTGTATGTCTGAAAGCTGTTTTTTTGTGAAAAAGGAGAAAAATTTTTTATTTGATAAAAAACTATTGTAAAATGGGCAGATATAAAGTATAATATACATATTAAGGCGAATTGAACTGTCAATATTTTTAGTTGTATTGGAGGATATTTGGAAATGGGTAATGTTGATAATGTATTGTTCGACAACGATTCAAGAGTAGCTCCCCTTGGTCTGATTGCTATGGACGGTGCGGCCGAGCTTGGAAAAAAGGTCAATAGCTTTCTTACACAGTGGGCTAACGAGAATGAGTATGTCAAGGACACTTTTCTTGTCGAGGTTGATTGTCCAAGATTTTCTTCCGGCGACGGAAAGGGACTTATCAAATCTTCTATAAGAGGCGATGACCTTTTTATTCTCTGCGATGTGGGAAATTATAGCTGTACATATAATTATTTCGGCAAAGAAAACCGTATGTCTCCGGACGATCACTATCAGGATCTGAAGAGGATCATTCAGGCCGCCGGCGGAAAAGCGCACAGGATCAACATAATCATGCCGTCCCTTTACGGAGGAAGACAGCACAGAAGGAACTACCGTGAGTCGCTGGACTGTGCGGTTGCTTTGCAGGAGCTTCAGTCTATGGGCGTTTCAAATATCCTTACATTTGACGCTCACGATCCGCGTGTACAGAATGCAGTTCCGCTTATGGGTGTTGACAATATCATTCCTTCCTATCAGGTTCTTAAGGCTATGTTCAAGAATCTCAAGGATTTCAGACCTGATAAACAGCATTTTATGATAATCTCTCCCGATGAGGGCGCTATCAACAGAAATATGTATTATGCTTCCGTTCTCGGAGTAGATCTCGGAATGTTCTATAAGCGCAGAGATTATTCGACAGTTGTTGACGGCAGAAATCCGATCGTCGCTCATGAATACCTCGGCAATGATGTTGCCGGCAAGGACGTATTTATTGCCGACGATATTATTTCTTCCGGCGAATCTATGCTTGACATTGCAGTGGAGCTTAAAAAGCGTAAGGCTAATAAGATATACTGTTATGCGACATATCCTATTTTTACAAACGGTCTGGAATCTTTCGACAAGGCATATGCCGACGGAATTATTGACGGCGTATTCGGTACGAATCTTACATACAGAACTCCCGAACTGCTTTCAAGTCCTTGGTTCTATGAAGTTGACTGCGCTAAGTATATCGCATACTTTATTGCGTCACTCAATCACGATAAGTCTATTTCTCAGGTTATCGACCCACATTCAAAGATCGAGGCATTGCTGAAGAAATACGGTATAAAATAATGTACATAAAAATCGGGGTGTTGTCTTTCGGTACCCCGATTTTGTTATTATTGATTTATAAGGCGGGTAAAAATGGTATTTGCTGGTATTGTAGCAGGCGGATGCGGATCGCGTATGACCTGTTCGGAGATTCCAAAGCAGTTTATAGAGATCGGCGGCGAGGCAATAATTATCAGAACGCTGAAAAGCTTTCTTGCTGTCGGGGAGATCGATATGGTCTATATCGGTATTAAGGCTGATTGGCACGATTATATGGACAAGCTTCTGGCGAGATCCGATATTGAAACAAGCCGTGTATGTATAGTTGACGGTGGGAGTGACAGAAACGGTACGGTAATGAATATTGTCGGTGCAATTACTGAACGGTTCGGAGAAAATGACGATGATATAATACTTACTCATGACGCGGTAAGACCCTTCGTTTCGGATAAGATCATCAGGGATAATATTTCTGCGGCGGCAAAATTTTCGGCTTGCGGAACTTATCTTCACGCTGTGGATACTATTGTCCGGTCGGACGGAGGGATAGTTGAGTCTGTATTGGACAGAAGCTGTCTTTTTCAGGCGCAGACCCCGCAGAGCTTCGGAGTAAAGGCTCTCCGCAAGTGTTATTCAGGACTCAGCGACGAGAAGAAAGCCCTGTTGACAGATACCTGCAGTATATTTACCGCCTGCGGAAAGGACATTCATATCGTCGAGGGTGACGTACTGAATTTTAAGATCACTACGAATAATGATCTGATTCTGGCAAATGCTGTTGCCGGAGTACTTTCGGATAAATAAAAAATCGGGCGTGTCAAAGCTCTTGATCGACGCGTCCGATTTTATAATTTTTTGATTTTAGCCGTGTACTTGCTTATTCTTCACAGCCCTTCATATATTCAACGAACTGCTTAGCGACACGCGGAGAACGTCCCGCTCTTGACAGAGCATAGGCCTCTGCTTTCTGTAAAACTTCGTCTATCGGCGTGGTAAGCTCATATTGCTTTGCAAGCTTTTCAACAACGTCAAGGTAGATCCTCTTATCGGGTTTCTGATATGTAACTGTAAGACCGAATCTGTCCGATAAGGAAAGAAGTTCCTGCATCGTGTCCTTGAAATGAATCTCGTCGCCCTCTCTTGCCGAAAAGGTTTCTCTTACAAGATGACGTCTGTTTGATGTGGCGTATATACAAAGATTAGAAGCTGTGGAAGATACGCTTCCTTCAAGGATAGCTTTAAGCGCGGCGAAATCATCATCGTCCTCGGTAAAGGACAGGTCGTCAATGAATATGATGAATTTCAGAGGATTTTTGCTTATTGTTTCAACTATTGCAGGTATTTCGTGAAGCTGTTTCTTTTTCAGTTCAATAAGCCGCAGACCCTTGCAGGCATACTCGTTGGCGATAGCTTTGACAGTAGAAGATTTTCCCGTTCCGCAGTCGCCGTAAAGGAGAACATTGTTTGCAGGTTTACCTTTCAGGAGTGCGAGCGTATTGTTGACGACCTGCTGTCTTTCACGTTCATAGTTATGCAGGTCGGAGATTTTTATGTCGTCGGGATATTCCACAGGAACGATTTTTCCGTCCTTTATGACAAACACATGATAACGTGAGTAAATACCGTAACCGTACTGATTTATTGCGTGTATCCTGTCGGCATATATCTTGGAGAAATCCAGTTTTTCAACTGAATATCTCGGAAGAAATCCGTCGTAATCTATTTTGTCAATAATTTCATTGCAAGGGATCTGCGAAAGTTCTTCGATGACCGCCAGTTCGTTTGCAAGACATTCGTCAAGTAATACGCCTGTTTCTTTTCCCTCGCCTTTTTTCAGCATAAACAGATTCTCGTTCTCAAGCACAAGCTTCAGCATATACTGAGTGAAATTGTCGGAATAGGCGAAAAGCTCCGAAACAAAGTCGGAATAAATGTCTATAGCCGCATCGGTATCACCCTCGCAGGCTTCAAGCGCTTTGAGAAATTTTTTAAAAACAGGGATTTGATGAAGACTCTTGAAAATCACCAATGTGTGAGCCTGTTTAAGTAGCATTTTAAAATCGTGCATTACAGACACGCCTTTCTTAAATTATATGTTTTAGTATAATTATAGAACAAAATACCCTTTTAGTCAACATTAATATTGCACGATTTTAACAAAAAACTCAATAACTTTTTGTAGGTTAATTCAAGCAGATGCAAAAAAATCTCGCGGTTTTTGACCGAGTAAAAAATTGTAAACAGTCAAAAGATATTTGATGAAATGTGATCTGTTCTCTCCGCCGAATTGAGGGGAGAACAGACTTCACCGATATAACCTAAAGGCAATTTAGTCATTTGTTTTTTCACTCATTCACAACTTTGCAGCTCAGGAAAAAATTGCGGAAAAAATCTTCTGAAATATTTACATATAAGCTTAAAAGTGTTATAATATTTTCATTATATAATGTCTTTATCCATAGATCATAAAAAGGAGTATGTAAGTTATGACAAATAAGAATCAGGCTATCGTCAATATAGGGAACATCGGCTATATGTCCAATGTGTTTTCTAAAATTGAAAAGGAAAAGAAACTTAATATAGTTTATCTGGGCGGTTCGATAACAATGGGGTGTCATGCAACCGACGATGAACTCAGATATGTTAACCGCTCTGTCAAGTGGTGGAAGAATAATTTTCCCGACGCTGATGTGGATTTTTTCAATGCAGGAATAGGGGCAACCACTTCGCAGTTTGGCGCAGCGAGGGTCGAGGATCATGTTTTAAACAGAGAACCTGATCTCGTTTTTGTTGAGTTCTCGGTAAACGATGAGGCAAGCCCTCTTTTTATGGAAACATATGAGAGCCTTATCAGAAAACTGCTCAGAGCGGAAAGTGTAAAAGCGGTGATACTGATAAATAATCTTTTCTATGACACGGGAAAAAACGCTCAGGAAATACATAATAATATCGGACTGAGATACGGATTGCCGATAGTAAGTGTAAGAGATTATATTTATCCCGAGATACAGCTTGGCAATGTCCGATTAAGCGATTATACCGACGATATGCTTCACCCCAAGGATCCGGGACACAAAATGATTTCGGATCTGATAATGAATTTGCTTGATGTTGAATATAATTACTATAAGAAGCTGGGAGTAAAGCCTAAGCCTGAGCTGCCTGAACCTTTTACAGCTTGTCGGTATGAAGACGCAGAAAGAATTCAGAACGGTAACTGCGAGCCTGTTATGGAAGGATTTGTGCCTGATAAACATGAATCTCAGCAATGGAGCGATCCGTTTAAAGACGGTTGGACGGCTCACGACAAGGGAAGCCGTATCGCTTTTAAAGTCACCGGCGGCATAATTATGGTACAGTGGAAGAAAACCGTAAATAAACCGGCGCCGATAGCTTATGCGGTAATCGACGGAGACTACAGCGGTAAAATAAAGCTTGACGCCAATTTTGATGAGGATTGGGGAGATCTGTGCTGCCTTACCGTTCTTTATGAGGGTGACAACAAAGGAGAGCATACGCTGGAAATATATATTGACAGCGAGGGTAAAAAGGACAGCGACTTTATGCTGATTTCCGTTATAACTGCACACAAATCATAAAATATCGTAAATTTTGCGATAAATCTCTTGACATTGTATATTAACAATTGTATAATGAAATATAGAATATTATATTGGAGGGTTCATTATGAATGATTTTATTAAAATTGCCGATAAGTTTGTTAAACCTGTTGCAAAAGTATTTGGTGTTCTTTTGGCGCTGATCGTTACATATGGAGCAGGAAGTTACCTTTCAAGCTACAGTGAGTTTAAGGGCGGTTTCTACACATTTGCATATGTTATGCTTTGGATATCGTTTATCGTGCTTATTATCTGCGGACTTTACAGTCTGTTCAAGAAGTTTGCCGGAGCAGTTCCTCAGCAGAATACGGCATATACTCAGCAGGCCGCTCCTGCACAGGCGCCTGTTCAGGGTGACACATTCTGTCCTACCTGCGGCGGTAAGGTTCCTGCCGGAAATCAGTTCTGCCCTAACTGCGGAAACAAGATCAATTAAGCAATTTATCCGAAACGCTTCCGCGTCATATGCGGAGGCGTTTTTTGTATTTTGCATAAGAAACGGCAAATTGATATGAATAAACTGTGCAGATTGAAAAAACTGCTTACAAGGGAAAAATATTTCTCAAAAAGGCTTGACAAACGCTGCGAAAATTGGTATAATAATTAAGTCGTTGTAAGACGGCATGAGTTATTAGCTCAGTTGGCAGAGCATTTGACTTTTAATCAAAGGGTCCGGGGTTCGAATCCCCGATAGCTCACCAATTCAGCCGAATGGGTTTATCCCGTTCGGCTTTGTTGTTATACGATATTATGCGAAAAATACGCCCTGCTTAATGTAAGGCGTATTTTTTAGTTTGGATTTCCTTGGTGTGATGCTAAGGAAGCACTGATTAAATCAAATTCGCCCCGTTCAAACAATGAAACTCACGCGGCTGAATTTGATACGCTTCGCTTTAATCAGTGCATCCCTAATACAAAATGTATGTATGACAGCGGCGCATAAGTACTGTTAACGTAAAAAGCCGTGGCGGGACAAGCCCGTCACGGCGAGTAATTGGCGTCCCCGGCGCGATTCGAACGCGCGGCCTTTCGCTTAGGAGGCAGATTGTATAGAAACGACGCAGGAATACTTGTGTCTTTCAAGGAGTTTCTGTGCAAGATAACGGAAAATTGGCAAGTTAGACGTACACAAAGCCGTTAGGCGGTAGTTGTGCGGTGCTGCCTTAACGTCTTTGCTGTAAATTTGCTCTGATATGCGCGGTGTTGCCTTGGCTTTTGAAAAAATGGAAATCGACAAGCCGAGGACGGGAGGTCTGCGGCTTGCCGATTTTAAGAGATTTAGTATGATTATATATTCTTGCCTTGGTCTACTTGCTGACTATCTTATAATAGCTTCGTGATGTGATTTTGTATACCAAAGCATAGAATACTGCGAATACAGCGAACGCACCGGCTGTGACTCCTATAAACAAAGGTACGTTAGACAGTCCGAACATTTTTAACAGCTTGAAAATAATCGGCGTTGCAAATCCGATATGCATTCCTGCTATAAGGAGCGGCGCAAAGAAAACTGTAAGTATCTGCGAATTAATGCTTCGGCGTATTTCTTTCTTTGTCATACCCACTTTCTGCATTATTTCAAATCTTCCCACGTCCTCGTAGCCTTCCGTGATCTGCTTATAGTACATTATAAGAACCGTCGCGCATATGAATACCACGCTAAGCAGTATGCCCAAGAAGAACAGTCCGCCGTACAGCGAATAAAAGCTGTGCTTTTCTGCCTCTCGGCACTCGAACGAATACATAGGGAAATCCGATTCTCCGCTTTTGCTGACTACAGAGGCTATTTCGTTTTGTATCTCAGTGTATATTTCTATTTTTTCATCCTCTGAACAATCAAGATCAAATCCATAGTTGTCTTTTATGGTTGACATATTGTTCTTGTATACTTTTCTTTGCAGATCATCTATCTTGACAAGCTTTTCCATATTCGGAACGACAATGTACAGCGATGTATATATGCTGACTTCACTTTCCCCGTTGGTAATGAATTCGTCGGCTTTCTCTTTTATCTTCATCTTTCCTATGCCGGCGAGCGTAAGGTCGTCATATTCATATTCCGATTTATCTGAATAAATTATGATCTCGTCATCCGTTAATGTCTCGTTTTTGTTCATGATCCTGTTGTAGTCGTCTAATGTGATGAAATTCAGCGCCAATATATTGCTGAGATCGGCTGAAACATTTGCCTCTTCAAAGCTTATTCTGCTTCCTTCCGCAACGCCTGCAACAGACAGGTATTTATAGTTGATTCCGTTTTGCGCCGACAGTTCGTGCTTTTTTACTATCTTGTCGGCGGATGAATGAACTGCGTTTATATATTTATCGTCGATCGAGTATGTTTCCAGAACCATGTCTCTTGGATAGCGGGTTTTGAGATTATCGTCCTTGCCTATATACAGGCAAAGTGTTGATGAGATCATTACAAGCACCATTGTAGACAAAACGCAGATAGACGCAAGGCTTGCGCCGTTTCTCTTCATTCTGTATGTCATTGAAGATACTGAAACGAAATGCTTGGTCTTATAATAATATTTCTTGTTTTTCTGTAAAAGTCTGCAAAGCACGACTGAACCGGCAGTAAAGAGGACATAGGTAGCTATGATTACCATAATAACCGCGACAAAGAACACTGCGAGTGCTGTCATAGGGTCTTTTATAGTACAGGACATATAATATGCCGCGGCAAGTATAATAATGCCTGCAAATGCAAGCAGGATATGCGCTTTTGGAGGTTTTTCTCCGGCGCTTTCACTGTGCAGAAGCTCGATCGGCTTTGAAAGATGTATCTGTCTGAGTGAATTGAGGAGAATAAGTCCGAACGTGATACAGAAGAGCAGTACAGTGTTTTTCACTGCGTTAGGTTCTATAGTGAATCCCAAAGCCGCCTGTTCGCCAAGTATCTTTGCGGTAATAAGCTCAGAAAGCTTTGAGAGCAGGATTCCAAGCCCAAGTCCGGAGATAACGGAAACGGCGAATACTATAAGCGTTTCCCAGACTAATATTGACGCAATGTTTTTCTTTCCCATTCCCAGAATGTTGTAAAGTCCGAATTCTTTTTTTCTGCGCTTGATTATAAATGAGTTTGTGTAGAAAAGAAAAATCACGGAAAATACGGCTATAACGCCCATGCCCCAGGACAGTATCATCTGTATATCACGTCCGCCGCTCATAGCGTAGACGGACTTTGAATAGGTAAGGTAGGATATGATATAGAACATCATTATCATTCCTATGCAGGTAATGATATATGGAAGATATATCTTGCCGTTTTTACGAATACCCTGAACGGCAAGCTTGGGATACAGACTATTCATTTCTGTCACCGCCTGTTGCAAGCAATGTCAGCGTATCCGATATTTTCTGATACATTTCCTCGTTTGAACTTCCTCCTCTGTAGATCTGGTGGAAAACCTCTCCGTCTTTTATGAAAAGCACTCTGCCGGCGTGGCTTGCAGCTTTCGTCGAGTGAGTTACCATAAGGATCGTTTGACCGCTGTTGTTAATATTTGAAAACAGCGCGAGCAGTTCATCAGAAGACTTTGAGTCCAAGGCTCCGGTAGGTTCGTCGGCAAGCAGTATCTTAGGGTCGGTTATCAGCGCTCTTGCCGCGGCGGCTCTCTGTTTTTGTCCGCCGGAAACCTCGTAAGGATATTTTTTCAACAGACTTTTTATTCCTAAATTTTCAGCTATAGGATCAAGTCTTTTTTTCATTTCCTCATATTTCATGCCAGCAAGCACAAGGGGAAGATATATGTTATCTTCAAGGGTAAACGTATCCAGCAGATTAAAATCCTGAAAAACAAATCCAAGGTTTTCACGGCGGAAAGCGGACATTTCCTTGTCTTTGATCTGTGAAAGCGGTTTGCCTTCAAGTATCACGTCGCCCCTTGTCGGTTTATCAAGCGCGGCAAGAATGTTAAGCAGGGTAGTTTTTCCCGAACCGGACTCTCCCATTATCGCAACATATTCGCCTTGCTCGACAGCGAAAGAAACGTTTGACAACGCTTGTACCTGATTGCTTCCAAGTCTTGTTGTATAGATTTTTTCAAGGTTTTTTACCTCCAGTATTGCCATTTCGCAAACCTCCTGTATTCTTTTGTTGAAATAACGGAAAGGAATATGTATAAAGCCGTCATTCCTGAACTTGCTGTATCCGATCTGTCTGTCAACATATATAAGTATAATAGAAAAGCCGAATGTCCGACATCTATTTGTGTGACATTTCGGCTTTTTATGTGACAATTTTGTAAGTTCATTCAATTTCTATATGTTCTGAACGCAGGTCTATATAAAAAGTACTGCCTTTTCCGACAGCTGATACTACGCTGATCTTGTGGGAAAGCTTGTCTGCGGCCTTTTTAGAAAGATAAAGACCGAGACCTGTTGATTTTTTGACAGCTCTGCCGTTATATCCTGTAAATCCTTTTTCAAAAATACGGGGAATGTCCTCTTCGGCAATGCCGATGCCGGTGTCGGCAATACTCAAAATCTTATCTGATGAAACTCTTATAGTTACTTTTCCTTTATCGGTGTATTTTATAGCGTTTGAAAGTAACTGTTCGATAATGAACGACAGCCACTTTTCATCTGTCAAAGCGGTAATATCGGTAGGCTCATATTCCAGTCCGATACGTTTTCTTACAAACTGCGGAGCAAATTTACGGACAGCGTTTCTTATAATTGTATTCAGCTCATATTCCTTGAAAACAAAATCGGAAGAAGCGCTGTCAAGTCTGAAATAAGACAAGACCATTTCCACATATTGCTCTATGCGGAAAAGTTCAGCGGAAAGCTCACGGTATTCGTCGCTGTCTTCACTTTTCAGTATCATCTGCATCACTGATATAGGCGTTTTGATCTGATGCACCCAAGCGGTATAGTAGTCAATGCTTTCTGTCCGTTCGTTCTGATATTTGGTTATATTTGCGCTGTTGGCTTTTCTGAGGGCTTCGATCATTTCTATATAATCGGCTTCTGCAAGAGTATTAGGCTCAGGCAGATTTTCGGTCATAATAAGAATGTTTTCAAGCAGGCGCTGACGCTCTTTGTGTTTTTTGCAGTAGAAGATGAAATGAACAGTCAAAGCTGAGATCCCTATGAACAGACAGAGGACTGAGGCATAGATCACGGCGTCGATCCTGAGGTTGTATAAAGAGAAAACGCCGGAAAAGATCAAAGCGAATACGACAAAAATAATTGCCTGAAAACGATACTGATAAAGGTAACCTGCAAGTAAATTACGTTTTTTCATATGCGCCTCATAATTCGATTATATATCCGCTTCCGACCTTGGTTTTGATAAAATCGAACAGCCCTGCGCTTTCAAGCTTTCTCCGAAGTCGTGTGACATTTACGGTAAGGGTGTTTTCTTCAACATAGCAATCCATTTGCCAGAGTTTGGTCATAAGCGTATCTCTGCTAACGACTTTGCCCTTGTTTTCAAGGAGCGTTTGCAGAATACGAAACTCATTTTTGGTAAGTTCGATTCTGTTATCGTTGTATGTAAGAGAAGTATCGTTAAGATTAAGTACAGCGCCTTTATGCTCGATCACAGGTATTTTATCGGTCATATCATAGGTGCGGCGAAGAATAGCCTGTATTTTTGCGACCATGACGTTAGGCTCGACAGGCTTGGGTATAAAGTCGTCGCCGCCCATGTTCATTGCCATGACGATATTCATATTATCCGATGCGGACGATATAAAAACGATCGGTACATTTGATATTTTTCTTAATTGAGTACACCAATGGTAGCCGTTGAAAAACGGAAGCATTATATCCATCAGAACAATATGCGGGTCGTATGATGTGAATTCCGCGATTATGTTATTGAAATCATGTATCAGGCATACGTCGTAATTCCATGACTCAATGTATTTTTTCATTGCGGCGGCAAGCGCACTGTCGTCTTCAACTATAAGGATTTTATACATTTAGTACCTCTTTTCATCAGGCGTCAATAAAGAACTTAGTAAAATATTATGTTACATAAATTATAGCATATTTTGATCATCATTGCAATAAATATAATATGAACCGCCCGGAAATCAATTTTCACATATAGAGCTTGCTTTTGTGTGCTTCGTGATTTCTATAGGTTTTAAGGTAATACCGCGCAGCAGCATACACAATTCGACAAAAAAATTACGGCGCATCTGCACAACCATGGTCGTACAGATGCGCCGTAAGCGTTCCAAATATATGATATAATAAAGTCGGCTAAATGATGTATTTCTCAAGAACTTTCTCAACTTCGTCTATGTCAATAGGCTTTGCAATATGCGCATTCATTCCGCATTCAAGACATTTTTTCATATCTTCCGCAAACGCGTCGGCAGTCATAGCTATTATTGGAATTTCGCCTGCTTTTCCGCCAAGCTTTCTTATCTCACGTGTGGCTTCAAAGCCGTCCATTATCGGCATTCTGATGTCCATAAGCACAGCGTCAAAATCATTTTCATTTGCAAGCATATCAAGACAGATCTTTCCGTTTTCGGCTCGCTCGCATGAAAATCCTTTTTCCTTTAACAATGTTTCTGCGATTTCCCAGTTCAGATCGTTGTCCTCTGCAACCAATACTTTAAGTCCTGCGCCAATAGCTTGTTTTTTATTTGGGGTTTTGTCACCGGCTTGATTTTGGTTAACGATCCGATTAAATGCTCTGATAATTGTGGAACGGAACAGCGGCTTAGAAATAAAATCGTCTATTCCTGCTTCTTTTGCATTTTCCTCAATGTCGCTCCAGTCGTATGCAGATATAAGAAGTATAGGTATTTTTTTCGTTGTTCTTTCTCTGATGCGTCTTGCTGTTTCAATGCCGTCAATATTGGGTAACTGCCAGTCAATAATAATTACGTTGTAATAATCGGGATTTTTTTCAAGCCTTCTGAGCGTACTTTCTCCGTCTAAGACGCTTTCCGCATTCATTCCGAGCGAACGGAGAATACTTACAGTACTTTTGCATATCATTTCATCGTCATCTACCACAAGTACGTTCCAATTCGGGAAAACAGCTTCCTCTTCATTTATTTCTGCTTTTTCAAAGTCTAAGGTTACTACAAATTCCGTTCCCTTGTTCAGTTCACTGTTAATATCTATGGTTCCTCCCATTGCGTCAACAATGTATTTTGAAATAGCCATTCCAAGTCCTGTGCCCTGTGTTTTATTGACACGCTTTGAATCCTCTCTTGTGAATGATTGGAAAATAATTTTCTGAAAATCCTCGCTCATTCCGATTCCGTTGTCTTTTATCCCGATCTTCATACGGCAGAAGTTATCGCCTTTTGAAGATTCTTCCTCGGAGATAGAAAAGCTGATTTCTCCGCCGACAGGAGTGAATTTCACGGCGTTTGACAGGAAATTTATTATAACTTGATTCAATCTAACGCCGTCGCAGATAATGTTTTCAGTCTTTAAATTTTCAAGATAAACGTCGAACTTCTGCTGCTTTTCTTTTGCCTGCATTCTGATAATGCTTACAATAGATTCGATTTCTTCATTTAATGAAACCACATCCGGATTAAGCGTCATTTTTCCGCTTTCTATCTTAGACATATCCAGAACGTCGTTTATAAGCCCCAGGAGGTGTTTTCCCGAAACTGATATTTTTCTGAGGCAATTTTCCACCTGGGCTTTATCATCAATATTGTTCTGCGCAATCGAGGTCATTCCCATAACCGCATTCATCGGAGTTCTTATGTCGTGGCTCATATTTGAAAGAAATTCGCTCTTTGCATGGTTCGCCGATATTTCCTTGCGGCGAGCGTTATCAAGTTCGTATATTTGCTTTTGAGTCATTCTGAAATATATTATAAAAATGGTTAGAAGAACAATGAGCGTAATGCAAAGACTTATAATAAACATAAAGATTCTCAGATGTTCAAGATCGCTGAAAGCGGTATTAAGTCTGTCATACGGCATTATTGTAACAAGATACCATTCCGAATCCGGAAGCGGAGTGCAATAAAGCTGCATCATTCTCTGTTCGCTTGTTGAGAGAGACTGAGAATATTCTTCTCTGTTTTTCATTGAGTTTTTGAGCTCTTCGACATATTCATCTGAAGTTTTATTGACATCAGATGCAACTTCTTCTCTGATGAGATCAAAATAATTTGTATTTATCTCATACTTATTTCCGATAACGAAGCTTCCGTCACGCCTTATTATATGTGAATATGCAAGTGATGATTCTTCATCAAGTGAAAGAGCGTCATTTACAAAATTGACGGATACGGCGGCGACAAACGCAATGCTGTTGTCGCCGTTTTCAAGCGGATAAACATTAGTAGGGATACCCAACACAATAATGTCTTCTCCTGAGGCAGTTTTTCCCACAGCAACCTTTTTGTTATTGCTTGTTATAGATTTAAAAAAAGAATCGTTGTCTACAAGCGTCAAGTCCTCACCGTAAATATTTATAAATTCTCCGTTTTTATCATAAAAAGCCATATGCTCAAAGCCATGGAGCTTTCCATGTTCTGCAATATCGCTCATAAGTTCGTCGCGGTTGTTGTATTTTGTAGGAACGCAATTTTTAAGTATTGCATAAACCAGATCCAGTTTTGACTCGATTGTGGATCTGAAATGTTTGGTCGTTCGGACATTTATTCCTTCCATGTAGATCGTGGCAACATCCTCAACTACATTTTTAGTTTTTCGGCTCATAGTAATAGCATAGAAAGCCATGATAGATGTGTATACTAATACAATAATTATAAAACTTGAAATCAAAAAATGCGTTGTCTTTTTTTTCAATTATAATTCCTCCGAAAGTTCTTTTAACGCCGAGACAGTAATTAAATAGTCGTCTTTCAAACGATTGAAAATCTCCTCTGTTTTGTCGGTCGGTATACCCGGACGAAGGTCTTCGGTCATTTCTGCGGCAGAAAGATAAAGCTTGTCAAAGCAAAGGTTAAGACACACGCCCTTCAAAGTATGAGCGGCTCTGAACGCTTCCGTATATTTTTTTTCGTTAAGCGATTTTTCAAGGAGCTCAAAACTTTCGTCGTCAATAAATTTAAGTGCAAATTTTTTTACCAAAGCGGGGTTTCTCAAAAGTTTCATTACTTTTCCATAATCTCCTTGGAGCTTAGAATAAGCTTCTTCTAGAGTCATAAAAAATCCTCCTTAAATTTCAATTATTTTTCCGATAACGCCGATATATACCGGCTTATCGCTGAATGAATAGAGCTTTTTGGAAACTATTTTTACAGTTTTTATTTTTTCATCCAGCAATATATTGCATTTGTGTTCGGTAATAGTTTCTTCGTTGACAGAATATTCTCTGAGTTCTTTTTTTGTGTTTTCCGCAGTCATGATTTTGTTTATTAAGGTAGGCTCTTCGAATGGATTTACGATTGTTTCACTTAATCCAAGCCTTGCGGCGCCGCAGGCCGATAATTTTAATATTGAAGGATCAAGGTGATATTCAAAGAATATATCGTCGCAAAAATCTGAGAAGAATTTGTTCTTTTCACTTTCATAATTGTACATGAACATAAGACGTTTTGAAGATGAGAGTTCGTCTATTTTAAGAATTTCGGTCGGAATTTCAATCTTGACTGATTCACAGCTGTTCATGGTTTTTGCGTGATAAATTTCATTTCTGATCGTGTCGGCAGAGCTTTTAAGGCATTCCTTTAAAATGGGGTTAAATTCCCCGCATTCGCCGTTAAGAATCATTTCAATAGCTTTTTCATGATTGAACGCTTTCTTATAGCAACGCTCGCTTGTGAGGGCGTCATATACGTCTGCCATAGCAACAACCTGAGCGGAAATCGGTATCTCATCGCCGACAAGACCGTCGGGATAACCTTTTCCGTCGAAACGCTCATGGTGCCAACGGCATATTTCATATGCAACTCTAACCAGCGGTTCGTCTTTGTAAAGGGTAAGCTGTTCCAGAATTTCCGCTCCCGCTTTTGAATGAGTTTTCATGACGTTAAATTCTTCATCGGTAAATCTTCCCGGTTTGTTGAGAATTGCGTCCGGTATAGATATTTTTCCTATATCATGAAGAGCAGAGGCTGTTGAAATGATAGAAATATCTTCATCGGATATTTTATATTTATCGGTCATTGAAACGAGCTTTCTCAAAAGAATCTCTGTAAACGTTTTAACGTGAATAATATGCAGACCGCTTTCCCCGTTGCGAAACTCTACAATATGACTCAGGATATTTATAAGCATATTGCTGTTTTTTTCTTTTTCGTATATTTGATCGGTAACCATGCTCGCAAGAAGTCTTTGTTTTGAATAAAGCATGATCGTGTTAATTGCACGCTTTTTTACAATCGCGGCGTCAAACGGACGTCTGATAAAATCAACTACTCCCATGTCATATGCCTGTTCTATATGTTCGCCGGAATCGTCCGAAGATATGATTATAACAGGAATGTCTTCAGACCAGCGTTTTTCTTTCATTACTTCAAGAACACCGAATCCGTCTATCTTAGGCATACAAATATCCAGAAAAACCAATGATATTTCTACGCCGAGTTTTTCAAGAATCGCTATAGCTTCCTCACCGTTTTCAGCTTCGATCGTTTCATATTCCTCGCCCAGAATATCAGAAAGCAGACTTCTGTTTATAGGTGAATCGTCAACTATCAGTAATTTAGGCTTCGGGTTGTTATATTTCATCATCTTACCAACCTCCGTTTTTAGATTCAAGGTTTAGTTTGCAAATCAAAAATCAACATTCTTAAATTAAACCGCATTTTCACATTTTGCATCAATAATTTTCAGGTTATCAAGGTAACGGATCTTTTTATGAAGATCTTCCTATTTTAGGTATACACTGAAAAATTAAAATCGCATAACATCCTGTTTTGATGTAGTTGTTAAGCTGAGTAATAACAGCGTTCGCTTGACCTGAACCTATAGCAACAGAGAGACCTATACCGGTTTTATTACATAATTGATTTCGCCGACAGTCATTAGTTTCCACATTATTTGTCAATTCGTAATATAATTCATAACCATTTTTTAACCACAAAAATCATCTATATTATATCGTAGAATTCGACATATGTCAACAATAAAAAAGCAAAGTTCAAATTGTTTACAGTTTACACACAAATTAAAAAAATATATAACTTTTGGTTTTGATCTTGCTTGTTGAATACCATTTATAAATCTATGCGCTATGCGATCCCGTTAATTATTGACAGCTGTTGGCGGTGGGCGCTATGCCAACAGTGTTTGTTTGGACGGCTTTGTCTGAGCATTCTCCGATGTTATCCAATGTACAATGAAAAAGTCATTCTTGACAACATATTCACCCCTTTCGGAGCTCCTAAAGTAAGGGGATTTCGCTCCTGCGGGAGCGACGGGGGCTCTGCCCTTAAGTCTTGCAAGCTTGTCGAGCAAGACTTTTCCTCGCAAGCGGCAATAGCGTCGTTTGACCCCGCTCTTTTTACCTCCTTGGCAGTTATAAAAAGACTTTTTCGACAAACTGAACACCGCACACAATAGTTGTGCGGTGTTGCCTTAAGTAAAAATGCGGCGTATCACAAAAGTGAACACCGCATTTTCATCTGTATTTTGTATTTTGATATATGAGACTTATGAACCTGTACAATTATTCGGACTGTTTGCCGTCGGAGCTTTCCGATTCCTCCGACTCCCGGCTTTTCAACCATTTGTCATATCCCACGACCTTTGAATGATCCCAGCTTCCGCCGGACCATTCTCCGCCCTGAGTTTCATAAAAGTACTCGAAAAGACGCGGTGAGGGATTTATAACGGCTTTTTCTGTATCGACCGTTTCCGATTCGTTTTCACGCACCTTTCTTGCATATACTAAGAATCTTCCGTTAACCCTTCTGTCAATAGGAAAGTAGCATGTAGAAAGGATCAGGAATTTATCATCGTATTTGACGTCAACGTCTGTGTAGAAAAGACTTCGGTCCATAACTTCGGAGATATATTCATAAAAATCCGATTCGTCGCTGAAATCAATTTTATCCAGGTAGTTGAAGGTTTCACCGTAGTCTGAATCTATTGAACAGTAGACTGCTCCGAATATTTTCCACTTGGACTGTTCAAACAACGTGTCGTAATCCACAACAGGCGTTTGCTTGTAGTAATCAAGTCCCGTCTCCCAAGGCGAGTAGTTGGTAAGCTTTTCAAAATATTCTCCTGTGGATTCCATATTGTGAGCGTAAAGTATAGTCACATCGGAGGAATCGTCCTTCTCTATCCTCGTTCTCCAATCAGCGAAAACAGAACCGAAACGGCTGTATTCTTTAGTGTTGTTATGTGAGAGATAGAAATAATTGTCATAGCTTTTGAATACAGGATAATCTATACCCGTATCTCCGACTTTTAACCAGCCTATCGTGTCGGAGTTAAGTTCCAGCAGTTTTGCAAAATTGTGCAGAGCCTCCGGATTTTGTTCATAGAACTCTATTACTTCTTCATCGTCCGTGTCTATGGGAATATCGGAAAGCTTATCGGGCGAAGTACCGTTATTGTTTACGTTAGTGCCGTCATAAGCATGATAATATTCCCGGAATTTATCATTGGACGATCTGTCTGCTTTGACGGAAGCGTAATTTACCAGCAAAAATGCAGATGTCCCGATAAAAAGCACAAGAGCGCATAAAACTACAATTTTGCGTATTTTTTCTTTTGTCGGATCTTTTTTCTGAGGGATAAAACGTTTTGCAAGGACATTAAAAATATTATTTTTTTTATGATCGGGTTCATTATTAATAGTATTCATTGATTTTTCATTTCCTTTAATGAGCATTTTTAAGGTTGTCAATTGTATTATAGCATCATTTTTTTGAAATTTCAATGACGCTGATATTTTTTTGTCTGAAACAAGAAAATATTATCTCGGCTGTTCAAAGCAGATTTATATCAAAACCGCTTTGCTTTTTGATTCTGTACATTTAACAAAATTTATTAGTATTTAACAAAATAATACTGATTTCCAAGAAAAATTAATTGGTATTGACAACAATATATAAAATATGATATAATAAGTTTAATCATAATATTATGTTCATATCTTGTAAACATAATGTGTATAATTGAAAAGATTTAAAAGAAATTTTTGGATAACCATATAGAATAGAGGGGTTTAAAGTGATTGGCATCAATAATATTTTTAAGAGAGGAATAAGCTTTTTACTCGCAGTATGTATGCTGCTTTCTCCCAGTTACATAGAAATTTTAGCTGAGGCTGTTGACGAGGTGTCCGGTGATTCTTCGCCTAGCTTTAATGTTGCATTTTCATATGTAAATAACGGAAACACAACGCTGAAACCTGCCAATGACGGCGATGAGCATAACGATCCGTTTTATATGATCTCTAGGTCTGATGATATATCGGTAGTAACTAAGATAAGTATTGATTCTCAGTTTGACGATATTCGTCCTGATATTTATGATCTTACATTAACTCTCCCGTATTTCTATTATAATAACGGTGTTCTCATAACTACGTATAATTTTTCCGAGATACCGGAGGAGCTGAGAAAGTCCGGTCAATATATGGGTATTCAGGCTAGAGTGCATGATAAATCCAATTTCGGAGACGCTGCAAAAGAAGAACCTTTTCAGTCGTATGTAGATGAGAAAGGTCAAACTTGGGCAAGAGGCAAGCTTAAATTATCACATGAATCTATGACTTATGAGCAAATAGACTCGTTTATTAGAGAAACCACACCTAGTTTTGATGTACAGTTCTATGACGGAAACGGTGCCGGCGCTATAGTTCCTGAAAATGCCGCCGCGTCAATAATGCTGGACTTCTCTTGTTCTCAGTATTATGATAAGGAAGGAAATACAGTATCGGCAAAGTGGTCAACTGATAAAAATGCGGACGACGAAAAAAGTAAGAGTGCAAGGCGTTTGACGTTTGTCAATTCTAACTTGAAATGGGAGACGTCTATAGTCAACGTTCCCAATGTTAAGCTTAAGGACGACAGCACTGAAAAAGTAAATTCCGTTATGTGGGATAAGTACAACTATATGGTGTACGAACTCAAAATAAGGAATACTTCCGAAGATGAAAAAAGCGTTATTGATAATTTTCAGATGAGCGTAAGGGCGCAGCATGATTCTTCGGGCATGAGATCTGTTGCCGATAAGGATATAATGCAGTGGATATATAAGGACGGCACTGCGGAAAAAAATGATGATATAAGCGAAGGTATTTATGAAAAGAACGACTTTATCGGTAAGCCTAACGAGGGCGGAGTGCTTATTTATGATGTTACCGATAAGGAGAATTGGAAAGACGAGTGGGATCTGGAGACCTTCAGCAATATAGACGCTCCTCTTATGTCTTACGGTTATGCAGGTTCAGGACTTATAATCGTATGCGATGAGTCTAAGGACGGTTCTCATATTCTGTATAATCCCAAGGCGGCTGAAAGTCTTAACAGCAGTTCAACAGACGGTAAAAAATATTACAGCGAACGAACATATATGGTTGCTATACCGTATCCGAACAATTTTAACGGTTCGACGGGTTATAAGAATGAAACCAAGATAATATCTACGGCTATTTTCGGCGGCAGCAGCAGTATCCATTGGAGTAAGGAGGCTACTAATGTCAGCGAGTTTACGCGTGCAGACAGAGATGCCCTTTTTCAGCATCGTAAATATGTTGCTAAGGACAGCGAAGAGAACATAATCAAAAGCAAGACTACCGGGATCGGTACTGTAAACGAATACTATATCGACGGTTTTAACAGCGTTGGAAACGTTCCTGTATTCAATGCAATCACTACCGATAAAGTACCTGAGTATTTCGGCTTGCAGGAAATCGATGTAAGACTTGATAACAGCAAGCAGTTTAAGGACATTCAGCTATCCGATTGGTTTAAGGTCAATGACGGCGATATAAACGAGTTTATAGAATTTGGTTTTACAGATTCAGAGGGCAAAACTGTTTATAAAACAGCAAAAGAACTGGGGCTTAATGTGGAGCTTTCTTCCAATACTACTGCGGAAGAAGAGGGTGAAGCCGGCTATCAGGAAGGCTCTAAAACATGGAAATTGAAGATCGGCAGTGCTCTGGAAAAGCAGGACGGACTAACCTTTAACAACGAAGTCAGATTCGTTTTCAAGGAGAGGATCAACCGTTACAAGACTTTCAACGGTCTGATCACCATGAAAGGAAAATTCCCCTATCTCTGGACTTATGAGAATAATATAACTACCACTTATGATTTCAAATATTTTGTACCGGCAACTTCTGATAATAAAGAGCATTATCAGGCTGAACACAGAACTATTGCCGACAGTGCTGTTATCGAAACCGAAAAGGCTAACCCTGCCGTTACGCCGCTGGGCGTATTTTACGACCCGATTTATAAGCGGACAGATATGGGAAAAGAGCAGTCGGTATCGCTCAACGACGATACAGCGGCAGTTAGGTTTGTTATCAGTAACGACAGCAATTCAGAGATAACCCCTGCAAATATGACCATCGGAAATCTATATCCTGATGATCAATATTCCAAGGGCGGACTTGTTGCGTCCAAAATGATCTTCAGCAAAAATCTTTTAAAAAACAGTGAGATCAATTCGGTTATTTTAAAAGGCAATAAAACAGTGCCTCTTTCATTGGGCGATTATTATTCCGTTGATAAGGACGGTAATATAACTGCCAAGGGCGGAGCTGTGCTTGAAGACGGAAACCTTGTAATACCGGCTTCTGTCTGGAAGAATTTAAAGCTTAGCTATCTGCTTAATGTTGAGCTGAAATTCAACACGGTAAAACCGCACATTACATTTGAAGATGAAAAATCAAACGACAACTGTTTCGTTCAGATAAACGGAACGCCTACTACGGAAGCAGATATAGAGGCAACGGCAGTATTTTCTACAGATTACAGCTTTGACGGCAACGATCAGACGGAAAAGGATCAGTCTGTAACAGGTACGGCTATACTTAAGGTGTCTAAAATCATTCCTGTGATTGACAGCAGTGTGCATTATATAGATGCCGACGGCAAGAAGCATTCTGCTGAGATCAAACGAACAAAGGATAAAAACGGAAATGAGATCGTTACATATCCTACTCTCACCGTTCCCAATAAGAGCGAAGTGAATGATACTTGGTATAGATTCACATTAAAAAATGATTCTCAGTCCACTGCAACACAGTCTGTTATGGATATTACCCTTGACAGCGTAGGAAATCCCCCGGTTGACGGTCTGGAAGTTCTGGAGGGCTTTGATGCCAGAAAGATCGAATTTGACAAGTATGTCAAGGGCGAGGAAGTTACTGCTATTATTGACAGAGTAGAGATTTTCGACTGGAATAATGATACATATACTCTTGACCTTGCAAATGCCAAGCCGAATTATACGGCTACCCTTGACGAGCTTACAGCAGAGGACGGAAAGGTTTATCTTACAATTCTTGATAGTGTCGAACGTGCAAAGAAAATAAGAATAGTTTTTTCGAGGATTTACGGAAACAAGGATACCTCCAACCTCAATGAACTTGATGTTAATGTTTACGGACATACCGACTGGATAGGCAGTTTAAAAGCGTCCGTTTATTTCGAGGTTGTCGGAAGTATCAATGAGGCTTCCAGGACAACTTCAGAGGCGACTATGTCTGTTGCTGAAACAAATATAAATGTTGAGGCTACGGCTAACAGAGGAGAGGAAAGCCAAAATAAGCTTACCGTTCCCAATAAGGCTAAGGATCTGTTTTACAGCTTTGTTATTGAGAATGACAGTATCTCAAAGGTCGGACCTGCAAATGTTGATATAAGTGTTGACAGCGTAGGTGTAAAAACAACTAAAGATGATGAAGAAATTGTCAAAGGCTTTAAGAGCAGCAAGGTAACAATTTCGGGAAATTATGCTGAATCGGGCGCTATTGACCATATTGAACTGTATGAATTTGGAAAAGAGGTTGGAGCAAACGAGCCTACGATTTCGCTTACCTTAGACGAGCTTGAGAAGTCCTATAAAGAGGATGACGGAAGTTTTACTGTTGATCTTAACGGCAAAATGGAATATCTCTCCAATATACGTATTGTATATAAGGATATGGAGCGCAGTTTGACTTCAGAAAAAGGCAATGCTGTTGATGTGCGTATTTACGGAGAAAGCGACTGGTTTGACGATTTGAAGGCAACTACCGTTGTTACGCCGTTGCATAAGCTTATGGAGGATCAGAAAAAATCAGGCAATGCGACTTTCCATGTTGATCGTCCTTATCTGAGCGTAAATACACATATTTTCTACAATAATGTTAAGGAAACAGCGCAGAGCAGTGATATATCAACCGACAAGGATCAAACTATCACCGGCGTACCTTATGACAGAGATTTTATGTACCGTGCGGAATTCGGAAACCATACTATCTCTGTCCTTGACGATGTTCAGATAATCGCTGATGTTCCTTATGAAAAGCACGGTGAGGCAGGAACCGGATTCCATACCACTAAGCTTATGATCTATCAGGATCTGATCGATCAGTTCAAGACCGTGGATAATATTATACTTAACGGCAAAAACTCGGGTAATTCCGATGCTGAAAAAGCAGTTTTACTGCCTAAAACAGAAGACGGAAAAATTATCGGATTCTATCTCAAGGGCAATGAGGAAACTGTTTTTGAGTATGATGATGATAAGTCGCTGAGCTTTACGGATGAACAGCTGCTTAAAAATTTCGGGATCAAAACACTTACATCTGTTGAGATGAACGGCAAACAGGTCAAGATCGTTGAAAATGCTGATGAAAACAACGAAAAGCGTTATATCGAATTTTACGGATACGACGATACTATTTTCGGTAAATTCGATACGCTGGTTGTAAACACTAACAACTATCTCGATTGTTTCAGAGAATCCGAAGGATATAACACAGCGAAGTTTGACGTAAACAAGTACATTGTTAATGCCAAGGATATTACCTCTGCATACATTTCAAAGATGTATTTTGACACTGTTGTTATGTCTTTCTATAACGACGGTAAGACTACTACCGCAGGCGGAAAATATACTGCGGCTTCCAGCGCAGTCGAGCATATCAGAAAGAATTATGCACAGCCGGAAGGTAACATTAATAAAAGCGACGGAAGAGTATACGGTCGAAACGGCTACTTGTTCTCAGAGTCCGCTATGTGGGGAGAAAATGCGGATAACTCCGAGCTTGAAATAGGCTATAAGGCAATGGGTTCCTTTGCTGTAGATTTCAGACAGTATAATAACAGCGGTAAAGAACTGCCCAAGGCAAATCCTTCTTATGATTCGCAGGAGCATCAGGAAATGCTTTATGTTCATAATGAATCGTTAAATACAGCGGCTACGGTAAATCTTTCCGTAGACCTGCCTTATGACAGTTTTGACGCATATTATCTGAAGATCGACCCAAGAGCGAAGGACTATATCAATTATATAAGCGTTACCTATAAAAACGGAACTACATATAAGATTGACGGTAAAGATATCAGTTATGAGGCTGTAGAACAGCTTAACGGAGAGAATTTTGCAAGGGTAAATCTTATAAATGTTGACGGCAAGTCTGAAACACTGTTCTCCAAGGACGAAAAGTACTATTATGTAAAGCCGTCGGATTACGGTAAAAATCCGCCCGAAAATCCCATAAAAAATGTTGTTGTAAATATTGATATTAACCAGAATCAAACTCAGGAAGACGGCGAGACCGCCGCATCTCCCGATTACGGTATATGGTATGATCAGACTGATTCCGCAACGCAGGGTATGTTTGAGGTTACGGGAAGATTTTATAAAATGAGTGAGGCGGTTGCCACAGCTTCCGCCGAGGTTACCGTTGGTAACAGAAATAACGGCAGAAGTAAGGAAAGAACCGACAAGGGTAGTTCGTCAAACAAAAAGTCTGAATGGTCGTTTTTGAATAGATACCGTAGTTGGACAAGAAATTACAACTCATATGACGGTTACTACTGGACTAACACGCCTATCGAGTCTACTGCAAGAGATCTGTACTCCGAAACCAGAGT
The DNA here is from genome assembly GCA_021770655.1 of Ruminococcus sp. GTDB lineage: Bacteria > Bacillota > Clostridia > Oscillospirales > Ruminococcaceae > Hominimerdicola. The sequence continues at coordinate 19,802 of JAETQO010000026.1, read as the reverse complement.
ACACATTCTGAATGATAAGGACAATGTACTCAAGGGCGTTGGAGAAACTCCTGATGTTGATGAAAATAGATCTGCTCATTTTGCAAATGACAACAGTTATGCTATAAGCTTTTATCGTCGGGGCTATGTAACTCCTAATGAGATCAAGCCTGAGAATCAGAATGACAGCGGTTATCGTCTTCATGTTCCTGTCGGAGATTACTGGGCGAGAACAACAACAGATAACGATGCTTATCATTGGCCTATGGCTTCGCCGATAATCCGTGCGGATCAGTACGACTGGGTAAACAAGCTTTCATATTCCGATAAGGTCGTTCTTTCGGATAAGCTTCCTGTTATTTATCCGGATGCAACATATGATTATCACGGTTTCCTTACAACGGGACTTGAGATCAAAAAAGATATTTACAAGTACTTTGATGACGATGATACGATCAAGCTTACTCTTCAGTCAAAGGGTGAGAAGAATGCCAACCTTTCAGCCGCGAAAACGGTTGAGATTCCTGTATCTGAGTTAAAGAAATTATACGGTACAGAGGAAAACTGGTTTATAAACTTCAATTACGATAAAAATATTAAGACCGATGACCCAAATGAGGGAAAGATCGATTATCCCGACCCTGATTCTACAAAGGATCCGACCTTTGTAATGTGCAAGATCGTTTCTGATTTTGATAAGCCGATAAGCGGAGCCGAGTTCGGTCTGTTCGAGGTCGGTGAAACGCAAGCGTCTTATACTGCCGTTTCCGATAAGGACGGTTTTGTACAGTTCAGCGGAGTTCAAAGCGGAAAATATACTGTCAAGCAGACTAAGGCATTGGCAGGCTATGAGAAGAATGAGACTGCTTATGAAGTTCCCGAAGTAATGTCAGATAATAATATCGTTACGCTTGATAACGTTATTAAACTTAAGCTTATTCCAAGCTATATCAGCGAATCGGAATTCCCGAAAATCGAATCAACAGACGAACCTGCGATCATCGGTAAGATCACGGGCAGTGACGGCGTAGCGCTGAAAAATGTAAGCGTGGGTCTGTTTGATAAGAACAGCGCACTTTCACCGATCATGACAGCTTCAACTGATGATAACGGATTCTTCATATTTAAAAATGTGAAGAACGGAGAATATTTTGTTAAGCAGACAGGTACTGCCGAAGGTTATAAACAATCTAAAGAACAATATAATGTAAAATTTGACAATCCTGTTGACGCTGATACAAAGGTCACATACCCCGAAATAAAGATAAAAGGAGATAATAACGAGGATAGTGAAGGCTATCAGTCTGCTGTTGTCATGGGTAAGGCTATGGATAATGAGGGAACGCCTCTTGCGGGAGTGGAATTTGGTCTTTACGACAGATCGGACAGCGAATATGCAAATCCGCTTATGTCTGTCAAAACAGACAGCGACGGTTTCTTTATATTCAGCGGCATCAGCAACGGCGATTATGTTGTAAGGCAAATTTCCGCAGTTGACGGCTGTATTCAGAACACCAACGCTTATAATGTAACCGTTGACGACGAGAAAAAAGTTTTCACAATTGGCGAAGACGCTGTTGTAAACAAGCGTGAAGTTTCCAGCAAGAATTATGTAGGGCTTATAAAAATTCCGCAGGCTTTTGTGAATGTTTCCGAAAAAGCCGGCGATGGTCAGGGTTCTACCGTTACCAAGCCCGATTATAACGCAGGCTTTACTGTAGATACGTCCGACGGAAAATATACGATCGTTATGGAAGAAAATACGTATGTCACAAATTATGAAATGACAATGTATGATCTTCCGGGAACTGCCGATTATTCCAAAGAAGTACAGAATAAGACAAAGGCAGATTATCACACTGAACAGAAATGGGATATATTGGTGCACGGTAAGCCGTATGTAATTAATGTGAAAGATGATGATGCCGACGGCACAAACACGGCTTATACCAATACTTATACCGACTACGATCCGAATACTTCAATATACACTCACAATGATAAAGCTTTAATAATGGGTTATCTTATTTCTTTCAGCGGCGGTTATACTATTACTACCGAGAATAACAATAACTCACAGAGCATTTGCGATTTCGTTCAGAAGAAAGCTAACGGAAGTTATGATAACATTACGCCCGAAAACGGTTTGTATAAAGTAAAGGTGTTTAATCAGAACAAAAACAATGCCGAGGGCGAGGACGCTGCTGCGAAGATAGACAGTGTGTCTACCGTAAATACTATGGACGCCAATTACAGACTGCGTCATATTTACATTCCTGCTTTCCTTATTGACGAAAAATGGTTTGGAATCGACAGCCTCACTCTCAATGTGAACGGTAAGAAGGTTCCTGTTAAGGTCGTCAAGGGAACGGGTGAAAACGGTCTTGACGAGGACGGAAATTATGTTGTTTATGTAAATAAAACCGAGTCCGTACAGGGTGAAGCTGTTTATACCGTAGATGTTGAGGATATTATCAGGAAATTAGGTTCTGACTATACAACCTCTTATACGAATACTTCCAATAACAAACCGTATCTCAAAGCTTTTGTTTCAAGCTTTGAACTGAATCTGCGTGCGGTAAATCCCGACAGAACCAATAAAGACACTGTTCTCGGCGACGGTGAATATCTTTCTGCCACTAAGAAAAACGACAGATATTCGTTTATGTACGACGGTGTGTTTGCCGACAGAACAGAAGAAAACTTTGAGAAAAATACCTGGGATTATACCTCTAATCCTACGGTCGGCAAGAGTCCTAACGCATATCCTTCCACTAACGTATACGGTAAGCTTTCCGTAACGTTTACATCATGCGATCCGAATGCGAATATTTTTCAATACAGAAATACCGACGGAACGGCTAAGGGCAACGTTAAGTCTGCCTATTACAACGTAAAGAATCTGCTGGGCAAGCTTATTGTCGATGTTTCCAGAGATAATATCTACGATCTTGATTCAAAGACACAACCAGAACGGATCGCTGTAGATTATCTGCATTTAATGCCGAATGATTATGTTGAATACAAGCTTACTGCCGGGGCGGCTAACGATTCGCCGCTTATTCCCGTGGAGCATACGGATATTACATTTAATGTTCCCGCAGGACAGAGGATTGTTAAATGGGTAGTCGAGAATGACAAGGGAAAGATCCTTGCTGTTTCGGAAAAAGCGTCTGAGAATATTTTGGCGGGCGATATTACTGCCAAGCTTTCCGATGGGACGAATACTATCAATGCGCAGCAGGGCGTTGACTACGCTTTGGCGGCTGTCGGCGGCGCCGATAAGGCTGAGGAAACGAAATTCGATACCCTTACTGTAAGTCTGGGCAGCGGCAAGAAAGACCAAGACCGCATTATGCCCGGTGAAAAAATCTATGTAAGAGTAATAACTCAGCTTACAGACAACGGCGGAAATTTTGACGGAAAGACAACGGATAACACAACTGTTTCATTCCAGTCTGCGCCTTGTCACACATATCCTCAGTATTATATCGATAATACTGATTCGTACACAAGCGCTTCCGGTTCATACAGAAACAGCAGTGATATAGTGGGAGTAACATATTACTATCGCTCTACTTACAGAGATGCGGACGGACAGACGCAGTACAAAACAGTCGGTAAAAATAATTTGACTTTCCAGTCTGTTTCTCCTGTTAAGCTGTCATATTCCGTGGATAATAAGGCAGAAAACTATGACGGAAAATCTTCTAAGCTTACGATCAGCGGAATTACTAATGAAACCGGTCATTACTGTGACGAATACGAAGTTAATGTTTCATTTATTGAAAAAAGAGACAAAAACTTCTACCGCGGTTTTGAGTTGACTGCGCCTTATACAGTTAAGCCAAATGAAAACTTCGGTCATGTAGAGGTACTTTATGCAGTTGCCAAGGAGAATAAGGCAAATTCCGATGAAAACATCGAATTTGAGCTTGATGATGAGGGCGAGATCGCAGTTGAATGGAAGTCCTATGAATATGATCCGAATAGTCCGGAAAAATCCAAGTATGCGACTGCGAAGATGACCAATGAGGAGCTTGCAAACGTAGTAGGCGTAAAGTGGGTGTACTATGACCTTAAGGGCTTTGATACCAATGCACAGTATTCGTCTACTAACAAAGTTAGCCAGCCTCTTGATGATGTTGAACTTACAGGCGTCGGCAGGTATCAGGACATTTTCGATGCGACAAGTGCGAAGAACGATACCTATACTCAGTTCTTCACAGCGGACAATAAGTATACTCATATCCATTCCGAAGATAAAAAGGCAGTTACCGTAACGGTCGAGGGCAGTAAAGTTGCTGAGGAAAACACGGCTGTCGAGCATATTGTCAACATCAAGGATAAAACTGTTATCAATCCGAAAGTTTACAGAGAAAATCCTATTGCGTCTTTCCATACTCAAACATTTGCTTCAAAGGAAAGCGCTTCTGCGGTTTACAATATTGAAAGGGCTCAGAAGAAGGCATACCGCCCGAATGATGAGATCTGGCAGAAGGTTACTCTGAAGAATAATCTTGCCGTTACAAATACTAAGGGTGAACAGGCAGGCGAAGAGGGAAGACTTATCGACCCTGTATTCTATGACAAAATACCAGAATATTTTAGCGAAACTTTGTACGATAAGTATAAGGCTGGCGCAAGCTTGGGTGAATTCGGCGTTCGTCTGGTTGACAGAAACGGCAAAGAAAAACCTCATGACGATCTGGAGCTTTACCTTGTCGGCGTTACCGAGAAGGAAGATTATGACTATGCCGGAAAGATGACCTATACCGACGGTTATAAAACAGGTAATGTGAGAGAAAAAGTGTTCAACGACTTGAATACAGATATTAAGAATGTATATACGATCAACTTCAAAATCTATGAAGTCAAACTTCGCTATAAAGATGATCCAAATAAGAAATTTGTCCTTATGCCGGGCGAAAGGATCGAATTCTGGTATAATGCAAAAATAAGGCAGAATGATCTTCCTATGGTATTTACGGCGTCGACATTTTCAAATGACGGTACACCGTCTGAAGTTGAGTCTGATGGTCTGCACCCTGCATATTTCCCAAGAGTCGGTGAATACTGGCAGACAAGGGTAAATAATTATTACAATTCAGACGAACACGGAAATCTTTATCCTATGCTTGAAGGTGGATATCAAAGTTCGGCAGATGCGCAGAGTAACTTCAAGCAGATACAGAACAGCGGCATTCTAATGGATATGGATTACCTTATCCACGATATAGGTTTCAGCGCTGAGAAGAATACTCAGGTAGATATGTGGGAATTCTTAGATCAAACTTATACTGTCATTCCCGGTTCTAATTCTACAAATTCCGCTTTGGGCGGACAGAACGGAGTACTGGCAGACGAAGATATAAGTACGGCAAATAATATGCAGTACGACGCGGCAAAGAAAACCGCTAATGTAAGGTATACCGCAAATTCGACCATAAGCAAGCCAGAAGATCTTGACAAACTTCCGACATCTGTTACATACGTTTCAAACGGTAATAACAGAGACTGGTTTAAACTTGCTATGGGCAAACGCAACAGCAATTACGCGGATTGGAAAGACCTTAAAGTTCCTGAAGTTCCTAAAGTTCCTGTTGTATGGAGCGAGACCCGCATTCATCTGCAAAAGGCTTGGCTTGCTTCCAGCTCTGAATTTATAAGTAGCGACACAAGCGGAAATATTCAGTATGAGGCGACAACAGGCGATTATACCAGCATGGCTATAAATCCTAATTACCCTGATTACGCATATCACGGTACATGGAATCAGAGTCACGCAAAAGGTTCATATTACAATTCGGTTGACAGTGTTACCGACCGTTCGGGCGCGGTTGCACTTGAATACGGTGAAAATATAAATGTAAACTTAAAAGCTTATAACTACGGCGACTGGGGACTGGACGGCGTAACCTTTATCTATACTTTCGCTTATGGAATGAAGCCTGTATTTAACGAAGACGGAAAAACAATTGACGTTAAGGCTTTCACAAATACGGGACTGAGCAACACGGACTCTTTTGCCGCGATCGACGCAGATAAAGTAGAGGTTGAACTTATTCAGACTCCCGATACAAAGGATCCTAAGTATTTTGCGCCTAAGAAAATGAGAGATCCGGAGCAGAATCCGGATATGTCTGATTCGGAAAGCGATTTCTATACTGCCAAGGAGTATGTTCCTTATGTTGTTAAGATCACAGTAAAAAATCCGCTCAACAAGTGGTTCAACAGAGGAAGCGATTTCGGTTACATCACGAAAGTAACCATTCCTGCACGAATCTTCACCAATACAGAGGTAGGTTACTGGTACGACAGAGTGCTTACAGCTCCATATGTTGATGTTGCCAAAAACAGCCAGAACCATTATTATTATCAGATCTATGACATCGATCATTGGGACGGTTCTACTAAGACAGGAACACAGCATAATCAGAATAACGGCATGGATTATATGTGGAATCCTGTTTGGTGGTGTTGCTACTCTACAGGTACGCTACAGCTAGGTTCTTTGATCTACGGTGCGGCGTCGCCTAATACACCTTCTGTAAACGGATATAATATCCAGAACAAGGAAGTTGTTGTAAGCGATGATAAACCTATGGGCAAGTTCACTAATAACAAGTCCACTAATAATAAGAACGAAAATTCTTACAGCACTGCCGATATAAAAAATATTTACGCTGAAACAGGTACAAGAGCTATCCAGAGGAAGCCTTTGGTAAGAACATGGACTACGATCAGCGAAACCGTCGGCAAGTCTGAAAACGAGATGTACGGCACTGATGTTGAACAGTATTATACCGAAACTCAGGGCGAAGTAAACTGGCTTAATATTCACGTTGAAAACAAATACTGGTGGGATCAGTATGCTTGGAATAATTACGGAAGCAGAGATTGGGTTCGTGAAAAAGTTTTCCACAATTATAATGTAGACGGCGGACAAAAGGGTACGCTTAGTCTTCCTGTTATCACAAACGTTCTGCCTTACGGTATTGTTCCTGTTGCTGAGGACGGAAGCAGATTTACTACCGATAATACCAATAATGAAGGCAAGCGGGTAGCATGGGATATGTATGACCGTGACGGTATTACTAAGCTTGACGTACAGAAAAACTTGTATGATACGCTCGCATATTATGATGAAACTACGAAGAGATATGTTGTTCAGATCTTTGCAATAAAGGATAACGACACATCGGCTAATGCGAACGAGGCTGAGCTTGCCGAGCGCAAAAAAGCAGAGGCAGTTATACCAAATGACGCTCTTTACAATTTCTGTATCAAGACTTTCACTTATGCAGAGCCGGAAACTTATACCAAGAATAACGGTGAAGAACCCGATCTTTCACAGAATTATCAGAACAACTATTCCTATGTTTCAAGTAAGGTAAACGCTTATAAGTTTATCACAGATGACGATATCAAGGATAATCCTTATACTGTATGTTCACCTGCGGCGATAGGAAATCTCAGAAATAATTATTATTCGTTCTATAATCGCAATGCAGACGCAAGAAAAGATGCTATTACCACAGATGTTAACATAAAGCAGAATAGTCATAACAACTATCATAGAATGAGCGCCGGCGTTCTTCCTATGACTCCTGAAACTAACGGTTTCACTACTAATAATATTGCTCCGGATAAGTATGTACTTTTAAATCATAATTTTGAAAAAAACACCTATATGATAGGCAAGATGCAAAAGTACAGCGAGAGCGATAAGATGAACATGGAGGATTATACGTCTGTTCGTGAGGATAAGTATCTTCCCGCAAATGTAAGATCGGCTCTTAACCGTGATACAGATATATTCACCTCCGCTACCGATTTTACTCACAGCGATATAACTGCGGCAGGACCATATAATGATATGGGCGCAGTGAACACGCTCAAGATCAGAACGCAGACTCCGTCTATGAAGACTGAGAATATGGTTGCCGCTGAAAAGACCGAAGAGGGTATGACAGGCGGAGAAGTCGTCATGGACGAAACAGAAGATCGCCGGAAGTATCAGTACAACGGCAAGGACTTTGATTACAGCGATGTTCTCTGGTATTCCGCAAAAATATCAAATGTTCCGGACGGCAATTACAGATACCGCGGAAGTATTTTTCATGCGAAAACAGTGGTTTCCTTTAAACTCCCTCAGAATGTGATTTACTGGGACGACGATGATTATCTGGACGATTACTATATTGAATATGTCAATAAAATAACAGGCGAAACCGAAAAGCTTACTGTGTCTGATGCAAAGAAAAACGGCTGGGGTGTTGAGCTTGTAAAGCGCAGCTTTGACGAAAATACAGCCACAGCGGATAGTGACAAGTTTGATTTGCAAAGAGCGAACTCTCTCAAAAAGAGAGGCTGTGAAACGGTTGTATTTGAGATCACAACGCCTCCGTCGCCTAATTTTGACTGCAATGACGACAAAACTTATGTTGCAGGCGAGCGTCCGGCAGGTTCGTTTTACGGCGAGCTTACTTTCAAGATCAAGACAAGAATTGAAAACCTTGAAGTAATAGCGGACGCTTCACAGCAAGGCGACTGGGAAAATTATTATTCAAAGGTATATGTTACCTACTGTGACACCGACGGTAAGTTTGCAATCACAAACGACGGTATTTTTGCTGAACGTGACAAGGACGGAAACTATTATACCAGAGGCGGCTGTCTTATTCCCGAAACTGATGAGTACGGAAATAAGGTTTATAATGAATACGGAAACGTTATTTATGTTGAAAAGGAAAGACAGCAGGTAAATAAGTCCGAGATCAGATACGATACCTACGATTTCAACCTCAGCGAACAGAATATGGAGAGCATGAAGCTTGAGCACTCCGAAAGATATGATGAGGATGAAGATGTATCCGGTATCGAAAAATCTGATTACGGAATTTATATGACTGCTTCGTCGGCAAAGGTATCTGTTATTCAGCCTAAGAGTACAATTCGTGCTAATTTGAATGCTACACGTACACAGGTAAACGATCCGGACGCAGAGCTTGTGATCGCAGAAGATCCTCATGTAAGGCAGGCATTTGCCACAGTTGCATATCTGTCGCAGGTATCTAACGATACTGCGTCTTTGAATGAATTTGTTGTCAACTATAATCTGGCATATCACGCCACTTCTATGGGAAGTCTGGAAGAAGCTACGCTCAGCGACAGAAAGGTCTTTCCTCATCTTCAGTATATGACAACAGGAAACTGGTCTATACCGGAGGCGGCTGATCTGGAAACTGAATACGGCGATAAGTACAATGAGCTTGTTCACGATGTTTTGACTAAGCATCTCAAGGTTTATCCATATCTGCTCATCAGCACCGCTCCTGAGCAGGAGAGCGCTTATATTTATCCTGAAACAGAGGCTGATGACGGAATTTATTCCAACGAAAAAGCCGAAACGGCTTACTGGGTAAGAATAGGCGAGAAAGACGGCTATTCATTGGACGCAAACGCTGTGATAAAGATCGACAAAGAAAATTTGATTGATCCTCATGAAAATGTAAAAGCTGTCTGCGAAAAGGGAGATCTCATAGATTCTGTAAGACAGATCAGATGGGTCATCAGAACAGAAGGCTTTGATGATGAGTTTGAATTAAACGGCAACAATATCAGGATAACGCTTACAGATGAAGAGGCGGCTAAATATTTCCCTGTTCCTGCGGGACTGAGAATGAATGTAGACGCAGATCCCGATACAGACGGTATCCAGGATATGAGCGATATTGATCCCAACAATTACAGCTTGAATCCTGTTCCCGAATCGGTTGCTGAGAACAGCGCAAGACTCCAGTTCACCACATCTCCGGATCCTAATGAAAGTTTGTCGGCGTCGGTTCACAACAATCATTTTGTATCTGTGATAAGAAGATACGATGATTATAAATATTCGCTGGGAGAAAATCGTGCCAGATTGGGTTATTATCTTGATCCGCAGCTTCCTTGGGTAGCTATCGATATTTCCAGTAAATATTTTGAAGGTTCGGCGGGTGAGGGCTACAAATGGTCGCCTAATATTACGGGAATCAAAGGTCAAAACAGTAAGGTCCTCAAATATACCGTAACATATAAAAATCTCAGTTCATCATTGTTGGCAACCGAAAGCTACGGCAGTCGAAATGCGGTGGAGGACAATCTTGCAAATCCAAATATTGTATTGGTTCTTCCTTATCTTGAATCATTGTCCGAATCTAAATTTGAACATGTCGATTTCCAAGACGACTCTCAGACCGCAAGCGGTATAGAGGATTACTACATAGGAGATAATTATTCGACTTCTGCAGTCAAAGATGAAAACGACAAAGTAGTTGAATATGCTCGTAATCTTGACAATGTAACTCCTCAGTGGACATGGCATATTGAAAATGAATACGGTGAATATGTCAGCATCAGGGACACAGATAAAAACATAGAAGAATTGAAAAAAAGGTTTACAACAGAAAAATTTAACGGTCTTGAAGAATATAAGAGAAAGTATGTTGTAAATGAAGAACAAAATAAGATCGAATCAGACAACACCCCGTCATTTGACGTAAAGCCGATCACGCTTAACGGACTCAACAGAAAGATGATCAACTTTAAGTACAATGGCACTTTGCTCCCGGGCGAGAGAATCGTTATCGAACTTATGGTGCCGATCGAAACGGGAAATACCAACGCCGTGTCAAACGAACTGCTTCAGGCAAAGGCATACGGCTTTAAGAACGGTACTTTCAGAGCGTATATCCCGAGCGATCAGGAGAATTCTTCTGAAATGGTTTCATACGAGGTTGACAGCCACGATGTAAACAGCAACGGAAATACCAGAGATATGGCTATTACAAAATCGTCAAATGCTCTCGGTCTGTCTACGTTAAGTACGGTAACAAGACATAAGTCGGCCTCATCGGATTTCGACACGGTTCAGATGAGCGTTCCTGTAAGAGTGCAGGAGGGCGGAAATTATTCCTACTCGGCGTCTCTGCAAAATGATACTCCTCTCAATACCAATGTTGATTACAATAAGATGGTATTTTACGATATTCTTCCGTATATTGGCGACGGACGAGAATCAACATGGAACGGTTATCTTATTCCGGAATCCGTTTATCTGAGACTTACCGACGAGAAGGGAGTAAGCTCAAGATTCGACACAAGTAAATTCGAGGTATGGGTCGGACCTATCCAAAAGACAGGCAACAGTTATACCTTGAAAACCGTTGACGATATTCCGGTAAGGAATGTCACAGAGAACGACTATAACAATCTTTATCTTAATGACAGTAATAAGTATAAGCAGAATTTTGTAAAGCTTAGCGAACTGCTGTCCGACCGAGAAAACGGCAACATATCAGATAAGGAATATGAAGAAATTGTAAGAGGTATACGTGCAATCTGGGCCGAGGTAACAGATACAGGATACAATCTGCCGTCGAAGAACAGATTGGAGCTTGTTTACGATCTTCACGCCCCGCTTAATCTTCCTAAGTATGTGGGTACGCCTACCTCTGAAGAGAAAAATCAGAGCAAATATAATGCTGAGATCGCAGAACAGGTCAAAGACACCACGCAGAACAATGATTTCTCAGGACGTTATTGGGACGCAGCAACCGGCGGAGGACAGTATTCTGTACTTCTCAGTAATAAAGCAGGCGCTTACATAACGGCTCCTACGGGAAGAGGATATCTGGGAAGTTATGTATGGAACGACTTTAACTATGACGCAAAGACAAATGAGGCGAAGTACGAAAAGTCCGAAAACGGCAGATCTTTGCCGACAGAGCTTACGACAGACATAGATTTTGACGGAAAGCCGGACGATCCGGGAATCAACGGAGTTACCGTTGAGCTTCTTACAAAAACAGGTTATCCTGTAAATAAGGACGGAAAGGCAGTTGTTGCCGATCCTGATCCAACCACAAATCCTTACCCGGAAACTCCTCGTTATGCGCTTATAAACCAAGAAACAGGAGAGTACGATTACAGCGATCCTATAAATAAAACGTTCAGCTATACGTCTTACGGACCTGTAACATACACGACTGAAAACGACTGGTTCGGAAATCAGGGTTACTTCATTCTCTCAAATCTTGAGCCGGGCGAGTATCTGCTCAGGTATACATTCCCGGAGGAATACAACCAGTATTCGGTAACGACAAGAGAGCTTGGAGATACAAAAACTCCGATAATGGTATACAGAGACGGCGAAGTCGTTTACAACGGAACTCCTGCTAATGAGAACAGCTCCGTAACGAAAGACGCAATGACTCAGACTGCTGCTATTTCTAAAGAAGGAAAACTTGTAGTTCAGACTACCGTGCCTGTTAAGGTCGACCCGGTTGTTGATGACAGCGATCAATCAACGGTCACGGATAGATATGCAAATCATGAAGAGTACGATCTCGGTATGACATCGTATATGCTGGGCGTTTCCAGAGCGTATACCTACGGCGGATACACTTGGCTTGACGAGACCAAAACGGAAGAAAACAATGAAACCGTTATTAACAGCAACGGTATAATGGAAGAGAGCGAAGAAAAGCTTGATAACATTTATGTTGCAATGTATGAAGTTGACGACGACGGAAATATTTCTAAGGAAGTCGCAGTTGACGGCGACGGAAACAAGGCAGAATTCACCACAAAGAAAGGCGGATATTATTCGTTCAGACTGTATCCGAATAAGAACTATGTCGTTGTGGCTAAGAATGAAACGAAAACCCCGTTAAAGCCTTCACCGTTTACTCTTCACAACGATCCTTTGGCGGCCGATGATGATAATGATATTTCAATGGTAGTCGGAACGTTCAGAACCAAGCCGTTCCTAACAGGGCCGACTTTGGACAGCGACGGAAAGCCTATATATGAAGACGACGGACAGAGCTTTAAGATAAACAACAGCATTTCCCTCGGCTTTGTAAACGGCGGAAGAGGTTTCTTAGGAAACTGGATCTGGGACGATGAAAATTATAACGGTATCATGGATACCTTTGAAAAGGGTATCGGAAATGTTACAGTTACTCTCAAGTCGTATTACTATGACGACGGCAAATGGAATTACATTGAAGGAAAAGACAGGTTCATAAAGACCGCAGAGTCCGGTTCATATGTTTTCCAGAATGTCATGTCCTACTATAATAAGCCTGATGACAGCAAAATGTATCTTATGGGTTACAGACTCATGGTAGACCCCGAAAAAAATGAGGAACTGTATAAGAATTACGCAATAACCAAGTATAAGCAGTATACGAAAGATCGTTCAACCGAAAACAGCGATATTTACTATAAGGGTGATATGAAGTATTACCTTATCGGCGACGATTGGACGGATTATAACGAAAACGGCGAACCTGCCGGAGAGTACAGCAATTACAATTACAGTGATGATATGATAATCATTGCCGGTCAGAAGAAAAACTCCGACGGAATTGATACCAACACCAGCATAGCAGAGTATACGGATAAGGACAATAAAGTGTTCTACTATAATATGGGCAATGCTCAAAGACTTCTGGACTATAACGGCGGATTTACAAAGATAGAAACATCTGTTGTAAGCGGTTATATCTGGGACGATAACGGAGTGAACGCCGAGGGCGAGTATAATGCCGATTACGATTACGACGGTATCATGAACAAGTCCGAGGACGGTTCGTTCTATGAAAAGGGCATCGAGGGCGCTGAGATCCGGTTGGAGATGTATATTGATCTGGGCGGCGAGTATAAAAAGATAGTCAAAGGCGAGCAAATCGAAATTGACGGTACAGCGGTTACTGTAGAGGATAACTATCCAGTTAAGGTCAAGACGGATAAGAACGGTAGGTATACTTTCACGGACGTTCCTACCTACATTGAGCTTAACGGACGTAAGATCCTTGCTCATTACAGATTAAAGCTTAACAGTCTGCCGAAGGGCTATGAGAATTACGCGGTCACACGCTATAAGCAGAACGGCGAGCTTGAAAATGTAAATGTTATCGACAGCCACCTGATCTCAGAAAATTCCCAGAACGGAGCAGGTTACACTGATTATGACATTGAAAGCTATCTCACTTCGCCAAGCGACGGAGATTATTTCATCACAGCTGAGCACAGCAAGGAAGAAACAGCTTCGGACTTTGAAGGCAATACTTATTTTGAAGAGTATATTATCTATGATGATTACCTTTTGAACGAAAGCGGCAAGAATCACGATTACGCATACGATTATATCAAGGCTGTAGATTATGACGGCTTTGACGGAGGCGTTAAGGAGTTTGAAACGTCCTCTATCAGCGGTATGATCTGGAACGATACGGAATACGACGGTGTTTATGATGAAGAAAATGAAAAACTCTTTACATCTAATGTAACAGTCGTATTGGAGCAGTATTATTATCAGCCTGATGAGTTCAACAGTGGCAAATGGGTAGACTCTAATGCTTCGAAGAGCTTTAAGGAGATCACAACAAAGACAGGAACTTATTCATTTGATAAGCTTCCTACATACGTTGCGGTTGACGGCGAAAAGTATCTGGCAGGCTATAAGGTAAGCTTCAAGAATCTTCCGAGCGATTATGCGGCAACAAAATACTGGAACGATAAGGATAAGGACACTGTTTACAGTAAGCTGTATGTGATCGACGATAATGGTGAAGAGGACAGCCAGCGTACAGCGAATATTCCGCTCACAGTCTTTGAAGATGACAACGAGTATGTTATCATTGCGCAGAAGGCAAAGGAGGGAAATAATTCCGACGCAGACGAGGGCTATACCGATTATAACTACAAGTATGTTTGCCAAACAAACATTAAGAATTACGATACCAAGGAAAATAAGACCATGTATTACGACCTTATCAAAGCGAGAGGTCTGGAGGGTATGGACGCAGGTCTTAAACAGCGTGAATACTCCACAGTTTCCGGTATGATATGGGAGGATACAAACTACAACGGTATCAAGGACGCAAAGGAAAACGGACTGGCTAATGTAAGTATTACTCTTGAGCAGTATTACAAAAAGGACGGCAAGTTTATTAAGGTCGGCGGATACAGCAATACAGTCAAAACATCAGCTGTAAAAGCGGCTTTGGGCAGATATACGTTCAGCAAGGTTCCTACTCATGTGGTATCGGACGGTACAGACTATCTTGCATATTACAGGATAAAGGCAGACAGCGTACCAAGCGGATACGCTGTAACAAGATACAAGCAGGCGGCTTCCGGCGAGGAGATCGACAGCGATTGGATTTCCTATAACGAGCAGGAGGGTGCAGGCTATGACGGAACTTATGAAGTCAAGGATTATCTGACTTCACCTTCGGACGGCGATTACTTCATAGTTGCCAAGAAGGCTGAAAAGGGTCTTGAGAACGATGCGTATATTCTGTATGATGTAAACGGCGATGAAAAGGTCGCTTATGACAGCGTTGTGAAGAATGACGTGACAGATAAATACAACGGCGGCGTTAAGATGTATGAAACTTCAAGCATAAGCGGTATTATCTGGAACGACGCAGACTATGACGGTCTTAAAGGCAGCAAAGAAAGCGGCTACGCAAATCTGAACGTTTATCTTGATGAGTATTATCTTGATTCGGACGGAAAGTGGCAGCTTAACCGTACGCTGAACAGCGTTACGGACAAGACGGGAAACTATAGTTTCAAAACACTGTATACTTATGTAACTAAAAATAATGAAGATTATCTTGCAGGCTACAGACTCAGACTTGCGTCCGTTCCTGAGGGATATGCAGTTACAAAGTACCGTGTCGAGGGATCGGCAGTAAACAGCGATCTTATTGCGGCTACCTTAAAATCCGACGGAAGCGGTTCAGTTGATTTCAACGCAAAGGGCGAATACATCATACTTGCAAAGACAGCCGAAAACGGAGCTGTCGGAAGTGCTGATAAGGGTTATAACGATCTGTATGTAAGATATTATAACTACGGAGAAAAAACTAACGCTTACGATATTGTAACGGCAATTGAACCTGTAAAGGACTTCAACGGCGGTATCAAGGCAGTGGAAAAAGCGACTGTAAGCGGTCTTATCTGGAATGATGAAAATTATGACGGAACTAAGGACAGCACAGAAAGCGGTGTAAGCGGACTGAACGTTTATCTGGATAAGTATTATCTTAATACGGACGGAAACTGGCAGTTTGTAAGCACAGCCGAAATAAAAACAGACGCACAGGGCAAATACACATTTACAAATGTTCCGACATCTGTATCGGCGGATAACAAGGTGTTCCTGGCAAGCTATAAGCTGAGAATGCAGGCGGCGCCCAAGGGCTATGCCGTTACCAAATACAAGGTCGGAAACGGAATCGACAGCGACGTTATTTCTGTTCCGCGGAGCGATACAACGCTGGATATGACTGTTACAGACGAATATATCATTGCCGCAAGAGCGGCTGAGGAATTCACAGGCGAAGAAAAGGAAGAACCTCAGTATAATGATTATTATGTCCGCGAATACACAGTCGGAGACGAAACTGTCAAGTATGACATTATAACAAAGCAGGACAGCACCGGCGATTACAACGGCGGTATCAAGGAGTTCATGACTTCTGAGATAAGCGGCGTGATCTGGGATGATGATAACTATAACGGAATATATGACGCCGCATTGGAAAATGGTCACAGCGGGCTGAATGTAATTCTGGAGCAGTATTATTATGACGGTAACAATTGGAATAAGGTTGATGCTCCTGCTATAACGAATAACTCGGTAACAGACGTTAATGGAAAGTATACATTTACCAATGTTCCTACCTTTGTTGAAGTTGACGGGGTAAGGTATCTGGTAGGCTATAAGCTGAAGCTTGATAAGCTCCCGACAGACGCAAACGGCAATATAACCTACGGCGTAACAGCATCGGCTCAGATTGCCGACGGCACCGGCGGAGTTTACAATAAGCTGTGGGTAAATAACTGCGAACAGGACAGCAGCGTATACATGACTCAAACAGATGAATATATCATAACTGCGGCGGAAGCGACAGAGACAGTATCGTCTCATTATATTCGCAGATACAACGACGTTGATTACGATATTATTGGTCAAGTTGACATCGACAGTTATTCAGGCGGATTGAAAGAGGTTGAAAAGGCTGAGATTCAAGGCTATGTCTGGGACGATGCAAATTATGACGGTATCAGACAGACCGGCGACGACGGAGAGTCGGGAATTTCAGGCGTTAAGATACTTCTTGAAAAGTATTACTACGACGCTGAAAATAAGAATTTTGTAAGAGTTTATGAAAACTCAGACGGAAAGCTTACCGATAAGGACGGACACGCTGAGGTATCGGCAGTTTCCAACGATGCGGGAATTTATAAATTCAGCGGCGTGCCAACGTTTGTGAACGTTAACGGCAAAACACATTTGTGTTATTACAGACTGAAATTTGACGGAAATGTTCCTGAGAATTATGTAATAACAAGATACAGGCAAAATAACGGAGTACAGGATAACGACCTGCTCTATGAAACAAATTATTTGACAAATGCTTCCGAAAATGTCTTTACGGTAGGAATGTCGGTCGAAGACGATGTTCAGAATTATGCAAATGCGCCTTATAAAGTAGAAGGCTGTGACATTCTGAGAAAATCTGATGTAAGCGGTTATGACGCAGGATTTGCACCTATCGCGTCGGGTTCGATAGACGGCAGAGCCTGGGTAGATCTGAACTATGACGGTATACAGAATGACAATATATTTGATTATACCGATGAAGATCTGCAAGCTATAAGCGGAATTATCGTTGTTGCAGATCAATACTACTATAATGGTTCTGAATGGATACTGTCAAAGACAGCGCTCGCTTCAGTAACGACAAGCGGAGCGGGAGTTTACAAGTTTGAAGATCTGCCGACAGCAGTCGATGTAAACGGAAAATGCTATGCGGCAGGGTACAAGCTTTATCTGAGAAACGCTCACGGACCCTATCTTGCAACAAAACATCACGTGGGTGACGATCCTACGGTTGACAGCGATCTTATGATAGGAAGTATGAATCTTACAACCTCTGATGAGTACATCGTTGCGGCGGCAGAACCTACGGCAGGAACAGACGGTGAATACAACAGTGCAGCAGTACAGACTGTTAAGAATACAAAGGATTCTGCGATCACTGTTGACGTTGCCGTCGGAACATCGGTAGGTCACTATGACGCAGGTGTAAAGCGACAGGATACGACAATGATCTCAGGATATATCTGGGATGATGAAAATTACGACGGCGTGTATGAATATGAAAAAGAGGGCTCTGTACATGAACCTGTCAAGATCATTTTGACCCGTGATATTTATGATTATGAAACAGGAAAGTGGACAGCCGATGAAGAGTTCAAAAGAGAAACCTATGCAGATGCCGATTCAGGTTATTATGAATTCTCGGAACTTAATGTTCATGTTGCCAAGGATCACGGAAAGGTAGAAGATCAGAACAACGAAAAGAGATTATACGGCTATAAAATAGCGGTTGATCTTGAGAGTATTCCTGCGGATTATGCTGTTACAAAATTCAGAATATTCGGAGATGATTTGACCAAGTATCGCTTACACAGCAACATTAATGCTGAAAACGGCAATATGACCCAAAAGGGAGAGCATATCATTCTTGCGTGCTTGCTTGATGAAGGCGACAGCACCGACCAGTATACTGTTACAGTCGGAGATGAAACATATCTGCCTGCTACACATCGTGTAGTTAATAACATTAACGGCGGACTAACCGAAATCCAGCGTACGAATTCACAAAGCTTGAAACAAGCGTAGTCGTAGAGGACAAGACTTATCTTGCAGGCTACAAGTTAGAAGCAGTAGACCTCCCCGAGGGCTATGCAGTAACCAAGTACCACGTGGATAAGGATAAAACCAAGGACAGCGACCTTGAACCGGGAACGCTGAAGCTCACGGAGGATGAGGAGTATATCATCATCGCAGTCAAAGCGGACGAGAACGCAAACGAGTTCAGCATAAGAACAGTCGGAACAGAAAAGTACGACATAGTAAAGGCTGAATCTCACAGCGGAAACGACGGCGGACTAACGAAGATAGAGCAGACAACAATCGGCGGAATCATCTGGAACGACGAGAACTACAACGGAGTACATGAGGAAACCGAAAAGGGAATCAAGGACGCAGAAGTAAAGCTTCACAGATACTACTACGACGGCGAGTGGAAGCTAGACGAATCATACGAACCGATTACAGTCAAGACCGACGAAACCGGCAAGTACGAATTCACGGAGCTTGAAACAAGCGTAGAAGTAGACGGACAAACCTATCTCGCAGGCTACAAACTTGAAGTTACCGATTTGCCGAAGGGCTATGCAGTAACCAAGTACCACGCGGATAAGGATAAAACCAAGGACAGTGACCTTGAACCGGGAACGCTGAAACTCACAGAAGATGACGAGTATATCATCATCGCAGTCAAAGCGGACGAGAACGCAAACGAGCACAGCATAAGAACTGTGGACGGAACAAAGTACGACATAGTAAAGGCTGAATCTCACAGCGGAAACGACGGCGGATTGACGAAGATAGAGCAGACAACAATCAGCGGAATCATCTGGAACGACGAGAACTACAACGGTTCTCAGGACGAAGATGAAAAGGGAATCAAGGACGTAGAAGTAAAGCTTCACAGATACTACTACGACGGCGAGTGGAAGCTAGACGAATCATACGAACCGCAGATCGCCGCAACGGACGAAAACGGCAAGTACGAATTCACAAAGCTTGAAACAAGCGTAGTCGTAGAGGACAAGACTTATCTTGCAGGCTACAAGTTAGAAGCAGTAGACCTCCCCGAGGGCTATGCAGTAACCAAGTACCA
>JAETQO010000025.1 GCA_021770655.1 Ruminococcus sp. | reverse complement strand
AAACGGACTTTGTGCGGTTTAATGCTATTGAGAAACTCCTGCAAGCGAGGTCTTCGGGCGGGAAAAGTTACTCCTTGAAGTACCTATCGACCCGAATTAAAAAAGGTTACAACAACATCGCTGAAAACCACCAAACGCACTCTGTGCGGTTTAATGCTATGGAAAAGCTCCTGCAAGCGAGGTCTTCGGGAGGGAAAAGTTACTCCTTGAAGTACCTATCGACCCGAATTAAAAAAGGTTACAACAACATCGCTGAAAACCACCAAACGCACTCTGTGTGGTTTAATGCTATGGAAAAGCTCCTGCAAGCGAGGTCTTCGGGCTGAGTCGTTACTCCTTGAAGTACCTATCGACCCGAATTAAAAAAAAATTAAAAAACAGAGTTGGCAAGCATGAGCTTTATGCGGTTTTCCTGGTTTACCTTGGTGGCTCCCGGATCATAGTCGATAGCAACAATGTTAGCGTTCGGATATGCCTCTTTGATCGTCCTGGACATTCCCTTTGCAACAATGTGGTTGGGCAGACAGCCGAAAGGCTGAGCGCAGATGATGTTCTTAGTGCCTGTCTCGGCAAGCGCCGCCATTTCGGCAGTGATAAGCCAGCCCTCGCCCATTTTAACCCCTTGGCTGATATACTTGTCAGCGCACTTTCTGAGGTGCTCGAAATCATGAGGAGGCTGGAAAACTCCGTGCCGATTGATTATCTTTATCTGCTGTTTCTGGAATTTGTAAAGAATGTCGTAGCCTATACCGAAAAGCAGGGTGCGGCTTGTTTTTTTGTCGTAAAGCTTTTCATCGTTGATAGCGTCCGATGCGCAGTAAAGCACAAAATCAAGCAACCCCGGAACATTCGGCTCACAGCCCTCCGAAAGCAAAAATTCGTTAAGGTGATTGTTTGCAAGCGGCGAGTATTTAACATATATCTCTCCCACGATTCCGACTTTCGGCTTTTTCACCTTGTTTTTCGGCAGAGCCGCAAAATCCTTAAGCATAGCATTGTATATCCGCTTTGTGTTCATATATTTGCCGGGCGTGTCAAAAAGCTTTCCAAGGCGATGCTGCCACCTTGCGAGCAGTTCGTCTGTAGAGCCTGCCTTCACCTCGTACGGCTTGCACTGATTGTACAGCAGCATAAGCATATCGCCGTAAAGCACGGCAAATATCAGCTTCATTGCTATAGCCGGAGTAATGTCGATAGACGCGTCCTTTTCAAGTCCGCTGAAATTCAGCGAAAGCACAGGTATCTGCGGAAACTGCGATGAAAGCGCCTTTCTGATAAGATGAATGTAGTTTGATGCACGGCAGCCGCCTCCCGTCTGGGACATAAGCAGCGCCGTATGCTCAAGGTCATACTTTCCGCTCTTCAGTGCGTCCATAAACTGTCCTATGACCAGCAGAGCAGGATAGCAGGCGTCGTTGTGAGTGTTCTTAAGCCCCTCGTCAATGACGTTTCTGGAGCAGTTCTGCAAAAGCTCCATATTGTATCCGTATTTTTTATATATCGCCATTATAAGCTTGAAATGTATGGGGAGCATATCGGGAATAAGAATGGTGTATTCCTCTCTCCTCGACTTGTCAAAATATGACCTCTTGACTCTGTCTGAGCCTGAGCCGTGTATTCTTTCCTCAGCCATCATATTGCCTCCTTAGTTTTTGCGCTTGCTTCCTTTTCTTCAAGAGCGGCGGCAAGCGACCTGAGCCTTATCTTTGCCGCGCCGAGGTTAGTTATCTCGTCTATTTTAAGCTGAGTGTAAAGCTTGCCTTTTTCCTCCAGTATCGCCCTTACCTCGTCGGTAGTAACAGCGTCGATACCACAGCCGAAAGATACAAGCTGTACAAGCTGCATATCCTCATTTTCGCAGACATACTCAGCGGCTCTGTAAAGCCTTGAATGATAGGTCCACTGATTAAGCACGTCAAGGGCGGGAGTGTCTGCTTTCATTGCAACGCTGTCCTCGGTGATGACCGCAAAGCCCAGCGATGCGATAAGCTTGTGTATGCCGTGATTTATCTCCGGATCTATGTGATACGGTCTTCCTGCAAGAACGATTATCTTCTGTCCCTTTGCTCTTGCCTCTTTGATTATCTCCTGAGCCTTTGCCTCAATGTCCCTGCGGTATCTTACCTGCTCAGAGTAAGCCTTGTTAAGCACGTCAAGTACCTTCTTCGGAGTAATGCCGTACTTGGAAAGCGCTCTCGACATTGCCTTTGCAACGTGCTTTTTGATGTTTATGTCAAGATACGGGGAAATAAAATTATCGTTGTTCAGCTTGTCGTTGTTAGCTTTCAGAAGCTCCGGATAGTAAGCCACCACAGGGCAGTTATAATGGTTGTCCGATTGACCCTCGTCCGCATTGTAGCTCATGCAGGGATAGAATATGAAGTCCACGCCC
Source organism: Ruminococcus sp. (assembly GCA_021770655.1). Classification (GTDB taxonomy): domain Bacteria; phylum Bacillota; class Clostridia; order Oscillospirales; family Ruminococcaceae; genus Hominimerdicola. The sequence continues at coordinate 24,310 of JAETQO010000025.1, read as the reverse complement.
TTTTCAAGCAGGCTTTCGATATGCCCGTGACATATCTTGGCAGGGTAGCACACCGTATCCGACGGAATGGTCTGCTGTCCCTTGTAGTAGGTTTCTCTGGTAGACTCCTCCGACAGCACCACCTCAAAGCCCAGACTTGTGAGCAGTGTCGAGAAAAACGGCATAAGGTCATAATAGGACAGCGCCAGCGGAAGTCCCACTCTTGCCAGCGGCTTATCAGGCTTGTTGTTTTCATAGGACAGAATTTTGTTATACTTGTATTCTATCATGTTTTCCGTTCTGTCTGATATCTTTATGCCTGCACCCTTTTCACAGCGGTTGCCCGATACGAAACGGCGGCCGTCGTTAAAGTTTATGATAGTGAGATTGCAGTGCGCTCCGCATCCTCCGCACTGAACGGCTCTTGAATTGTATGCAAATTCCTCAAGCTGAGCCTTGTTAAGCACTCCCGATCTTTCGAGTGTGCCCTGAGATTTCTCCTTTGCAAAAAGCGCACAGCCGAATGCTCCCATAAGTCCTGCGATAGCCGGTCTGATAACATCTCTGCCCAGCTCGATCTCAAAGGAGCGCAGTACGGCGTCGTTAAGAAACGTACCGCCCTGAACTACAATATTCTTTCCAAGCTCATCGATAGACTTAGCTCTGATTACCTTATAAACTGCGTTCTTGATGATAGACGAAGAAAGTCCTGCTGAAATATCCTCAACGGACGCTCCGTCCTTCTGCGCCTGCTTAACGGAGGAATTCATAAACACGGTGCATCTTGAACCAAGCTCTACAGGAGCTTTTGCAAACAGACCGAGCCTTGCGAACTCTGCAATATCGTAACCCATTGCTCCCGCAAAGGTCTGTATAAACGAGCCGCAGCCCGAAGAGCACGCTTCGTTCAGCATTATGCTGTCGATTGCGTTGTTTTTTATCTTAAAGCATTTGATGTCCTGTCCGCCGATGTCGATGATAAAGTCAACGTCAGGGCAGAAATAAGCCGCCGCCTTATAATGTGCCACAGTTTCAACGATACCGTAATCAACGCCCAGACCCGCCTTTATAAGGTCCTCGCCGTAGCCCGTAACCGCCGATGCCTTTATGTTCAGCTTAGGTCCTGCAAGATTATATATCTCCTCCAGCTTTGCGGCAATAATATCCAGCGGCTGCCCCTTGTTTGAGCAGTAGTGCTGATAAAGCAGTTTTCCGTCCGGAGTGATAAGCACAAGCTTCGTGGTAGTCGAGCCTGCGTCGATTCCGAGATATGCGTCGCCCTCGTATGTTCTTATATCCTCGTATTTAAGGTCGGACTTTCTGTGTCTTTCCACGAACGCCGCATAGTCCTCACGGTCGGCAAAAAGCGGCTTGCCCACCACGATATTATCGGTAGCCTTTGCGTTGACGATCTTTTCTATAGCCTCGTTGACAGTCATTTCATCCGCAAGCGTGTCTGCGTGAAGAGCCGCACCGTAAGCCATATAGCAGGAGGATTTTTCCGGAAGCACGGCGTGTTCCTCGTCAAGATTAAGAGTAGTCCGAAACGCCTTTCTCAGTGCGCTGAGATATGTAAGCGGGCCGCCGAGGAAAAGCACCGTTCCTGCGATCTTTCTTCCCTGAGCCAGACCGGAAACGGTCTGATCGACCACCGCCTGGAAAATAGAGGCGGAAATATCTTCTTTCTTAGCGCCCTGATTGAGCAGAGGCTGAATGTCCGACTTTGCGAAAACTCCGCATCGTGACGCTATCGGATAGGTTTTCTCCGCTTTCAGCGCAAGGTCGTTCATTTCGTCCGGAGTAACTCCGAGAAGTCCTGCCATCTGGTCGATAAACGCGCCTGTGCCGCCTGCGCAGGAACCGTTCATTCTCTGCTCCACACCGCCTGTAAGGAAGATGATCTTCGCGTCCTCTCCGCCAAGCTCCACCACCACGTCGGCTTCGGGGTATTTTTTATTTACGGCGATAAAAGCGGAATAAACCTCCTGAACAAAGGAGATTCCGCTCGCCTCGGCAATGCCCAGACCTGCCGAGCCTGTAATTGCGATCCTGAACTTATCATCGGGATAAAGTTCTCTGATAGCGCGCAGCTGCTGAGCCACAGTTTCACGGACCTTTGAAAAATGTCTTTCATACTTATCGTAAATGAACTCGCCGTTGTCGAGTATCACAGTTTTTACGGTAGTCGAGCCAACGTCGATACCGAGATCATAAATCTTATTCATACCGATCCCTTTCTATTCAAGCCATAGATCCTACAGCCTTCAACCAAGTATACTTAGTAATTATACCACACCTTTCTCCAAAAAACAAGTCCTTTTTTCTTTTTTAATTCGGGTCGCAGCTGCCTGCGGGAACTTTTATTTTCCCGCCCGAAGATCTGTTTGATCGTAAACCGTACATAGCATTAAACCGTACAAAGTCCGTCTGGTTATTCTTCTCCAATATTGTTGTAATCGCTATGTAGGGGACGGCGAAAATTGTTGTTCGACTAACTCACGACAATTCAACGTCCCTCAATACCGTAGTCCGTATTGTTATTTCTGCGCAATATTCCGTCTTTGTCAATCATTCCTCATTCTACAATAGTCCGTTTGGTGGTTTTCATAATGCTTTATGTAAATATTCCCATAAATGTATGGTACAACAATGTTCCGCATTTGTCAACAATTCCTCATTCCTAATTTCTCATTCCCCATTCACGATATTCTGTCGTAAGGTATTTCAAAAAAATATAGCCCGGAATCGGTTACGACAAACCGTTTCCGGGCTTATTATACTATTCGTATAAATAAGAATTTAGCAATTACTTTATGTTTTCTTCTATTGCTTTTTTACTATTTCTATACAATGAATTAAAGACTAATTCTATAAGCATTGGTATAACAGCATATCCTGCATTATTTACTTTACCCATAAAACATAAAATTGCTCCAACAAAAGTTAGAATGCAAAATATTATACATAATATTAAAAATATATTCTTTTTCAATGTTTCTTTTTTTAGATTAAACATTTTTATTACACTCCTAAATTCCTATTTTCCTCAGCACTCATTATACCTCAAAGCACTAGCCTTGTTAATAAAAAGCCACAGCGCTTCTATAAAATTATCATGTCCGGTTCGGCATGGTGTTGAACGGTGCAAGCGGTATTCCCGTTTCGTTGAAAAGGGTCACGTCGCAGTAGTTGAACCAGTTGTATCTTACATACACAGGCTCTGACACCTTGTCTGATTTGACAAATATCCTGCCGTCTCTTATTTCGGGCTTGGCTTCAAAGAATTCTCCGTCGTCGCCCGCAAGCTCAAAGCCCTGAGCCTCGCCCTTGACGACAAAACCGTTTTCCGCATGGTCAAAGCTTATTTCAATTCCGCCGTCCTTGTAAACATGAGAACGGTAAAGCGGGCCGAACGCTTTTACGTCCATACCGTAGAACAGCTTTTCAGCCTGCAAACAAAGTCTTTCGCCGACAGGCTCTTTGTCCGTAGGGTGAATGTTGTCAAGCTCTCCGCAGTCCGAGATCACAGCAATACCAGTATTTTTCACAGTTCTGAACGCTCTCATCTGAGCGTCTCTTATCTTGCACCAGTGCTTGTAATCAGGGTCTTTAGCGTACTTGAACATCGGCAGCTGTACCATTATAAACGGAAGTTCGTCATCGCCCCATTTTTCTCTCCAGAGCCTGATAAGCGAGGTGAACAGCTTGTAATAGCTGTCGGGCTTGTGGTCGTCGGATTCGCCCTGATAATAAAGGAAACCTTTAAGCGTATACGGACAGACCCTCATCAGCATAGTTTCATAAAGCCCTGCAGGTCTGTATGGATTGACCGCGCACATCGGACCCGGCCACTTGTTTTCGCCGCAGATCTCGCAGACCTTGTCCCAGCTTGCCTTAGGGTCTTCCTTATAGACCTCCAGCGATTTGTTATACCATTCGTCGTTGTATTTCTCATACTCACGGTACTCTGCAAGCTGTTCGTTAAAATCCTTGCCCTTTATCTTCTCGTCGTATTCGTCTATGTAACTTTTTATCTCGGCGTCGTTTTCCAGAGTTTTTCTGTCAACCCATGCCGAAGCCGACGTTCCGCCCCAGTTACAGCCGATAAGACCGACCGTCACGCCGAGGTCCTTAGCCAGTTTTCTTGCAAAGTAAAATCCCACCGCACTCCACGCTCTTGAATTTTCGGGAGAGGCCTGAGCCCAAGCAGTGTTGTTTTCGTCCTCATAGAACATTTCGTCCATATAGCCCTTTTTCTGAGTGTAGTAAAAACGGACGTTGCAGTCGGGGGTAAGGTTTTTCAGAACCTCCTCGCCGTTTTTTGACGTATGTATCTCCAGCTCCATATTGGACTGTCCTCCGCAGAGCCACACCTCGCCTATCATAACGCGGCAGAACTTTTTTTCTGTTACGCCGTCGGTCACGGTCATTTCATATTCTCCGCCCGCAGGCATAGGAGGCAGAACTGCTTTCCATTTTCCGTCCTTTACCTTTGCATAAGCGGTCTTGCCGTTAAGTGTAACGACTACCGTTGCACCGTTGTTTCCGAGTCCCCAAACGGCGATGTTCTTATCCCTCTGAAGAACCATATCATTTGAAAAAATATTAGCTACTTTTAACATACTCTTTTCACCTTTCTACCTATTTCATTAAGACAACACAGCACAACTATTGAGTGCGGATAACGCAGAAAAATTTTCGTTAGATTGTATAGAAACGACGCAGGAATACTTGCGTCTTTCAAGGAGTTTCTGTGTAAGATAACGGAAAATTGGCAAGTTAGACGTACACAAAGCCGTTAGGCGGTAGTTGTGCGGTGTTGCCTTAAAGTGTGTGATAAAATAATATAATATCCTCAAAAACGCCTTCCTTATTTTCAAAGCCCTGCGGAACTGTTCCCAGCCTTACAAAGCCCAGCGATTCATAAAGCTTTATCGCCGCAGTATTGGTCGCCACGACGGCGTTGAACTGCAAAACGCGAAAGCCCTTCTGTTTAGCAATAAAAAGGCAATGCTCCACCAGTACTTTTCCTGCGCCCTTTCCCCGGCAGTCCTTTTTCACCGCATAGCTTGCGTTGGCTATATGTCCGCACCTGCCGACGTTGTTGGGGTGAAGTATATACATTCCCACCGTTTCGCCCTTATACTCGGCAACTCCGCAGAATGTCTGCTGAGCAAAAAACTTCTTTGCCTCCTCGTGATCGAGGGTTTCTTTCTGCGGAAAGGCGTCGCCTTTTTCGACAACTTCGTTCCATATCTCAGCCATTGCCGGCACATCGTATTCGTTATACCCTCTTACGGTAACATCTTTCATCTTTGCCATATCTTCTCACCTCTTCTTTTTAATTCGGGTCGCAGCTGCCTGCGGGCGATTCTATTTTGTAGCCCGAGGATAGGTTTGGTCGTAAACCGTACCTAGCACTAAACCGTACTTTGGCGTTTTGGTGTTCTTCTATCACATTGATAAAACTAAAGTCACATCAACGTAAAATGAAAAACGCCAAACTAACAAAGTACGATTTAGTTTTTCAACAAAGTTGCAGAAAAACAACCAAACGCACTCTGTACGGTTTAATGCTATGGGAAAAATTATGCAAGCCTATTCTTCGGGCGGCACAGTTATTTCCTGCACTACCTTGCGACCCGAATTAAAAAAATTATTCTACGAACGATTTCATGCCGCGTTCACGGCGCCAGTCGAGAAATTCCTCATACGTTCCCTGTCTGTCTATACAGCCGTCGGGAGTGATCTCAATTATTCTGTTTGCCACCGTCTGAACTATCTCGTGGTCATGGGAAGCGAAGATGACAACGCCCTTGAAATCGCACAGACCGTTATTTACCGCCGTAATGGATTCAAGATCGAGGTGGTTTGTCGGCCTGTCAAGCATGATAACGTTCGAGCCAAAAAGCATCATACGGCTGAACATACATCTTACCTTTTCTCCTCCCGAAAGCACCTTGACGGGCTTGTATATCTCGTCGCCCGAGAAAAGCATCTTGCCTAAAAATCCGCGCAGATATGTGTCCGTTACCTCTGATGTGGAATATTTTCTTATCCAGTCAACGATGCTCTCGTCGTTATCGTTGAAGTAGGCTGAATTGTCTATCGGGAAATAAGAACGTGAGGTTGAAACGCCCCACTTGACAGTACCCTCATCAGGCTCGACCTCCTCGGCAAGTATTTTGAACAGCATTGTGATAGCCTGCTCCGACTCGCCGATAAACGCCACTTTATCTGTTCTGCCGAGAGTGAAGGAAACGTTATTCAAAAGCTTTTCGCCGTCAACAGTCTTTGAGATGCCGTTGACTTTCAGCACGTCCTTTCCAAGCTCCCTGTCCATATTAAATCCGATAAACGGATACTTTCTTGATGAGGCAGGCATTTCCTCGACGGTGAGTTTATCAAGCAGTTTTCTTCTTGCCGTTGCCTGCTTGGACTTTGATTTGTTTGCGGAGAAACGGCTGATAAATTCCTGAAGTTCTTTTATTTTTTCCTCAGCCTTCTTGTTCTGATTCTTTATCATTCTCTGCATAAGCTGGGAAGATTCATACCAGAACTCATAGTTGCCCACATACATTTTTATCTTGGTGTAGTCTATATCCACGATATGGGTGCATACGTTGTTAAGGAAATGTCTGTCGTGGGAAACGACGAGAACTGTTCCGAAATAGTCCGCAAGAAAATCCTCAAGCCAGTTGATTGCGTCGATATCCAGGTGGTTCGTAGGCTCGTCCAGCATAATTATATCCGGATTGCCGAAAAGAGCCTGCGCAAGAAGTACCTTAACCTTTTCGTTACCGGAAAGGCTTGACATTTGAGAATAGAGTATCTCCTCGGGCAGACCGAGCCCTTGGATAAGCTTGGAAGCGTCCGCCTCAGCCTCCCAGCCGTTAAGCTCGGCAAACTCGCTTTCAAGCCGGCCGGCTCTGTCGCCGTCCTCCTCGGTGAAGTCCTCCTTGGCGTAAAGCTCGTCTTTTTCCTTCATTATCTCATAGAGGCGTTTATTGCCCATTATTACCGTTTCAAGCACTGTGTACTCGTCAAAGGCGAAGTGGTCCTGCCGAAGAACCGAAAGCCTGTCCTCCTTGGAGATAACGACCTCGCCGGTAGTCGGTTCGATCTCTCCGCAGAGAATTTTCAGAAATGTGGATTTCCCTGCGCCGTTCGCTCCGATAATACCATAGCAGTTGCCGTTGGTGAATTTTAGGTCAACGTCTTTGAAAAGAAGCTGGCCGCCGAATGAAAGACTTACGTTTGAAACTGTTATCATTTTTACTCTCCTCTGATAAATACATATTATTAAATAATTATACCACAACTTTCCCCCCTTGTCCACTCTTTTTTAATTCGGGTCGTTCTTTTTAATTCGTGTCGCAAGGTACTTCAAGGAGTTACAACTCAGCCCGAAGACCTCGCTTGCAGAGGCTTCTCCATAGCACTAAACCGTACAAAGTCCGTTTGGTGGTTTTTTAATTCGGGGTGCAAGGTACTTCTGGGAGTAACTTTTCCCGCCCGAAGACCTCGCTTGTGTGGTCTTTTACATAGCATTAAACCGCACGGAGTGCGTTTGGTGGTTTTTCACAACGTTGGTGTAACCGATTATATAAATGTAGGGGCTGGTGAAAATTGCCTTTCGACTAACTCACGGTAATTTATCTCCCCGTTAGACTTGTTGTGTGTTTGGTAGTTTTTCTACAGCGTTCAGTTTTTGTCAATCATTCCTAATTCGCAATATTCAATTGTCAAGCTGAGTGTTCTTACGGAGCGGAAAGGAGCGGCAGGACAGAATTTCCCATCGAATTCCCCAAGACCTCCACGCAACTTTGACCGACGAAAGAACGGATTCGGAACAATTTTTTTAATTCGTGTCGCAAGGTACTTCAAGGAGTTACGACTCAGCCCGAAGACCTCGCTTGCAGAGGCTTCTCCATAGCACTAAACCGCACATAATCCGTTTGGTTGTTTTCAGCAACTTTGTTGGAAAACTAAGCCGTGCTTAGTTAGGTTGGCGGTTTTCAACAACGTTGATTCAAGGTTCAAAAAATTGTGTCGGGAACAATGCCTACATTGTTCGGTTAATTTTTTGTTTGCCCAATGATTTTCAACATTGTTGTTTCAAGGCACGAAAAAACGTGTAGGAAACGATGACGATTATCATTTGACTGCTTTACGACAATTTGACGTTCCTAACGAACTCAGTACGATTAAACTCGAATTAAAAGGTTTCTATTTATAATATGTGGGGCGAGAAAAGTTGCGTTTTTTATGCAACAATTACTGAAATGTTGTCAAATTAAAAGATAAATCATTTGTTTGCACAAGTTTTGTGGTGATGAATTGTGGAAATCGTATAGAAATGTGCGTAAAAAAACGGGTTATTGTAGAGTGAGGAATGATTGACAAAGGCGGAACGGTATGTAGTAGTAAAACGGATTGAGTATCTAACATGGCGATAAATGGGATTTAGCCGACCGAAAATTTTCATCTACCCCCTACAATTCATTTGAGCGTTGAAACAACGTAGTGGAAGAACCACCAAACGGACTATGTACGGTTTAATGCTATGGAAAAGACCACACAAGCGAGGTCTTCGGGCGGAGTCGTAAATTCTTGAAGTACCTATCGACCCGAATTAAGAAAAGAGGGCTGAGTTGTAACTCCTTGAAGTACCTTGCACCCCGAATTAAAAAAAACGAACTAAAAAACGACAAAATATGTGAGGGGGGCGTGGTAGACTTGTATTAACGGATAAATAAACGAAAGGACTGATAAAAATGAATGTAGAGATACAAGGATATCCGTCAAAACGCGCCCTTGTTGCAAAGATATGCGGCGACATTGATCACCATACCGCCAAATACTTTCGCGGAGAGATCGACAAGGCTATAAGAAACGCCAATCCGCTTGTGCTTGTTCTGGACTTTTCGGAGGTCACTTTTATGGACAGTTCAGGGATAGGGCTTGTTATGGGAAGATACAAGATAATGTCGGAAATGGACGGAGAGGTAGTCGTTGCCAATCCGCCGGCATATATACGCAAGGTCTTACAGCTTGCAGGCATACATCGGCTAACGAGGATAATCACCGATATTTCCTCCTATACCGTGCAGAAAAACTCCGAAGAGGAAAAGGAAACGTCCGAAGAGGTTGCGGAGGACGATAAAATAAAGGAGAGTGATGAAATTGAAGCGGAAACCTATAAATGAGATAAAGGTCTGCTTTCCCAGTTATTCTGAAAATGAGCGCTTTGCTAGAATTGCAGTCAGCGGTTTCCTTACTCAGCTTGACCCGCAGATCGACGAACTTGCGGACGTCAAGACCGCAGTGTCGGAGGGAGTGACCAATGCGATCGTTCACGGCTACCGCGACTGCTTAGGTGAAATACTTTTGCAGATAAAGATCTACGACGACCGACAGGTTTACATAAAGATAAGGGACAAGGGCTGTGGCATTGCCGATGTCGAACAGGCTATGCAGCCGCTTTTTACTACCGCGCCGGAGGAGGAACGGGCAGGACTTGGCTTTGCGGTCATGGAAAGCTTTATGGACAGAGTAAGGGTCAAAAGCAAGCCCGGAGAGGGGACTACTCTTATCCTCGAAAAAAAGCTGAAGTCCAGAAAGCTGTAATATGGGCGACAGGATCAGCACGCCTCTTGCGGAGGAAAACCTTGGTCTTGTTCATCTCTGCGCCAATCGTTTCCGAAACAGAGGAATAGAATACGATGATCTTTACGGTGCGGGCTGTATGGGTCTTGTTAAAGCGGCGAAGGCTTTTGACCCGGAGCGGGGAGTGAAATTTTCAACCTACGCTGTACCGGTGATACTCGGAGAGATAAAGCGGCTTTTCCGTGACGGCGGAACGGTCAAGGTATCGCGGAGCATAAAAGAGCTTTCTATGCGATTACAGCGCGACAGGGAGAAATTTTTACTTGAAAAGGGCAGAGAGCCGACGGTAAGCGAGCTTTGCGAGCTTTCCGGCGAAACGGAGGAGGCGGTCACTCTTGCTTTGGGAGTTGCACTTCCGCCGATAAGTCTTACCGACAGTTCTGATGATGATGACAGGCACGGACAAATTGACATACCGGTTGACGCTCCCGACGTAGAAATAACCGACCGTCTTTCCCTGCGGCAGGTCATCTCCACTCTTGAGCCTGAGGACAGAAAGCTTATTTTTTTGAGATATTTCCAAAACAAAACCCAGGTAGAAACCGCCGCCCGGCTTGATATGACTCAGGTTCAGGTTTCACGCCGCGAAAAGAAAATCCTCTCCCAAATGAAATCTCTTCTTTTTTAATTCGGGTCGCAAGGTACTTCAAGGATTTACGACTCAGCCCGAAGACCTTGCTTGCATTAACTTCTCAATAGCATTAAACCGCACAGAGTGCGTTTGGTAATTTTCAGCAACGTTGTTACAACCGCCTTTGTAAAAAGTAGGGGTGATGAAAATTGTCGTTCGTCCAACTCACGCCAATTTATCGACCCATTAGACGCATAGTCCGTTTGGTGGTTTTCAGCGGCTTTGGTTCAAGGCAAATACCGCAAAATCATCGGTTAACTCCTTTGCCGACACGTTTGCACGGCAAAGTTGTATGTTGTTGCTTTTTATAAAAAATACCGCCGACAGGATAGGTCTGTCGGCGGTATTTTGTGTTGTTTCGATATGTGGACTTAAATTCTTTCAAACTTGTTTTTTTATTTAACAAGCACAAACCTCTGATATTTTTTCTCGTCAACAGTCCAGCTTACAGCCGTCATATATTCGCCGTCATTATCAATAGAAAAATATTCGATCAGCGCGTTCTTGAAACTGTTGATGTCGCTGTTCTTAGCAAGCCCCATTTCTGTCATTTCATCGGGAACTTTGCCTTCTTCTTCGATGTAGTCTTTAAAGCTTTCGTATAAATATTCCAAATTCTCACCGATGAGCAGTTCAGAATAATAATTTATCAAATTGATCTTATATGTCTTTCCGCTTTTTAATTCCGTGTCGTAAGAGCCGTCGGGAGTAAGTCCGGTAGTTTGCCAGCCGTTTGGGGTTTTGCGAAAAACATAGATCTCCGAAAGTTCGCAATCTGTGTTGGGAGTGACGGAAAGTTCGGAGCCTTCTGCTTTGATCTTCGGAGATATGGAGATCTGAGGCTCGTTGTCGGAAAGCTCTTTTAGTCTGAGCGTACATTCTGCATCTTCGTTTACTGTGAGCTTATATTCTCCGGGCTTGTCGGGAAGATCGGCAGAGAAGAATGTATATTTATCTTCGTCCAGCCAATTGATATTCAGAGGATATTCGGTATCTCCGTTTTTGATGACAGCCGATCTTATTTCCGTTTTTTCAAAGCCGTTGTCCTTGACGGTAAATGTTCCGCATAACGCTCCTATATACATATCCTCGGCGGAAACGGTAAGGTTATTTACAGCCTTGCCTTGCAGGCAAAAGTTACCGTAGGCGGTTAGCGAGCCGCTGTTTTGTACTATTCTGTACAAAGCGTTACAGCGTTTGTTTATGGTTGAAATATCATATGTGATCTCAGCATATTCACGGGGAGCGACTTTCATTTTTGCGGCGGATAGGTCCTTGGCGACAGGTTTCCATTCTCCTGCCTTGCAGATTTCGATAGAATAGCTGCTGTCCGTAGTGATTTCCTTGTCGGTATTGTTCCAAAGGAAACAGGTGACGTTATTTTCATCTTCCGAATACATTTTAAGTGAGTCGGGAAGATAATAACGGTCGGAATACATATTCAGCTCGGGGAGCTTTGTTTCATTTCCGTTTTCGTCGGTGGGATAATATCTGCCGTTATCGATCTTCCAGCCCACATACGCTATATCGTCCGTTTTCTGAAGTCGGGGAGAGGCCTCCTTACAGCCTGCTATATAGATACCGCTCTCAAAGGCACGGCCTGAAAGATTGAATATTCTTCCGTCGGTCTGAACGCTGTCAAGCACATAGAATGTGCCTTGCTCGTCGCTGTCGTATCTTACGCAGAAATCGGGATTGGCGTCGCCGTCGTAATTATCAAAAGTCAATTTAAAGTCCTTTGGAAGAGTATCAGGCATATGTCCTGTTCCGCCGTCTGTGAAATAAAATCCTGTGCTGTATGTAGCCTGTCCGTCTATATATGCACGTTCGTCCCAGATAGCGGTATAGGTGTTGTCGTCTTCATCGTCTATGCTATGGGCATATATATCCACGTTGATAGCTTTGCCGTCTTCGGTCTGGGTGAGATTTTTTGACACGGTATAAGAACCGTAGGGTGTAAAGCTGTCTTTAACAGCCTTATCGTAATCACTGCGGCGGGCAAATTCGTAGAAGTTTTTATATTCGCCGGATTGGATACCGTTCAGTCCCTGCTGGATTCCCTCACTGCCGTCACGGGCAGTCATGTTTATGAGAGTACATTTTCCGTTCTCCCAGCGGTAGCGTCCGCAGATATACTGTCCTGACCAGAACGTGCCTGCCTCGGTATAACGTCCTTCCTGATAATAGTCGTCATAAAAGGTATCGGCGCCGTAATCCTCGGCGGTAAAGCATATTTCAACGACAAATTCTTTCTTTCCGTTTACCGTTCCGCAGGACAGATAGTTGCATTTCTGTCTTCCGCTTTCGTCGGACAGCGTTATTTCAAAGCTTTTATTGCGGTAATATTCGTCCGTATCTTCGCTTTGCAGAGAGGTAAGCCACGCCTTTGTACAGGCGACTGCCGCGGCGGTGTATTCTTCCTCTGTTGACGGTTCATCGCATTCGACGGAGTAATACTCCTTTTCCGTACTGCCTTTAATATCAGTATTCGAGGAGGCTATATCCAGAATGATCTCCGACAGTTCGGGACTGTCCGCATAGCAGTTCATATCGCTGTCGATTATGCGCCAGCCCTCAGATGTCATACTGCGCATGAAGCTTGCTGCGGTGCGGTCATTTGAAAGACTGATGTCCCAGTCTTTACAGTCGGAATAAACCGTTAGGTCGTCAAATTCTTCCGCTTTCAGCTTTGAAACGGCGGAAGTAAGCTGTACTTTCTGATCGTCGCTGAAGGAATATGATTCGCCGCCCAATAATAATTGTACATAGGTATAGCTTTCCTGAGTGTTACTGCTTTTGTCGGGAGCGGGTTTTTCCGATTCTGAAACGTCTTTATCGGAGCTTACCGCCGAGGCGCTTTTACTGTCGGAATCGGTTTTGCCGCTGTCATTATAACCACAGCCGACAGCCGTAACTGTCATTAATGCGAGCAAGGCGGCTGTCGTTCTTTTTAGCCTGTTTTTCATATGGTTTCCTTTCTCTATCCGGATCACGTATGTTGTAATTGTATTATACAATAAATTGTTAATAAAGTCAATGTTTAATATTGTTTAAGGTATGGAAATCATTTTTTACAGGCGGAGTTTGTTTATTTTTCTGCCGTACAATATCAAGCTGTATATGAAGGCGGCCACTTGATTTTGATGTGACAAAAAGAGATCTCCGATACTCTGTAAAACAGAGCGTCGGAGATTTTTTTGAAAACGTTGTCCGCTGTTATTTTTTATCACGGTAATCCAGAGAAAAGTTTTTAAATTCAGCCGTATTGTTTCCGACTGCGTACAGACCTATGACAACGCCTGTAAAACCGCCGGAAACTTCACTGGTAAGATATTTTGTCTGTCCTGAACCAAGGTGAGCCTCATTGGCATAGAAATTGTAGAAAAGATTATCTGCCGTTATTCTCAGCGCCGCACTGTCGGAGTTAACAGGTATAATCGTTTGTATGTGCTTTATGCCGCCGATATTAAGTCTTAGCACAGCCTCATAGCCGTTCGGGCTTTCTCTTAAAGCGACCTCATAGTGTTCGTTCTCGCACATATAAACGGTCACGCCCGCCTCGCCCTTATTGACGGACAGTTCTACCGTGAGATCAAAGCAGAAATCTTTCTGGCGTATACCTATAAATGTCGGAGAATCCGTATCGTCAAGAGTTATATCCGTTCCGTGAAGGATAGCTTTGCTGTCGGTAAGCTCGTAGCTTTCGGGTCTTGGGTGACGAAGATAACACCAGTCTATGCTCCGGTCGGTATTCTCAAAGGTATAGCTGTTTTTAGAGGTTTGGGTGAAATCTCCGTCAATATCGTAGCTTTCGTCACAAGTGCCGTCATTGCCTGCGGTGAACCAGCCGTTACTGTTAAACTGAACGGGAATAAGAAAGACCTCGCGACCGAGATTGTGATAGGGCATCCACATATGTATTTGACGGAAGCCTAAGCAGAGAATATGCCAGCCGCCGTTATAATCCTGAATCAGATCGCCGTGACCGATACCCTGAATAATAAAAGGCGCTTTATTGCGGTTGGTTAGTACGGGGTTTAGCGGATAATTTTCAAAAGGTCCCCATAATGATTCTGAGCGGGCATAGGTTATCATATGACCGTACTCAGTACCTCCTTCGGCCGCTGTAAGATAGTAATACTCACCTATCTTATATAAGTGAGGGCTTTCAAGATAACGTCCGCCCGAACCCTGCCAGATACATTTGCCGGGCGAGAGCTTTTCGCCTGTTTCTATATTTATTTCGCATTGAATAACGCCGCCGACACCATTGTCGTCATTGCCGTTGCTCATAAAGTAGGTTCTGCCGTTTTCAAAATAAAGGGAGGGATCGATACCGCCTTGATCTACATAGATCGGTTCAGACCATTCGCCGTAAATATCGTCGGTATAAACGTAGAAGTTCTGATGAGTGGTATCGTTGGTGGTGACCATATAAAATCTTCCGCAGTTATAGCGGATAGTTGGTGCAAAGACGCCGCCTGAGCTGTTGATCTTTTCAAGCATTATCTGTGATCTGCGGGTAAGGACGTGACCGATCTGCGTCCAGTTTACTAAGTCGTCGCTTTCAAAAAGCGGTACTCCGGGAAAATACTGAAAGGAACTGCACACCATATAATATTTCCCGTTTGCTTTGCAGACGCTTGGGTCGGGATAAAAGCCTTTTACTACAGGATTCGTATATGTCATAAAAAATCTCCTTTTCTACAGATCTCTGTTCTTATATTCCGTGCCCCACTGTGCCAAAGCGTCAAGAATGGGGTACATACTTTGTCCGAGCTCGGTAAGAGAGTATTCCACTCTCGGCGGCACTTCGGGATAAACCTTTCTGGTAAGCAGCCCGCTTTCTTCCATGCCTCGCAGGTTTGATGTAAGCATCTTCTGAGAAATACCGGTCACGGTTTTTTTCAGTTCTCCGAAACGCTTTGTGCCGTTTCTCAGGTCGCGGAGGATAAGCACCTTCCACTTATCTCCGATAAGCGTCAAGGTTGTTTCCACGGGGCAATCCGGCAGGTTAAGCTTGTTTGTCATAAAATCTCCTCCAATAGTATCGATATGACTGTAATATGCTTTTGGGTACATTTTAGCATATGCGGCAGAAAAAATCAAGGCGGTTCGGAAAAAATTTTTTTCTGATTTTTCCCGAAACTGCGCAAATGTTACCGACGGGTAACTATACCACAAAAAAGTGCCTACTTTACAAGTCGGTAAAGCTGTGTTATCATAAAATTACGGAAAGAGATCAAGCGCTTATATCTCCCGAAAAAAGCAAATAGACCACATGATTTTCAGGAGGAATTTATTATGAACAAGAATACATTTAAGGCTGTTAAGCTTGATAAAGGCGAGATGAATGTTTACGATTTCGGCGGCGTTACGCTTCATGCTTACAAGACCAATGATTTTATCGACGACGAGGTTTTTATTGTTGAGAAGAACGGAAAAGCTGTTGTGATAGAATCGCCCTGCTTTTTTGATAACAACGAGGAGCTTGCGGATTATCTGAAGGATATTGAGGTCGAGGGTATGCTTGTTGCATACCACGGCGCAGGCGCGGCATTCCTGCCGGACGTTCCGAAATACGCTACTCAGAACGCAGCGGACTATTCCGCAAACGGCGGCGGAAAGGCCCTGATCGATAATTTTACAGCGGCGTTCGGCGATATTTTCGACAAGTCAGTTCACAAGATAACAAACATTATCGGCGAGGGAAAAATAACGATCGGCGGAATTGACTTTATCATAAAGCAGACCGACGAGGCGTTTGACATCGAGATACCCGAAATCAACGCGGTCTACACTCATATGCTCGGTCACGACTGTCATTCTATCGTTGCCGGCGCGGGTCATGCGGACGCTATTATTGCTCAGCTTAATGACTACATATCAAAGGGATATGATCTGATTCTGACTTCCCACTATACGCCGGAGGATTTAAAGGACGCTCAGGCAAAGATAAGCTATCTTGAAAATCTGAAAGCAATTGCCTCAAAGTGCAAAAATGCAGATGAGTTTAAGGCTGAGGTACAGAAGCAGTATCCCGATTACAGCGGCGGAAACTATCTTGATATGACGGCAGGATTCTTTTTTGCATAACGCAGATGGGGATAAATTTATTTTGATACTATAATAACAGCACCGCACAAGGTTCGTACGACGGCTTTGTGCGGTTTTCGCAGGCAAAAAACCAGGAAAATCAATACTCAAAATTTCAAATCCGGATAAGACGATATTATGTTTGAATTACAATAATTATCTGTGTGTCTTTCCCGCCGTACGGCGGGAAAGACACACTAAGGCAGCACCGCACAACTACCGCCTAACGGCTTTGTGTACGTCTAACTTGCCAATTTTCCGTTATCTTGCACAGAAACTCCTTGAAAGACACAAGTATTTCTGCGTCGTTTCTATACAACCTAACGAAAAATTTTCTGCGTTATCCGCACACAATAGTTGTGCGGTGCTGCCCTAAAACAAATCCTGTCTGTGAAAATCGATTTTCGCAGCAAAAAACTGTTGAAAATTGACAAGCGTCTCGGAAAGTGATATAATTTATTTGATTAATGATAACTTACGAGGTGCTGAAAATGAAATTTGAACCGTACAGAAGAAAGGCTTACTATTATGAGACCGACAGAATGGATATAGTTCATCACTCGAATTATGTTCGCTGGCTTGAGGAAGCAAGGATAGACCTTATGGAAAAGCTTGGCTGTCCTTTTACCGAAACCGAAAAAATGGGGATAGTTTCTCCTGTGCTTTCGGTGGAGACTCATTACAAATATCCCGTTAGGTTCGGCGATGAGTTTGAGGTAAGGTGTACTTTATCAAAATTTAACGGCTGTGCTTTTGAGCTTGATTATGAGATATACAATATTACCTCCGATAAGCTTTCATGTACGGCTCACAGCTCCCATTGTTTTACTACGTCTGATCTTAAGCCGATCAGACTAAAAAAACATTTTCCCGATATATATGAAAAGTTTTTCGACGCGGTCGAAGATGACGGGAACTGAAATGAACTTTTTTCTTAAGGTAACACCGCACAAAGCCGTTAGGCGGTAGTTGTGCGGTGTTGCCTTAAAAAATGATGCAGGCATCTGCCGCTGTTGTAATAAACAGTATGGGCGACGCCTGCATTATGTTTTATATGATTTATGCCTCCGCCGTCTGAATCGTGACGGCTTTTTTCATTTTTGTGGTCTGTCTTTGCGCCATTACCAATTTGTAATATACGCCCTTTTGTTTCATCAGCTGTTCGTGTGTTCCGAACTCTGCAAGTCTGCCTTTATCGAGAACTATAAGGCGGTCTGCGCTGGACAATGTGGAAAGTCTGTGAGCGATCGCAATGGTAGTTCTGCCCTTGGTAAGCTTGCCGAGAGCCTCCTGTATCTGCTTTTCCGTCTGAGTATCAAGGGAAGCGGTCGCCTCGTCCAGAATGATTATCTTCGGGTCGTGCAAAATCGCTCTTGCTATAGCGATCCTCTGCCGTTCGCCGCCCGAAAGCTGATAGCCTTTGTTGCCTACCCGGGTGTTGTAGCCGTCGGGAAGCTTGACGATAAAATCGTGAGCGTTGGCTATCTTTGCGGCTTTGATAACTTCTTCAAATGTTGCGTCGGGCTTGGCGTAAGCTATATTTTCCAGCACGTTTCCGTCAAACAGGAACGTTTCCTGCAATACCACGCCGACCTGCGAACGCAGGCTGTGCTGTTCGATGTCTTTTATGTTCACTCCGTCAATGCGTATCTCGCCCTGAGTGCAGTCGTAAAGCCGCAGTATAAGATTTATCATTGTGGATTTTCCCACGCCCGAATGACCGACTATTCCGATCATTTCGCCTTGACGTATCTTACAGCTTATGTCTTTCAGTACGGGATTGTAGACCTTATATCCGAAGTAAACGCCGTCGAATTCGATATCGCCCTTGATGTCAAGCTTTACGGGGTTTTCGCAGTCGCGCAGTTCGCTTTCTTCCTCCAGAATCTCAAACACCTTTCCTGCCGAAACAGACGCGTCCGCAAGGTTTTTCGGTATCTGAATAAGCCAGCGTATAGGCTCGTAAAGCATTGCGACATAGGTCGTGAACTGAATGAGCGCACCCAGGGTCATCTCATGTCCGAGTATCATTTTACCGCCGAAGTAAAGCACAAAGAAATTGCCTATTGTAAGGATAAATTCCGAGATAGGAATTGTAAGATACCACATGATCTCTGCTCTTACCGCGCTTTTCGCCCATTCCTCCGAGCAATCGGAATAACGTCTGATCTCTTTTGTTTCACTGCCGTAGGATTTGACTACTCTTATACCGTTTAGTATGTCATGCAGTATTTCACTGTGATGAGTCTGCTTTTTCCATACCTTTGTGTATCGGACGGACATAGTGTCGAAAAGCTTGTTGACTATGATAAACACTATCGGTACGGGAAGTACTGTCATCAGCGCCAGCCGCCAGTCCATAAAGAAAAGCAGTACGCCGATTATAACGAGCGAAAGTATTTTTACAATAGCGTCCTTTCCGTTGGCGGTTATAAAGTCTTCAAGTTTGGCGGCGTCGCTGGAGATCCTGTTGATAAGCTCGCCTGCCGTGCGTTTCGATACCGACGACATTGACAGCGTCTGAGACTTTTCAAAAACATCTTCACGCAGGTCTTTTCCGAGGTTGAGCGCTACCTTAAAGCTGTATTTCATATTGAAGAATTCAAACACTCCTGCAAGCAGAAGAAGTAATGTGATGGTTATGACTACTGCGATAAAGCCTCCCCAGTTTTCATATTTTGGGGTAACATATTTATCGATTATCAGTCTGTCGAGATAAGGCGTAAGCACCCATATCGCCTCTGAAAGTATCGTACACGCAACGGCGATCGCAAAGTACTTTTTGTACGGTGCGATGCGCTTGAGCAGTTTTGTCATAGTTCTGCCCTTGCTTGTGCAGTATATGCACTCTTTTGCGCCCTCAAGAGGGAGTCCGCATTTAGGACAGCTTGGTTCGTCGCCGTCCGTTTCCGTTATCAGCTCTCCTGTGCGGACGTAATAATCCAGCAGTTTCAAAAGTTCGGCAAAACGCAGGAATAAATTCTGTGTAAATCCGCAGAAGCAGACAGTTTCGCCGCCGACCGTGATTCCCTGAGCTATAGAGGTGCCTGTTCGGCGAAGGCAGATAAATTCGGAAAAGTCCGAAATTTTGTACTCGTTTAAAATCTTGTTCTGCGAATATACAATTATCTTCTCTTTGGTAACGCAGAAATGTCCGTTCATCTTTTCGCCTTCGGGAGTAAAGTCCGCGGGCAGGGAATATATTATATCCTCGGCTGCATTATCGGGGAGAGATATGCAAAGGTTCATAGCTTTTCATCTCCTTTGTAGAAAATATCGGTGACGCCTTACGTAAGCATTTCAAGCACTTGACGGCTTTTGCGGTCAAGCTTGTGAATGTCGGGACAGAAATATTTGTTTCCGTCCGCATCGTTTACATAAAGATAGTCATAGCCTATCATTCGGAAGTTCTGGTACCAGTCGCGTATGCAGATAGTTTTCTGTCCCGAAGTTGTGTCGGCTTTTACAAAGATCGCTCCGCGCATATTGTCTTTTATGCTGTAGACCTTGGTGATCTCGGGCATAAAGTATTTGTATTCCAGATAGCTGTCCAATAATTTGTACTGCTGCTCCGGAAGCTCTTTCATATCCTTTATAACGCCGACCTCGCGGAATTCTTTTTCTTCGTTTTCATATGAAAGGCTTATGTATGTGGTCTTGGAATAGAAAGGGATAAGTCTGGTAGGCGTTACCTTATGGTAGGTCCTGCCGTCGTATTCGAGAGTGAGAAAGCCGCTGTCCTCCTGCTTGAATTTCAGCTTTTCGCAGTCGAGTATAGTCAGCTTGTCTACCTCGTATATCTCGGTGTCGTTATTAATGGTATTATTCATAATTTCACGCTCCTTCTATATATAGTGCTTCGCCTGACGGCATTTTAACGAATGGACGAAGTCCGGATTCGTAACATATCCTGTGTGATATATCATTAGCGTACCACATAAATATGTCGGTAAATCCGTTGTCCTTACAATACGAAACCGCCGCCGAATGTATCTGACGTCCTATTCCCTGTCCGCGGTATTCTTTTGCAACATAGATATAATCAAATCGTGTACAGCAATACTCTGATAAATGGAAGTATACGACTGCCGCCGCCTTATTTTCTATGTATGCCGCCAGAACACAGCCGTTTTTATCCTGCATAGTTTTCCTTACAACGTCAACCTCCCACGGCTCGCCATTTGGTATGAAAATATCATTTGCTATTCTGTTGTCCCATTGTGTGATTCTGCATATCTCGATATCCGGACAAATTTCAATCGTATTTTTCGACTGCAAAGTCTGAATATCGTAATCTCCATAGATACTCACGCGGTAGCCGCATTTCTCAAAAATGCTCCGTTTTTTTTCAAAGTAATCTATATCCGCAGGGTGATATATCCTCGGTTCGATACCTTTTGAAAGGTAGAAGTCTGTAATATCCGAAAGAACCGCTGACAGATTTCCGATTTTTGAGGGGTAGATTATCGCATGATTACTGTCGTGTGAAAGCTTGTTGCTCTCGTCAAAAAATAACATTCCGTAAGGCTTTTGAACATACTCAGCAAAAACCTTTGGAAATTCCTGTTCGGTTTTTATGATTCTTTCTTGTAGTGTCATAAGTTCTCCTTTCGACATTAAGTTTTATTACGCATCAGTTTTTTAGATAAATAAAGATTCAGCTCATCGTCGTTTGTGCAGTCGGCGTACTGCGGACAAATCTTATCCGCATACCAGACTCCCGATCCGTCGGGGATATAGCCTCTTTTGACATACATTCTCTGCGCACTGCCGTAACCGCTGTGAAGTCCTACGCCCAGATAAACTGTGCCGGCGTATTCTGCGGCGATCTGTTCGGCAATATCCATAAGCTTAGAACCAACGCCCTGTCTGCGGAATTTTTCAAGTACGGCAAAGTCGACTATTTCCGGATAGCCTTTTCCGCCGAATGCGCCCCATTTACAGTCGGGATAGACGTTTATATATCCCGCTCTTTCTCCGCAGATCTCAGCTACAAGAGGAATACATTTCCCCTCGCTCATATCTTTGAGCCGCATATTGAATTTATTCTCGCTTGAATGCCAGCCTTGCGCTGTTTCTTCTTCGGCAAATACAGCAGGGTCGCTTTCGTTCATTGTTCGTATAAGATATTTTTCGTCCTGATAGTATATCATAAATTTCCCTTAATGTTTATTCCTGAATAAACTGCAAAGCCTCTGCCTGCAATTTATAAAGCTCAAAATATTTGCCCTTTTTGCGTATAAGCTCGTCGTGAGTTCCTGTTTCTTTAAGCTCGCCGTTTTCAATTACGCAGAGCATATCGGCATCGCGGAGAGTGGAAAGCCTGTGCGCAATGGAAATTATCGTGCGGCCTTGCTTGAGAGAATCGATAGCCGCCTGTATCTTGCGTTCGGTACGCGTGTCCATTGCCGCTGTTGCTTCGTCAAGGATAAGAATATTTGGTTTCTGTATTATCGCTCTCGCAATGGAGATCCTCTGCTTTTCACCGCCCGAAAGGGAGATACCGCCCTCGCCGACCTTGGTGTTGTAGCCTTCCGGAAGCTTGGTGATGAACTCATGAGCATTGGCGGATTTTGCCGCCTCGATGACCTCTTCCATTGTAGCCTCGGGATTTGCATAGCGTATGTTGTCGGCGATAGAGCCGATAAACAGGAATGTTTCCTGCGAAACTATGCCGATGTTACGGCGCAGGTCTTCTGTAGCTATCTTTCGTATAGGTACGCCGTCAATGGTTATCTCTCCGCCCGTTACGTCGTAAAGTCTTGCTATAAGATTGATGATCGTGGATTTGCCCGCACCTGTCTTGCCGACTATTCCGAACATATGCCCGGATTCGACTTTCAGCGAAACATTTTTGATTATGGAATGTCCTGCCTCATATTCAAAGGATACGTTTTTGAGTTCGATGTCGCCCCGCATTTTCTTGATATGCACGGGGTTATCGTCCTCTTTGACCGTTGGAAGAGCGTCCATTATCTCAAACATTCTTGACGCCGCGTCCATACATTTCGCCCAGCGGTCGCCTATCCATGTGAAAAAGTTGATAGGGTCCATTGTCATTTCTGTATAGGATATAAGCGCCGAAAGCGCGCCGAACAGAATGTGGCCTTTGATGACAAGAACCGCACCCAGACAGAAAACCATTTTGTTTACTATCCTGTAAAAGGTCCAGATCACAGGAATGGTGTTGGCTATACGTGAATTTATTCTTGTGTTTATCGTGAATGCGTCGGTGTTTTTTATGCGGTAGCGGTCGATCTCCTTGTCCTCTCTTGCGAATGCCTTGACAACACGCTGGCCGTTCATGACGTCCGACAGCACCGAGTTTGCCGAGCGGTTCGCCACATCAAATTTGCGGTACAGCTTGCGCTGGCTTTTATAGAATCGCTGTTGAACTATTTCGATAACCGTTATGGTAAGTATTATTCCGATCGAAAGTACAGGCGAGATCACAAGCATAATAACGGCGATACCGATTATTTTCACTATGTTCGTTACTCCGTAAGGAACGATATCGGTAAAGAACCAGTAAATATTCTGGCTGTCTCTGTCTACCCGCGACATGAGCGAACCGGTCTGCTTGCTTGTGAAGAAGTCCAGCGAAAGTCTCTGCATTGACGAGAATATCTTAACTCTCAGCCGATGAGTGACCACGGGCACGACCTTTGACGTAATAATTCCGGAAACTATTCTCATTATCATGCTTGCCAGATTTATGGAGGCAATAATAAGCACTATCATAAGTATTTTTCCGTAATATTTTCCGCCCTTGGCGAGTACCTCGTCGTAAAGCGTCTGCGCTCCGAAGATCGGCGACAGGACGGCGAAAACATTACTGAGAACTATTGTTAGCAAAATGAGGAACACCGCAGTTCTGAAATCCTTGAACATTGAAAGCAGGCGTTTAAAAACGCTTCGTCTGTCAACACAGCGGGGGCATACAGGACGGTTCGGGTCGGGGTAAGGTTCGCCGCAGACAGGGCAGTGAGTTTTCACACCCTCCAGCAGAGAATCATCTATAGGTTCACCCTTTGCCGTGGCGCATACTCTAAGAGAAAATTTTTCAAATTTGTCCGCAAATCCAAGTGAAAACCGACCGACGGGAAATTCCTCGCCGTTCTTGGACCTTATCATCAGCCGCGCCGAATCATAGTATCGGTCTACATACATTTCATCGATGCTTTCCAACGGATATTCGTCATACCCTGAAACTTCAAAGCCGATAAGATTTCTGCGCTTTGAGCCGCGTTTCATTTTTCCGTATTTTTCGTACCCCCTGAGTACGGAAAGCGTTTCTTTGGTGAATGTGATATAAACGTCTATATAACAGCCGCCACCGTCAAGATCAGCTTTTACGCAGTAAAGAAGCTCGTCGGTCATGACTCCCCGCTTTAAAAGCTCTGTTTCCGCCGGTTGGGGCAGCAAATCAAAATACTTCATATTTCTCACTCCTTCTTTTTATCTATGGATAGTGCCGGAGCGCAAAAAGGCGTCCGACTGTGAATACCCAGTCGGACGCCGATAAGCCTATAAAAATAAGTGCAGTGTACAAAAAATCACAAATGCACAAAAAGGCAGGCGGGTCCGGCACAGGCAGTAAAACGATTATTGTTGTTTTCAAAATGTATTGTTCTTATTGTCATTATGACCCGCCTCCTTTCAAATTAAAATCAAAAATTATGTTGTTTAACTCACGTATTTACAAGTATAAACCGAATCCGATAGTTTGTCAATAGTTTTTTTCATATTTTCTGAAAAATTTTATGCATATATTTCTTTGTTCTTTTCCGGAAGCAAAAAAAGACGGTTTTTAAGCCGTCTCAGTTTGTCGATAAACCTAATTTTGATGGTAAACAAGGGGAAGCCCTCTATCGCAGGGCTTCCCCTCTTTCAAAACAGTCCACCGGACTGTTTTGAAATTCACCCCTTTCGGAG
>JAETQO010000024.1 GCA_021770655.1 Ruminococcus sp. | reverse complement strand
TGTTGTTAAACTGCACCATACAGCCTATGTGCGGTTTAATGCTATTGAGAAAATCATGCAAGCGAGGTCTTCGGGCTGAGTCGTTACTCCTTGAAGTACCTATCGACCCGAATTAATAAGAACGACCCGACTTAAAAAAAGATTTCTTTTTGCCGCCGATGGACATGGTGAAAATTCTGTCGCTCATGAAAATTCTGAGGGCTATGGTCATGCATACCGCCAGCAGGACAACCTGATAGCAAAGTCCGCCGATGTAAAGGCTGTAATTAGAGAACATTATGTTTTCACTTGACATAAAGGTGTGAGTGAACGGGATTGCGTAAACTATATACCTTATTATCGGCGAAACGGTTTTTATGTCTATTATCATTGAAAGCAGATACGGTATCATTGCCGAGAAGGTTATGGGAAGGAGAAGCGTCTGAGCGGATTTGGCGTCCTTTGCCAGTGCGCCCAGTACCAGTGAGATAGACAGGGCAATAAGAATTGACAAGAACATCTGAACGCCTACCAGCGCATATTGTCCGACGCTCATTGTAAGCCCGAGAGATTCCATTGCCGCATCGTATTTACTTGTATCCCCCATTCCGCCGGTAAGACTGCCGGTCATTTTGCTCATTCCGAACATATAGACTACTGCCTGTAATGCGGCTACGATTCCTGCCGCAAGCATTTTTGAGGTAAGGACGGAAAGCCTTGATACCGGTGCGGACAGCAGAGTTTCGAGGGTCTTATCTATTTTCTCCGTGGAGATCGCGCTCAGTATCATCTGAGCAGAGAACATTATAAGTACGAACATTATGATAGGCACTACCATTCCCTGTGCTGAGCAGAGGGAGATGAGTATGGAACTGCTTACCTTATCCGATTTGTCACCAACGACCGTGGTTTCTTCAAGCTCTACGGGGTCTTCAAGCTGATTCATTTCGGGCTCGGTTATTGCGCCGCTTGAAAGCTTATCCTGATAAATGGTGGACTTTACCGCCTGCTGGATAACGCTCAGGGCGGCGTCGGAGCCTGTATTCAGGTTGGACATTGTAGCGAGAGAGGTCATGCGCTGAACAAATTCAAGCTTGGCTTTTTCGTGGTTCTGAACCTTAGAGGTAAAGCCCTCCGGGATTATTACCACGCTGTCTTCGTCAAGTCTTTTAAGCTCGTCGGCATAGTTGTCGGAATTAATATCAACGATCTTGATCTTGCCGTCGCTCTCCTTTGCCATAGTTTCCAGAGTGGCGATAACGCTTTTGGTGAAATCCGTACCGTCCTTATCGCATATGGTAAGATTCGCACTTTCCTCGGCGCTTTCGCTTATTGCGCCGGACATTGCCTGCCCCGCCATAATAAGCACGACTACTGAAACGATCATAGTTACGATTGTCTGGGCGCTGAGCATTTCTTTAAGCTCTTTTCTGAAAAGACTATAGAATTTCATGTTCTGTCACCACCCTTTCAAAGACTTCTTCAAGGTTAGCCGCGTCGTATTTCCGCACAAGCTCGGCAGGCTTTCCGATTTCAAGAAGATTACCCTTTGCAATTATTCCTACTCTGTCGGAGACATACTCTATCTCCAGCATATTGTGGGAGGAAAGCAGAAAGCTCATTCCCTCGGCGGCAAGATTTTTTATCATTCTTCTGATCTCAAGCGCGTTTATGATGTCAAGTCCCGAGGTTGGTTCGTCAAGTATTGCGAGAGCAGGCTTGGGCATGATCGCTCTTGCCAAAAGCAGTTTACGGGTCATACCTCTGGAATAATTGGCAATCTTGTCGTCAAGTCTGTCGCCCAGCTCGCATATTTCACACCCGGTTTTCAGAAATTCGTAAGCCTGTTCGCCGCTGTCCGCATAGATAGACGCCATGAATTCAAGATAGCCTCTGCCGGTCATATTCTTATATGCGCCGGCCTCGTCGGGCAGATATGTAATATTTTTTCTTACCTGTTCCGGCTCGGTCAAGATGCTGTGTCCTGCCACTGTCGCATCGCCTTCGGTCGCTTGCAGGAGGGTAGAGATCATTCTGATAGTTGTGGTTTTTCCCGCTCCGTTCGGTCCGATAAGAGCAAATATCTCGCCTTTTCCTACGTCGAAGGTGACGTTATGAGAGGCGTAAACTCCCTTTTTATACTGTTTTGAAAGTCCTTTAACCTGTAAAACAGTTTCCATTGTCATCATCCTTTCGTCTGATTGCTAAGTCAACTTTGCAAAAACAGTATAGCATACTTTGAATTGTATGTCAATAGCAATTTTTTATTCACGCGAAAATATTTTTCGCTGTTGATAATTATAACACAGTAATGCGCAGGGTGCAAGATACAAAAGTCATATATTTTTATAAGGCTCGGTCGGAATGTCGGGAAATGCGGTTTTCTGTCGGGAAACGGTTGTCTGCTCAATGCGGACAATGTGATGATTTCTGCGCAAAATGGTGCAAAACTTGAATTTTTTCTCTTATTACACATTGATTACAAACAAAATAATATTCCGGCAGGGTTATTTGATAAGCAGTACGTTTTTTTGGATAATCGGCTGTAACAATCAAATTACATTTCGGTTACAGAAGAGGGTAAAAAAACGGACGATTGTTGAAAACTTTTTCTTTTTCAACTTTCAGAGGCTTATCAGGTGCGAGTTTTTAACATTTTCAACAGACTTTTCAACACTTTTGAAAATAATCAACTGGAGTTTTCAACTGTCCAAAAAAGTTCTTGTTACCGTTTTTTAACCTTTTGTAATTTGTTCTTTTTCCTTCTTTGCGGATAATTATGGATTTGAAGTTGTGCTTTTTTACCAATAGCGGAGTTGAAAATTTGTGAATTGTTTTGTTGGACAAGAATAGTTTTTTCGGTTTACAAACGGGGGGAAATGTGGTAAACTAGTAGTTAAGGTATAAACTAAGCTAATTTGCACATAGTTTACAGGAGGTATGGAAAATGAGTTTATCGTTAAAGCTAAGAAAAGCTGCGGCGGTTTTTCTTACGTCGGCTGCGCTGTTGACGGCTGTTGCGGCTGTTCCGCAGGAAAGTGCGGCAGGCTCGCTTTGGTCGGGAACGACTATAACCGCTGAGGCGGCAAGCGTCGGAAAGGTTTCGGGGCTTACATCGAAAACCCTCAGCAACAGCGAGATAAAGCTGAGCTGGAAAAAGGTAAGCGGTGCAAGCGGATATTCGGTATGTATGAGAAAAAACGGCAAGTATCCGCAAATTGCTGATGTGAAAGGCACGACCTACACAGTTAAGAATCTGCCGAACGCTACCAGAGAGAATTTTAAGGTAAGGGCTTACAAGCTTGTTAAGGGTAAAAAGGTTTACGGCGCATATTCCGACAACCGGAACACGGCTACGAATCCTCAGCAGGTCACTCAGCTGAAAACATCTAGTGTTACTTCTTCGTCGGTAAAGCTCACATGGAAGAAGATCGGCTGTACAAATTACCGTGTTTATCAGCTGAAATCGGGCACATGGAAAGAGATCGCCACGGTCACGACAAACGCACATACAGTTAAAAATCTCGGAGCAAATTCCTCATATCAGTTCAAGGTAAGAGCCTGCAAGAGGGACGATAAGAAAACCAATTATAATCATTACGGAAAATATTCTTCCGTTGTAAAGGTCACTACCAAGAAAGCGACAACGCCTGTGGCGTCTCACGGACAGCTTTCCGTTAAGGGCGCGAACATTGTAGACAAGAACGGTAAAGTATTCAAGATAAAGGGTATGTCTACTCACGGCATCATGTGGGAGGATTATTCCGACATTCTTTCAAAGGACTCTTTGAAGGTGCTGAGAGACGACTGGAAGTGCAATACGATCAGAATTGCGATGTATACTCAGGAATGGGGCGGATACACAACAGGCTCTAGCTACGCTTCGCAGGCTAAGCAGAAGGTAAAGACGGGCGTTGAGAATGCAAAGAGCCTTGGTATGTATGTTATTATCGACTGGCATATACTCAGCGACGGCGATCCGAGAACGCATCAGGACGAGGCTGTGAAGTTCTTTACTGAGATGTCTAAGACATATAAGGATTACGACAACGTGATGTACGAGATATGCAACGAGCCTAACGGCGGCATTACATGGACGGGAGGAATCAAATCCTACTGCCAGAAGGTCGTAAGCGCTATCAGGAAGTATGACAAGGACGCTGTCATAATCTGCGGAACGGGAACATGGAGCCAGGATATTAATCAGGTTCTCGGCAACAAGCTTTCCGACAAGAACTGCGTATATGCTTTGCATTTCTATGCAAACACTCATACGGACTGGCTGAGAAACAGGCTTAAGGACTGCTACAACAAGGGACTGCCTGTTCTGGTATCCGAATTCGGTACCTGCGATGCAAGCGGCAACGGCGGATATAACTCCACTCAGACAAAGAAGTGGCTTGAACTGCTGGATTCACTGAATGTGGGATATATCAACTGGTCTGCCAGCGACAAGGGCGAGACGGCATCGGCTTTTGTAAGCGGAACTAATCTTAAAGCTATTCCAAGCGGAACCTCAAAGCTTACTACCAGCGGAAAACTCATCAGAGACTGGTACAGAAACCACTAGTTTTAATTCGGGTCGCTCTTTTTAATTCGGGTCGATAGGTACTTCAAGGAGTGACGACTCAGCCCGAAGACCTTGCTTGCATTAACTTTTCCATAGCATTAAACCGTACAAAGTGCGGTTAGTGTTCTAAAAAAGTTTTGGTGAATGTCAAAAAATAAGGAGTTGTTGCATGGTGCAACAGCTCCTTTTTATATATTCAACGAATTTGTATAAGAATAACCAAACGGACTGCAGGGCGGGTTGTTGAGGACGCCAGCCCTTACATTTACTAACGTTGCTGAGAACAACCGAATCGGACAATAAATTGTCGTGTGTTAGCCGAACGATAATTTTCATAGCCCCCTGCAATTCATCTGAGCCTTGAAACAACGTAGCGGAAGAACCACCAAACGGACTATGTACGGTTTAATGCTATGGAAAAGCCTCTGCAAGCGAGGTCTTCGGGCTGAGTCGTCACTCCTTGAAGTACCTTGCACCCCGAATTAAAAAGAACGGTTTAATGCTATGGAAAAGACCACACAAGCGAAGTCTTCGGGCTGAGTCGTAAATCCTTGAAGTACCTATCGACCCGAATTAAAAAGAATGCCGTTGTCTTGGGTGATGTTGAATATTTTCCATTTTCCACTGCATTTTCCGACGTACATATAAAGCTTTGCGTCTTCACTGCCCTTTGAGCCGGAGAATGTCACGTTTACCACAAGCTCGTAGGCCTCGGAAATGGTCGGAGAAGAGCCGTAAAATGCTTTGTACTCGCTCATATCGTATTCGGATTTATCAAGCTTGGTTTCTTTACCGAAGCTTACGTCAATGGTGTAATCTTCGCCGTAGGATTCTATGAAATCGGCGTAGAGTACCTCCTGCATTACCTGCTTTTCGCCGTAACCGCCCTCTTTGCACTGAGCCTCATACTCGTACTTCATTTCTTTCGGGAAACAATCCACAAATGACTCGAAGTCGCTTTCCTCTATTGCCTTGAAGTATTTTTCGACCACGTCGGTTTTGTTGGAGCTGAATATTACTCCGCTTTTATAGAGTGCGGCAAATATAATAGTCACAACCACTACGGCGACGATAATGAGCGTCTTTTTCCCTGCGTTAGGATCGTAGTGGCGCGTCATTCCGTTTTCTTCCTGCTTCTCCTTCTGCCACTTAGCGTAGACGGCTTTATCTTCTTCGGTCTGGAATCTGGGGGGCTTTGTCGGTTTTTTATATTTGTCGGCGGAATGGGTTTTCAGATTCGGATTGCCGTAGCCGCATTTATCACAGTAATCTCCTTCATAATAATTACCGCATGATTTGCATATTTTAGACATATAAAATACCTCTCATTAATTATTGTGTATATGATACAACTTTTACTTTTATTTGTCAAGTTTTTTTTAAATTCGGGTCGCAGCGTACTTCGTAAGGGTACGACTCAGCCCGAAGACCTTGCTTGTGTGGTCTTTTCCATAGCATTAAACCGTACATAGTCCGTTTGGTGGTTCTTCCGCTACGTTGGTTCAAGGCTCAAATGAATTGTAGGGGGACGATGAAAATTGTCGTTCGGCTTTTTTATTCATGTCGATAGGTACTTCAAGGAGTAACGACTCAGCCCGAAGACTTCGCTTGTGTGGTCTTTTCCATAGCATTAAACCGTACAAAGTGCGGTTAGTGTTCTAAAAAAGTTTTGGTGAATGTCAAAAAAAGGAGTTGTTGCATGGTACAACAGCTCCTTTTTATATATTCAACGAATTTGTATAAGAATAATAGAACGGACTGCGGCGTGGGTTGTCGAGGACGCCAGTCCCTACACTTACTAACGTTGCTGAAAACAACCGAATCATATGATAAATTGTCGTGAGTTAGCCGAACGACAATTTTTATCGTCCCCACAATTCATCGTCCTCTTTTCTTTGGCAAAAATCATATAAAAAGAGGGGACAACAGATTGTCATTCAATTAATTTATGACAAATTATTGTCATCTATATATTTTTTGAGTATTAAAACAACATAGCGGAAGAACCACCAAACGGACTATGTGCGGTTTAATGCTATGGAAAAGACCACACAAGCGAGGTTTTCGGGCTTAGTCGTACCCTTACGAAGTACGCTGCGACTCGAATTAAAAAGAACGGTTTAATGCTATGGAAAAGACCACACAAGCGAGG
The DNA here is from genome assembly GCA_021770655.1 of Ruminococcus sp. Classification (GTDB taxonomy): domain Bacteria; phylum Bacillota; class Clostridia; order Oscillospirales; family Ruminococcaceae; genus Hominimerdicola. The sequence continues at coordinate 20,828 of JAETQO010000024.1, read as the reverse complement.
TTTTCGGGCTTAGTCGTACCCTTACGAAGTACGCTGCGACCCGAATTAAAAAGAACGGTTTAATGCTATGGAAAAGACCACACAAGCGAGGTTTTCGGGCTGAGTCGTACCCTTACGAAGTACGCTGCGACTCGAATTAAAAAGAACGGTTTAATGCTATGGAAAAGACCACACAAGCGAGGTCTTCGGGCTGAGTCGTACCCTTACGAAGTACGCTGCGACCCGAATTAAAAAGAACGGTTTAATGCTATGGAAAAGACCACACAAGCAAGGTCTTCGGGCTGAGTCGTACCCTTACGAAGTACGCTGCGACCCGAATTAAAAAGAACGGTTTAATGCTATGGAAAAGGCCACACAAGCGAGGTTTTCGGGCTTAGTCGTACCCTTACGAAGTACGCTGCGACCCGAATTAAAAAGAACGGTTTAATGCTATGGAAAAGACCACACAAGCGAGGTCTTCGGGCTGAGTCGTACCCTTACGAAGTACGCTGCGACCCGAATTAAAAACCGAAGTTATAGTTGTTGTAGTTGTAATTATAGTTGTTTTGCTGTGACTGATCGTTTTCGCTTGGTTCGGCTGTGTCGCTTGTGGATTCGCCAAGTACAACGTCTACGTTTATCATTTTCTTGTTGCGGTATATTGTAAGTTCAACGGTGTCTCCTATCTGGCATTTGTTCTTGATCTCGTTAAGTTCGCTGATTGAAGTTATTACCGTGCCGTTTATGCCGATGATTATGTCGTTTTCCTGTATTCCTGCCTTTTCGGCGCCGCTGCCCTCAGTTACGCTCCTTACAAGGAATCCCTGCGGAAGTCCGTAGTATGAAGAATACGCACTGGTTATGTCCGATCCCGATATGCCGAGGCTCGGTCTTCCCGTAACGTAGCCGTTCTTCATAAGATCGTCAATTATCGGCAGAGCCTCGTCTATCGGGATAGCAAAGCCAAGTCCTTCGCCTACCGATGAGGAAACCTTTGCGGAGGTGATGCCGATGACCTGTCCGTATGCGTTGATGAGCGGTCCGCCTGAGTTTCCGCTGTTAATGGACGCGTCGGTCTGGATAAGGTTCATAGTTCTGTCCTCGACCGTCAAGGTTCGGTCGATAGCGGAGATGATTCCTGCCGTTACGGAGTTTGCAAGAGAGAATCCCAGAGGATTTCCGATAACGATCGACGCTTCGCCTACCTGAAGATCGGCTGATGTGCCGAATTCCGCCGCCGCAAGGTCCTTCGCCTCTATTTTAAGTACGGCGATGTCGCTCTGATTGTCCTTGCCCACAAGGGTTGCGGTGTAAGTAAGGTTATCCTCTGCATTTTCATCGTCCGTTTTGTTGTCTTCGGATTTTTCCGAGCTGTCTGACGAATCGCCGTTATAGCTGTCGGGAAGAACAACAGAAATGGATTTCGCTCCGTCAACTACATGGGCGTTGGTCACAATGTAGCCGTCCTCGCTCATTATAATGCCCGAACCTGTTGATGTTCCGCCGTCAAGTATGCAGGAGATGCCTACTACTGACGGGGATACCTTTTTAACTATTTCAGGTATCGAAAGGGCGTCGGAGGGGGTCGAAAGCTGTTCAATGGTAGGCAGGTTTGAACGGTCTATTGAATCGGCAGTTTTATCCTTACTCTGCTCCTTGACTACCGCAGAATTTGAATTTGATGTTCCGACAAAATTTTTGCCGGTAACGAGATTGTAGCCCACGATAGAGGTAGTGCCGATGGCCGCTACGCAGAGCACTGCAACAACTCCCGTAAGTATCTTCTTGCCCTTGGATTTCTTATGGTTGGGATTGTAGGTAAACTCGTTCATGTTTCCCTGATTGTAAGGGTTATAGCCGTTGTTATTCGTGGAGTAATTACTGTTGTAATTATTATTTTTGTTAAATTCATTCATAATGAAAACCTCCTTGCATGGTAAGGCGGACTTATCCGCCGTGAATTGTTGGGCTGTTTGTCCGTTATGTCGGACGGGACCGTTTGCTTTCGCTATAATTATATTATATCTGCGTTTGTGATAAATATATGATAAATAAATCAACTTTTAATGTTTTTTAGCTGATATTGCGGCGTGTATCGGCTTGTAAATGGTATGAATGCGGCTGATTGAGGATTCAGAAAACGTTGTCGGAAAACAGTTAAAATTTTTGGGTAAATATGCACAAAATGTATTTATCGGTCTTCATGTACTCAGGGTATTCCCAGAAAAAGCTGTGTTGGATTTTCGGTTTAGCTGTCGGCTGATTTTTGCATATTTTTAATAATTAAATCATATAGTTTTTGTTATATTTCAATAGAAAAGATAACGAAAACTTCTCCGAAAATGAAAAAAAACTGTTAATTATGCGTGAAAAATCTCGTTAAAACTACATTTTCAACTTTTTTTTGCAACTTTGAGTGCGAAATGCACAAAAAATAAAATTTGTGTTTGTTTAAAGTAACTAAAATAAATTTACGAAATAAAATAGTCGTACCTTAAACGTTTAAATCGCCTTGACAAAATGCACATAAATTGATATAATTAAGATTAGCTAAATCAGCCCTTTTTACCATATTTCATAAAATTATGGGTCGATTTGCACAGTTTATTGTTTGTCTATTGAACAAATTGTACAATCAGTACAAGATGTTGTGGCTTTTGCGCACTTGTGACACAATATGTGAATAATGCACAAATATTTCTGCGGCGCTTTGATTATATTTAATAAGGTCAATTTGACGAAACCGCCGAAAATGCGGGTCGGGGCAGATGATAAAATTTTACGGTTTCTATTTTTTCGTATGTAAGGGGACTGAGCGGTATGGGCGTTATACTTTCAACCGAAAAGCTTTGCCGCGATTTTAAGATCGGCGACGGAAGCGTTGTTCATGCCCTGAAAGATATCGGAATAGAAATAGAAGAGGGAAAGCTTACTATTCTCAGAGGCCGCTCCGGAAGCGGAAAGACCACGCTGATAAATATTCTCGGCGCGCTCGACAAGCCGACGGAGGGAAAGGTCGTTTTCGGAGGACGGGATATTACCCGATTGCCGGAAAGAGTGAGGGACGATATAAGGCGCTGTCAAATGGCGTTCGTGTTCCAGTCCGTGGCGCTTATGTCGGGAATGACCGCTTACGAAAATGTGGAGTTCGGACTGAGGCTTGCGAAATATCCTTATGAGGAACGTGACAGAAGGACGCGGGAATGTCTCAGGAACGTGGGGCTGGAAAAGAGAATGTTCCACAGACCTGGAGAGATGTCGGGCGGCGAACAACAGCGTGTGGCGATAGCAAGGGCGATAGCGCACAAGCCGGACATTATCTTTGCGGACGAGCCTACGGCGGAGCTTGATACGGCTACTGCGCTCCATGTGGTAAAGCTTTTCAAGGAGCTTGTGGCGAGGGATAAGATGACGATAATCATGACAACCCACGACCCGAGTATGATAGATATTGCAGATAAGGTTTATACATTGGAGGACGGTGAGATAGTTGAGTGAAGAGCTTGATCCTATTGTAACTGCCGACAATGATAAATATATGATACGGTGTGAAAATCTGGTGAAGATTTACAAAACTTCTGATGTTGAGGTCGTGGCGCTTCAGGGGCTGGATCTGGACGTGGAACGGGGAGAGCTTATGGCTATCGTCGGGAATTCCGGAAGCGGTAAATCTACGCTGCTCAATATGCTTGGAGGGCTTGACAAGCCCTCTGCCGGAAGTCTTTATGTGGACGGGAAAAATCTTCTCAAGTTCACGGATAAGGACTATATGGAGTATAAGAGGAACACCGTAGGATTTGTGTGGCAGAACAATGCGAGAAATCTGGTGCCGTATCTTACTGCGGTGCAGAACGTAGAACTGCCAATGCTACTTAACGGCGAGCATAAAAGACGCCGGAGGGCGCTGGAACTGCTTGACAAGGTGGGACTGCTCCAAAGGAAAAACAGCAGGCTCGATCAGATGTCGGGAGGAGAACAGCAGCGTGTTGCGATCGCTATTGCGCTTGCGAATAATCCGAGACTGCTGCTGGCGGACGAACCGACAGGATCGGTCGATACGAAAACTTCCAATATGATTCTGGATATATTTAAGGAGCTTAATAAAAATGATAAGATAACGGTTGTAATCGTTACACACGATGTTAAGCTTGCAAATCACATTGACAGAGTGGTGGCGATCAGAGACGGAAGAACAAGCTCCGAGATCGTAAGAAAGCGGTCTTACGTTGAGGAACTGAATGAAATGGGAGATATCGTTCTGGTGGAAAGCGACGAGGAGGCGACTCATGAGGAGCTTATCGTTCTTGACCGTTCGGGACGGCTTCAGCTTCCGAAAGACTTTATGGAGGCTCTTGAGATCAAGGGCGGAGATAAGGTCAAGGTTGAGCTTGACGAGGACAAAAGCAAGCTTTTGCTTTTTAAGTCGGCTCAGTCGTGACAATCAATTTATTTTTCTTTATTCCCAAGCGGGTTTGTGATATTACCGGAGGTTCTATACTATTTAAATATTAAATGACAGTAATTAAGTAGGCTTGATTCTCGGAAAACCAAAAGCAAATTATTTAGAAAGGTGGATTCATAGTGAAAGACACAATGTTTAGGCGCGTAATCTCTTCCGCACTTGCTCTTGCGCTCTGTGCAAGCTGTTGTATCCCGGCGTTTGCCGACAGCGAAAGCACAGCGGACGACGGCGCTCTAGGCACGCAGGAAACTGCTGATGATTCTGCAACAGGCGACGGCGACGCTGCGACTACCGGCACCGACGCTATCCGACAGACTTCGTACATAAACTATTTAAAGAAGTATGCGGACGCCGCAAGACCAAATCAAACGGTTGAGGTGCTGGGTAAGGATTACGATCCGGACTCGGTAAAGGACGCTCAGATCTCCGTTGCTACGGTGGACGGAAAGAGCGACGTTATGCAGTGGGCGAACCAGGTAGGTTCGGTTGCCTATACGGTGACGATCCCTGAAACCGGTATGTACAACATCATGATGAGCTACGAGGCTCTCGAAAGCAATACGAACGATGTTGAGTTCTCTTTGCTTATTGACGGAGAAAGCCCGTATTCAACGGCGTCAAGAATCACACTTAACAAGAGATGGATCAACGAGTCCGAAATTAAGCAGGATTCAAGGCAGAACGATATACGTCCGGGCCAGATCTCGGTTCCCTGCTGGCAGGAAACTCCTCTGGAGGACGTAGACGGACTTTTCAACGAGCCTCTTCAGTTTTATATGGAAAAGGGCGAACACACTATAACTCTGGAATCGGAGAAGGCACAGTTCGCTGTCGAAAAATTCGTTTTCTATCAGTATGAAGCTCCGGAAGCTTATACTGCGCCTTCCGACGGCGACCTTACACAGTCGCAGGGACAGAGAATTACTCTTGAAGGCGAAACCGCTACATACAAGTCTGCAAGAACTCTTTATCCTACAGCTGATAAAAGCTCTTATGTGACTTCGAGCGCAAACGGTTCAAGCCCTACTAAAACAAGATATAACACTATAGGTTCAGGAAGCTGGACCCAGTCTACACAGACTGTTACCTGGGAGTTCAATGTTGAACAGGCAGGTTACTACAAAATAGGCATCAGAGGCAGACAGGATCAGATGAGAGGTATGTACTCCAACAGACGTCTTTATGTTGACGGCGTTGTTCCCTGCCTTGAGGCCAATCAGATCAAGTTCTACTACGATACGGACTGGAACGTTACCGTTCCTGAGGCCGACGGAGGAGATCCGCTTTATTTCTTCCTTGACGCCGGTACTCACACTATCTCTCTCGAGGCAGTCCCCGGTGAGATAGGCGAGATCATGGGCGACCTTGACGAATTGGTTTACGACATCAACAGCTACTACAGACAGATCAGACAGATAACCGGTCCTGATCCGGACGAGTACAATAACTATATGATAGACGCGGCTATTCCTTCTATCGTTCCTGATTTCAAGGATTACGCCAAGCTTCTCAGAGAAAAGAAGGGCGAGATCGAAGATCTTTCCGGTTCCGGCGGAACCGAGGCGGAGACCCTTGAGAAAATGGCTATCGTACTTGATAAGTGCGTAAAGAAACCGGACCTTATTCCTGAGATGATGTCTCAGATCAAGGATAACGTTACTTCCGTTTCTTCTTTTATCAATCAGTACCGCGAACAGCCGCTTGAGGTCGATATGATCGAACTTGTTTCTTCCGACGAGGAGTTCTCGGACTGCGACGGTTCTTTCTTCGGCTCGCTGAGCTACGGTTTCCAGGGATTTATCGGTTCTTTCTTTGAGGATTACAACGCACTGTCCGAAGAGGACGAAAGCGCTATGGAGTGCTGGGTAATGCTCGGACGTGATAACGCTGAAGCTCTTCAGCAGCTTATTTCCAGTGAATACAATCCGAATGCGAATACCAAGGTAAACCTGAAGCTGGTTCAGGGCGGTATCGTTGAGGCTACTTTCGCAGGAAAGGGTCCGGATATTGCGCTCTTCATGGGCGGCGACTTCCCGATACAGCTTGCGGCCCGTGGAGTTCTTACGGATCTCACGACATTCAGCGATTTTGACGAGGTAAAGGAAAGATTTGCGTCCGACGCTACAGTGCTTTATCAGTACAACGGCGGAACCTACGGTCTGCCTTGCGACCAGACCTTCCCGATGCTCTTCTATCGTTCGGACGTTCTTTCCGAGTATGACATCGATCCTGCGACCGACCTTGCTACATGGGACGGACTTCTGAACTGTCTGCCGACTCTTCAGAGAAACTACCTTGAGGTAGGTCTTATCCTTCCTGTTTTGACAAACACAGGAGGAACTACTCAGGTTTCCGCTATCACAGAGGCAGGCAATACGTTTGCAATGCTTTTGCTCCAGCAGGGTCTTAACTATTATAATGAGGATCAGACTGCTACAACATTCGATACACAGGAGGCTATCAACTCCTTTGATACATGGACTAAGTTCTATACAACATACAGTTTCCAGCAGACATACGACGCATTCACACGTTTCAGAACAGGAGATATGCCGGTAGTTATCCAGAACTACACGTTCTTTAACCAGCTTTCCGTTGCGGCTCCTGAGATCAAGGGATGCTGGGGATTCCAGCCTGTTCCCGGAACGGTTCGGGAGGACGGCACTGTCAATCATGCGGCTAACTCGCAGGGTTCGGGAGCTATCATCTTTACAAAGGCTCCGGATCAGGAGGGTGCATGGGACTTCATCAAGTGGTTCACATCTACGGACGCTCAGGTCAAGTACGGAAACAATATCGAGTCTATCCTCGGCACAATGGGCAGATACGCTACTGCAAACGAGGAGGCTCTTACTCAGCTTTCATGGACTACCTCAGAGGTAGATCTGCTTCTTGAACAGCTGAACGCGCAGGTCGAGATTCCTATCATTCCCGCATCCTACGGTGTAACACGTAATATTATGAACGCTTTCAGAGCAGTTGTAAACGACTATGACAATGCCCGTGATACTCTGTTCTGGTACAACAAGGATATCAACGACGAGATCACTCGTAAGCGTGACGACCTTGGCTTGTACAGCGAAGACTAAAGAAAGGGGAGTAACTAATGGCAAAAACCAATCCTGAAACGCCTATGATAAAACAGGGCAAGTGGAAGTATACTTGGCATATGATGAAAACCAACAAAGCTTGCTACGGAATGCTCCTGCCTTTCATGTCTCTGTTTCTTATCTTCACGGTCGCGCCGGTTGTAATGTCGCTTCCGATAGGTTTCACAAACTTTAACATGATCGAATCCCCGAAATTCGTGGGACTCTCAAACTTCTATACGCTGTTTTTAAACGACGACACATTCCTTATCGCAGTAAGAAATACTCTTATTTTTGCGATCTTTACAGGCCCGTTCTCTTATATTCTCAGCTTTATCATTGCATGGCTGATCAATGAGATGAACGCTTTTCTGAAAACTTTCTTTACGTTCGTTTTCTATGCGCCTTCTATGACAACCTCCGTATACATCACCTGGCAGTTAATTCTGTCGGGCGACTCCTACGGTTATCTCAATGCGGTTCTTATGGATCTTGGTATACTTAATGAACCTGCTCAGTGGCTCACCGATACAAAATACATACTCACAGTTGTAATCATCGTTCAGCTGTGGATGTCCATGGGTGCAGGCTTCCTTGCGATCCGTGCAGGTTTCCAGAACATCGACAAGTCAATGTACGAGGCGGGCGCTATCGAGGGAATCAAGAACAGATGGCAGGAACTTTTCTACATTACGATCCCGTCTATGGGACCTCAGCTTCTCTTCGCTGCGGTAATTCAGATTTCTTCTTCATTCACAGTCGGCGTAGTCGGTCAAAACCTCGTTGGTCTGCCGTCTACTGATTATGCGGCTCACACGATCATGAACCATGCTACCGACTACGGTAACATCCGTTACGAGATGGGTTATGCGTCTGCAATATGTTTCGTGCTGTTCGCTGCAATGCTCCTTGCCAATAAGGGTATCAACTGGCTCTTAGGCAAGTACTTGGATTAAGGAGGGGAGTATAAAATGGCTAGAAAAAAGAAAAAACAGCAGTCAATCGAAAAGCTGAAGGTAAAAGAGAAAAAGAAGAGAGTCAACGGCTCTCTCGGCGGAGATATAGCTATTTTCGTATTCCTTTGTTTACTGGGAGCTTTCATGATCTTCCCGCTGTATTACTCGGTTATTCAGTCCATGAAGCCGGTTGAAGAGCTTTTCGTGTTCCCTCCTAAGCTTTATGTACTTAATCCGACTACGAACAATTTCTCGGATATGTTTAAGGTAGCCGCAAGCTCATGGCAGGTTCCTCTGTCAAGATACATTTTCAACAGCTTCTTTATTACGATTGTTATCTGCGTATGCAACCTGTTTGTTTGCTGCTGTGCGGCATTCGTTCTTGCAAAGTGCAAGTTCCCCGGAAACAAGGTCATCAACCAGATCATCGTTATCGCACTTCTGTTCTCGTCCAATGCGACTTGGATCATGCAGTTCCTCGTAATGGCAAAGCTTCATATGATCGATACATACTGGGCGCTTATCCTGCCGAGTATCTCTACATCAATGGGTCTTTACCTGATGCGCCAGAGCATGAGTACAATTCACGACTCAATGGTCGAGGCGGCAAAGGTGGACGGTGCGGGTCTGTTCAGAATATGCTGGCAGATCGTAGTACCGAACTCAAAGCCGGCGCTTATGACTCTTATCATTTTCGCATTCCAGGGTGCATGGAATATTCAGGGCGGTGCTCTGATCTACTCCGAACAGCTCAAAACACTACCTACAGTTGTACAGCAGATCACAATGGCGGGTCTTGCACGTCAAGGCGTAACCTTTGCGGCGGCGGTTGTACTTCTGATACCACCACTCGTTGTATTCCTTGTTGCTCAGGGTAACGTCATGGAAACAATGGCGAACTCCGGTATGAAGGATTAATACGTACATTTAATATTATGAAAAGGAAAAAGGTGATAAGTAGTGTCGAGAAATAAAATCTCTATAAAAAGAATACTCTCTGCGGCACTTGCGGCAGGCATGGCGCTAACCATGACAACGGCTGTTTACGCAGACGAGCCTTACACAGCCTACAACTACGATTACTGGGACGATGCGATCCCTTCGCAGAGCGCCTACAGAGTAGACAGGACTGTGACCGGCGCTGATATGGGTCTTGACAGACTTTCTGATAAGAACGACCCTCTTTATGTCGGCGACGACGCTCCGGCAAGCCTGAAGGACGCTAAGGATCTGTATTACGATTCCGATAACGAGACCTTCTGGCTGTGCGATTCGGGCAACAACAGAATACTAAGACTGGACGGAGATCTGAAGGTCACCGGATGCTACACGGGATTTGACGGTCAAACCGAGATCGGAGTCGCTGAGGACGGCGAATCCAAATTCCTCAATCCGGCCGGTATTTATGTAAAGGAAAGTATCTTCGACGATGAACTTTATGTTTATATCGCCGATACCGACAATTCAAGAGCGGTCAAGTGTACGGTGGAATCCGACAGAGAAATGTCGCTGGTTCAGGAATACACAAAGCCGGATACCGAGCTTTACGATTCCGAGACATTCAACCCGTCAAAGATACTTGCCGACAAGGCTGAAAATATTTACGTTGTATGTAAATCAGTAAACAAAGGTTCTGTACAGTTCGACAAGAACGGCGATTTCCAGGGATTCTACGGTGCAAACCGAGTTGAGGTAACCGCTGCGGTCATCGCTCAGAAGCTTTGGAGAAAGATCGCCTCAAACGAGCAGATCGCAGGTATGACAAGAAACGTTCCTGTTGAGTATGCAAATTTCGATATTGACGAGGACGGATTCATTTATACCGTTACCGAGGCGGCTAACGCAACAACAGACGCGGTAAAGAAACTTAATCCTGCGGGATATAACATCTGGGACAATGCGGTCGGCGACGAGTATTCCTTCGGTGATGTTGCTTCGGAATACGACGCAACTACGAATACTACCTATAAGTGCAGACTTACCGACATCGTTGTTTCTGATAACGGAACCATAAACATTCTTGACTATGAGAACGGAAGAGTGTTCCAGTATGACAAGCTTTGTAATCTTCTCTGCATCTTCGGTACAAAGAATTCTACTTCCGATCAGGCGGGAAGTTTCCTCGGACCTAACGCTATCGAGGCGAGGGGTACTGAGATATTCATTCTCGACGGTTCAAAGAACGACATAACGGTTTATACCGAAACTACTTTCGGTAAGGACGTTCACGAAGCCGTTCTGCTCTACGACGAGGGTAAATATTCCGAGGCGAAAAGCGAATGGGAAGACGTTGTAAAGAGAGACGGCGGCTATGCGCTTGCTTATGTAGGTCTTGGCAAGGCGGCTCTTAACGACGGAGAATATTCGGAGGCTCTCGATTATTTCGAGATAGCTTACGATCAGGACGATTACGACAAGGCGTTCAAGTATGCCAGAGAGGAATTCCTCAGAAATAACTTCACTGTTATAATGATAGTTGTTATCGTACTGATAGTTCTCATTATAGTTTATAAGGTTCTCAAGAAAAAGGGCGTAAGGCTCATTAAACGCAAGAAAAAGGAGGGAGAATAATATGTATGAATTTACTCCGGTAGGCTGGCTCAAGCATTGCGTTTTCCATCCTGTCGAGGGCTTTGAGGATCTCAGATGGAAAAAACAAGGCTCTATGAAAATAGCTATGCTGATCGTTCTTTTCTTCTTTATTGCAATGGTAGTAGACAGACAGCTGACAGGTTTTCAGTTCAACGACAGCTATGTTAAAGTATTCAACGTTGTACCTCTTATCGTACAGTCTGTAGTTTACTTCTTTACATGGGTCATCGGCAACTGGGCTATATGCACACTGCTGGACGGCGAAGGTACTCTGAAAAAGATATGCATCTATTCTGCATATGCGCTTGTTCCTTATATCGTCTGCACTTTCGTTGCAGTTTTGTTCTCCAACTTCCTTGTTCAGGACGAGTCGATCTGGATATACGCTATTCAGTATCTTGGAATGGGTTGGTCTGTGATACTTATGATACAGGCTATGAGAGCGGCTCATCAGTATTCCTTCGGCAAGACCCTTGCTTCGATAATCGGAACGCTGATAGCGATGCTCCTCATTCTGTTCCTTGCAATCCTGCTTCTCTCATTGTTCCAGCAGGTATACGTATTCGGTTATTCAGTCTATACGGAAATCGCGTATAGAATCAGAGGCTAAAACAGAAACGGTGGTGTAAATAATAAATGCATAATAAAAATTACAAAAAAGCGATCGTCTTTGCTCTTTGCCTGTCAATGCTGATGCCTCTGGGTTCTATGGTGGTTTCATCGACCTCCGACGAAGCAGATTCAACCAGCTCGGTTGATACGTCCGGAGAGACTTCGGTCGATTCGGAGGCTGAAGAAGATGACGGTGCGGCTGAAGATGAGTCCGACGCGGCGGCAGATGACGCCGACGCCGGGGACGAGGAGGCCGGCACAAAGAAAGACGATGAAGTCGTTGAGCCGATAACCGACGAAGAGGCTCTCGCTATGTGCGAAAAGATCGCCGAAAAGGGAGATCTTGAGCTTTATCTTGACGAAGAGAATGAAAGACTTTGTCTTTATGTTAAGTCCTCCGGAAAGTATTGGTGGAGTTCTCCTATCAACGTTGAGGCTGATGAAACTATAATCGATACTGCTAAGGGCTCTTCAATGAAGAACGCTCAGCGTAAGCAGATCGCTTCGAGCCTTGCTATCAGGGTCGGTGACCTCAGACAGGAAAAGAGAACCGAGTCGCCTGCTCCGGTATATTCCAACAAGGCCAGAGTTAAATGGTCTACAAATTCGGACGGGGCAGTCGCTACATACAGATATTCCGGCGAGGGCGTAACTCTTAAAGTGCATTACGTTCTCGAAGAGGATAACCTCTATGTTTACTGCGACACCGACGAGATCGAGGAAAAGAACACTTCTCAGGTAGACGGTAAGGTACTTACAAAGATCGAGTTTTGTCCTTCCTTTGCGGCCGCAGATTCTTCAGCCGAGGGCTATATGATAGTTCCGGACGGAAGCGGTGCGGTAATAAATTACAACAACGGAAAGACAAATTATGCCGATTACGCTCAGCAGGTATACGGAAGAGATTATACCGCGGTTCCTATCACGGCTCCGAGAACCACTCAGCAGGCATATATGCCGGTCGTGGCTACGGTAAGCGGCAGTTCCGGAATCGTTTGTGTGGCGTCCGACGGCGAATCGAACGTTTACGCTCACGCTCAGGTAAGCGGACAGGAGAAACAGGCGTACAACACCTGCTACTTCGAGTTTGAAACAAGAAGTTCCGACTCATTCTTTATGAGCGGCGACAATTCCAATAAGATCACCGTTTTCGAGAAGAACGGTATCAAGACCGAGAGATTCGGCGTTCGTTATTATCCTGTGGATTCCGACAACGGCGAAGACCTCAACTATGCGGACTGTGCCGAGACATACAGAAACTATCTTATCAATCAGAAGGGTCTTACCGCTAAGGCGCAGGCAAACAAGAACGATCTGTATGTGGATCTTTACGGCGGCGTTATGAAGGATACTTCTATTCTGGGTATTCCGTTCAACCTTAAGACCGAGATCACAGGATTCGATCAGGCGTCCGAGATCATCGACGTTCTTAAGGACGGCGGGGTTGATTCCATTACGGTCAACTACAACGATTGGACGAACGATTCTATCAAGAACAAGATTTCTACAGAGGTTTCTCCTTCGGGTACTCTCGGAGGTTCGGGAGATTTCGATGACCTGCTCGGCAAGGATGAGAACGTTAAGATTGTGCCGTCAATGAACAACTTCCAGATGGACTCCGGCTCGTGGGGATATATGACCCTTACAAGCACGGCGATAAGAGTTTCAAACGCTTATTCGAGACAGTCCTCTTACAGCCCGGCATTCGGCGTTGCCGAAAAGGGCGTTTCACCGGCGCTTCTCACGCCTAACAAGTACAGCGACGTATTCACAGAGATGCTTGAAAGCTATGCGGACGAGAAAATGACTTCTATCGGCTTCGGCGATTATTCAACAAAGCTCGTTTCCGACTTCTCAAAGAAGGATCCGTCAAGCAGAAGCAAGTCTATGGAAACCGTAACGGAAGGCTATAAGCAGGCAAGCGAGAAGATCGACACGGTGTTCGCGGACGGAGCTAACTCCTACGTTCTGCCTTATGTTACAAACATTTCAAACGTACCGGTTTACTCCAGCGGATTCAACATTACGGATTACGACATTCCGTTCTATCAGATGGTCGTTCACGGATTTATAGATTATTCGTCTACGCCTATCAACAAGAGCTCAAACTCCGATGAAACATTCCTGCTTTCGATCGCTTCGGGCTCACAGATCCATTACGATCTTACCTATGCTGATTCGGATACTCTTCAGGATACGGATTATGACGATCTGTATTATTCAAACTACAAGGGCTGGACGGATCTTGCGGCAAATCAGTATAAGGCGGCTAACAGCATTCTTTCCTCCGTTTCCGATTATACGATCACAAAGTATGAGTTGAGCGAGGATAAGGAAGTTCTTACCACCACATATTCAAAGGACGGCGCCGAGGACGTTGTTATCACAGTAGATAAGGCGAAGGGTACGGCAACCGTCGGAACAGAGGTCTTTGACCTTGCAGATTGTATAGAAGGAGGTTTGGAAGGATAATGAGCGAAGCTAACAAAAACACTCCTGAAGAGATGGAAGCAGTTAATGCTGAGAATCTCGAAGATACAGTCGAAACCGCCAATGAGACGGTTGAGGCAGAGCCTTTGATCAAAGAGGCGGCGACGGAGGAAGCAAACGACGAAGCCGAAACCGGCGAAGAGGCGGCAGAGGCAGTCGCTGCGGCTCCTGCAATAAGCGGCAAGAAGCACAGGCTTTCTTATGAGAAAAGAAAGGGACTTTACGGCTACGGCTTTATTGCGCTTTGGTTTGCCGGAACGATATACTTCTTTATTTTACCGCTTATTGAGTCGCTTATTTATTCATTCAATAAGACTGAGGTAACTCAGGGCGGAATGAAAATGTCATTCTGCGGCTGGCAGAACTACATAAACGCATTCAGAAAAGACCAGGATTATTCCAAGGCTCTCGTTGCAATGCTTCAAAGTACAGTTCTGAGAACCCCGCTGATCTTGATATTCTCTATCTTTATTGCGATCATACTCAATCAGAAATTCAAGGGAAGAACCTTTGCAAGAGCGGTATTCTTCCTCCCTGTTATCATCGCAACAGGTCCTGTTATCGACATCATCAACGGTAACATGAGCACCGGCGGTTATGCAGGCGGTTCAGAGCAGTTTAGCACAATGTTCGAGGCTGATCTGGTCGACCAGCTCCTTAACTTCCTCGGAGTCTATAACATCAGCGATAAGCTGACGGAAGTAATCAATACGCTGACAACGGACATCTTTAACTTAGTATGGAACTCTGGTATCCAGATCCTGCTGATCCTTTCATCTTTGCAGGGTATTCCGGTTTCTGCGAAGGAGGCGGCTCAGATCGAGGGCGCTACTTCATGGGAATTCTTCTGGAAGGTAACTCTTCCTTACATCAGCCCTATGATCCTTTCCAGCGTAGTTTATACTATCGTTGACTCTTTCGTTGACCCACAGAACGAAGTTATGACGATCGTACTTAATAAGGCAAGCAACTGGGAGCATGGTTACTCAGCGGCAATGGCTTGGGCATACTTCCTTATCGTAGCGGTATTCCTTGCTATCGTTGTAGCGTTTGTCAATAAGTTCGTTTACTATGAAGTAGAATAAGGGGGGATTTAAGTGGCAACTAAAAAAGAAGAAAAAGAGTTCGAAAAAGAACGAAAGGCTGCTGTTAAAGCCCGTTATAAAAAGATGAAGGAAGAGGGACTTGAGAATTATCTTACTCCCGAACAGATCAGATATAACAAGAGAAGAAGAGCTATCGGTATGGTATGGCCTATTTTCAGATTCCTTATTCTGTTTGGTTTGTGCTTTGTAATCCTTTATCCTCTGATATTCATGCTTTCCACTGCGTTCAGACCTAACGAGCAGATGAACGACCCGTCGGTAGTATGGATCCCTAAGAGTTTTACGCTTGATAACATCAAGGACGTTTGGAAGGTAATGAAGTTTGACACGACAGTTGTCAATACCATTATCCTCAACCTCGTAGCTTCTGTGCTTCAGGTTGTTACCTGCTCTATCACAGGCTACGGTTTTGCAAGATTTAAGTTCAAGGGCAAGAGTATTCTGTTCGGTATCGTAATCCTTATGATCATCGTACCGCCTCAGATCACAACTATCCCGCTTTATCTGCAGTATGCGTATTTCGATCTGTTTGGTCTTATCCCGCTTTTCAACGGCGGCAATACGATCTCACTTATCAACAACGGACTTACAATGTATTTACCTGCATTGTTTGCAAACGGACTTCGTGCAGGTTTGTTCATCTTCATTTTCCGCCAGTTCTTCAGAGGACTGCCTAAGGAGCTTGAGGACGCCGCATATCTGGACGGATGCAGTCCGCTTAAAACATTCCTTGTTATTATGTGTCCTAACGCAAAGTCGTCATTTCTTACCGTATTCCTGTTCTCAATAGTTTGGTACTGGAACGACTACTATGTATCGTCTTCGTTCTTTACACAGAACGACACGGTAGCGCTGATGCTGAAGAACCTGGATACAAACCTTACTCAACAGCTCTTCGACGGACAGTCGGTATCCGTAAGACAGATCATTGTTTGGCTTGAGGCAGGTTGTCTGCTTTCTATCACACCGATTCTTATAATGTATGTATTCTTACAGAGATACTTTATCGAAGGTGTTGAAAGATCCGGTCTTGCAAACTAATAACAGATCACATCTTAAAGTCCTGTACTTCGGTGCAGGACTTTTTGTTTTGTAAGATTTATTAAGAAGATGATGTTCAAATATTTGCAGTTATTGAATATGTTCAATACAGTGGTGGATTTATTGTGCATAATGCCTTGAAAAACCGGGGTAAATTTGTATAATCGGATATAGAAAAATGTTCGCATTTTTGGTATAATTATAGTGACTTATTGTGATCACAAACAGGTCGGATTTATAGAAAATGCAGAATTTGTATGGTAAGGAGTCTGTTTATGAATATAAAATCTATTGTCAAAAGGTTTTTGACGGCAGTGTCGGCGGCGGTATTCTGTTTGTCGGCGGCGGGCTGTTATCTTCTCCCCGACGAGGAAGAGGTGCTGGACGCGCCCACGGTCAAGGCAAGCGACGTCAACTATTCTACCGTTACCGCAAAGAAAAAGGATCTGGAGAAAAAGCTGGTGTCAACAGGTACGGTCACGGCTGAAAATCAGTATAATCTCTCTTACGAAAAACAGAGCGGAACCGTCACAAAATTTTATGTCCGTGCAGGCGATGAGGTAAAAAAAGGCGACGTGATATGCGAGCTTGATACATATGATCTGGATTATCAGATAGAAGAAAAGGAACTGTATCTTGAAAAAGCCAGACTTAATGTGGATATAATCTTTGAAGGCGGAGGAACTCAGGCACAGGTGGATTCCGCTTATGTGGACGTTCAGCTTTTGGAAAAGGAGCTTGACAAGCTTAAGGAACAGAAAGAGGACGCCAGCCTTAAAGCTCCCATAGACGGAGTGGTTTCAAGCCTTTCCGATGTTAGGGTGGGCGACAGCGTAAATCCCGGACAGACTATCGCCACGGTGATCGATACATCCGCTCTCTATATTGCGATAAAGCCCGATGAGCTTACGCAGTATAAAATGGATATGGACATTCAGATAAGAATAGACGAAAACTATTATGACGGAACAGTGTTTATGACCCCCGACGAGCTTGTGAACTATCAGCAGGAAAAGGCAGACGACCACAACGCCGTGGACGATACGGGAATAAACTACGAGGCGGAGACAGTCTATGTAAGATTCAAGGACGACCCGCCTACAGAGGCTGTGGGACAGCTTGCGGATACCGTGCTTGTGCTTGACAGCGTAAAGGACGCAATAGTCATTTCAAACAATCTGATAAAGAAGGTTGACGGAGAACAGGTGGTTTATGTGCTTAAAAACGGCGAAAAGACCGCAGTTGCCGTTGAAACGGGACTTTCTACAGGCTCTCAGACCGAGATAAAATCAGGTCTTAGCGAGGGCGACGAAATAATAATCAGATAGGCTTGAAAGGACAGTAGCTAATGTTTACATTATTGATCCGCAAAATGCGGAACACAAAGTGGATGGTGTTCTGTCTGCTTATCGGCTTTATAATGGCGTCGGCGATGATGAGTACCATACCTATATATATGAACGCCTCTTTACAGCGCATGCTTGTTAAGGATATGGAATCCTTTCAGAAGGAATATGAGATATATCCCGGAGCATATAATACAAGCTACGCCCTGAAAATGGATATTTCTGGGGAAGAGCAGAAAAAGGCTGTCGCCGCTTATAATGAAAAGGCCGAGGCGAAGTTCGACGAGCTGGATCTTCCGAAAAAGCTTGACAAGAAGTTTATAAGCGACGAGTATCTGTATATCAGATCCATTGCCGTTTCCGACGGAAATTCTCAGTCAAGATTGACGCTCGGCGGAATGACGGACATCGGCGATCATATCACCATTAATCAGGGAAGAATGTTTGAGCCGGGCATGAGAGATGACGGTGTGTTTGAGTGCGTTGCGACCGAAAAGGCTTTAAAAACCACTGAGCTTGCGGTAGGCGGCGTTTATGAGATCGCTAACGTTTTCCATGACGACGCCTCAGCGAAGATAGAAATAGTCGGCGTGTTCGACGTTAAGGACGAGAACGACAGCTATTGGGCGGAGGGCCTTGATTCTCAGTATACCGCCACGCTGTTTATGGATTATGACTCTCTTCTCGGAGAGGGCATAGATACGGGCGCGATAAATATTACCAACGCTTCCCACAACTATTCCGTCGATTATGCAAATATGGATATGAACAGCCTTGACAGCGTTATCGAGCGGGTGGGAAAGCAGAAGAATTACTATAATGAAAATTCTATCGGTTTTTCTATGCCTGCAACGGAGATACTGGAGGACTATGCAGACCGCTCCGATCAGCTCCGGCTTGTGCTATGGCTTTTGCAGATACCTGTTATACTGATGATAATATTTTATCTGTTTATGGTATCTCAGCTTAATGTCGAGCAGGAAAAAAACGAGATAGCTGTGTTCAAGAGCAGAGGCGCAAGCAGACTTCAGGTCATGACTATTTACGCTCTGGAATCGCTGGTGCTGGGAATTGCAACTGCACTGATAGGACCTTTTGCAGGTCTGGGGCTTTGCAGGATACTCGGAGCGTCAAACGGCTTTCTTGAGTTTGTAAACAGAAAATCTCTGCCCGTTCATCTTACGGCGCAGGCGTTTATTTATGCCGCTATAGCGGTAGTGGTTTTCTTTGTCACAACTATGGTGCCGATCGTGCCGGCAACCAAGACTACTATCGTTGAGCATAAGCAGTCAAAGACAAAAAAGAAAAAGCATGCGCTTTGGGAAAAGGTGTGCCTTGACTTTATTCTTGTGGGCGGTTCGTTAGGCTGGCTGTATTACTATAACAAAACTCAGTCAAAATTGGTGGCGGAGGGTATGACCGATACCACCGCTACTGTTAATCCGCTTATGTTCGTGGCGTCAACAGCGTTTATTCTGGGGCTTGGGCTGTTTCTGATAAGGATATATCCTTATGTTATCAGACTTCTTGCAAGGATAGGCAAGAGAGTATGGTCGCCTGCTCAGTATGTTTCGCTCAATAATATCGGACGTTCTTCAACAGGCAGGGAAAGATTTCTTATGCTGTTTCTGATACTTACCGTTTCGCTGGGAGTGTTCTTTGCAAATACGGCGAGAGCCCTTAACCGCAATGCGGAGGAAAGCGCGTCTTATGCTGTCGGCTGTGATGCGGTGCTTACCGAGCAATGGTACAGCAGTAAGATAGAGGCGGCTAAGCAGAGCAGTTCTCCGAATCCCGGCGGAGCGTCGGCGGCGGCTCAAAGCTCGGCTCAGCAGACGGATACGGAGGAGGACGACGAGGAGGATACCGAAACAACGGTTCAGTATGTGGAGCCTGTGTTCGAGCGTTTTGAAAAGCTTGCGGGAGTTGAGAATGTGACAAAGGTGTTCCGTAAGGACGGTGTGACCGTGTCTTCGGGAAAAATGTCCGTTAAGAAAAACGTGAGCAAGACGGAGGACGAGGATAAAAAGAGGGAAGATTATCTTGACCAGAGCATAGATTCGGCATCAGACAGGAACTATACCGACAAGGTCCAGCTTATGACGGTTGTTCCCGGCGAGTTTTCAAAGGTGTGCTGGTTCGAGGACAGACTTCTCCCAGTGCAGATAAACAATTATCTCAATGCGCTGGCGGAATATACTCCGGGAGTTATACTGTCGTCAAGCTTTAAGGACTACGGGCTGGAGCTTGGAGATACGGTGGAGTGCGAATGGGGCTCAAACGATCCTTTCGAGGTAACCGTGCTTGCCTTTGTGGATTACTGGCCGGGGCTCAGTCCGTACAAAGAGGCAAAGGGCGGCGGATATATGGATTTTGCCGTTATGAATTACGACTATGTGAACGTCCAGACCAGCATGGAGCCTTACGAGGTGTGGTTCGATCTGGAGGACGGCGCGTCTGTACAGGAATTTTACGATTCCATAGACGAGGCGAAAATTACGCCGACCTTTTTGCAGTCGGCAAGTCAGCAGATAATCGAAAAGAAGAACGACCCTATGTTACAGGGAATGAACGGCGCGCTTACGCTGGGATTCATAATCATAATGATAATGTGCATAATAGGATTTCTGATATACTGGATATTGTCGATAAAGAGCAGAACACTTCAATTCGGTATACTTAGGGCAATGGGTATGAAGTTCAGGGAAATTATCGCAATGATAATTTACGAGCAGATACTTGTGTCGGGCGTGGCGATATTTGCCGCAATATTCATCGGAGGAATAACCAGCGATCTGTTCGTTCCGCTGTTCCAGAGCATTTTTGACGCAAGCCAGTCTGTACCGGCATTTGCCGTTATTCCAATGCGGAGCGATTATCTTAAGCTTTATGTGATAATCGGCGTAATGCTCATAACAGCGTTTATCGTCCTCGGCAGACTTATCAGGAAGATAAAGATAAGTCAGGCGCTGAAGCTGGGCGAGGATTGATATTCTTATCGCTTTTCCGAGTGACTTGTGAATCATTTATTTGGAGGAATAAGTTTGAAAAATAAAATAATCCCCCTAAGAAGAGAAAAAGGGCGCACTAAAGAAAGCCACAAAAAAAGTGACTAAAAAGATATAAACCAAAGCTATCAGCTGAAATCAGCTACT
>JAETQO010000023.1 GCA_021770655.1 Ruminococcus sp. | reverse complement strand
TTTCTGTAGTTGACCGTTTCACTCAACTACATTATATCATATATACATTTTTAGCGAAAGCGCCTTTTTCATAACCACATTGGTGCCTTTCGCAGAAAGGCGGATTATAATTATGACAGCATATGAAAAGCTTGTAAAATGCTATGAGTGCGTAAAGAAAAGGATAGATTTCAAGCCGAAGGTGGCGCTTGTTCTCGGTTCGGGTCTTGGGGATTACGCAAATTCCATCGATGTGCGCGCAACACTAAGCTATAAGGATATCGAGGGATTCCCCACTTCCACTGTCGAGGGTCATAAGGGGCAGTTCGTTTTCGGCTATGCCGGCGGCGTACCCGTTGTGATAATGCAGGGCAGAGTACATTACTATGAGGGATATTCAATGCAGGACGTTGTTCTTCCTGCGCGGCTTATGAGAATGATGGGAGCGGAGATACTTTTTCTCACCAACGCTTCGGGCGGCGTAAACGCAGATTTTTCCGCAGGAGATTTTATGCTTATCACCGACCACATATCAAGCTTTGTGCCGAATCCGCTGATAGGCGCGAACATTGACGAGCTTGGAACGAGATTTCCGGATATGAGTGAGATATATGACAGGCGGCTAAGGAAAACGATAATATCAGCGGCAAAGGATCTGGATATCAAGCTCCGGCAGGGAGTATATATTCAGTTTACGGGACCCTCTTTTGAATCGCCTGCAGAGATAAGACTGGCGAGAACTCTGGGGGCGGACGCAGTGGGAATGTCCACCGCCTGCGAGGCTATCGCGGCAAATCACGCAGGCATGAAGGTCTGCGGAATATCCTGCGTTTCAAATCTTGCCGCAGGAATGACCGACAATCCGCTTACTCACGCAGAGGTTCAGGAATGTGCAGACAAAGCGGCTCCGCTTTTCAAAAAGCTCATTACCGAAAGCATCAGGAGAATGAGGAATTAACGGTACAATGCTTTGCAGAATACAATAATATATGCGGAGGTTACGACCTTGTACACCAAAATTAAATCAAGAGCTTATAATCTTGTAAACAATAACAAAGTTTTTGAAGTTATAATAATCATACTCATTATAATTAATACAGGCTCAGTTATTGCCGAGACGTTTAATCTGCCCCAAAACGTCAGAGACATATTATCGACCGTTGAAACAGTATCGGTAATTATCTTTACAGCTGAGTATCTTTTGAGAGTATGGACAGCTGATATGCTCCGTGAGGAGCTGTCTCCTGCAAAGGCAAGATTAAAATACATCTTTAGTTTTATGGCAATTATAGATTTGTTTGCGATAATGCCGTTTTACTTGCCTATGATTATACCGATAGATCTGAGGGCTTTGCGATCGCTCAGACTTGTACGTCTGTTAAGGCTCTTTAAGCTCAACCGATACACAAAAGCGCTGTCAACGATTGCTGAAGTCTTTAAACGTAAAGCCTCACAGCTTATATCCTCGTTGCTTGTCGTAGGCTTGCTTATGCTGATAGCCTTGCTGATAATGTACAACGTGGAGCATGAGGCTCAGCCTGATAAGTTTACTAACGTTTTTCAAGCGCTCTGGTGGAGCGTTGCGACCCTCACAACCGTCGGATACGGTGACATATACCCTATCACGATACCCGGAAAGATACTCAGCACGATTATTGCATTGCTGGGCATTGGCTTAGTCGCTGTGCCTACAGGCATTATAACAGCAGGCTTTTCGGACGTGATTGAGACCGATAAAGATGGTGAAGAGCAGGACGAGAAAAAGTATTGCCCTTATTGTGGTCATAAGATTAGTTAATAAAAAGGTACTTCAAGCATAACGAGGATAGCAAAGGTGAATGCTTTTGCGTTCCTTTTACGGCTTTGTGCAAAAAAATGAAAACAAAAAAATTGGCAGGACAACAATTTTGCTGTCCTGCCAATTTTTTTATCAAAGTATAAATGAGCAAGGAAGTAAAAGCAAACATCAAAATAATCTCAACCAATTAATTCCTCATTCCTCACTCCTCACTGAAATATCAGTACGCTTTTCCCCAAAGCACCATGTGTTTAGCAGGCTTTCCGCAGCATACGCATACATCTGAGATTTTCTCCTGCTCCATAGGGATACATCTTGAACCGACGCCCGTAAGCTCCTTTACCTTGTCCTCGCAGGCCTCGTCGCCGCACCACATAGCCTTTACAAAGCCGTCGCCCTTTTCGTCAAGAGCCTTTGTGATCTCGTCAAGGGTCTTGCATACATAGGTCTTTCTTTCGCGGTTTTGTAACGCCTTTTCGTAAAGTCCGTCTCTTACGGCTTTAAGTCTTTCGTCAACCGTTTCGCAAAGGTTTTCAAGAGCGCAGAAAGTCTTTTCTCTGTTGTGTCTTGTGACAAGCACGCACTGGTCGTTTTCAATATCCTTCGGCCCGATCTCCAGACGAACAGGAACGCCTTTCATTTCGTATTCGGCATATTTCCAGCCCGGAGACTGCTCGCTGTCGTCAAGCTTTACTCTTATGCCGTGAGCCTTGAGCTGGTCATAAAGCTCTCTTGCCTTTTCAAGCACGCCCTCCTTATGCTGAGCCACAGGCACGATAACGACCTGAGTCGGAGCGACCGCAGGCGGAAGAACAAGTCCGTTATCGTCGCCGTGAGTCATTATTATTGCGCCGATAAGACGTGTGGTCACGCCCCATGAAGTCTGATGCGGATACTGCAATTTATTTTCTCTGTTCGTAAACTGAATATCAAACGCTTTAGCAAAGCCGTCGCCGAAATAGTGGGAAGTACCTGCCTGCAAAGCCTTTCCGTCGTGCATAAGTGCCTCGATAGCATATGTAGCCTCTGCGCCTGCGAACTTGTCGCTTTCGGTCTTTCTGCCCTTGACAACAGGCATTGCAAGCTCCTGCTCGCAGAAATCCGCATAGCAGTTGAGCATTCTTTCGGTCTCCTCGATAGCCTCCTCGGCGGTTTCGTGAATGGTGTGACCCTCCTGCCAGAGGAACTCTCTTGAACGAAGGAACGGTCTGGTAGTCTTTTCCCATCTTACAACGGATACCCACTGGTTGTAAAGCTTAGGCAGATCTCTGTAGGAATGTACGATATTGGCGTAATGCTCGCAGAAAAGCGTTTCAGAAGTCGGCCTTACGCAAAGCCTGTCCTCAAGCTTTTCGTTTCCGCCGTGAGTTACCCAGGCAACTTCGGGAGCAAAGCCCTCAACGTGATCCTTTTCTTTCTGAAGAAGGCTTTCGGGAATGAACATAGGCATACACACGTTTTCGTGTCCGAGCGCCTTGAATTTACCGTCGAGTATCTTCTGAATGTTTTCCCAGATAGCGTAGCCGTAAGGACGTATTACCATACAGCCCTTTACGCTGGTGTAAGAAATAAGCTCTGCTTTCATGCAGATGTCGGTGTACCACTTGGCAAAATCCTCGTCCATCGAGGTGATATTATTTACCATCTTTTCGTTTTTGTTTTTTCCCATGTTTAAAATCAACTCCATATATATCAGTATTATAGATTTTGTAATTCGGGTCCCAGTCGTCCAGTGTTGATTTATCGTAAAGACCTTGGACCTTATTGTCGTCGGGGCATTCCCCTTGCATATCACCGTCCACCCTTTCGGGATTTTCCGTAAGGCTCGGGTGTCTTTTCTCAATAAATCTTGCGATCTTCGGCGTAATAAGGCAGGCAATAACGATAAGCGTCATTATGACCGCACAGCCTACTGCCAGCTTGCCAAGCATAACAAGCAATTCCTTATTCAGAAAAATCACCTCTTTCCCTAAAAATACATAATCATTATACCACACCATAAAAAAAATTACAACCCCTTTTTGAGTTCGGGCACGAAAATCAATTTTCACAGACAGGGCTTGTTTTTGTGTATTTTTCCAGCCGAACGGCGGGGAAAATTTATCTTGCACAGAAACTCCTTGAAAGACACAAGTATTCCTGCGTCGTTTCTATACAATCTAACGAAAAATTTTCTGCGTTATCCGCACACAATAGTTGTGCGGTGTTACCTTAAAGAAATAAAAGAATGCAGGGAACAACGAAAATTGTCCCCTGCATATTATAAACTGATCCGGCAAAGTTTCTTAGAACCGCCAAACGGACTATGTGCGGTTTAGTGCTATGGAGAAAACCCTGCAAGCGAGGCCTTCGGGCTGAGCCGTCACTCTTTGAAGTACCTATCGACCCGAATAAAAAAGGTTACAGCAACATTACGGAAAACCACCAACCGCACTTTGTGCGGTTTAATGCTATGGAGAAGACCACACAAGCGAGGTCTTCGGGCTGAGCCGTCACTCCTTGAAGTACCTATCGACCCGAATTAAAAAGAAGAATACTTTGAGGTGATGTTCAGATATTCTTCAAGACATAAACCGCTGTCGGTTATCTCCTGAGCTAAAGGCACGCCTACATATCTAACGTGCCAAGGCTCGTATTTGTAGCCTGTTATATCCTGTTTGTTTTGAGGATAGCGTATGATGAAACCGTATTTTGCACAGTTCTTTTCAAGCCACTTCGCTTCCTTTGTTCCCGCAAAGGAACTGCTTGCGTTATTTACGTCTATAGCAAGTCCTGTCTGATGCTCGCTGTATCCGGCTCTTGCGGAGTATGTATCCGCCGCCTGCCTGCCGTCTCTGGCGGCATAGTTGTTGTAAAGAGTATTCTGGTAACTGTAGGAACGGAAACCTGAGCATACCCAGAGACTTATGCCGTCCTGCCAAGCGGCTTTCTGCATTTTTGAAAATGCAGAGCTTGTTTCAGCGGTAAGTCCGCCGGGGTTGTAGCTTGACGGAAGACCGTAGGTTTTGTTGGCGATAAGGATACCGTCAACGTATGTAACTCCGTTTTTATTTTCAATAGTGTGTTTGTCGGTCTTGACTGTCACGGCGTCGGAATATGCTCCGTAATGATTGTTGGCAGTTTTTTTGTCATCGGTTTTACAGGCTCTTACTCTGAACTGATATTGGGTCTGGGCTTTGAGATCTTTCACGGTATAGGAGTTGACGGACGATGTCCCGATCTGTTTCCATACACCGTTTTTCATCTGAAATATCCTGTAGCTTGTACAGCCGACCTTGTTCCAGCTAAGCTTTATTGTCGAAGACGTTGTGCTTACTGCTTTCAGTCCGGTTACCTGTCTTGGATTTGTGGCTGTATTCCAGTTTTCGGAAAAGTCGCCGTAAACCTTTTGACCGTCGATTATTTTATATGCTTTGACCTTGAAATTTTCTCTTGTTGCGGCGGGCAGACCCGTAACGCTGTAGGTTGTGCCGGTGATGTCGGCTATCTGCGGATATTGACCGTTTTTTCTCATTCCGACATAATAACCGTCCGCGCCCTCAACGGGATTCCATGACAGCTTTATGGAGCTTATGCCTGTGGTTTTTGAGGTAAGTCCTGTAGGAGTTCCAACAAAATATGTATCTGCCGAGATTTCTTCGGAATGCTTGCCGTAATGGTTGAGCGGTCTGTCATCAACCTTGCAGGCTCTTACTTTAAAACGGTATGTTCCTTCGTCAAGGTTTGTCACAGTACAGTTCGGATCGGTAGTCTGAGCAATCTGTTCCCATACGCCGGACTTATACATAAATACTCGGTAATTTGTACAGCCGACTTTTTTCCACGAAAGCTTAACGCCGCCGTTTATCGTTTCGGCTTTCAGTCCTGTGACCTGTCTTGGATTTGTTGCGGTGTTGCGGTTGTCAGAATATGCACCGTATACTTTTCTGCCGCCGATGATCTTATAGGCTCTTACCTTGAAGTTTTCTCTCGTGGCGGCAGGCAGTCCTGTGACCGTATAGCTTGTTTCTTTGACGTCTGCTATCTCAGGATATTTTCCGTTTTTTCTCATGCAGACCGAATATCCGTCGGCGCCCTTTACCGATTTCCAGCTAAGCTTTATTGAACTTATATCAGGAGTTCTGGTAGAAAGCCCCTGCACCTTTCCCACGCTTGCCGCATAGGAAACTACGGAGGCGTTATCAAAAATTGCCGGCGCGCCGTTTTCCGGCGCAAAGCCCGTTGCCGTTATCATAGCCGCTGCGGCTAAAAAAGCGGTCACGCGTTTTGTTCTGTTGTTCATAAAATCCCCTCTTTTCACGTCTTTAAACGTTTGACAGGTCCTATATTTTCTTGATTAAATTATACCACTTTCGCACACACATGTCAACACATCTTTTTTAATTCGGGCCGATAGGTACTTCAAGGAGTAACTTTTCCCGCCCGAAGACCTTGCTTGTGTGGTCTTATCCATAGCACTAAACCGCTCTTTTTAATTCGGGTCGATAGGTACTTCAAGGAGTAACTTTTCCCGCCCGAAGACCTCGCTTGTGTGGTCTTATCCATAGCACTAAACCGCTCTTTTTAATTCGGGTCGATAGGTACTTCAAGGAGTAACTTTTCCCGCCCGAAGACCTTGCTTGTGTGGTCTTATCCATAGCATTAAACCGCACATAGTCCGTTTGGTTGTTCTTTCACTACGTTGTTTCAAGGCTCAAATGAATTGTAGGGAACGATGCCCACATCGACCCGAATTAAAACAAGTTGATTTGCGTGTTGGCTGTTTTTTTGTTCTTTACTTTTGAGATTAAGTGTGGTATAATGATATAGAGTATAGATTATGAAAGGGTTTTGGTATGAATACTTCAAAGCTTTTGTGGTATAAGAATCCCGCCGACGATTGGAACAAGGCTCTGCCTTTGGGAAACGGCAGGATAGGCGTTATGGTGTTTTCACAGCCGCTGTGCGAGAGAATTCAGCTGAATGAGGATTCGGTTTGGTCGGGAGGGTTCAGAGAAAGAAACAATCCTTCTGCACTGTCGAATCTTGAAAGGGTAAGACAGCTCCTTTTCGATGAAAAGATCGAAGAGGCGGAGAAGATAATTTACGACGCTTTCTGCGGAACTCCCGTCAATCAGCGTCATTATATGCCCCTTGCCGATATGAACGTTATCCATTATAAGGACGAGGAGTGCGAATTCCTGCAAAGAAGTCTTGACCTTGAAACGGCGGTATGCATGACGGAATACAGGATAGGCGATGTGAAATATTCAAGAGAGGCGTTCGTTTCTCAGCCCGATCAGGTTTTTGTTATGCACATGACTGCCTCCGAAAAGGGGCGGATAAACGTTAGGATAAAAATCGACGGAAGAGACGATTACTTTGACGACAACTCTCCTGTTCACGGCGACGATCTGCTGTTTTACGGCGGATGCGGTTCTGAGGACGGAATAAACTTTGCGGCGTATGTAAAGGTTCTGAATAAGGGCGGAAAGGTATACCCTTACGGCAGTTTTATAACCTGTGAGAACTGCGACGAGGTAACTGTGCTTTTGGGAGCGCAGACAAGCTATCGCTGTGAGGACTATAAGGGACAGGCTGTATTTGATGTGGAGAGGGCGGCTGAAAAAAGCTACGAACAGCTTAAAGCCGACCATATTGCGGACTACAAGTCATATTTCGACAGGGCGGAAATTACATTGGAGGATAACAGCGGCGGAAATTCTTCACTGCCGACCGACGAGAGGCTGGAGCTTGTGAAAAAGGGAGCGCCTGATAACAAGCTTATTGAAATGTATCATAATTTCGGTAGGTATCTGCTTATTGCGGGAAGCCGTGAAAAAACTCTGCCGACCAATTTGCAGGGTATATGGAATCAGGATATGTGGCCTGCGTGGGGCTGTAAGTTTACTGTAAACATCAATACCGAGATGAACTACTGGTGTGCGGAAAACTGCAATCTTTCAGAACTTCATATGCCGCTTATCGATCACATTGAAAAGCTTCGTCCGAACGGTAGAGTAACGGCTGAGAAGATGTACGGCTGTAAAGGCTTTGTTTGTCATCATAACACGGACATATGGGGCGACACCGCTCCGCAGGATCTGTGGATACCGGGAACTCAGTGGCCTATGGGTGCGGCGTGGCTTTGTCTGCACATATGGGAGCATTATCTGTTTTCTCCCGATGAGGAGTTTCTCAGAGAGAAATACGGCACTATGAAAGAGGCGGCGGATTTCTTCCTTGATTTTCTGATTGAGGACAGGCAGGGCAGGCTCGTTACCTGTCCGTCGGTTTCACCGGAAAATACATATCTTACCGGCTCGGGGTCGAAAGGCTCAGTCTGCATCGGTCCGTCTATGGACAGCCAGATCTTGTACGAGCTTTTCTCGGCGGTAATAAGCTCTTCGGAGATACTCGGTATCGACGGGGCTTACCGCAGAAAGCTTATGGAGACAAGGGACAGATTGCCTAAGCCTGAGATCGGAAAGTACGGACAGATAAAAGAATGGGCGGAGGATTACGACGAGGTAGAGCCGGGTCACAGGCACATCTCACAGCTGTTCGCTCTTTATCCGGGCGATATGATAACTATGAGAAAGACGCCGGAGCTTGCAAAGGCGGCGAGAGCAACTCTTGAAAGACGGCTTTCCCATGGAGGCGGTCACACAGGCTGGTCGAGGGCGTGGATAATAAATCACTGGGCAAGGTTGTTCGACGGTGAAAAAGTATATGAAAACATAATAGCTCTGCTTTCACATTCTACCAGCGACAATCTTTTCGATATGCATCCTCCTTTCCAGATAGACGGAAACTTCGGCGGAACGGCGGGCATTACGGAGGCTCTTATTCAGAGCGAGAACGGAGAGATCGTTCTTCTTCCCGCTCTCCCTGCGGAATGGAGCAACGGAGAATTCAGAGGTCTTTGCGCCAGGGGAGGATTTAAGGTAAATCTTTCGTGGAAGGACGGAAAGATCACGGAATGCCAGATATATTCGGGGTACGGCAGAAAATGCCGTATCGTCTGCAGGGACTGCAAAGTGTTCTGCGGCGATGAAAGGGTGACGGCTGAGGAGATCGGTTCGGTCACGGAATTTGAAACCCAGAAAGGAAAGACCTACAGGATAGAATTTTGACGGCTTTTTTCGTGACAAAAAGCGTTATAAGTGGTATGCAAAGGCAATACCGCACGAAGACCGTGCGCATATCGCGGTATTGCTTTGAAATTTTGAGAGGTTTTGTAAAATGAGATTTAATCGTATCGCGGCGGCAACAGCCGTTTTCGTCTGTGCGGCTTCGGGCTGCGGAGCGCAGATAGGAAAAAACGAGAGTATGACTCCGCCGGAAAAAACGACGGTCATTACAACGACCAAGGCTATCGCCGATGACAGTAAGGCGGAGACTCCCGAAGTTAAAGGCTACGAGGAAATAAAGGTGGTGGCGAACGCTATCCCTTATGTAAAGTACTATCAGACATATAATGCCGAAACGGGTACCGTTAAAGGCAAGGCTGAGGTAAAGAGTGAAAGAAAGGGCTTCAAGGGCAAGGGATATGTAACGAATATTTCCGCTGAGGAGGACTGGTGTCACGACTTTGAGCTTACCGATTCTCAGTATTATAATCTGTCGATAACGGTGGCGTCGGACGTGCCCTGCGTAAACGGCATTTCGGTCAACGGCAAGAAGATACAGGATTTTTCTGTAAGCGGTTCGGGAAAATTCGAGACCATAACCTTTAAGAACATTTACATTGAAAAGGGAACGGCGAAGATCTCAGTTATCCCGGAGGACAGCGGTCTGGATATAGATTATCTGAATCTTACTGCCAGCGAGGATATATCCAAGCTGAGCCAGAAATTGACAGAGCCTGCACTGGTAAACAAGAATGCGGATTACAATACAAAGGCGGTTTATCAGTATATTTGTGAAAATTACGGCAAGCAGGTGATTCTGGGACAGCACGATACTATCGGAGGCACGGCTGAGAGCAATATGATCTATCAGACGACGGGAAAATATCCTGCAATACGTTTCGGCGATCTTATGCTTGCGACAGACAAGGACAGCGTTGTTACTCAGGAGGAGATAAGCGCTGCCGAGGAATGGGCGGCACAGGGCGGAATAGTAGGTTATATGTGGCATTGGGCCGCACCTGATGACAAGAGGGAATATTATGCCGATCAGACGGATTTTGACATAAAGAAGGCTGTGACCACGGAAAAGATAGCACAGCTAAGCATAGATGATATTAAAAAACTTCAGAAGGACGGAAAGGTTTCGGAGGAATGCGTGGCTCTGGTTGAAGACATTGACACTGTTTCAGAACAGCTTTCCAAGCTTCGGGACGAGGGCGTAGCCGTACTGTGGAGACCTCTTCACGAGGCGAGCAACGGCAGTTTCTGGTGGGGCAAGGATAAGAAAGCGTATCAGTGGCTTTGGAAACTGATGTATGAACGGCAGACGGAATATCACAAGCTGAACAATCTTATCTGGGTATGGTCCGCTCAGAATGCCGAGTGGTATGTTGGAGACGAATACTGCGATATTCTTTCCTGCGACATTTATGATGACGGCAATCGGGACGGGCAGGCAAATATAATGCTGTTTTTGCAGAGTATTTCAAAGAAAAAGCCTGTCGCTATCAGCGAGTGCGGAAATTTTCCGTCGATACAGAGCGTTGCCGACGAAAAGGCGATGTGGTCCTACATCGGACAGTGGGGCGGAAATTATCTGATGACCGACGAAGGAAAGCTTTCGGAGGAATTTAACACGGCGGCAGACCTTATTACGATGTATAATAATAATCTCACCGTAACAAGGGACAAGCTTCCCGACTTTACGCACCTTGCAAGCACCATAAAGGAAAGCGAGCAGAAGGCGGCGGAAAGTTCTTCAAAGGCTGATGAAAAGGATAAAGCTGAAAGCGGCGGGGATAAGACGAAAAAGTCGGACGATTCATCTGCGGCAGAGACGACCAAGAAAAAGGAATAGCATAAAAGGGGCGGTCATAGGGTTATGACTGCCCTTACTGTTGTCGGATATATATCTGTTGTCTTTCCCCCTGCCTACGGCGGAAGAAAGATAACTTGCCAATTTTCCGTTATCTTGCACAGAAACTCCTTGAAAGACACAAGTATTTCTGCGTCGTTTCTATACAATCTAACGAAAAATTTTCTGCGTTATCCGCACACAATAGTTATGCGGTGCTGCCTATATAGAAACCTCGTGTGATGTAAGGAGAATAAAATGAAATATCTTATAATTGTGGATATGCAGAAAGATTTTATCGGCGGCAGTCTCGGAAGCGAGGCGGCGGAAAAGATCGTACCTGCGGTTTGTGAAAAAATCAGAGAATATAAGAATGACGGCGGCAGGATATTTATGACTCTGGATTCTCATTTCAAGGACTATCTTGAAACTTCTGAGGGCAAAAAACTGCCGGTCATGCACTGCATAAAAGGAACAGAGGGCTGGAAACCGGACGAAAGGGTTCAGGCGGCGCTTGACGGCTGTGCTGAGGTTTTTGAGAAAAGCACATTCGGTTCGGTGAAGCTGGCGTCTTATTTGTCCGAAGTGGTGAAAGAGGGCGATGAGATAGAGCTTTGCGGGCTTTGCACGGACATTTGCGTTGTTTCTAATGCTTTGCTGATAAAGGCGTTCTGTCCCGAATGCGAGGTCATCTGTGACGCTCTTTGCTGTGCGGGAGTTACTGAGGAAAGTCACAATGCCGCGCTGGAGACAATGCGCTCCTGTCAATGCGTGATAAAAAACTTTTAGGAGAGGTATGGTCTGCCGGATAATATGCGGTAGGCGGAGATGATTTATGAGTGGATTTAAAAAAGGGCTCAAAGACGGAATACCCATAGCGCTGGGGTATCTGTCTGTATCCTTCACCTTTGGTTTGCAGGGAGTGAACGGAGGACTGGGCTGGTGGGAAACAGTGCTTATTTCTTTATGTAACCTGACTTCGGCGGGGCAGTTTGCGGGACTTGACATTATGCTTTCGGGCAGTGGGTTCTGGCTGGAAATGGCTTGCACTCAGCTTGTGATAAATCTGCGGTACGCTCTGATGTCGCTGTCCTTATCACAAAAGACCGACGAGTCGGTATCGGGACTTCACCGCTGGCTTATCGGTTTTGGGATAACCGACGAGATATTTGTGGTGGCAATGGGCAACGAGGGGAGCGTTTGTGCAAGGTATCTTTACGGGCTGATAAGCCTGCCTGTGGTAGGCTGGTCGCTGGGAACTTTGCTGGGTGCGGCGGCGGGAAAGATACTGCCGGAGATAATCATAAGCGCGCTCAGCATTGCTATTTACGGTATGTTCCTTGCAATTATTATCCCGCCGGCAAAAAAGAATCGGGCTATAATGGCTGCGGCGGTGATGGCCGCACTTTTGAGCTGTGCGTTCAGGTGGATTCCTGTTCTGAACAGGGTGTCAAGCGGATTTGTGATAATCATTTGCACGGTGGTATCTTCGGCGGTAATAGCTTTGCTTTTCCCCGTTAAGGAAGAGGAGGCCGGGAAATGATAACGGTAAGGACGTTTTTTATTTATCTGTTTATTATGTCGGGGGATACATATCTTATAAGGGCTTTGCCTTTTGTGATATTCCGCGGAAAGATCACAAACCGATTTGTGAAAAGCTTTTTATTTTATGTGCCTTACGCTGTTCTGGGAGCGATGACCTTTCCCGCTATCCTGTTTTCGACAGGCAACATTGTCTCCTCCTGTGCGGGGTTAGCGGTTGCTTGTATTCTGGCGTTTCGTGAGAAAAGTCTTATTACTGTGGCGGCGTTTGCCTGCCTTGCAAGTCTTCTTTTTTCTTAATTCG
This sequence comes from Ruminococcus sp., assembly GCA_021770655.1. GTDB lineage: Bacteria > Bacillota > Clostridia > Oscillospirales > Ruminococcaceae > Hominimerdicola. The sequence goes on along the minus strand of JAETQO010000023.1, from coordinate 70,861 downwards.
GGTTGCAGCGAACTGCGTGAGGGTACGACTCAGCCCGAAGATAGGTTTGATACTAAACCGTACATAGCGTTAAACTGTACATAGTCTGTTTGGTGGTTCTTTCGCTACGTTGTTTCAATGCTCAAATGAATTGTAGGGGCTGGCGTTCTCGACAGCACGTTAGACCCGTTGTTCGTCTTGTATTCCTACACGCCGCACCGTCTTTGCCAACCATTCCTCATTTTTAATTCCTCACTCATCATTCGTATGTGATTTTTTATATGTCCTATGAAAAATCAGTAATGCAGTATAAAATTCTAAACTATTTTCATATTCTTTTCTTGAAAAATAAAATCGGCTGTGATATAATTTTATTGTGTGAAAACGTTTACTGTTTTCGGAAAAAGTATATGGAGGTATTGCAATGTCTGATACAAAGAACATTTCTCCTGAACTGTTGGAGAAAATGAACAGATACTGGAACGCTGTGAACTATCTTTCCGCAGGCCAGCTTTATCTGCTTGACAATCCTCTTCTTCGTGAGCCGTTGAAAAAGGAGCACGTCAAGAAGAAAATCGTCGGTCACTGGGGCACTGTTCCCGGACAGAACTTTATTTATGTACACCTTAACAGGGTCATCAAAAAGTACGATCTTGATATGATCTACATTTCCGGTCCCGGCCACGGAGGAAACTTCATGGTGGCAAACACCTATGTGGAGGGTTCTTATTCCGAGGTATATCCGAACATTTCAAGAGACGTTGAGGGAATGAAAAAGCTGTTCAAGCAGTTCTCTTTCCCGGGCGGAATTTCTTCGCACGTAGCGCCTGAAACACCGGGCTCTATCAACGAGGGAGGCGAGCTTGGATATTCGCTTGCACACTCCTTCGGCGCTGTGTTTGATAATCCCGATCTTATTACTGCCTGCGTTGTCGGTGACGGAGAGGCTGAAACAGGTCCGCTTGCTACCGCATGGCATTCCAACAAATTTCTCAACCCGAAAACGGACGGTGCGGTACTTCCTATCCTGCACCTTAACGGATACAAGATCTCCAACCCGACGATCTTTTCGAGAATCTCTCATGAGGAGATAAAGAGCTTTTTCGAGGGCTGCGGCTGGAAGCCTTACTTTGTAGAGGGCGACGACCCGATGACGATGCACAGGCTTATGGCGGAAACGCTGGACACTGTCATCGAGGAGATAAAGGCTATTCAGAAAGCGGCAAGAGAGGACGGAGTTGCCGAAAGACCGAGATGGCCGATGATAATTTTCCGTTCGCCGAAGGGCTGGACAGGTCCTAAGATCGTGGACGGCAATCAGATAGAGGGTACTTTCAGAGCGCATCAGGTGCCTATGTCCATGGAGGCTCCCGAACATCTTAAAATGCTGGAGGACTGGCTGAGAAGCTATCATCCCGAAGAGCTGTTCACCGAAGAGGGCAGACTTATTCCTGAGCTTGAGGAGCTTGCTCCTGAGGGCGACAGGAGAATGGGCGCTAATCCTCATGCAAACGGCGGACTTCTTCTGAGAGATCTGAGACTTCCCGATTTCAGAAAGTACGGTATCGACGTTCCCGCACCGGGCGCAGTTGAGGCTCAGGATATGATCGAGCTGGGCGGCTTTGTAAGGGATATTTTCAAGCTTAACGAGGAAAGCAGGAATTTCCGTATATTCGGACCGGACGAAACTATGTCCAACCGTCTCGGAAAGGTATTCGAGGCGACGAACAGAGACTGGAACGCCGATAAGCTTGACAATGACGAGTTCCTTGCGACAGACGGAAGAGTTATGGACTCTATGCTTTCCGAGCATATGTGCGAGGGCTGGCTGGAGGGCTATCTGCTGACGGGACGTCACGGTTTCTTTGCAAGCTATGAGGCGTTTATCAGGATAGTAGATTCGATGTTCTCTCAGCACGCAAAGTGGCTGAAGGTAACTTCACAGCTTCCTTGGAGACAGAAGATCGCTTCCCTCAACTATATACTTTCCTCTAACGTTTGGCAGCAGGATCACAACGGATTTACTCATCAGGACCCCGGCTTCCTCGATCATGTTGCAAACAAGAAAGCGGACGTTGTAAGAATGTATCTGCCGCCGGACACAAACTGTCTGCTGTCCTGCTTTGACCACTGTATACGTTCCAAGAACTATGTGAACGTAATGGTAACGTCGAAACACCCGAGACAGCAGTGGCTCACTATGGATCAGGCTGTTAAACACTGCACGCAGGGTATAGGCATCTGGGAGTGGGCGTCCAACGATCAGGGACAGGAGCCTGATGTTGTTCTTGCCTGCTGCGGCGACACTCCTACTCTGGAGGCTCTTGCAGCGGTAACTATACTGAGAAAGAATCTGCCTGAGGTAAAGGTAAGATTTATAAACGTTGTTGACCTGTTCAAGCTACAGCCGCAGTCAAAGCATCCTCACGGACTTTCGGACGCAGACTTTGACGCGCTGTTTACGAAGGACAAGCCGATTGTATTTGCGTTCCACGGTTATCCGACGCTTATTCACGAGCTGCTTTATCACCGTCACAACCGTAATCTTTATGTATGCGGATACAACGAGGAGGGTACGATAACTACTCCGTTCGACATGAGAGTGCAGAACGAGATCGACCGTTTCCACATTGTTCTGGAGGTAATAAAGAGACTTCCTCAGCTTGGAAACAGGGGCGCATATCTGCACCAGATGATGCAGGACAAGCTGGTTGAGCACAAGCAGTACATTGCTGAGTACGGCATTGATATGCCTGAGATACGCGACTGGAAATGGAGCGTATAAGGAAATACCCTGCATAGCTGCCGGATTTGTGCGGCAGGCAAGTGTATTATATAATAACCCCCAATAACGAAGAATACCCTTGTTTCAAAACTGAAACAAGGGTATTGCTTTTTTATCGAAATCGCACTAGCATATTCTCGGCAAAAGCTCGCCGCCGGGCTGGGGCAGGAGAGTTTGCGAACCGATCTCTGTTTTCATTATTACCTTTCCGGCGTTTTCTTCGGTGACTTCGCCGATTATTGCGGCGTTCTCCGAATACTTGCAGGCTCTCAGGGCGTTTACGATGTCCTGCGCTTTTTCCTTTGGCGCAAACACCACAAGTCTGCCTTCGCAAGCAAGATAAAGCGGCTCAAGACCCAGCATTCCGCACACGCCGCGTACCTCGTCGGCTACGGGAATTTTTTCCGATTCGAGGGAAATTCCCACGCCGCTTTGTCCTGCTATCTCATACAGCACTGTGCCGACGCCGCCTCTTGTTGCGTCTCTGATAACGTGAATGTCGTCGGTCACGTCAAACATTGCTTTGACGTTGTTCCAAAGCGGTGCACAGTCGCTGGTCACGTCCGCCTCGATACCGAATTCATCTCTGGCGAGCAGTATCGTACAGCCGTGTCTGCCTATATCGCCCGTGACGATAACGGCGTCGCCGGGGCGGGCAAGCTTTCCCGATGTATTGGCGTTTTCCATTACTTTGCCTATTCCCGTTGTGGTGATAAAGACGCTGTCCACCTGTCCTTTTCCTGCGACCTTGGTGTCGCCTGCGCAAATTTCAACGCCTGCCTCCTTTGCAGTCTTTTCCATTGCTGCCGCTATCTCCTCCAGCTTTTCCATCGGAAAGCCTTCCTCGATAACAAAGGCGCAGGAAAGATAGAGCGGCTTTGCGCCCATACAGGACAGGTCGTTGACCGTTCCGCAGATACTCAGCTTTCCGATATTTCCGCCTGCAAATTCATAGGGGGAGACGATAAAGCCGTCGGTGGTGAAGGCTATCTTTCCTTTTTCTACGGACAGCACGGCGGCGTCGTCGGCGGTAAGGTTCGGGTTTGAGAAATGAGCCTTGAAGACCTGATCGATAAGCTCGGACGTTTGTTTTCCTCCCGCTCCGTGAGCGAGAGTGACGTATTTTTCAGACATATTTTTATACCTCTTTTCGGTTGGTTTTTATTTTTGAATTGGCAGGATAAATCAGAATTTATAGCGCTCAAAATCAAAAGTGTGATCATCAATATTTCTGGGCAGACTTCCGTAATGAGATATTCCGATTGTTTCCCGAAAAGCTCGTTTGATTACTTCTTCAATAGCGGAACTATCACTTGCCAAAACAGCAGGCAGTCTAACATAGACTTCCGGTTTATTTCCGTAAAGAATATCGGGTTCAGGGATAATAAATTCAAACAAATGATCCTTAAATAATATTCTGAAAACGACTGGGGTTTCAACTCCATGTTTTCCTATGCAAACAATATAAATTCTATTTTCCCGATCAACACACCATTTGGAAAGTCCCTCATGATACCAGAATCCAGAAACTTTTTCATATAATTCTTTGTCTTGTTCGGTAACTTTTTCATAAACAAACATAATGATGAGACTCCTCAAATTTCCGATTTACCCCTCTAGTCCATACTGATAATAAGCCGAGCAGGCGCCTTCGTTTGACACCATGCAAGCGCCTATGGGGTGCATGGGCGTACAGCCTTTGCCGAATACCTTACAGTCGCAGGGCTTGCATTTTCCCTGAAGTACGTCGCCGCAGCGGCAGGCGGGATTCGGTTTGCCTGTGATCTTCGGCAGGCCGAATTTCTTCCGTGCGTCAAAGTCTGCGTACTCGTCCTTTAATACCATGCCCGACATGGGGATAACGCCGAGACCTCTCCATTCGCTGTCGCAGGGGGTCATGACCTTGTCCATAAGCTTCAGCGCCGCAGGGTTGCCCTCCGGCTTTACTACCCTTGTATAGCAGTTTCTGAAAAACGGCTCGCCCTTTTGTGAAAGCTCTATCGTTACGGCAAGGGCGGTGAGAAGTTCTGCCGCTGTAAAGCCTGCGACCACTCCCGAAACGCCCTGCTTTGTCATATCCTCGCACAGCTTTGTTCCTGTTATAGCGTTGACGTGTCCCGGATAAAGAAAGGCGTCCGCACTGTTTTTCAGCGCTTTATAGGCGTTGGGCATTGTTTTGTTTGCGCCGAGAACTGAGAAGTTTTTAAGGTTTGCCGCTTTTGCTTTTTTTACCGCAAGGCATGCCGAGGGGGTGGTGGTCTCAAAGCCTACCGCAAGAAATACCACCTGTTCTTCGGGGCGCTCCTCGGCGTATGTTACCGCGTCAAGGGGGGAATAGACGGTTTTAAGCTTTGCGCCTTTCGACCTTGCGCCTGCAAGGCTCTGTTCGGTTCCCGGCACTCTTATAAGGTCGCCAAAGGTGCAGACAGTTGCGCCTTTGTCCAGCGCAAGCATGACCGCCTCGTCGATAAAGCCTACCGGCGTTACGCACACGGGACACCCGGGTCCTGAGATAAGCTCAACGCTTTCAGGCAGGAGTTTTCTTATTCCGAGACGAAATATCTCGTGGGTATGCGTACCGCAGACCTCCATTATGCGGAGCTTTTTTCCGTCTGTTCGATTGTATGAGGAAATGATTTCCTTTGCATTGTTTATACTGTCCATTTTTCATATAAGCCTTTCAGCTTTCCTCCGTTAATTTAAGCCTTCCATTATTTCATCGGTTTCTGCGGCATCGTCCGAGGTGATCTTTGCGATAGCCACGCCTGCGTGTACCATAACGTAATCTCCCGGTTCAAGATCCTCGATGAGGTCTGCCGACACCTTTCTTTTTGCTCCTCCGGCGTCAATGACAGCCGTATCGTCGTCAACGCTTACGACCTTTGCAGATAATCCTACGCACATTTTACATTACCTCCGTTAATTGTTTCTTTCAAGTATTTTTGCGGCGTACACCGCCTGCCCTAAGGCTATTCCTCCGTCGTTGGGCGGGATAAGGCTGTGGGTAAGCACTTTAAAGCCTTGTTTTTCAAGCCTTGCCACGGTCATTTTTAAAAGCAGTTTGTTCTGGAAAACTCCGCCGCTGAGAGCGCAGACAGAAACGCCGCTGTCCGATCTTATTTTATCGCACGCCGCCGTTATCATATCCGACAGCAGGGCATGAAATTCATAGGCGAGCTGTGGTGTATCCCTGCCTGAAAGTCTGTTCTCGCAGAGCCTTTTTACAAGGGCGTGAGTGCAGAGGGTGACGCCCGTTTCCTTTTGCGCTGTGAGTTTTTCCATAGGCTCGTAATCCGCAAAGGGTTCTTCGCTGTATTTCTGCGCTTCAAATTGCAGAGTCATGGAGGCCTCTCCCTCAAAGGTAGAGGCTTTTCTTATTCCGAGGATCGCCGATACGCCGTCGAAAAGTCTGCCTGCGCTGGTGGATATTACCGAGTTTATTCTGCGGTCTGTCATTGCAGACAGTACCTTGAAATTCTTTTTGTCGCAAACGGAAAGCTTTTCACAAATATCGCCCCCCTGTTCGCCGAATATTTCGCCGATTATGGACGCCGCAATGCGCCAGCCCTCCTTTGCGGAAAGGTCGCCGCCTGCCTGAATAAATGGGCGTATACTGCCGAGGCGTTCGTAGCCGCTGTAATCGCAGAGCAGAAGCTCGCCTCCCCATATAGTGCCGTCCTCGCCGTAGCCTGTGCCGTCAAAGGAAACGCCGATGACTTTTCCCGAATAGTCGTTTTCCGCTATACAGGAAAGGATATGGGCGAAATGGTGCTGAACCTTTATGACGGGAAGTCCCATTTCTTCGGCGGCTGTAACGGTATTGTATTTTGGGTGAAGATCGCAGGCGACAGCGGCGGGAGCGGCTTCAAGCAGTTCGCACATACGCCCGACAGATTCTTTCAGGGCGTTCACCGTTCGTATGTCCGCCATATCGCCCACATAGGGAGAGGGATAAAACAGATTTTTCTTGCCTATGCAAAAGGAATTTTTCAGTTCGCCGCCAATAGCGAGTACCTGTCCGCCGAAGTTTTCGGAAAGCATTATCGGCAGGGGAGCAAAGCCTCTGGAACGTCTTATCATATAGGGTCTGCCGCCCCAAAAGTCGGTGACGGTGTCGTCGGCGCGGAGCCGTATTTTTCTGTTATGAGATAACATCAGGTCGCAGAAGTGGGATATTTCCTTTACGGCGTCCTCGTCGCTGCGGCAGATAGGCGCGCCGGAGGCGTTTCCGCTGGTCATGACCAGACAGTCGGGGGTTTTTATGCCGTCGTCGTAATTAAACAGCAGAAGCTGAACGGGCGCATAGGGCAGCATAACGCCTACGTTGGGATTGTCGGGAGCAACGCTTTCACAAAGCTTTCCGCCCTTTTTCTTTTTCAGCAGAACTATGGGCTTTTGCCAGCCGCAGAGGAGAGTTTCCTGCTCCGGGGAGATAGCACACTCTCTTTTGGCGGTTTCCATATCTTTTAGCATGACCGCAAAGGGTTTCATTGGGCGGTTTTTTAGTTTTCTCAGCCGTTTTACCGCTTGTTCGTCGGACGCCGAACAGCAGAGGTGAAAGCCTCCTATTCCTTTGACGGCGATTATTTTTCCTTCTTTTATTGCTTTCCGTGCCGCTGTTATTGCCGCTTTTCCTTTTATATCCGTGCCGATCAAATAAACCTCCGGCCCGCAGTCGTTACAGCAGACGGGCTGAGCGTCATAACGCCTTGTTTCGGGGTTTTCATACTCTTTCGCACAGCTTTCGCACATGGGAAATTCGTTCATGCTAGTGCGGACTCTGTCATAGGGCATTGAATCGAGGATAGTTAGTCTTGGTCCGCACTGGGTGCAGTTTATGAACGGGTGCAGATACCGTCTGTCGGAGCTGTCGAAAAGCTCGGCTTTGCACTTGTCGCATATTCCTATATCGGGTGAAACGAATATATCTCCCTGCTCCTTTTCACTCTCGATTATTTCAAAGCCTGCATAGGGCGGTTCGTCGGCATGGGCTGAGATGACGTCAAGCACTTCGGAACGTTCGGGGGCGTTTCCTTTAAGAGCCTTCAAAAGCCCGTCAACTGCTTTCTCATCTCCTTGGGCGTGTATCTCCACATATGAGCCTTTATTTGACACCGTTCCCGCAAGCGAGAGCCTGTCGGCCTCTCTGCTCACAAAGGGGCGGAAGCCTACGCCCTGAACTATTCCGTAGACCCGAATGATCTCGGTTTTCATTTTATTCCTCCTGAAACTGAAATTGAGTGAACCTTTATAACAGTTCTCTTACCGAATTTTTTATCTCATCTTCTACATCGGGACGTTCAAGAATGTTTATCATAACGTTTTCGTATTTTTCCTTTTCGGTTTCTTCTTCCTTGGCGTTGATAATTCTGTTCAGCATCCATACCGTATGCAATGCGGGTCTGCGATCAACGGAGCTTGCGAGAATATCCTCGTAACCTCTGCCGTAAAACTGCTCCGCATAGCGGACAATTGCGCCGGGCATTCCGAAGTCGGAAAGGGGGTGGCGTTCCATAAGTCTGAGCAGGGGTTCGACTGCCGTTATCCCTGCTCCACTTTCGTCAAGCTCCTGCATACAGTCCTCCATTACATATTCAAAGTCATCAGAGTCAAGCTTTTCTTCAAGTTTTTCGATTATTTCCTCAATCATGTAAGAATCTCCTTTCGATCAGTCTGTAAGATTTCCCGACAGTGCAAAGTGCGGAAAATCTATAAATTCTCCTTTAAAGTTTTTCATTGCGCGCCGAAGGGCTTTATCGCCTATCACCACGTCGTAGTCTTGCGAGGTGATGTTTTGCAGGTCTTCTTCGCCGTTAAGTTTGAAATCTCCCTTGCGGCAGAGGGTACTTTTTTGCATAAAGAACGTTGCCGCCGTACACTCACAGCCGTATTCGGAGGTAAGCTTTTCCCTCAGAGAATTTGCGGCGGTCTGGGTGTGGATTATGAGGACCTTTTTGCCGTTCAGGTTTTGAGCGCTGTTTATTACGCTTTCGGGAATACAAGGGAAATCTATTTCATAGGGCGTTGAGAATTTCTCTTTGAGATACTCTGCCGCTTTTATTCCTGCGGGAGAGATCACGAGGTTTTTTTCTGCCGAAGAGGCGGCTTTGATCTCGTCAAGTCCTGTTCCCATTCCGTAGCACACAGGGTCTTTCCAGCCCTGCTTTTTGCAGGCGGTTATAAATTTGTCTGCGCTGATACTGCTTATTTCAAGAGGCGTTGCTCCGATTATTCCAAGTCTGCCCTTTTGTACGGGGAGAGATTTTTCCGCAAAGGCTTTGAATATGTCCAGAAAAGCCTGTTCCTCGCCTGCGTCGTAGTAATTGGTGCCTGTACATTCACAGGTTATACAGGGAAGTCCCGTGGCTTTTTCAGTCATTTTTCTGAGGGCGCGGAAGTCTGTGGCTATGACCGCAGGCACGGGAGTGCCGATTATTGCGGTGAAAGCAGGCTTTATCTGCTGTGCCGCCTTTGACAGCTTTTCCACAAGCTTGTCGTCTCTGCCGAGGATAGCGTCCATATCTCGGAGTCCTGCGCTGAAAATTGCGCTTTTGCGGGTGAACCAGCGAGGTTCGTCAAAGCCGCAGACGTTTCCTGCACAGCCGCCTGCGTCGCATATGACGATCAGACCGCCAAGCTCGTAAAGCGCTGCCGAGGCTCCCGACTGGTCGGGGGCGAAGGGAGTTAGAAATTTCAGTAGATTTTTCATTGTTTCCGCTCTCCCTTCCGCTTATTTCCGTTAAGCTGTTTGTCAAGCTCTTTGAACAGCGCTTTTACGCCTGCATAGCCGAAGGGCTGTATCTCTTCGTTCCAATCCGCTCCCACGGCGTCGGGGTGATAATACTTACAGTCCTTGCCGATATATGCGTCTATCTCTCCGTCCGGCTCGTAATAGAGCATTGTGGGGGAAAGATTTGAATATATTCTTGTTTTCGGAGAAAGCTCCGCAATTTTTTTCACAAATGAGAAGTTAAGTTCTCCCACGGTCGCGAAAATTTCGGACACCTTAAAGCCGTACCGCAAAAGAGCCAAGGCTGTTTCGATAGGATCGCAGTTGGAAAATTCCCCTACGGCAAAGGTTATTTCGCCGTACTTATCTTTGAAATTCTCTATGGTTTTAAGAGTATCGTCATAATACTCACGGTCGTCAAGCTCTGCGCCTATTGCTTTTCCCAGCAGGCGGTACTGATTATGTATCTTGTCTGCCTGATAAAGCCTTAACAGCTCCACGCTCGGTATCCCAAGGGATCTCTGCATTTCCTGCGCCGCATATCTTGCCTCAGTGTTAAGCACAAGAGAGAAATTTGCCTGCGCGATTTTTTCGTACTCTTCAAAGGTTTCACAGCGGGATATTTCTCTTACCTTTTTTACTCCCGCGCTTTTTAAAAGGGCATACAGCTCGCAGTCGTCCATGAGGGGTGAAAAAAATCCCATTATGTTTACCTCGTCGGGTCTTCTCTTTGTAGGCTTTAAAAGCGAATAGACCGATTTTCTTACCGCCGACATAGGCGGGAGCCGTTTTTCTCTGGTGAGTGCGTACATATAGCAGGGTACAGTAGGAACGCCTGCAAAATCGGAGCATTTTCTGCACACTCTTTCCATATCCGTTCCCAGCAGGGCGTCAACGCAGGTTATACATATCATCACCGCAGAGGGAGTATAGTCAAGACTGTCGCAGACCTCTTTTACTGCCTGTGGAATCTTGCTGAGATGTCTGCCTGTGACGATGTCGGTATCGTCCAGCAGCAGATAGAAAAACCTGTCGGCATAGCTGCTTTCAGCGCCCAGCGCCGAGGTGTTCCGTCCGCAGCAGGCGGGAGAGACCAGAAGCATTACCGAACCCGGTACGGCAAGTCCCGCTCTTTTTACGCCGAATCCCTGCGCTCCGGGTGAATTGAACGCCAGTGTGGCCGGAGAGCTGTAGATGAGGTGCTTTGCCGAAAGCAGTTCGTCCGGTATGTTTTTATATCCTCTTTCCGCCAGTTCATCGGCGGTTATACAGTAAGCCTTATTCATTTTCATTTTCTCCGTCGTTCAGAAGAAGCTTTGCAAGCTCGAAAAAGCGCTTGCTTGTTTCACATTCCGGGTCGCCCTCGATAACGGTTTTTCCCATATCCTCAAAGCGGATAATATCGCCGCTCCTGGGAATGTCTGCGACTATGGAAAGCCCTGCTTTTTCGGCAAACTCCGTTACCTTGCGTTCTTCGTCCTCCACCGCCCGTCGGTTAAGGACTATCCCTCTTACCTTTGCATAACTTCGGTCGGCAAAATTCTTTACTGCGCTGTTGATATTGTTTGCGGCATAGAGAGACATTTTTTCTCCCGAGGTAACGATAAGCACCTTTGAGGCGTAGCCCTCTCTTATAGGTGCGGCAAAGCCTCCGCAGACCACGTCGCCCAGAACATCGTAAAGCACCACGTCGGGTTTATATTTTTCAAACAGCTTAAGGTCTTCCAGCAGACTGAAGGTTGTGATTATTCCTCTGCCTGCGCAGCCAAGCCCCGGAGTAGGGCCTCCCGTTTCTATGCAGAGAACCCCTCCGAAACCCTGCTTTGAGATTTCTTCGACGCTTGTCGGTTCGTCGTCGTGTTCTCTGAGGTAGTTCATAACAGGGGTGACGGGTTCGCCGCCCAGCAGATTTATGGTAGAGTCCGCCTTGGGGTCGCAGCCTATTTGTATCACGCGCTTTCCGAGGCTTGCGAAAGCGGCGGCCAGATTTCCCGTGACGGTGGATTTACCTATTCCGCCCTTTCCGTATACGGCTATTTTTATCATTGTATTTTTATCCTCCTTGGGTGAGAAGTCCCGATATATCTGCGTTTATGAGATTGGGTATCGATTTTGAAAAGCATCTGCCCGAAAAAGCCTCATGGGGAAGTGCAGAAAATCTTCCCTTGGGACAAATGGGCGAAAAAAGCGGGTCGGCGATGACAAGAGAAGCTTTTGCAAATTCTTTTTCAAGCTCTTCTTCGGAGCGGCAGATGATGTCGCCTTTTGCAAGAGAGCCGTCGTCGCTGTCGCTTACTGTGGAGAGAACTTTGACGGGCATGGACAGGTCTTTCGTTACCGCCGCCGCAAGCGATGACGCATAAACGCTTTCGCCCGTGACAATAAAGCCGTTATCGGACGAAATTCTTTCCGAGGCAGGGAAAAGGCATTTCCCTGTTTTGACTGCCGTTTTAAGGTTTTGAGCCAATGTTTCGGAAAAGCTTTTTCCTATGGGAACTCCTGCAACAAAAGGTATGCCGAACCTGTCGTAAAAATACTTTGCCGCCGGTATTCCCGATGAGGAGATAACAAGATTTACCTGAGCCTCGGGGGCGTGGGATATTTCGCTCAGATCTGAACCCATTGCAAAACAGGTCTTTACCGAAAATCCGTTTTCGCAAAGCCACTTTTTTATAGACTCTATACTGCCGTTCAGGGAAAAATCAAGGGGGGTCGCGCCTAAAATATTCACCGACATTTTGTCCGTTTTTTTTCTTTCGGTACAAAAGTTTCCGGCGATTTTTGCAAACGCCTGTCCTGCACCGTAAAGGTAGGAGTGAGTACCGTTTGTGTTGATCGCAAAGGTCTCTATGCCTGTGACAAGTGCGATCTCTTCGGCGGCAAAGTTCATATCCGTTCCCGTCATTGCAGGCATCGGAGAGCCGCAGAGCGCGATAAACGCAGGGGCAAGCTCCTTTGCCGCAGAGCATATATCGTCTATAAGCTTTTGATCGTTGCCCATTATAGCGTCCGTTTCCGTCAATGCGGAAATGTATATCATGCTGTTCTTGTCATACCAGCGGGGCTCGTCGTGAGTGGAGTAGGTGGAGTTACAGCCTGAGGCGTCATGTACGACCGTCATTCCGCCAAGCTCGTAAAGAGCGGAGCATACGCCCGATGTGTCCGCCGCATATATGGAAATTATTTTTGAAACGTTCGTCATAAACAGCTTTCACACCCCAGTCCTTTATATTGAATCACTGTTCGTCTGTCCTTCGGCTCATAAAATGCGTCTGTCATAAGCTCCGCAATTTTTGAGATGCCCTCAAAACCGTAAAGCCCTCCTCCGGCAACGATGTTTACGAAGTTGTCTGTGCCGCAGAAATAAGCCACTTTTTGTCCTATAGCAAGATATTTTTCCTTTTGTACGCAGTCTGCCGCAAAGCGCATTTTTACGTTGACCGTTGGGAATATTTCAAGGTCGGGGAATTTTCTTGCAAGCACTTCAAAATCATTCTGTTCCTCATCGGTAAACACGTCGGCATAACAGCGCTTTACGTTGAATCCGTGTTCGGAAAGCAGTCGGCAAAGTCCCAGCGGTCTGGGCGTTGCGGTATAATCTACGGCTATGGGAGTATCGCCGATAATGCCGAGGGCATTTTTCAGCGACTTCTCCGCCTTGGCGATATTCTCCGAAAAATCGGGCGTATCGATTTCAAGAGCGCCGCAAAGCCTTTTACAGCAGTCGGTGATCTCTTCATATCCGTAGCTGAGGGGAATGTAGAGATGCTTTGTACCGAACCTTTTTTCAAGCTCATCTCCCGCCGATTTTGCCGCAGGGATATATGTAATATTAAGAGAGCTTTTTGCAATATCGAGATATTCGCCGTAGGTTTTACATTCCGTTATATCAGTAAGCTTAAAGCCTGCCGTGCTTATAAGACCTACAAGCTCCGAGGCTTTGTCGGTGGGTCTGTCACAGCCGATCACTGCGGCTGTTTTTGTATCTTTCTTTACGGCTTTGAGCGGTTCGTAAAGCTGTTTCCGCATAAGGCAGTCGGGGGTAACGGTCTTTCGCATAGTCGGGGTCATATAGCAGTCGGTGAAATGCACGTCGGGAAAAATTTCTCCCAGACGTTCAATTATCATCTTGAAATCACAGCCTGCGAAAAGATGCACACAGCTTAAAAACAGCAGTACGCAGGGCGGCCGCTTTTCCATTCTGTTTAATATTTCGGTCACGCCGTCGATAACGTCCTGCTCCATTGTGCCGTCGTAAAGGTCGTTTTCGCTGACAGAAACCCATGACATTCTGTCCATAGCGTTCATTTCCGCTGCTGTGAGTATAACTCCTCTCAGACAGCCCCTTGCGCATACGAATATCTGATGCGCTTCGGGAATTAGCATACCTGTATGGACTATATTCCATGTTCCTCTGGCGGGAGCGTTGTATTCCAGTCCGCTTCTGAACGGCGAGGGAAACCGGGCTTCGGCGATATTTACCGACGGGATATTCTGATCTATAGCCTTCAGCATTTTTATCCTCACATTCCGCAGACATTCAAAACGCCGTCTGCAAGAATTCTGTATTGTTTTGCCGCTTCGCTTTCGGGAAAGGCTTCGATAACGGTTTTGCAAAGGTTTTCGGCGTCCTCTACAGTTTCGCTCCTGTCAATGGAGGCTATTACTGAGGTGTGAAAATCGTCCGCAAGCTCGGAGACTTTTTCGTCCTCGTTTTTGACGTTCCGTCTGTTCAGGATAAGTCCGCCGAGTCCTGCGTAGCCTCTGTCTTTAAAATTGTCTACCGCTATTGCGATATTTGCGGCGGCGTGTATAGACATGTTTTCACCTGATGTTATTATGAATACCTTGTCGGCATAGCCCTTTCGCATAGGCATTGAAAATCCACCGCAGACAACATCGCCCAGAACGTCGTATACCACGACGTCGGGAGAGAATTTTTCATAAGCGCCTTTCTTGTCAAGCTCCTCCAGCGCGGCGATTATTCCTCTGCCCGCACAGCCAAGTCCCGGTACGGGACCGCCTGCCTCTACGCAGATAACCGAACCGTAGCCTTTGCAGACCATATCATCAAGCGTAAAGGGTTTTCCGTTTCTTACAAGCTCCAGCACCGTAGGTATTTTTGTGCCGCCGTGCAGAAGCACAGTCGAGTCGGCTTTCGGGTCGCATCCTATCTGCATTACTCTCAGCCCTTTTTCCGACAAAGCGGCACAGAGATTTGAAGCGGTGGTGGATTTTCCTATTCCGCCCTTTCCGTAAAAAGCAAGCTTAATCATGACTTATGTGATCTCCTCTTGTGATTTTTATAGAATAGCCTATGGAGTTCATTCTCCGTTCAAGGCAGGCTCTGCACTGTGCCGATTCATCTCCCGTGCATATTTTATTGTCGTAAAGCATATATTTTTTTCTCACTGCTGTTGGGGAAAGGTTAGGCATTATTACGTTCGCGCCTGCAAGCACGCCGTATTCTCTGCCTTTGGGGTCTATCGTGCCGAGAGCGGTGGTGGCAGGGAGAAGCACGTCGGGAAGCATTATCCTGCAAAGGCTCAGAAGAAACAGCGTAAGTTCAAGCGAGCCTGCGGGCTTATCCCTGAAAGGCGTGGCACTGTGGGGAATAAAGGGTCCAAGCCCTATCATATGGGGCTTGAATGCGCACATAAATTCCATATCTTCAGCCAGACACTCAGCCGTTTGGAACGGCGAGCCTATCATCATTCCGCAGCCTGTCTGAAAACCGATTTCTTTCAGATCTTCAAGACATTTCATTCGGTGTTTCCATGACATCTGCGGGGGATGCAGAGAGCGGTAATGGGTTTCGTCGGCGGTTTCGTGACGGAGAAGATACCTGTCTGCGCCTGCCTCGAACATCAGGCGGTAATCCTCCTCGCTTTTTTCTCCCAGCGAAAGCGTAACGGCGCAGTCGGGAAAGCGTTTTTTTATCTCCCTGATTATTTCGCACATAAGCTCTGCGGTGTAAAACATATCCTCGCCGCTTTGAAGTACAAAGGTGCGGAATCCGCAGTTGTAGCCCTCTTCACAGCAGGAGAGTATTTCCTCTTTTGTAAGCCTGTATCGGCTGAGCTCCGAATTTGAGCGGCGTATCCCGCAGTAAAGACAATCGTTTTTACAGACGTTTGAAAACTCGATGATGCCTCTTATAAATATGTTTTTTCCGAATCGGCCGACGGATATTTCCCTTGCCGTTTGCGCCGCATATTCTCTTTCCTCATTGTCGTGATCGGAAATAAGCTTTAACCATTCGCTGTGGGAAAGGGCTTTGTTTTCGTTAAGCTTGTCTATGAGGAATTTGTTTTTCAATTGCTCTCACCGCTTTCAGGTACTATAATTCGTCGTGAAGATGTGGGAATATTTCTACGCTCCGTTTTAAAATTCCCTGCATAAAGGCTATTGCCACGCCGTAATTCGTGAAGGGGATATTCTGATCCTCCGCGCATTTCATACGGTATGTTATTTCTCTTGTACCAAGCATACAGCCGCCGCAGTGTATTATCAGAGCGTATTCCGACAGATCGTCGGGAAATCCTCCGCCGGAGGAGAAAGAAAATTCAAAGGTTTTTCCCGTATAGTTTTTCAGCCAGCGCGGTATCTTTACCGTACCTATGTCATCGCATTGCCTGTGATGAGTACAGCCCTCGGAGATGAGAATTTTATCCCCATCTTTTAATCTGTCGATAGCCGCGGCGCCCTTTACCGCCGTGTCAAGAAAGCCCTTATATCTTGCCATAAGGATAGAAAAAGAGGTCAAGGGAATGTCTGTAGGGACATCGGCGGAAACCCTTGAGAAAACTTGACTGTCGGTGATTACAAGGGCGGGTTTTGATATTTTTCCGAGAACGCTTTTCAGCTCAAATTCCTTTACCACAACGGAGCAGGCGTCTGCGTCAAGAATATCTCTTATGGTCTGCTGTTGGGGCAGTATAAGCCTGCCCTTGGGGGCGGCGGTATCTATGGGAGTTACCAGCACCACAAGATCGTTCGGACGTATAAGGTCGCCGACTATCCTTTTCCGGTCGTCTGTCGGAGCAAGTCCGGCTATAGTTTCTTTCAGCTTTTCTATACCGGTTCTGTTCTTTGTGCTGACAAAAACTTTGTTATCTCCGTCGGCGGGAACATTTTCAAGCAGATCGCATTTATTTTTAACAATGATAAACGGTATATTTTTTTCTTTGAATATTTCAACAAGCTGTTTTTCACATTCTCCGTCGGGCAGAGTACAGTCTGTTACCAGCACGGCTATGTCGGTTTTGTTGAGCGTCTGTCTGGTTTTACGCACTCTCAGCTCGCCGAGCTTGCCCTCGTCGTCAAAGCCCGGTGTGTCGATCATCACTACAGGTCCTATGGGCAAAAGCTCCATAGCCTTGCTTACGGGGTCTGTCGTAGTTCCCTTTGTATCGGAGACCACTGCAAGCTCCTGTCCTGTCACGGCGTTGACAACGCTTGATTTTCCTGCGTTTCGTCTGCCGAAAAAGCCGATGTGAACTCTTTCGCCGGACGGAGTTTCATTTAAGCTCATAAGTTTTTCCTCCATAAAAAATAAGCCATACCCCTGAAAGATACGGCTTTTGCGCACAGCGTAAAAAAAAGTCTGTCATACTTTCGTCTTAAAGAAAGGCATTTGCGCTTTGTTTTCGACGTTAGGGGCATTATGTCTATTTGATTGATCAGGTAAAACCAACTTATGCGGGGGAGTAGAGTATCTTTGCCGTAACGCCTTCGATACGTCCTATCCTGCCCGCAAGAGTATTTATTTTATCCTGCGGCGCGTCTATTGCGACGCTTATTATGTTCATTTCTTTTTCCCTATAGGGAAGTCCCATTCTGCCGATTATATAGTCGGCGTAATCGTGAAGCAGGGCATTTATTTCCTGCGCAGAGCCGCTGCCGTGGGCGATAATAGCGATTATTGCCACCCGTGTGTCCATTGGCGTCCTCCAAACGTTATTTCAGATATTTTGCACACAATATACAAAAGCTTTTGATGTTATTTATATGATAACACAAATTCGTCGGAAAGTCAATTACAAACGCTGTTGTTTCACATGAAAATCGATTTTTACAGACAGAGTTTGTTTTGTGTATCTTCCCCGCCGGAGGGAGGGGGATACACAAATAAGCATTTTGATTTAAAATTAGGAAATTTGATTCTTTCGCTGTTACTCAGGCTTTGAATCGCTTTTCTTTGAACATTTTCCCGAAAATGCACAGCCTTGACAGCCGCCGCAGCATTTCCCCGATTTTTTCTGCTTTATCAGCGATCTTACCGCCATGACTGTACCCAAAGCGATGAGTCCGATAAGCACCCAGTCAAGAACGCTCATAGCAATGATCCTATCTGATATACCGCGCAGGCGCAAAGCCATGCTACCGCGCACTGCATTATTACTACGCCGATAGTTGCCAGTGTGGAATTAAGCTCTCTTTTTATGGTTGCAACTGCGGCAACGCAGGGAGTATACAGCAAAGTGAATATAAGGAAACTCAGTGCGGAAAGGGCAGAGAATGTGCCTGAAAGCGCAGCGCCCAGATCTGCGGTGCTGGTGTTCATAAGTACTGCCATTGTGCTGACTACAGCCTCCTTAGCGGAAAAGCCTGAGATCAGCGAAGTGGTGACTCTCCAGTCGGCAAAGCCCAGCGGCTTGAATATGGGAGAGACAGATTGACCGATGAGCGCAAGCAGGCTGTCCGATGAACTCTTTACAACGTTCAGTCTTGCGTCGAAGGTCTGCAAAAACCAGATGATTATAGTTGCCACGAAGATGACCGTAAAGGCTTTCTGGATAAAATCCTTTGCTTTATCCCAAAGGAGAAGTGCAACGCTCTTGGCGGAGGGCAGACGGTAGTTCGGAAGTTCCATTACGAAAGGTACGGGATTTCCGCGGAAAGCCGTATTCTTTAAGATAAGCGCAACGATCACGCCCAGTATCATTCCCGTAACGTAAAGTCCGATCATTACAAGCGCCTGATATTTTTCAAAGAAGGCGGCGCAGAATACGGCGTATATCGGGATTTTTGCAGAACAGCTCATGTACGGCGTGAGCATAATGGTCATTTTTCTGTCTCTGTCCGAAACCAGCGTTCTTGTCGCCATAATTGCAGGCACCGAGCATCCGAAGCCTATGAGCATCGGCACAAAGCTTCGTCCCGAAAGACCTATCTTTCTTAACAGCTTGTCCATTACAAAGGCGACTCTTGCCATATATCCCGTATCTTCAAGTATAGACAGGAAGAAAAACAGCGTTACGATTATGGGGAGAAAGCTCAGTACACTTCCCACTCCCGCAAATACGCCGTCGATTATAAGACTGTGAACCACCGGATTTATTCCGTAGGCGGTAAGTCCTCTGTCGACAAGCTCTGTAAGCTTGTCGATCCCAAGTGAAAGCCAGTCGGACAATGCAGAACCGATAACGTTGAAGGTAAGGAAAAATACCAACAGCATTATGACAAGAAATACCGGTATAGCGGTATATTTTCCGGTAAGGATCCTGTCTATCTTAACGCTTCGCTTATGCTCCTTGCTTTCATGACATTTAACCACGCTTATAGCTATTACCTTTTCGATAAAGCTGTAGCGCATATCCGCCAGAGCGGCGTTGCGGTCAAATTGTGATTCGGATTCCATTTCCACGATACAATGCTCAAGCAGTTCAAGTTCGTTATCGTTGAGGGCAAGCTGTTCCTCGATGTTCTTATCTCCCTCGATTAGCTTTGTGGCGCAGAAACGGGGCGGTATTCCCGCTCTGTTTGCGTGATCCATAATAAGGTGAACGACTGCGTGTATACAGCGGTGAACGGCGGAATCGTCCGAACAGAAGTCGGTAACTATCGGTTTTGTTTTGTTTCTTGCCGTTTCGACAGCCTTGTCGATAAGGTCGGAGATACCCTCACCCTTTGCGGCGCTTACAGGGATAACGGGTATGCCCAGAGCGTCGCCCATCATTTTGACGTCTATAGTTCCGCCGTTGGCTCTTACCTCGTCCATCATATTGAGCGCAAGCACCATCGGGACTCTGAGTTCAAGCAATTGTAAGGTAAGATAGAGATTTCTTTCTATATTTGTCGCGTCAACTATATTGATTATTGCATCGGGTCTTTCGTTCAATATGTAATCCCTTGTAACGATCTCCTCCTGTGTGTATGGGCGGAGAGAATAGATTCCCGGCAGATCTACCACCGAGCAGTTTTTCTGTCCCTTTATTTCGCCTATCTTCTGGTCTACAGTAACTCCCGGAAAATTTCCGACGTGCTGGTTAGAGCCTGTAAGTGCGTTGAAAAGGGTCGTCTTTCCGCAGTTCTGATTTCCTGCAAGAGCAAATATCACTTTTCTTCGCCTCCCGTTAACGGTTCTATTTCTATGTTCTTTGCGTCATCTGCTCTGAGGGTAAGCTCATATCCCCTTACGATAATATCCAGCGGATCACCCATTGGCGCACGCTTCAGCATTTTTACTTTAGTTCTTGGGATAAGTCCCATATCCAGCAGACGCAGTCTCAGCGCTCCTTCGCCGCCCACTGTTTTTATAACCGCAGTTTCTCCGATTTTAAGCCGGTCTAAAGTCATACCGCAACCTCCGTTTGTCATAGGGCATTATGCCTATAGTATAATATATTCACCGTATCCGTCAACATTCGCAGTTAGAATAAGCTAACCGACGTATACGGTTTTACATTTCAAAATAAGTTTACCACGACTAACTCGGTTTGTCAAGAGAAAACAGCGGCGTAACCGGTACACCGCTGTTTATTTCGTATATTTACACATTATTTTTCGAAAAACAGGCAAAATATTTGACGAAACAGGCAAAATATTTGACGGCTGCATTTTCGGAAGCTTGTTGTCAAATGTATATAACATCCACGCCCGAAAGCTTTGTTCTTCCCTTCAGCACAAGCGTCTTACCTGTCTTTTCGCTGTTTTTCGCTCCAGACTCGTCTACCGCGCCGAGTATACAGTCGGTTTCAATGTGAACGTTCCAGCTTTTCGGAACATAAAGCTCTACGCCTGCACAAACGGCGTTTATTATGACCTCGGCGCTGTCGCCGCCGATCTCGGCGCCGTCAAAATATACTTCCATTCCTCCGCATTTGCAGTCTATCTGTACGCCTTTTAATGTTTTGGAAGTAATGTACTTTATACTGCCCGAGCATTTGGTAGAAATCTTGACATATTCGCCGTCGGTGGAGCTGGTTTCCCATGCCGGATTATCAACGCTGTGGGAGCTCCATTTATTTTGTGTGAAGCGATAGCGGTACGGGCAAATAAACGAAAAGCCTATGCTCAGAAACAGCGCCGCGCCGAGGACAGGCCACGGAGTGAGCTTTTCGATCCCAAGAGTATCGTCGAAGAGTATGACGATTATCGCCAGCGGGAAAAATATTCCCCAGAAGTTAAGATGACGGACGCTTGTGACTATTGACGGAACAAGCAGCAGTGCGATTATAACGCTCCAAACGCTTACGCCCCCAAGCAGTCCGGTCTGATTAAGTATCACCGCTGTGCCTGTAAGGATAAAAAACAATCCCCAGATCAAATTTTTTCTGTTCATAAAAATCTCCTTTCACCCAAACGCTGTTTGAGAAGCTTGTAATAATTCCGTGAAGCGAACACCTGCTTGTGAGTTCCCGCAAAGCTTATCACACTGGCGGAGGCGATGTTTTTCTCCACCGAATAAACGCTTCGCACGTTCACTATCGCAGATTTTGACACCCTTACAAACTTTCTGGGCAGCAGGTTTTCAAGCTCGTAAAGCTTTGCTTTTACCTGAAAAACGTCGTCGGCGGTGTGAGCGCACAGCGCAGGATCGGAGGTTTCAAAAAACAGCACCGAATCCAGCGGCGGGAAATATTGAACGTTATCTTTATAGAAAGCAATATCGGGTTCCTTGTCGATATTTTCGGCGGCTTTTTTGATTTTCTCAACGTTTTCGTCAAGCTTTTTGCACCGTATGGTCAATTCGGTCTCCTCTGCGCTTTCGTCGATCTCGATCTTTATTTTCACACCCTCACCCCCCGATAATTACATTATAGAATAAAACTTGGATTTTGTAAATATCTTTTCAGCGACCGGTCAAAAAAGCGGGGTAACAGGTAAACAATCCGGCTGTAACAAAAAGCGGACCGCCGAAAAGCGATCCGCTTTGATGATGTGTTTTATGCGAGGATATTCAAGTTTTGCGGCAGGACGAAGAATGGGTAAGTTGTTTTTTTTGCCGCAGGATTTGTCGGTCGGTCGGAGCGTGCTAAAATTTTTTCATAGCAGTTTAGTCGTTCCGGCCAATATCCCCGCTGCGTACATACGTGCGTACCAGTTCGATAAAGTCCTCGTCGCCGTAGCCGTTATTTTCCATGTCGTCGAGTATATCGGCTGCCGATATTCCGTTGACATATTCGCTGTTTCTGAGTATCATTGAAAATTCCGCTACTGCGCAGGCAAATTTAAGATTGTCGGGGAGTTCTGCGGTGTAATTATCGCAGAGGACTGCTTTTTTGATAAGCTTGCTCTGCTCTGCGTCGGGCTCCTTGTATCTGATAGATACGGTAAGCAGTTCGCCGTCAAGTTTTGTTTCCCCTTCTTCAACCAATTCGGGTCGTATATCCTCGGACTGATATTTCAGATCGATCGAGCTTGTTTTTCCGCTACGCAAACAGTCCTCTGTGGGGATTATCTCATAAAGCGCCGTTACCTGCTGTCCCGAACCTATATCTCCGGCGTCCTTAGTGTCGTCGTTAAAGTCCTCGTCGTTCATGAGCCTGTTTTCATAGCCCACAAGTCTGTATGCCGAAACGTTTGACGGGTTGAACTCGACCTGTACCTTTGCGTCCTTTGCAACAGTGAAAAGCGTTCCGCTAAGCTCTGTCACAAGCACTCTTTCAGCCTCATCAAGGCTGTCGATGTATGCGTAGTTTCCGTTTCCGTTGTCTGCCAGAGCCTCAAGTCTGTTGTCCTTGTAATTGCCCATGCCAAAGCCCAGAACCGACAGGAACACGCCGGATTCTCTTTTTTCTTCTATGAGCGCGGTGAGCTCCTCCTCTGTGGAAAGCCCAACGTTAAGGTCGCCGTCGGTAGCAAGGAGAACTCTGTTGTTTCCGCCTTCTATGAAATATTTTTCCGCAAGCTCATACGCCGTGGTTATTCCTGCCGCACCGGCCGTCGAGCCGCCTGCGGACAGAGAATCGAGGGCGTCGCAAATCTTATCTTTGTTGTCGCCGCTTTCGCCCTCGAGAACGACTTGATCACTTCCCGCATAGGTCACTATGGATATTCTGTCGTTGGGTTTAAGAGTGCCAGAAAGCATTGAGAAAGCCTCTCTTACCAGCGGCAGCTTGGTTTCGTCCTCCATAGAGCCGCTTACGTCAATGAGAAATACCAGATTTGTCGGAACGTCCTCAACCTCGGCTTCTTTTGCCTGAAGTCCTACCAGCATAAGCTTTGCCTCGTCGTTCCATGGACAGTCTGAAAGCTCTGTGGTTATAGATACCGCATCGTCTGTCGGCTTTTCATAGTCGTACTTGAAATAGTTGATGAACTCTTCTGTTCTTACTGCGTCGGGGTCGATCTCCCAGCCTTCGTTTATCATTCTGCGGACGTTGGTATAGGACGCTGTGTCAACATCTGTCGAGAAGGTGGAGAGAGGATTTTCCGATACCATTTTGAACCCGTTTTCGGTTAGGTGATTGTATTCCTCCGTGTTTGGATACTGCTGTGTATTATATCCTTCTTCAGCAGTCGCATCCGTATTCATTTTTCCGTCGTTGGTTTCATAGCGGTTATCGCCTGCGATATTCTGATTAACGTCGCCCATCTGATATTCATTTTTATTGCCTTTGTAGTTTCCGCCGCTTTCGCTTTGTCCGCAGGAGACAAGGGCAGCAGACGTCATTGCAAGAGTCAATGCGATCGCCAAAACTTTTGTTATATGTGTTCTTCTTTTGTTTTTCATAGATGTCATCTCCCGTTAAAGTCGCAGACTTATTTTGCGGTTAAAGACTTTTCCATTCCTCGATAAGCTTTTCAAGGTCGTTTTCCTCTGCGTATCTCATACGGTCATAGTAATAATCGTTTTGGTTTGCCTGAGATTTTTTCAGAGTACCGGAGTTTTCCGTAAGGCTGTTCCAGCCGTTCTGGAAAACAATTTCATTGTCAAGCGTTATCTCTATCTGCGGAGCGTTTTCAAACACGATAAAGTAATCGTTGTTTTCTTTTCTCAGCGGAATGAAATATTCTCTGTTTTCCTGCAAGATGTACGGAGTTGAACTTTGAAGGGTAATGTTCGTTTCCTCTGTCTCGCCTGATCTTGAAATAAGTCTGTTTATTTTCAGCGTATACTGTGCGCTGTCTGTTCCAAGCTCTGCGGAAAGCACTGTAACGTCCGCAAAGCAGTCGGTCTGAGAAAGAACGCTTTGTTCTGTGAAATACTCGTCGCCCGCCGCCTTGTATTCCGAATTATATACGGCGGTTTCGGTACGGCTGAAACTTAGCTGTTCATAGCTCATATCCGCTCTTACCACTGTATCATTGTTTTCGGAATAGTCATGGTTCGTATCGTTCTCGGAGCTTGTATATGTGTTTTTGTTCGATCCCGTTTCGTTGTTCATTGTGGAGGAAAGGTCGGCATAAAGGCTTATTCCTCCGATTATCACCAGCAGTGAAGCGGCCGCCGCTGTGAATTTCTTATAGCTTTTCTTTGTTCTTTTTGTCTGTGTTATTTTTTTATTGCGGGAAAGATCGTTCCCGCCGTTCTGCGTTTTGCCGTCTATTTCTTTTTCTATTCTGTCCCAAAGCTTATCCATATCAGGAGCGTTATCGTGGATATGCTTTTTATACAGATATTTAATTTTATTATCCATAGATACCGTCCTCCTTTACCGTTTTTCTCAGCTTTGCGACAGCTTGACGATATTTCCAGGTGACAGTACCCAGAGGCTTTTTCATTATTTTGCTTATTTCCCGGAAGGTAAGCTCCATGCCCAGCCTCATGCTGAGAATTTCCCTTTCGTCGCTGTTAAGCCTGTTTAAAGCCTCGTCAAAGGATATGCCGCCGATAACGCTGTCGTCCACCCGTGTGCTGTCCGCCTGTTCCGTATGATCCTTGGTATCGTCGTCAAGAGAACAGACCTCGCGCCGCCGTTTTTTGATAAAATCCAGCGCCAGATTTTTCGCCATAACGGTGAGATAGCGTTTATGCCCGGTTCCCTTTTTATACAGCCCTGCGGTTTCCCACAGTCTCAGAAAGAAATCCGACGTCAAGTCCTCAGCGTCCTGAGGACTTTTTACAATATCGAGCATTATACCGTAAATTATTCTGCCGTAGCATTGGTATATCTCCCTGAGACCGTTTTTGTCGTTTGCCAGAATCAGCTCCATTCTGAAATCGAACTCGTCGTCGGTCAAAGTTTTCACACCCTTCGATGAACTATATACGATTTTGCTCCCCTGTTTTTGTGGGTAAATAATGTACAAAGTTCAGCTTTATTTTTTGTGTAATATTTACGAACATTTTGCCGTTCGGGATTTTGTCCCGATAGCTTCAGCACCTGAACATCAATAGTTGTGCGGTGTTACCTTAAAATATTTTAACATAATAAGCCCTTTCTGTCAACGAGCCGTCACAGGTTTACACGGAAATCAATTTTTACAGACGGAGATTGTTTTGTGTATCTTCCCAAACCTACGGCGGGGAAGATACACAGATAATTATTGCAATTTAAACATAAGGTAGGAGATTTTACATATTTTAAAATGTATATGGGTGTTTTTAACTTTATAGGTTTTGATAAAAATCAAATTTTCTTGATTTTTTGCTTGAAAAACTCAGTCGATTATGCTATACTTTTCATTGACCATAAAATAAGGAAAGGAAATAGCATATGAGTAATATGTTGGTTTTAGGGTTTCTGTTCTTTCTTGGCTGTATTATCGGCTGGGGGATAGAAGTGATATATCGGCGTTTTCAGCCCTGCAACAAGGAACGGAAGTGGATAAATCCAGGCTTTCTGATAGGACCTTATCTTCCTCTTTACGGATTCGGGCTTTGTACGCTTTATCTGCTGGCAGGTCTGGAAAAATATATACATATAGATAATATGCTGATGCAAAAGCTTATACTTTTTGCGGCAATGGCAGTGGCGATGACGCTTATCGAGCTTGCGGCAGGAGAGATATTTATAATCAGAATGCACGTTAAGCTCTGGGATTACAGCGATAACAAGTTCAATTACAAGGGGATAATCTGTCCCTTGTTTTCGACTATCTGGGCAATACTCGGCGCAGTATATTATTTTCTCATACATCCGTATATACTGAATGCGCTGGAGTGGCTGTCAAATAATCTGGTTTTCTCCTTTTTCATAGGCTTTTTTTACGGAGTTTTTGCGATAGACCTGTGTTATTCGCTGAGGATAGCGGAAAAGATAAGAAA
This sequence comes from Ruminococcus sp., assembly GCA_021770655.1. Taxonomy (GTDB): domain Bacteria; phylum Bacillota; class Clostridia; order Oscillospirales; family Ruminococcaceae; genus Hominimerdicola. The sequence goes on along the minus strand of JAETQO010000023.1, from coordinate 44,929 downwards.
GTTTGCAGAGGAAAACGATATGGTCATTCGTTATGAGGAATTCAAGCGGCATATCAGAGCGACTGCCGAGGAGCGCAAGGAAAAATACCGCTTTATGCTTGCCTTTAATTAAAGTAAGGGGATTTCGCTCCTGCGGGAGCGACGGGGGCTCTGCCCCTCGACCCCGCAAGCGGCAATCGCGTCGCTTGACCCCGCTCTTTTTACCTCCTTGGCAGTTATAAAAAAGACTTTTTCGACAGACTGACGGGAGCATTTACTTAGAAATGCTCCCGTTAGTTTATAATGTTATTTTATCAAATAATATGCGTCACAGTCCCTTTGCCTTGCTTAGGGTGATCCCGTTATCGCCGAGGGGTATCGCATGGTCGAGTCCTACGAACCTGCCGCTTTCCTGCCACAGGACTTCCTTTACAAATTCGTATTTTTCTTCGTCCCATGTGGTGAAGTCGTCAAGGACAAGTCCGCCTGTGTCGCCGGAGTTGGCGTTAAAGCACCAGAAGGTATGATTTACATGATTGTCCTTTATCAGCTTTCTCATATGCGTCATCCATGTCAGGTTCGGTTCTGTCATAAATCCGCCCCATTCGCCGATAAGCAGAGGTGCGATATCCTGCTCCTGGATATAGAACCAGTTGTCCTTCCAGCAGTCCTTCATAAGGCTCTTGTAGGTGTAATCGCCCTCGAACCAAGGCTGTTGATATACCGTCGGACCGTAGTCGTGAGGAGAGTAAACGAGCTTATCCTGATATTTCCCCAGATCGATAGGATAATCCTTTACGCCTCTAAGGTTTCCGCCCCACCAGTTAAAATAATAATCGTTGCTGTCGGCAGACGAGTAATCTGAATTATTCTTGATGTTCTTAGGATATATTTCGATTCCCTCTACCATTATAAGTACGTTGGGATTCTTCGCCAGAACCTTTTTCGCGGCGGTTTCGGCAACATATTTCCAGTTGTTTGCGTCCTTAGAATCGTTCCAGATCGCGGCGGCGCCGCCCTCGTTCGGCTTGCCGTGAGGCTCGTTTTTCAGGTCGTATGCAATGATAGTGTCGTTGTCCTTGTATCTGTCCGCTATCCATTCCAGTGCGTGATAGTAGTCTTTAACGGTCACCTTGTCGGTGTACCACAGATTTACCGTATGTCCGCTGGCGTTTGTTTCGGCAGAGTGAATATCGGGCATTACCTTCAGTCCGTTTTCCTCGGCAAGTTTCAGAAAGTATTCAAATATCTCCAGACTGTTCATTGCGTTAAGCTCTTCGTTGTAGGCGTTGTTGTAATTAGCCTGCGGATATTCTCCGTCCGCCCACTGATTTATAAGCTCCGCAGAGATAGGCACTCTTATAAGGTTAAAGCCGTGGTCGGCGATAGCCTTCACAGACGTGGTAAGCTCGCTGTTCCAAAGTCCGTCAAAGGTGTTTGTGCCGGTATTGTAGCCGAACCAGTTTACGCCAGTTATCCACACCTCTTTATTGTTCTTGTCAAGTATCCTGTTTCCGTCGGTGTGCAGCCAGTCGTCGCCCTGCTTGGCTTTTGAGGTCCTTTCAAGCAGTTCCTTTACGTCCGCAGAGCTTGTTTTTTTATCATTGTTATTGTTATTATTATTGTTATTATTCTGAGCGGTTTTGCCTTTCTTTACGGTGCAGTCCTTTCCGTTTAACTTTGCCGATTTTACGTTCAGCTTTACGCCTGTGCCGATGTTGCAGCCTACGGAGACCGAGCCGCCCTTGGTGATCTCTCCGTTATATTCGGCGTTTGTTATGGTAAGCTTGTTTCCCTTGGTTTTAAAGGTTCCGTTCCAGCCCTCGCAGGATTTAAGCTCTTCAATTTCCAGTTCCAGCTTCCATTCTTTTACGGCTTCGTCGGAATTGTTAGTAATGCCGATCTCCATGCCGGTCATTATCTTGTCGCCGTCCTGCCAGGTATTGTCGCCGGAATAGGAAACAACAAAGCCCTCGGCCTTTTCGTCCTCTTCCTCTTCGGAACTGTCGTCCTCTTCCGGCTCGGAATCTTCCTCTTTTTCTGCCTCGGAGCTTTCCTCTTCATCTTCGTTCTCGCTGTCCGCTGTCGTAACAACAGAACTTTCGGCAGGCTTGCTGTCGCTTTTCGACGAACTTTCGTCCTTTCCCGATGTTGCCACAACGATAAGCGCAATGACCAGACCGACGATAACAGCGCCCATTCCCGCAAATGCAAAGATCAGCTTTTTATTGATCCTGTTTTTTGATTCTTCTGCGTTTTCGGAAACCTCTCCGACGCTGTCATTCTCGTTCTCTTCTGTAATTTCGTCCTTTTTCTCTTCGCTCATAAGCTTTCCCCTTTATTCTGTCATCAAATAATTTTCCTTGAATTTTTCCGCCGGCATAGGTCTGCCGAAATAATAGCCCTGAATAACGTCGGTATCAAGGTCGCGCAGTATTTCAAACTGCATCTGCTCCTCAACGCCCTCTGCGCATACCGCAATGTTGAGATCGTGAGAAAGGTTTACTATAGTCTTGACAAAGACCGCCGTATTAGGATTTTTGGCAATGTCGTCGATAAAGGATTTGTCTATCTTTATCGTATTGAGCGGCATTTCTTTTATGCAGTTAAGCGAGGAATATCCCGTTCCGAAATCGTCCAGCGCGATCTTTATGCCCTTGTTCGCAATGTCGGTAAGTATCATTTTCATTTTCGCCATATCGTTTATTGCAAGGCTTTCGGTCACCTCAAAGCAGATGTTCTCCAGCGGTGCGTTTATCTCGCTGAATACTCTGTCAAGATTTTCAACAAAGTCCGGTTCGATAAGCTGTCCTACCGAAAGATTTATGTTCACTCTCAGATTTAAGCCTGCGTCTACCCATTCTCTGCACTGCGTGCCTGCGACCCGTATTATATTTTCTCCCAGAAGATTTATATATCCGAGCTTTTCCGCCATAGGGATAAATTCCGACGGCGGCACTTGACCGTACTCCGGAGGGCACCACCTCATAAGAGCTTCGCACCCCACAAGCTTTTTCGTAGTACTGCTGAAAATCGGCTGATAGTATGCTGAAAAATGCCTGAATCCGCAGGAAATGTCCTTGTGCATAAGCCTTTCAAGATCCATTTGCCGAGTAAGTATCCTGCCGATCTTTTCGTTGTAATGCACCATACAGTTCTTACCGTGCTTTTTTGCATAATAGATAGCCAGATCTATTCTTTTCAGTACAGTGTTTACCGTGTCGTCGGGCTTAGGAAAGGTAGCTATCCCCATCGAACAGGTGCAGTAGCAGCTGAGGTTTGCGATCTGCCATTCCTCGTTGAATTTTTCATGTATCTCGCCGCATATACGATCCACAAGATCGCTGTCCTGAGATTTTATAAGCACTACCATTTCATCGCCGCCGAAACGGAAAACGCTCAGCTCCTTATTGTTTTCAGCCAGCTTTTTAAAGAATTCGCCGATTTCCATAAGCAGTCGGTCTCCGTTGTTGTGACCGTAGCTGTCGTTTATGTTCTTGAAATTGTCAAGGTCCAGCAGTATAATAGTGCTGTCCGTTTCGGTTTCGATAACGTTCTGTATACTTTGGTCAAGGCTTCTCCTGTTTGTGAGTCCTGTGAGGCTGTCGAAAAATACCTGTTTTTCGATCACTCTCTCATATTCGATCTTGTCGGATATATCGTTCAGGGTGCAAAGCCTTACCGTCCTTCCGTCGTGCCACTTGATAAGCTTTTCCGAAACGTCAAGCCACTTGTCCATTGTTTTGGAATAAAAGTCGCCGTTAAAGAATTTTCCGTCCTTGGTTTTGTTTATCTCGTCCTGGGTATATCTGAAAATATCGGTTCCGTTTTTGCCCACCAAGTCTTTTCCGAAATATTTTTCCAGACGTTTGCTTGCAAAAATGATCTCGTCGGTATCGTCCACCATAGCGATGACATAGGAACTCATATTGTCCATAACGTCGGTCAAAGTCCTGCTGGTGTTTTCGGCATGATCCGAAGCCCTTTGCGTATGAAGCATACCTGCCAGAATATATGTAAGCTGTGATACAAGTGAAATTTCCTCGTTCGTCCAAGCTCTTTCCTTATCGGAACAGAGCAGATTGAAAAAGGCTACGCTTACGCTTGACTCCTTGATCGCGCAGGTAAGCGAGCAGGGATAGCTTACGTTATTCAGGATAATACAGCGTCCGTTTTCCAGCGGGCAGCTTTTATCCGCAATATGGATACCGCCGGAATCCAGTGCGCTTTTTATGTAGTCGTATATTATACCGTTGCCTTTCCGGTCAAAGCTGAAAACCGAATATTTTCCGCTGTCGGCTATATATTCATAGCTTGTCGGAGCGGCGTCTTCATACTCCGAAACGGTGACCGTAGCGGTCTGTGCGGAAAGAGTTTCGCATATGCTTTTCAGAAAGTTTTTGCAGACCGTATCAAATTTTTCCGAGCTTTCCAATATCTTAAGAAAGCCTTCTATCGTTTTGTTGTTGTTAAGAACCGCACTCACGAAATCTCCTCCTTTCGGCCGCTTTTATCCGGCATACTTGTCATAATTCTGCATTCTGCAATACCGCACCGGCGGAATTATAACAGTCTGTGATTCCCGTGATGTGACTGTACGATACGCACATAACAGCTGTGAGATATTGCCTTAATTGCTTATTATTTTTTATTATAACACAATTAACCTAAAATCACAATAGCCCTGAGAAAAATTTAGCTATTCTGTACAAATATTCGGACGAGTTTTAGATAAAAAAGAAAAAGCTGTCTCCGTAAAAAAACAGAAACAGCAAATGTGACTGAGCCGATAAGCCGAGTTTTGTCGTGTGCGATAATCTATCTGGTCTGTACGTCGCCGTACAGCTCTAGCCACCTATAGCCCCAAGTCTGACGAGCAATCATTGACTTAAAGACTACCATTGGTGTTGCATCGGATAAGGTTTACATGGCGGCGCCGTCTCCGACGCCCCGGTGGGCTCTTACCCCGCCTTTCCACCCTTACCGGAAATCCGGCGGTATATCTCTGTTGCACTTGCTCTAAGGTCGCCCTCGGCTGATGTTATCAGCTATCCTGCTCTGTGATGCTCGGACTTTCCTCATAAACATAAAACGTTTACGCTATCGCATAGCTCACTCACAAACTGGATTATACCATATTAATATCATTTTGTCAAATCTTTGTCCTATAAATAAATTTTGCCGAATGGTGTTTTTTACATGAAAATGTTTAGCTGTCTTTTTCACTCAGATCATATTTAAGGCAGCACCGCACAACTACCGCCTAACGGCTTTGTGCACGTCTAACTTGCCAATTTTCCGTTACCCGCACACAATAGTTGTACGGTGTTACCTTAATTTTCGTGATATATCCTTTATGTAGATTTTGAAACGTTAATTTTCTGTAAAAGTTTTATTGACTTTCTGTATGCGCTTGACTTTTGGACGTAGATGTGATATGATATTAAAGCCGCATATTCACGGTCATAAGCGTTGGCTTTGTGCGGACCACCGTGCATAGCGAGTTTATTTAAAGGTAGGTGCATTTGGAATGTACGCAGTAATCGAAACAGGCGGAAAGCAGTATCAGGTTAAGCCGGGTGATGAGGTTTTCATCGAAAAGCTCGACGTTAACGCAGAGGACGCTGTTACTTTTGACAAGGTAATGGTTGTAGGCGCAGACGACGGAATCAAGGTCGGCGCTCCTTATGTTGACGGTGCGACTGTAACTGCTAAGGTTCTCAAGAACGGCAAGGCAAAGAAGATCACAGTCTTTACTTACAAGCCTAAGAAGGGTGAAAAGACAAAGATCGGTCACAGACAGCCTTACACTAAGGTACAGATCGAAGCAATCAACGCATAATGATCTGCGCTGATTTTTTCAAAAGTCCGGATGAGGCTCTGCTCGGTTTTTGCATAACCGGACACGCAGGTTACGCTGATTTCGGGGAAGACGTTTGCTGTGCAAGCGTTTCATCGGCTGTTATGATGGCGGCCAACACCATAACCGAGGCTTTTAAGATAGAAGCCAAGGTCGGGGTACAGGAAAATGAAATAATGCTCAAGCTCGTGAACGACAATGGGGGAGAGGGTGACAAGGTTCTGTTAGGACTGCTTACTCATCTGTATTTCCTTGCGGAGGAGTTTTCGGGCAGGATTAAGGTCAATGTGCATATAAAAAGCAATTGACGTGATTACATTTTACGGAGGTGTAATTGTAATGATAAAGATTTCTATGCAGTTTTTCGCTCATAAGAAAGGTATGGGTTCCACAAAGAACGGACGTGATTCCGAGTCTAAAAGACTTGGCGTAAAGAGAGCGGACGGTCAGTTCGTACTTGCCGGAAACATTCTGGTTCGCCAGAGAGGAACGCACATTCATCCGGGCGAGAATGTAAAGAGAGGATCAGACGATACTCTGTTTGCAACAAGCGACGGTGTTGTAAGATTTGAAAGACTCGGCAGAGACCGCAAGAAGGTTTCTGTTTATCCGCAGGCTTAAATTTAGACACATAACCCCGAGCGGTAATGCTTGGGGTTTTTTGCGATTATTCAGCACATAATTCTGAAAGCCCGACAGGCTTGTATAAGGAGGTTTGAAATATGTTTGTCGATTCGGCGAAGATCTATATCAAAGCGGGTGACGGAGGAGACGGCGCAGTTTCCTTTCACCGTGAAAAATATGTGGCGGCGGGCGGTCCCGACGGCGGTGACGGCGGCAGGGGCGGAGATATTGTTTTTGTGGTGGACGACAATATTTCAAATCTTCTGGATTTCAGATATAAGAGAAAATATGTTGCGGATAAGGGACAAAACGGAGGAGCAAAGAACTGCTCAGGCAGAAATGCCGAAAATCTTGTGGTAAAGGTTCCCAGAGGAACGGTAGTAAAGGAAGTAAAAAGCGGCAGGATACTTGCCGACCTTTCCGGTGACGAGCCTGTAGTTATCGCTCACGGCGGAAAAGGCGGCAGAGGAAACGCTCATTTTGCGACATCTACAAGACAGATACCCAAGTTTGCCAAGCCCGGTTTCCGCGGCGACGAGTACGAGGTAATGCTGGAGCTTAAGCTTATCGCCGACGTGGGGCTTGTGGGATTTCCGAATGTGGGAAAGTCCACGCTTATTTCCGTGGTTTCGGCGGCAAAGCCCAAGATCGCCAATTATCACTTCACCACACTCACCCCGGTGCTGGGCGTGGTCAAGATAGAAGAGGGAAAATCCTTCGTTATGGCGGATATTCCGGGACTTATCGAGGGCGCAAGCGAGGGTATCGGACTTGGACACGAGTTTCTGCGCCACGTTGAAAGATGCCGTCTTATCGTACACGTTATCGACGTTTCAGGCAGTGAAGGCAGAGATCCTATCGAAGATTTCGAGGCGATAAAACGTGAGCTTGAAAACTTTTCTATGGAGCTTGCCGACGCTCCGCAGATAGTGGCGGCAAACAAAAGCGATATGGCAGCGCCCGAACAGATCGAAAGGCTCAGAAATTATGTCGAGGACAAGGGCTTGCTGTTTTATGAGATCTCTGCGGCGACCACAAAGGGTACAAAAGAGCTTATGTACGGCGTGTGGGAAAAACTTTCGGTGCTTCCTCCGGTCAAGCAGTTTGAGGCTCAGCCTCTCACTAAGGAAGAGCTTGACGAAAAGCTTATCTCCAAAAAGGATTTCCGCGTTACTGTGGAGGACGGCGTTTATTTTGTGGAGGCGGACTGGCTGTGGGATATTCTCAGAACCGCCGATATGGACGATTACTCCTCCTTGCAGTATTTCCAGAACGTCCTGCGTACCAGCGGCATAATAGACAAGCTTGAGGAAATGGGAATAGAAGAGGGCGATACCGTTTCTATTTTCGACTTTGAGTTTGAGTATATGAGGTAGGGGGGATTTCTACGGAAAGAAAGCTTTCCGATAAAGAGGCGCTTCAGTATTCCCCTTTGGCGCTTGCCTTTATCGGCGACGGAGTTTATGAGATTAAGGTGCGCGAGAAGATAATTCTGAGCGCAAATATGCCCGCGGATAAGCTTCACAGGCTTACGATAAAGAGAGTCTGCGCGGAATATCAGGCGCAGGCGGTACATAAGTGGCTGGAAAACGACCTGCTGGACGAGCAGGAGACGGATATTTTCAAGCGCGGACGAAACGCGAAAGGCGTGGCGGCGCCGAAACATTCTACGATTTCACAGTACCGTGCGGCGACCGGGCTTGAATGTCTTTTCGGTTTTCTTTATCTTACGGGAAGAGACGACAGGATCGACGAGCTTTTTTCCTGCGCTTGGGAGATAGGAGGCGACGAACTTGAACTGTAAGGTGGTTTATGCTACAATGACCGGTCATTCAAGGAAAATTGCCGAGAGCATTGCAGAGCGTTTGGAGGCTGTGGCGTACAACGTCAAAAATCAGGACTGCGAAGTCATGAACGAGGATCTGCTTGTTATCTGTGCAGGTATATACGGCGGAAAGATCAAGCCTGAGCTTGAAGCGTGGCTTGAAAACCTTGACGGCGGACAGGTAAAAAACGCTCTGATTATAATGTCAAGCGTTTCTCATAATTACGAGCAGGTAAGAATAAAGGATATACTCTCCGAAAAGGGCGTGACCCTTGCGGGGGAAAAGGACGTTCAGGGCTCGTTTTTGTTTATGAAATTCGGACGACCCAATAAAAACGACATAAATGAAGCGGCAGATTATGCCGAAGAAATATACAATAAGCTGAAGTAACATAAGGAGTGAATTAAAATGTCAGGTCATTCAAAATGGGAAAACATCAAGAGAAAGAAGGGTGCAACAGACGCCGCAAGAGCGAAGATATTCACCAAGATAGGACGTGAGATCTCCGTTTGCGTTAAGCAGGGCGGAGCGGATCCTGCCGGAAACGCAAAGCTGAGAGATCTTATTGCAAAAGCTAAGTCCAACAATGTGCCTAACGATAATATCGACAGAATAATCAAGAAGGCGGCAGGCGACGGCGACAAGAACAACTATGAGTCAATGGTATACGAGGGCTACGGTCCCTGCGGCGTTGCGGTCATCGTAGAGTGCCTTACCGACAACAAGAACAGAACGGCAGGCGACATTCGTCATTTCTTTGATAAGTTCGGCGGAAATATGGGAACCTCCGGCTGTGTATCCTTTATGTTCTCCGATGTCGGAACAGTAGTTATCGAGAATAACGGCGCTGATGAGGATAAGATAATGGAGGACTGCTTTGAGGCAGGAGCAGACGACTTCAACGTTGAGGACGATGTGATCGGGATCTCCTGCGACCCGAATAAAGTTTCCGCAGTAAGAGAAGCCCTCGAGGGTATGGGCTACAAGGTTCTTTCAGCCGAGGCAGAAAAGGTTCCGTCCAGCTATACGACTATCGAGGACGAGGACGCTATGAAGAAAATGGGACTTCTCCTTGAGTATCTTGAGGACGATGACGATGTTCAGAACGTGTACCACAACTGGGAGAATATGCCGGTCGAGGAAGAGGAATAAAGCTGATTTATAATCGTAAAAATTTTGCCGTCCGTATATCGGGCGGCTTTTTGGTTGCCTTAATACTGCGTTAATAATTAGGTGGTATCCTAATTAAAGGCTGATTAAATCAAATTGACTCGGAGGGTGTTTTTATGTTTCATATACTTGTGGTTGAGGACGACGCCAATACCCGCAGGCTTACCTGCGACGTGCTTAGCGATAACGGCTATATCCCCATAGAGGCAAAGGACGGCGTCGAGGCGCTTGAAATAATGGATGAAAAACACTGCGATCTTATCATAATGGATATTATGATGCCCCGTATGGACGGCTTTGAGCTTTGCGAAAATATCAGAAAAGCAGGCTTTTCCACGCCGATATTAATGGTGACGGCAAAGGAGGCTCCCTTCGATAAAAAGCAGGGGTTTATCAAAGGTACAGACGACTATATGGTCAAGCCTGTGGACGAGGAAGAAATGATATTGCGTATACAGGCTCTGCTTCGCCGTTCAAAAATAGTGAGCGAGCATAAGATAACCGTAGGCGGTACAACGCTTGACTATGATTCCCTTACCATAAAAAACGGCGGTGAAGAAAGGGAACTGCCGCCGAAAGAGTTCATGCTTCTTTATAAACTGCTGTCCTATCCCAACAAAATATTTACCCGCCGCCAGCTTATGGACGAACTGTGGGATATGACCTCCGATACCGATGAAAGAACGGTGGACGTACATATAAACCGTATCAGAGATCATCTTAAAGGGATAAACGATTTTGAGATAGTAACAGTGCGCGGTCTGGGGTATAAGGCTTCAAAGACATCGGAGGAAAACAATGAAAAATAATAAGAGCCGAGTGAAGATGAATAAGTGGCGCAGGTATTATTCAATGAACGCGGCGGTGGTTTTCGCAGTGTTTATGATAATGCTTTGGGCAGGCCTGCTAACAGGCTTTATTATGTTTGTTTTAAGAAAGCTGTGCCACTTTATAACGCCTTTGCAAATGCCCTTTGTGGTGCTTATTGCAGGACTGATAGTAAGCGTGATACTCGGCACCTGCATATCCGCAGCCGTGGCGAGCAAGATAGTAAAACCCGTCCGTCAAGTCATAAAGGCTATGCAGAGGATAGAAAAAGGCGATTTTTCGGTAAGAGTAAAGAACAGCGACTTCCACAGCGAGGTCAACGATCTTGTTGACAGCTACAATAAAATGTCGGAGGAGCTGAGTGGAATAGAAATGTTCCGTGAGGATTTTATAAACAGCTTTTCCCACGAATTCAAAACGCCTATAGTTTCAATTCAGGGATTTGCCAAACAGCTTAAAAAGGATAACCTTTCCCCTGAAAAAAAGCAGGAGTACATAGATATAATAATCGATGAGTCAAAACGGCTTACCAATCTTTCTTCAAATATACTTATGCTCACAAAATTTGAAAACCAGCAGATAATCACCGACAAGTCCGAGTTTTCTCTGGACGAGCAGATAAGAAGCTGTATACTGCTCCTTGAAAAACAGTGGACTTCAAAGAATATCGATTTCGATATCGATATGGAGGAAATACGTTATGTCACAAATGCTGAAATGCTTTCGCAGGTGTGGGTGAATATTATAGGGAACGCCGTTAAGTTTTCTCCCGAGGGCAGCACGGTAAAGATCGCCCTGCATAAACAGGACGGACAGATACGGGCAGAAATAACAGACCGAGGAATCGGTATGAGCCAGGACGTGATACATCACATCTTTGAGAAATTCTATCAGGGCGACAGCGCCCATTCCTCCGAGGGCAACGGCCTTGGTCTGCCCCTTGTCAAAAGAATAGTGGAGCTATGCAGCGGTACTATAAGAGTGGAATCCCAGTACGGTATGGGAACTCATTTTATAGTCACTCTGCCGGACGAAGAATAAAGAAAATATACATAAAAAAATCCCGGATAAGCGAGTTTTTCGCATATTCGGGATTTGTTGTCGGTTTAGTGTTCTGTAGGATCAGACGTAGCCTACGATAGAAGAAATAAGAATTATCAGCAGGAATGCAGGCGCAACATATTTTACCATTACCCTGTACATAGTCGCGCTCTTGAATTTTCCCGAGCTTTCGACCTCATCTTCGATAGCCTTGGGCTTAACGATATATCCCACGAAAATACAGGTGAGGAAGCCCACGATAGGCATAAGAATGTTGTTGCTGATGAAGTCGAAGAAATCAAGAAAATCTCTTCCCAGAAGAATGACTCCGCTCCAAATTCCGAAGCCCAGCGACGAAGGTATCGCAATGAGGAAAGCAAGACCGAGAATTATAAGACAACCCGGAATCCTATTGATGTGAAGCTTATCCTGCATTACCGAGAGTATTGTCTCCATAAGGGATACCGCTGAGGTAAGAGCGGCGAAGAATACCAGAATGAAGAAAACCGCGCCGACTATCTGCCCGCCTGCCATAGAGTCAAATACCTTTGGCAGAGTAACGAACATAAGGGTCGGGCCCTGCTGAAGCTTGCTTGTATCACCGTTTGAAAAGGCAAAGACCGCAGGGATTATCATAACGCCTGCCATAAACGCAATAGCAGTGTCGAATATCTCGATGTGTCTTACCGATCTTTCAAGGTCGTCTTTTTTGTTCATATATGAACCGTAGGTTATCATAATTCCCATTGCCAGCGACATTGAGTAGAACAGCTGTCCCATTGCCGCAACAACGGTTTTTATCGAAAACAGTTCAAAGTTCGGCTTGACATAATAAACAAATCCGTCGAGGGCGCCCGGAAGTGTAAGAGTGTAGACAGCGATTCCCACGGTCATTATTGCAAGCACCGGCATAAGCACCTTGCTCACCTTTTCGATTCCGTTCTGAACGCCCATCATAATAATGACAGCGGTTATAGCGATAAAAATCGCAAGGAAGATAAGCGGTTCTCCCGCTTTGCTTATAAAACCGCCGAAGTAGCTGTCCGCCGCTGCCTGCCGTCCATTGCCCGTAGCGAAGAGCGTCACGAATTTTGTTACCCAGCCTCCGATAACGCAGTAATACGGGAAAATGATTATCGGTACAAGCGCGGCTATATAGCCTATAAACGAGCATTTTTTGTTAAATACTCCGAATGCCTCGATACAGCTCTTTCCCGTCTTTCGGCCGATAGCTATTTCAGTGATCATAAGTGTGAAACCAAAGGTTATCGCAAGAATGATGTATACCAGCAGAAAAATTCCTCCGCCGTATTTGGCTGCCAGATAAGGAAACCTCCAAAGATTTCCCAGTCCTACCGCAGAGCCTGCCGCGGCAAGAATAAATCCTATACGGCTTGAAAAGCCAGCCGATTTTTCTTTTTCCATAATACCCCTCCTGAAAATTGTTAGGCAGGATCGTTTGTATTTTTCATTTCTGAAAGTCATTAGCAAACTGATCCGTAACATTCTTTTTATTATATCACAAAAGAATATGCAATTGGTTATCGTACTGTTAACATTCTTAAAGTCTGTCAATGAAAAATACAAACAAAAAGAACCCCCGACTGTCCGTCGGGGATTCAAAACATTCATTATTCGTCGGTTTTTGTAAATATTATTTCGCCGGCCGCCTTTGAAAGGTCATCGTATGAGTAGGATATTATTCTTTTGTTCGTGATGACGTATATATATCCGTCCTTTGCAAATGAACGTTTGTAATATTCTTCCCCTTCGTATACGGCGTCAATATCTTCCTCCGCCTGATGATTGTCGTAATAGGACTGATAATATGACGTGCTTTCAAAAAGCTTGGCAGAACCCAGATCGCTGAACGTCCTTTTCTCCCTGTCATATTTCATCAGCAGGAGTTCCGTGGTGTTTACGGCATATTCGGGGTCGAATTGTTCCCAATCTTCGCCTTCGACCGAGGTCCAGCCTCCGTACTCCTTGGACGTCAAAATAATAACCCCTACAATACCGTTCTCCTTGTCTATAAGATACTTGTTTTCCCCATATTCGCCTCCGTCTATATACGTAGTACTGTTTACGTCATATCCGCTCTTCTCATCTTTATAATTTTCGCTGTTGCATTTGCACATAACATACTTGCTGATGTCCGAGTAGGTGGGAGTGTACAGCGTTATTTCATTGTTTTCGCCGCTAATATAATATGTTTTCAGAGTCTGCGTTTTTGTTTTATCCCGGAGTCTTAACTCGCATTGATACTTATTTGTTTTCGGATCGGCGGCCGTTGCCGTTGAGATCTGTGTGTCTCCGATAAAATCCGCATTATCCGACTGAGTAGCCACGACGTCTTTCAGCGCCGTCTCTACAATGTTCTCCGGGTCGGAAAGATCATAAGCCGTCCTGAACTGAATCGGATTTTCATCAGAATATGTTTCTTTTTCCGTCAAATAGAGATAATTATCGAAAACATAGATTCTGTTGTGATAAACCGCACCTGAAATATTCACAGTTTCGTCCGCAATATCATATTCTACAGATTTATCGCCTATCAGTTCCAGTTCAGGATCAAAGACCATAATGCGGCCGCTTATCCCTGTGCCGATACCGTCTGTGCTTTCGTTATCCTCATCCGGGTAAGTGCAATACAGTCTTGAAAAAACAGTCAGGTTGCCGTTATATTCTTCTCCCTGTACAGTATAACTGTTAAGAAGGCTGACGGCTACAGTGTTTGACTTTGTCAGCTCAAGCTCTCCGTCGCCGTAGCTTATCTTTATAATGAGAGTTTTCATGCTGTTGGCGTTTTCCGAAAAATCGGACATATCTCTGATGAGATATATGTTGTCCGTTCCCATGCAGACCTTGCTTTGTCCGCACGCTATAAGCTTGGAGGTCATATACGAGCACTGATTTTCTCCGTCAAAGGACGAAAGGAGTATCAGAGACGGAGTTCTCTCCAGCGCCGCAATGTACATTTCCTGCTCTTCAAAAAGCTGTTTATCTCCGTTGATATAGCGTGCGGGAATAAAGTCAAGGTTTTCTTCATCGAACCGGCTGTCGCTGTCTATGAACTGAGATGCCTCGGTATAACGTGACATAATGAAGTATTTTCCGTTTACTTTTCTGATTGCCTCCAGCGTTCCCGGCTGTTCATATTCGCTGATAAGCCTGATGTTTTCGGGGTCGCTTATATCGAACGAGCACATACCGCAGTAATCAACGTCAATGCTATGATCGTCATGATCGGTGGGTAAGTAAAAATCGAAAAAGACGTTCAGTTCATTTCCGTCAAGATACATCGCGGTCACGCTAGGCATGAATTTACAGCCGAATTTTTGAAACTTTTCAATGTCCACAAGCTCTTTTTTCAGAAACGTGTCTTCAAAAAAGTCGTTTTTCAGCGTTTCTATCTTGCCGTTCTTCATTCTGTAAGCTGTAAGCCCCTTTTCGGAAACGTAGAAATATACGTCTCCCGAATTTAAAAACGTCGAGCTTTCGTCATAATAATTCTGCGGAGTAACGTTTACTCCCTCCTGAGTTATGTTCAGTTCATTGGGATTGCATACTATCTGATTGGCTGTCAAAGCACTTTTGTACTGCGACTGATAACTGTTAGTGATGTAATCGTCGACAAATTCATCGAACATATTCTCATATATATATCTGTTGTCTACAATAAGGACTTCCTTGTTATTTTTATTTTTCTTCAGGAAGTTGAATATGCCCTTGTAGGTCGTGCCTCTGAGTCCGTCAAGCTGAGAGGTATCCGCAGACTGTGACTTGGGGGCGTCGGGATATTCCTTTACCTGATTATCTCCGTTAAGCTTCAGAAAAGCAAATCCTCCCACCACCAGGACGAAAACAGCCACTACCGCAAGACACCGCAAAGCATTGGTGCGTCCTCCGTTGAGTCTGATCTCCGGGGCGTCGCCGTCCGTGATTATGGGCTTGGCAAAACCCGCCTCATCGAGCATATCCTTTATTTTTTTCGGCATAAGCTTATCAGGAATTTTGTTGTTCTCTTCCATTTTCTTTATGAATTTTGCTTGCTTTCTCATTATGTCACCTCCTTTACAGCTTCAGCCTGTTCCTCATTTTAGATTTTCCTCTGGATATATGGGAACGAACGGTTGAGTTTTTAATACCTGTTATCTCCACAATTTCCTCGCCTTTGTAGCCTGCAATATAGTGAAGCGTTATACACAAGCGTTCCGCTTCGCTTAGATTTGCAAACTCTTCTAAGATCTCGCACCGCTCAAAATCGGTATTCTCCTTGATTATCGCGTCGCTTTCATTAATATAGTCAAGGCTGGAATTCCGCTGGGCGTATTCTTTTTGTTTCTGTTTGATTTTGGCGACAAGAATTTTGAACATCCAGCTTTCAAAGGCCTCGCTTTTTTTGAGTGAGGAAAGGCCAATGAAACCGTCCAGCACAGCGTCCTGTACTGCGTCGGCGGCGTCCTCGCTGTTCTGCAGATTGGCGAGAGCGTAATAGTAAAGCTCCTTGTAAATTTCGCCGTACAGCTTGGAAAATGATTCCGTATCCCCCTGAACGGCTTTTTCAACGAGCCTTTTCTTTTCCCTTTTATCCAAAATTCATCACCCCTAACGTCCGTCATAATATTAGTGTAAAAAAAGCGTTCTAATGTTGCAGAGGAAAAATAAAATTTTCAGATTTGTCATATCATACAAATTTGAGCCTGTATTTTTGTAATATAAGATATTGAAAGTGGGCGGAAATAATAAAGGCAGCACCCTGCACAAAAGTTCGTAGGTGTTGCCTGAAAGGTCGATTGCGGGTATCGACCGGTTATTGCTGTTAGTTGCTATAGTTCGTTGTCGGTCATTCCGATTTTTGTGAGCCGAGAGAAGCCTGCATAAGCTTAACCGTTTCCGTCATAAGCTCCGAAGCCTTTTGCTTCTTCTCTATGGTTACGGCAAAGTACGGCTTTGCTCCGTCAAAGAATTTTACCCTGTTTTTGTAAACCCTGCAAAGCTCCTGTATCTGCTCGACTTCCGGCGACTTAATAAAGAACAGTACCTTGTCCGCACGCTGAGTGATCTCCGTGATTCCAAGACGTGAGGCTGTATTCCTTGTTAGTGTCACGTTTACAAGACCCATTACCGCTTTCGGCGGTTCGCCGTATCTGTCGATAAGCTCGTCAAGCACGTCCCGCGAATCCTCTTCATTTGTTATGGAGGCTATCTTGCGGTAGCAGTCTATGCGCTGAGAAAGATTTTCGATGTAGTTTTCCGGAATGTAAGCGTCAATGGAAATATCCACAAGGCAATCCTCCGGCGACGGCGGCAGGGCCTCGCCTTTCTGTTCCGCAATAGCTTCGTTGAGAAGCCGCAGGTACATATCATAGCCTACCGCCTCCATATGACCGTGCTGTCTGCCGCTCAACACCGAGCCTGCGCCCCTGATCTCAAGGTCGCGGAGGGCGATTCTGAAGCCTGAGCCGAACTGAGTGAACTCTCTTATTGCATCAAGCCGCTTTGCCGCAACTTCGCTCAGAACCTTTCCTCTTCGGAAGGTGAAATATGCGAAGGCTCTGCGGTTGGAACGTCCGACGCGTCCTCTCAGCTGATAAAGCTGTGAAAGACCGAGCCTGTCGGCGTCCTCGATTATAAGCGTGTTTACATTGGGAACGTCAACTCCCGTTTCGATAATAGTAGTGCAGACCAGAATGTCGATCTCTCTGTCGCAAAGCTGGCGCCATATCTCGGAAAGCTCCGCCTCGGGCATTTGTCCGTGAGCGACGGCGATCCTTGCGTCGGGGAGCACTTCCGAAAGCTGATGTACTGTCATCATTATAGTTTCAACTCTGTTGTGGATATAATATACCTGTCCGCCCCGGCGAAGTTCCTTGCTTATCGCTTGACAGATAACGCCCATGTTATGCTCGATCACATAGGTCTGAACAGGATGTCTGTCCATAGGCGGTTCTTCTATAACGGACATATCTCTTATGCCGCTCATCGCCATATTGAGCGTTCTCGGGATAGGCGTTGCGGAAAGAGTGAGAACGTCCACTCCCTTGAAGCTTTCTTTGAATTTTTCCTTGTGCGCCACGCCGAAACGCTGTTCTTCGTCAATTATCACAAGTCCAAGATCCTTGAATTTTACGTCCTTCTGTACAAGGCGGTGCGTGCCGATTATAAGGTCTATAGTGCCTCGGTTAAGTTCTCTGATTATCTGCTGTTGTTCCTTCGGTTTGCGAAAGCGTGAGAGCAGTTCTACTTTTACGGGGAAATGCTCAAAGCGTTTTATTGCTGTCTGATAATGCTGCCACGCCAGCACGGTGGTAGGAACGAGGATCGCCGCCTGCTTGCTGTCAAGCATACATTTGAATGCGGCACGGAGAGCGACCTCCGTTTTTCCGAAGCCTACGTCGCCGCAGAGAAGTCTGTCCATAGGCACAGGCTTTTCCATGTCTTCTTTTATCTCCTGAATGGAGCGTAACTGGTCGTCGGTCTCCTGATAATCGAAACGCTCCTCGAAATCAGCCTGCCAGTCGTTGTCGGGTGAAAATGCAAAGCCCTTTGCGATCTGCCTCTGGGCGTAAAGCTTTGTAAGCTCCTCCGCCATATCCCTGACTGCGGATTTTACCCGACTTCGGGTCTTGGACCATTCCATGGAGTTCAGCTTGTTCAGCTTTACAGCACCGTCGTCACGAGGTCCGATATATCGTGAAACCAGATCAAGCTGTGTAACAGGGACGTAAAGCACATCTGTACCTGCGTATTTAATGGTGATATAGTCCTTTGTCACGCCATTTGTCTCGATGTTTTTTATGCCGTCAAATTTACCTATGCCGTACATTGAATGTACCACAAGGTCGCCTTTCTGAATATCGGAAAGGCTTTTTATCTCTTCGCCTGCTTTGTGACGGGATTTTCTCTTTTTCGCCGTCATCGCTTTCATCTGTGTGATTGCGGCGCATTTTATGTCGGGATAGTCAAAGCCGCCTGAAAGACTTCCTGTGCGGACGTATACTTTACCTGCCGTTATCTCGCTGTCGTCCTTTAATATCTCAGCGGAGATCCCTGCGTCGATAAGGTCCTTGACGATTATGGGCAGAGTTTTTTCCGAGCCTGCAAGCACCACCGTGCAGTAACCGGACCGGCAGAGCGTTTTCAGCTCTTCCTCCAGGTTTATGATATTTCCGCCCCATGCCGCAGTTTGTCGGCAGTCGGTATTGATAAGCTTTTTGAATTTTATCCCATTGTTGGAACGCATAAAGCTGTCCAGAAAAACGGACTTCATTGACGTTATCCTGAGTTCAGCCTGAGCGGTATCAATAAAAAATCCTTCCAGCCTTTTGAAAAGTATCCCGTCCTCGTATAAAAGCTTCATATCCTCAGAAAGCTGAGCGAGGGCGGCTTTTCCTTTTTCTATGCAGTTGGAATATTCCGAAACAAGGCATATTCCTCCGTCAAAATAGTCAAAAACAGTGCATATCTTATCGTAGCAGAGGGTGTAGTATTTATCAAGGTTTGTAAGGGTTATACCGCTTTGCGCGGTTTCAATATCTCTGGCGATATGAGTTCTTATCTTGTCGGTCTGTTTTCCCCTAACCGATCTTGACAGGGCTTCAAGCTTTTCGACAAGCGCATTTTTATCCGGAAAGATTATTTCAAGGGCGGGGAAAACAGTGATCTCGTCAATTGGGTCGGTACGCCGCTGGGATTCGGGGTCGAAATATGAGATCGAATCCACCTCATCGCCCCACAGTTCTATTCTTACGGGACGCGAATCCTGAACAGGGAAGATGTCTGCGATCGAGCCTCGGACAGCGAACTGCGCCTGCCCCTCAACCTGATCGGTGCGCGTATAGCCGCCGGCAAGGAGTTTCTTCACAAGCTCCTCTAAATTCAGCTCGCCGCCTGCGGATACTGTAAAGGAATAATTTTTCAGCGCGGTCTGCGGGATAGTGCCTTGAAGGCAGGCCTCCATACTGGCGGCGCATATCTTACACTTTCCTTGGGAGATAAGCGAGAGCGCCTCAAGACGCTTATGCTCGTACTCCCTTGAAACGCCTTCCATATATGCGAAGTTCAGGTCTTTGGCGGGGAAAAAGCAGGCTATTTGTTCGCCTGCCATTTCGTTGATGTCGTTTATCATTCTAAGCGCCGAGGCCTCGTCGTCGCATATAACAAGGCAGGGCGCAAGTCGGCTCAGTCCGAGGATAGTCTGAGCCTTGTGTATATTTGAAACGCCTGTCACGGCGCAGGGCGTAAAGCCTTTCAGCAGACAGTTTTTTATGTCCTTATAAAATGGAAGTCTGCCGGTTATTTCATTAAAGATATTCATTTTTACTGCCTTTCGCTAATTGAAACTGTTCATAGCCTCGGATATTTTATTCTGCACCGCAAGCTCACAGGCTTTGCAGACTTTTTCGTTCACTTCCGAGAGGGTTTTAAGCTGATCGTCGGAAAAGCGTGAAAGCACCCAGTCGGCAAGGTCGTAATCGGGGTGGGGCTTTTTGCCCACACCTATTTTAATGCGCGGAAAGCTTTCTCCGCCGCACAGTGCGATAATACTTTTTATACCGTTATGTCCGCCGGCTGAGCCTTTGCGGCGTATTCTCATCTGCCCTACGTCAAGAGAAATGTCGTCGAATATGACCAGCACGTTTTCAAGCGGTATCTTATAGAACTCCATAGCCTCGCTTACAGCCTCGCCGCTGTTGTTCATAAAGGTTTCGGGCTTCATGACAAGACAGCTTTTGCCGCCTATGACCGCTCTTGCCGTAAGCGCCTTGAACTTATGTGTGTTCGTACTGAAATTATACTTTTTTTCAAGCGCGGAAATTGCCAGAAAACCTGCATTATGCCGTGTATTTTCATACTGTATTCCGGGGTTGCCCAGTCCTACGATAATATATTCGGGTTTACTGCCCTTGTTTTCCTGATCTCTGCCTGCGGATATTTTGTTGAATGCGTCCCAGATACTCATATATCCGTACTCTCCCTTTTGTAATTTTATTATAACGCACAATAACCCCGTCCTGCAAAAGGACGGGGTCTGCTTTTTAATTGTTCAGTTTATTATAACATAGGCGTGGGGATTTGTCAAATCACATTATAAATACTTTTATTCAAGCTTGTGCAATGTTATTGTTGCATCTTCATCATCATAGGGTTCTCCGTTTTTATCAAGCATAACAAGAGTTAGTCTTTCGTTGGTAAGTTCGGTTATCTTTAACAATAAAGGTCTTTCGCCCCAATCATCTGAACCAGATAATTTTATGATTGTATCATCGTCAATAAGCGTGTATTTATCATAATCATCAAGTCCTTTTCCTCCGCAATTACCGTTATCATAAAATACGATTACTTCATCATCCTTATTTTCATCAATTGGAACCCAAGTACCGATTAATTTACTCTCTGTAGACTTGAAAGCACCTGTTGATATTCCCCAAATAATAAAAATTGTCAATGGGATAAATATAATTGCAATTATAATCGATAATGTATTAGATTTATTATCCTTTTTAGCAATTATATCTGAGCTTTTCTTTTTGTCAATATCAGAAAAACTCTTTCCGCATTTGGTACAAAATTGAGCATCATTTTTCAATTCCGCTCCGCAATATTTACAGTACATATATTATTCTCCTCGTGTATTAGATTTTATTTATAAAGACTAAAATTAGAAAGTAGAATTGTAACAGGTCCATAGCCAGTATCCTTGACAAATGTAACTTGTATCTTTAGCCACTCGCAATTAGTTATATCCAGATCAATGTTAAACGGGGTGCTTTTTCGGTTGAATTTTTGAGAATAAATCATTTTATCATCTGCATAAATTTCAAGTCTGCCTGTAGCTTCGGTACATTCGTCTGATGTTGCACATATGCCACTAAGTTTTGTATACTCTTTACCAACATAGATTTCCGCCAAACCGTTTCCGTTATCCTCCCAAGATTTATATAAATTTCCCGGAGCATAAACATTGCCAATTGAATCTTCTGCGGCGCCGTCATCAACTGTAATTTGCTCAAAATGTTCGCTGTTAGTAATTTTAAAATCGCTTAGCGGAACAGGCTTTGAATCTTCAAGTTCTTTTTTCTTCTTCGTTAATTCTTCATTGCTTGGAAGAGTAGTTAAAGCATTTCCAAGTTCTTCGATTGCGCCGTCATAGTCGCCGTCTTTCACCATTCCGTCAGCCGATTCTATTTCTTTTTTTACATACGCAGCAGTATATTCTTCAAGCTTTTCGGCAACCTCCGGATATGTATCGGCGCATTGTTCTTTCTTAGTAATGAAATCTATAGCACCGACATAATCATCATTCAGAACCATTTCATTTGTTTCTTCAAGAATATAATCACAGCGTTCCTTGTTGATTTCTTCAAGCTTGGTCTTTAAGTCATTGTCGTCCGGCATTTTTTCTATTGCTTCTTCCAACACAGAAATTGCATTCTTATATTCTGATTTTTTGGCATACTCCGCAACATCGTCAATTATCTTGTTTTTGTACTCTTCATTAGCTTGCTGAATACGTTCCTGCGCTGTTTCGTAGTTAGGCGAACCCTCCGCAACCTGCTCATATGATTTTATTGCGCTGGCATAATCACCGTCGTTGAAATATTGTTCTCCTTTTGAAAACGCTGTTTCAGAGGCAGAATCAACGACTGTTTCTTCTTGATTATTTCCGGCTTCTTGATTATTGTTATTGTTTCCACTGCTGTCCGAGCATGATACCATTGAAAAAGTGAGCGTCAAAGATATTAATCCTGCAATAAGTTTTTTCATAAAAATTTCCTCTTTCGACATTTTTCTAGCACTTAAAAGTCCTAACAATGGTATAATAACATTTAAATATGGTAAAGTCAATAGTACCGATTGGTACTAAAACTATTTTCTACATTTTATACAAAAGTTGGGAGGAAATTTTATGTATTTTCAAAGATTACGTGATTTGCGGGAAGATCGGGATATGAACCAGACGCAGATCGCAAAGCTTTTGTTTACAAGCCAAACGGTATACTCCCGATATGAGCGAGGGGTTTTGACAATCCCCGTTGAACATCTGCTTATACTTGCGGATTTTTATGACGTGTCAACGGATTATATCCTCGGGCGAACCAACAGTAAAAAAATGAATAAATAAAATCCTGCCTTTCGTGATTTGAAAAGACAGGATTTTTTTGTTATATCAGAATTTCGGCAGTTTATTTTCCCTCGGAACTGCGGTGAAGAGCCTCAAATTTTTCCGTTCTTGCTTTAAGCTTCTTTTCGGCATAGCCCTCTTTTATGGTCTCTCTGCCGCGCTCTATTGCAAGAGCGTTGTCCGGAATATCCGTTGTGATTGTTGAGCCGGCGGCGGTGTATGCGCCCTTGCCCACTTTTACGGGAGCGACAAGGTTTGTGTTACAGCCGATAAAGGCGTTGTCCTCTATCACCGTTCTGAACTTCTTATCGCCGTTGTAATTCACGGTCACTACTCCGCAGCCGAAGTTTACGTTTGCGCCCACGTCGGAATCGCCGATATAAGTAAGGTGCGCCACAGCGGTGTATTCGCCGATAGTGGAATTCTTTATCTCCACAAAGTCGCCTATCTTAGCACCTTTTTTGATGTGAGAATCAGGTCTGAGCTGAACGTAAGGTCCTATCTTTACATCGTCCTCTATAACGGACTCATACGCCTGAACATTGTTGAGATTTACGCCGTTTCCTACGGTAGTGTTTTCGATTATGCAGTTATTTCCTATCTCGCAGTTTTCGCCGATAACGGTGTTTCCTCTGAGAATTACACCGCTGTGTATCTTTGTGCCTGCGCCTATCTTTACATTATTGCCGATAGACACTCCGTCCGTACAGCAGAACTCGATACCTTCGTCAAGCCACTTCCCGATTATTTCATATCTTGCAATGTCGTTGAGCATAAGCAGACCACGTCTGTCGTTTGCGCCGAGAGCAACGTTCGGGTTAGCGGAGATAAAAGCGTCCGCCTTTTTGCCCTTTGCGATAAGCAGTTCTATGCAGTCGGTAAGATAATATTCGCCCTGTGCGTTATTCGGCTTGATGTCGAACAGCACTTCCAGAAGATCGGCAGTCCTGAACCAATAACAGCCCGAATTTATTTCGGTTATAGCAAGCTGAGCGGGAGTGCAGTCCTTATGCTCCACAATACCCGAAATGCCCTCGTCGGTGCGGATTATCCTGCCGTACCCCGTGGGATTTTCCACACGGGAGGTAACGACCGTCACACCGCAGTTCTTTTCGGTATGTAACGCAAGTGCGCCTGTAATTGTATCCGCGTCAATAAACGGAGCGTCGCCGTAGAGTACAAGAGTATTTCCGTCGGCGTGTGCCTTAAGGAAATCCGCCGCCTGCATAACGGCGTGACCTGTTCCCAGCCTTTCCGCCTGCATAACGGTGGAGATCTCCGCCTTTGATTTGCGTGAGGAAAGGTAAGCGTCTATCTGTTCGCCCTCAAAGCCTTTCACAACACAGATCTCTTTAAGCTCAGCCTTTTCGCAGGCAGTAAGAACCCATTCCAGCATTGGTTCGCCGATAACGTTGCAGAGCGCTTTCGGCATATTGGTTTTCATTCTCTTGCCCTGTCCGCCGGCAAGAATAATAACATTGTTTTCCATAACAAGATCCTTTCCGAGCCTGTAGCTCGCAGAAAATAGCATATCAATACCCATATATTATAATACGAACGGAATAAAAAGTCAATGCAGATATGTCGTTTTTGGCTTATCAGCTAAAAAAGTTAAATTGGGAAAATATACTTGATTTAAACCAAGTTCCGGTGTATAATTAATATATAAAACAAATGGGGGAGTTTGTTATGGCGTTTGTATTTGAAAAAGTCCCCGAAAAAGACTACGAATTTTTTAAATCTATGGGATTAAAAAACTGCTGGGGAAATGGAACATATCTTTTGATTAATGGAACGCAATGGTGTGCAGATCGTGAAAGAAATGCCTATCTTGTCGGAATAGGCGGAGGTTATGACGAAATGCCTTATTTTTATGACTTATGGTGGAATGGATATGTCATAAGAATGGAGACTAAGCGTGGGGGAAAAGGCAATTATGATACTGGCGTAGATATTATCTGGATAATAAAGAGAATACCTATTCCAAGGGACATCTGGGAATACAGAAATGATATAATAATTATGATTAATGAAGCATTTTCAGTTAATCAAGACCGGTGTCCAACCGAATATTTAAAATCAATAAGCGTTCGTATAGATTGCGAACCCGAAAAAGTACCCGATAATTACTACTGAATTTGTCATTATCCAAATCGCATTTGACAATTTTTCCGTCCGAATCCTAATAAAAGTTTGTTGAAAAAAGCTATTACATTTTTGTGCGGAAAATGGTATAATATAAACAAATAAAAACTCCGGCGAAAAACGGAGCATATCAGATCAATGAGCAGCTGCAGCGTAAGTCCGATTGAACGGGCTTATGCTGTTTTTTCTGCCATAAAATCAGGTTTCCGATATGCTGAGGACAGACAGTCGGAGGATACATAAAAGGAGGAGTAAAAATGAGTGAAAATACGGTTCGGGAAAAAACTACGGAAAACAAAATGGGCATAATGCCTATGCCAAAGCTTATGCTTACAATGGGTCTGCCTATGATAGTTTCTATGATAGTTCAGGCGTTTTACAACATTGTGGACAGCTTTTTCGTAAGCAGGATAACCGACGGACAGCTTGAAAATATGGGCGAATATGCCGTTAATGCGTTAACTCTTGCGTTTCCCGTACAGCTTCTTATCATCGCCGTGGGAGTCGGTACAGGCGTAGGAATAAACGCCCTGCTGTCAAGAAGTCTTGGAGAGAAGAACTTTGAAAGAGCCGGAAAAATTGCCGGCAATGCGATTTTTATCGGTATCTGTACATATGTGGTGTTTCTGCTTTTCGGTATTTTCGGAACGCAGGCTTTTCTGAAATCCCAGACTTCCGACCCGATAGCGCTGGGTATGGCGGACGAGTATCTCAGCATATGCTGCGTACTTTCTTTCGGCGCGGTAGGTTCGATGATATTTGAAAAGCTTTTGCAGGGAACAGGAAGAACCGTGCCTTCGACTATCGCCCAGCTTGCAGGAGCGGTCACAAACATAGTGCTTGACCCCGTTCTGATATACGGCTTGGGCTTTTTCCCGAAAATGGGTATAAAGGGCGCGGCGTATGCTACGGTCATCGGACAGATACTCACAATGGTAATGGGAGCAATTTTCCATTTCAGGCTAAACAAGGAGATCCCGGGCGGATTCGGATATTTCAAGCCGCAGAGAGGGATCATCGGAGACATTTACAGAATCGGTATCCCCGACATAATAATTCAGGCGCTTATGTCGGTAATGACCTACGGACTTAACATAATTCTAGGCGGCATTTCGCAGTCAACAGTCACGGCGTACGGAATTTATTATAAGATACAGCAATTTGTATTTTTCGCCGCATTCGGAATGAACAATACTATAATTCCCGTGGTGTCGTTCAACTACGGAAAGGGCGATAAAAAGAGAGTGTCGCAGAGTATAAAATACGGTATGCTTTACACTCTTGCGCTTATGCTTTTCGGACTTATCGGCTTGCAGATTTTTGCTGAACAGATATGCGGAGTGTTCGCACTTTCGGCTCAGACGGAAAAGCTTTGCATATACGCCATAAGAATAGTAACGCTTGGCTATCTTTTCGCAGGTGCAAACATTGCATATCAGGGAATTTTTCAGGCGCTTGACCACGGCATAAGCTCTCTGGTGCTGTCGCTGATAAGACTGCTGATAATCCCCCTGCCGACGGCGTTTGCGCTTACCTATGCGGCTGAGGAGGAAAAGATTGTCTGGGCGGCTGTCCCTTTCGGCGAGCTTATCGGATTTATCGCCGCGCTTATCATTATGGCGAAGATAAATAAACAGATAAAGCTTAAAGATTAAACGTTAAAGGCGGCTTGCCTTGCGGTATCCTGCGGGCAAGCCGCTGTTTTTACTGTGAGCGAAAAAATGAAAAACAACTTTTTTCAAAAAAGGGGTTGACGAAAGCGAAAAAATCGTGTATAATAATATACGGTCAATCGGGGTGTGGCGCAGATTGGTAGCGCGCTACCTTGGGGTGGTAGAGGTCGTCGGTTCAAATCCGGTCACTCCGACCAGCAGGGTTATATCCTTGCATTCCCTATCCGCTGCAACTTTTGTTGTGGCGGATTTTTTGCGTTGTGAGGTTTTTGTTGTGTTATTCAAGCGACGGGAGGCTGGTCTGCTTTTATGATATTTTTATTTTTACTTCCGCTTTATCTGGCGGTGTCTGCATATATGATGTTCCGCTTTTTCTATTGGGTGAAGAACTGCAACCATAGATTTAACTGGCTGAGGTTTAAAGTGCCCTTTTCGACGGCGTATATTGCATTGGCTCTTTCGCCTGTTATAGCGTTTTTACTGCCGAAGTCGGCGGTGGCTGTCGTAATAAGACGTGTATCTGCCTATTGGGTGGGAATAATGCTTTATGCGCTTATTTTCGTGGCGCTTTTCGATCTGCTCAGGCTTATTGCAAAGCATACAAGGCTTAAAAACACCAGACTGTTTTCAAGGGGGAGCGTTATCTCCGTCGGCTCGGTAGTGGTCGCCTGTGCGGTGGCGGTGTGCCTGTACGGATTTATAAATGCCGGAAATATAAAGACAAAAGAATATAACGTGACTGTGGAAAAGTCATGCGGCGATACCAAGGAGCTTAAAGCCGTACTGGTGGCAGATCTGCATATGGGCTATGCAATAGGCGTGGAGCATATAACCGATATGGTCGAAAAAATAAACGCCGAGAATCCCGACATTGTCATAATAGCCGGCGATATTTTCGACAACAGCTTTGACGGTCTTGACGATCCCGAGGGGATAAAAAAGCAGTTGAAGTCTATAGAAAGCAAGTACGGCGTTTACGCAGCATACGGCAATCATGATATCGATGAAAAAATACTTATGGGCTTTACCTTCGATTGGGGAGGCTCGCAGTCAAACGACGAAAAAATGGACGGCTTTCTTGAGGACTGCGGAATAACGCTCCTCCGTGATGAATCTGTGCTTGTGAATAACGAGTTTTACCTTGTTGGCAGACGTGATACGGACAAGCCCGGAACTGAGGACGGAAGCCGCGCGGAAATTTCCGGTCTTACCGAGCCTCTTGACAAATCAAAGCCGATATTCGTTATAGCTCATGAACCGGACGAACTTCAGGAAACTGCCGACGCAGGAGCGGATATAGACTTTTCGGGTCACACTCACGACGGACAGCTTTTCCCCGGAAATCTCACCATAGGGCTGATGTGGGAAAATCCCTGCGGAATAATAAAGAAGGATAATATGTATTCTATTGTGACCTCAGGCGTGGGAGTGGGCAGAGCCCCCGTCGCTCCCGCAGGAGCGAAATCCCCTTACTTTAGGAGCTCCGAAAGGGGTGAATTTCAAAACAGTCCGGTGGACTGTTTTGAAAGAGGGGAAGCCCTGCGATTGAAATGCTCCCCTTTTGTTAGACAATGTGGTATAATATAAATATACCGAAATTGAAACTAACGAAAGGGGGCATTTTTATGCCAAAAGGACAGCCAAAGAAACGATATAGCCCAGAGTTTAAAATCAAAGTAATAGAAACTATGCGCAAAGAAGGACTAAGTCATAAAGAAGCAGCAAGAAGATTTGAAATTCTAGCACATGATGCAGTAGCAAAATGGGAACGCATTTATCTTGAAGAAGGCAAAGAAGGACTCTACATAGAACGTAGAGGACGCAAATCAACAGGACGTCCTAAAAAGCTTAAGAAAGAAGTGGAAGAAGACCTTATCGCAGAGGTGCAGCGTCTTCGGGCGGAGAATGCATACTTAAAAAAAATTGAATGCCTTGGTTTCCGAAAGGGTACGGCAAGAGAAAAATCGCAAGTGATTTGGGAACTGAGGCATGAATTCAAGGTGTGGCTGCTCATAGATGTCGCCGGAATCCCTCGCAGCACATATTATTATTACAGCAAACAGTTCGATTCACCCAAACCTGATAAATATGCTGATATAAAAGCTGAAATACGCCGCATTTACGATGAAAGCAAAGGTCGTTACGGCTATCGGAGAATTACAAAAGAGTTGAAGAAGAAATTTGTTATCAATCATAAGACCGTACAGAAACTAATGCGCAAAATGGGCATTTTCTGTCGTGTCCGTATGCATAAGTACAACTCATATAAGGGCGATGTCGGCAAAATTGCACCTAATCTTCTAGAACGTGATTTCAAAGCAGACAAGCTTAAGCTTGATGGACTATCTCCTGTCGATTACAGACACAAAGCTGCATAATAAAAGCGACCAAAATCGTTTCTGATCGCTTTGTATAATTTTCCTTTGATATCTTTGTCTAACTTTTTGGGGTCAGTTCAGATAGAGGGCTTCCCCTTGTTTACCATCAAAATTAGGTTTATCGACAAACTGAAACGGGCGGCTGTAAAAAGCCGTCCGTTGTGCGTTTATTTCTCTTTAAGCTCCATAGCAATTATCTCGTTCTTCCTTTCAAGAAGATCGTCTGAAAGCAGTGCCTTTTCTACGTTCTCGAAGCCTATGCGCTCAACAACCTGCGCAAAGCGTTCACCCTTGAAACCGTTCTCCCTGAAAAACAGCAAAGCTTTTTCCACAATGCCGATAGCCTCTTCTTTATCTGTAAATATCTTGGAAAGCATTTTCCCTCTTGTGATCTGCTTGCCCCACCTTCCGCCGATGTAGATCCCGTAGCCGGTGGTATAGTTGTCGTATGCCTTGAACGGGCATTTGTTCATACATCTTCCGCAGTGATTGCATTTTTCAAGGTCTATGTGAACTTTGCCGTTTTCAAGCCTTGAAGCTTTTATCGGACAGGCTTTTTCTATCTGGCATATCCTGCATCCTCTGCACTTGGAAATGTCCACGGTAGGAATTCTCTGTCCTATTATGCCGACGTCGTTAAGATCGGGCTTTACGCAGTTGTTCGGACATCCGCCTACAGCTATCTTGAATTTGTGAGGAAGTGCGACTTCTCCGTAACCCTTGAAAAACCTTTCGTGTATCTCTTTCGATACGGCAAATGTGTCGATAAGACCGTATTGGCAGGTCGTTCCCTTGCAGGAAACCACAGGACGCACAGCCGCGCCTGTTCCGCCCATGTCAAGTCCCTTGCCTGCAAGAAATTCTCTGAGCGGTTCGATGTTGTCAAACGGTACGCCCTGAATTTCCATTGTCATTCTTGTGGTAACGGTGACCTCGCCCGAGCCGAACTTCTCAGCCGCCTCTGCAATTGCTGAGCATTCCTCTGCGGTGATCTTTCCGTTTCTTGTTATAACTCTTCCGTTGAATTTATCTTCGGTGTTTTTATCATGAAGAAAACCGAGCCTTTTTACTCTTTTTATTTCCTCAGCTGAAAGCTTTGTCATAATGACAACTCCTTTTTTATATTATAAAATAATTATACCATAAATCCGCAGCGGCGGTCAATTAATAATTATTGTAATTTTTATCGGAAGAAACTAAATTATTTATTTCTTTTTTTCGCAAATTCGGAAGTGTTCGGGTAGGAATTATGCCGGTAAAAAGCACTACATAAGAACCCTCACAATTCCCATTTCCTGCGCATTGCGGACAATGCTTCTGAAAGCTTCGTCTGAGGACTCCAGTATCACCGTGCATACTCCGTCCTTTACGTTATAGTCTACGACTTTTGCGCCTGTGCTTTCAGCCTTTTTGATTATTCTTTCTGCACGCCGCCAATGTTCTCCTCCTCCAAGCTGTATCATAAAAATGTGCCTTTTGAAAAATAAACCGCTGTTCATAAAAAAAAATCCGTCCCGTTAATATTTACGTTTTAAAATTTAATATCATTTGTTATTTGATAATTCATCAAATGAAATTACTTCTATATATTACGATTCAAGTTTTCGGCGTTTGTGGAACAATTTCGACAAATTCTATTTATTTTCGTATGAATGCACAAAATCAAGCAGAACAATTTGTTTAATAATGCTATGAATTTAAGTCCAACCGGGAAATGGAGGCATAACTTTTATTATAAAAAATTTGCAGGATATGACTCCTGCGGAATAATAATTAATCGTTGATTTATACCACTTGGAAAAGATAGAATTTCAGATAGTCCGTTTCGGGAACGTTCAGCAGTATCGGGTGGTCGGGGGCCTGCTGTCTGGCCTCAATAAGCTTTAGCTGTACTCCGGCGTCCTTTGCGGCGGACATGACCATTTTTACAAACAGCCTGCTTTCCATAAAGTGAGAGCAGGAGCAGGTGGCAAGGTAGCCGCCTCTCGGCAGAAGTTTCATCGCTCGGTAGTTGATCTCCTTGTATCCTCTCTCCGCACTGCCTACCGTTTTGCGGCTTTTGGTAAAGGCGGGTGGGTCGAGTATTATCATATCGTAATCCGCTTTCTCTTCGTAAAGCTTTGGCAGCAGGTCGAAAACGTCGGCGCAAAGGAAATCCATTGTACCCTCAAGACCGTTCCGGCGAGCGTTTTCACGGGCAGTGTCTACCGCAAACTGCGAAACGTCCACAGCGGTGACGTGAGCCGCGCCGCCCCTTGCGGCATTGAGCGCAAATGAGCCTGTATGTGTAAAGCAGTCAAGAACCTTTTTGCCCTTGGCGATCTTTGAAACGGCAAGACGGTTGTATTTCTGGTCTAAGAAAAATCCCGTTTTCTGTCCGTTTTCAACGTCCACTTCGTAGCGCACTCCGTTTTCCGTTATCTCCGTCACAGGAGAGGGCGGTTCTGGGAGAAAATCGGCTTTGTACCAGCCTTTATACTGCTCAAGACCCTCAAGCTTTCTTATAGCCGCGTCATTTCGCTCCATAATTCCCGAAACAGATACGCCGTCCTTTGCCAGTTCTTCGGTAAGCAGACGGAAAATGGTATCCTTTATCCTGTCCATACCGAAAGAAAGTACCTGAGTGACAAGTATATCCTCATATTTGTCCACGGTTAGTCCGGGCAGTCCGTCCGATTCGCCGAATACAAGACGGCAGGAGGAAAAATCATCTCCCATAACGGTTTTACGGTAGTCTATAGCGTAGCGTATCCTGCGGCGGAAAAACTCGTCGGAAAAGGTTTCGTTGGCGTTGTCCGAAAGTATCCTTATTCTGATCTTGCTGTTAAGGCTTAAAAATCCCGTGCCGAGATAAGAGCCTTTCTCGGACAGTACGTCCGCAAGCTCTCCGTTGACAGGGCTTTCGGGAGCGTTCCTTATCTCGTCGCAGTATACCCAAGGGTGACCGGCTTTGACAGAGTTTTCGGCTTTTTTTGAAATAACATAAGGCGGGAAGTTTCTTTTCGCTTTCATATATTTATACCTCGATTGTTTTGTCTGGAATTTTGATTTTCTTTATTATACGGCTTTATTATAACACAGATATAAATTTATGGCAAGAGCGTGTGTGAAAGGCGGTGCGGTATTGCCTTAAAGACAGCATTTGTTCTTGTGTGTCTTCTTCGCCCTGCGGCGGGGAAGATACACAGATAATTTTTGAAATTCTCAAAATTGATCTCTCTTTGAAAACGCTCTGCGACGCAAAAAACTTGGAGCGCAAAGATTTCTGAAGTTTACCGCATATAGTCATATTGCACATAAATGAAGAACAAAAATTGTATAAGATTTTATGTATAAAAATGTGAAAAACCTATGGTAATTTCAATTCATATCTGTTATAATATAAGAGTAACCGTGGGCGGATAGGGGAAGTTTAAGTCTGTCCTCTGCGGAATTCAAAAATTTTTGGAGGTAAAAAACCAATGGCAAAGAAGTATTGTTATCTTTTCTCTGAGGGTAATGCCAACATGAGAGAGCTCCTCGGCGGTAAGGGTGCTAACCTGGCTGAGATGACAAATATCGGTCTCCCTGTTCCTCAGGGCTTCACAATCACAACTGAAGCTTGTACTCAGTACTATGAAGACGGCCGCGAAATCAATCCTGAGATCATGGCTGAAATCAACGAGTACATCGTTAAAATGGAAGAAATCACAGGCAAGAAGTTCGGCGATAAGGAAAATCCTCTCCTCGTTTCCGTTCGTTCCGGCGCACGTGCGTCAATGCCGGGTATGATGGATACAATCCTTAACCTCGGTCTTAATGAAGAGGTTGTTGATACGATCGCGGCTCAGTCCGGCAATCCGAGATGGGCTTGGGACTGCTACAGAAGATTCATCCAGATGTATTCCGACGTAGTTATGGAAGTTGGTAAGAAGTACTTTGAAGAGCTTATCGACGAAATGAAGGCTAAGAAGGGCGTTACACAGGACGTTGACCTTACGGCTGATGACCTCAAGGAGCTTGCAGGCCAGTTCAAGGCTGAGTATAAGTCCAAGATCGGCACAGATTTCCCGACCGATCCTAAGGAACAGCTCATGGGCGCTATCAAGGCTGTATTCCGTTCATGGGATAACCCGAGAGCTAACGTATACAGAAGAGACAATGATATCCCTTATTCTTGGGGTACTGCTGTTAACGTACAGTCCATGGCATTCGGTAACATGGGTGACGACTGCGGAACAGGCGTTGCATTTACCCGTGACCCTGCTACAGGCGCTAAGGGTCTCTTCGGTGAGTTCCTGACAAACGCACAGGGCGAGGACGTTGTTGCCGGTGTTCGTACACCAATGCACATTTCCGAGATGGAGCAGAAATTCCCTGAGGCATTTGCTCAGTTCAAGGAAGTTTGCCAGACCTTGGAAAATCACTACAGAGATATGCAGGATATGGAGTTCACGGTTGAGCATGGAAAACTCTATATGCTTCAGACAAGAAACGGTAAGAGAACTGCACAGGCTGCTCTCAAGATCGCTTGCGACCTTGTTGACGAGGGCATGAGAACTGAGGAAGAGGCTGTTGCAATGATCGATCCGAGAAATCTCGATACACTTCTCCACCCACAGTTTGACGTTAAGGCACTCAAGGCTTCTACTCCTATGGGCAAGGGCCTCGGCGCTTCTCCGGGAGCTGCCTGCGGTAAGATCGTATTTACAGCCGACGACGCAGAGGCTTGGAATGCTAAGGGCGAAAAGGTCGTTCTCGTAAGACTTGAAACTTCTCCTGAGGACATCACAGGTATGAAGGCTTCTCAGGGTATCCTTACAGTTAGAGGCGGTATGACATCTCACGCTGCCGTAGTTGCTCGTGGTATGGGTACTTGCTGTGTATCCGGATGCTCCGAGATCGTAATGGACGAGGCTAACAAGAAGTTTACTCTTGCAGGCAAGGAGTTCCATGAGGGCGATTACATTTCTATTGACGGTTCTACAGGTAACATTTACGACGGAATCATTCCTACTGTTGACGCTACTATCGCAGGCGAGTTCGGCAGAATCATGGGCTGGGCTGACAAGTACAGAGTTCTTAAGGTAAGAACCAACGCTGATACTCCTGCTGACGCTAAGAAGGCAAGAGAGCTTGGCGCAGAGGGTATCGGTCTTTGCCGTACAGAGCATATGTTCTTCGAGCCGTCCAGAATCGCCGCATTCAGAGAGATGATCTGCTCTGACACAGTTGAGGAGAGAGAGGCTGCGCTCGCTAAGATCGAGCCGATGCAGCAGAGCGATTTCGAGGCACTTTACGAGGCTCTTGAAGGAAATCCTGTTACTATCAGATTCCTTGATCCTCCGCTTCACGAGTTCGTACCTACTGAGGAAGCTGACATCAAGGCTCTTGCAGACGCACAGGGCAAGTCCGTTGAGGACATCAAGGCGATCATCGCTTCACTTCACGAGTTCAACCCGATGATGGGTCACCGTGGATGCCGTCTTGCAGTAACATATCCTGAGATCGCAAAGATGCAGACAAAGGCTGTTATCAAGGCTGCTATCAACGTTAAGAAGAATCATCCTGACTGGACAGTTGAGCCTGAGATCATGATCCCGCTGGTTGGCGATGTTAAGGAGCTCAAGTATGTTAAGAAGGTTGTAGTTGAAACAGCTGATGCAGTTATTGCTGAGGCAGGTTCCGACCTCAAGTACGAAGTTGGTACAATGATCGAGATTCCAAGAGCGGCTCTTACAGCTGATGAGATCGCAAAGGAAGCTGACTTCTTCTGCTTCGGTACAAATGACCTTACACAGATGACATTCGGTTTCTCCAGAGACGACGCAGGTAAGTTCCTCAATGCTTACTATGATGCAAAGATCTACGAGAACGATCCGTTTGCAAAGCTTGATCAGGACGGCGTAGGCAAGCTTATGGAGATGGCTATCAAGCTTGGTAAGCCTGTAAATCCTAAGCTCCACTGCGGTATCTGCGGCGAGCACGGCGGTGATCCGACATCTGTTGAGTTCTGCCACAAGATCGGTCTTGACTATGTATCTTGCTCACCGTTCAGAGTACCTATTGCAAGACTTGCTGCCGCACAGGCTGCTATTAACGCAAAGTAAGCGAAAACTGACAATACCCTTGTGTGAGTGCGAAATCGGATTTGAGGAGGCTAAAGCCTACCGACAGTCTCGTGGATTGTACTTGCGAAAGAACCAATGGACTGATTTGAAGGTTCAGATTTGGGTTAATGTTTAGTTATTATAAGACCTCCGTAGTTTTATTACTGCGGAGGTTTTTTGTTTTTATGGTAATGGGAAAAATAAAGCAAAAGATGAATAATAAAGTACCCTGTTCTGACAGTAACAACCTTTTTCTCGATCAAATTATACATAGCGAGAAACAGTAGTGATACGGTTGTCAAGCGTTGCTGACTGTCAATGTTCAGATATTCGGAGTATCTCAACCGGCAAAGAGTTTATTGACACTAAAGCAAATATGGACGGTGTTAGTTTGTCTTCGTACAAGATTGTTGATTGTCAAGAATTTGCATACGTTGCAGATACTTCAAGGCGAGGCGATAAAATAGCAATCGCATTTAATACAGGGGCGAAGCCAGTCTTAATTTCCTCGATTTATACTGCTTTTCGTGTGTCTGATAAAGAAAAGCTGCTGTCCGATTATCTATTCATGTTTTTCAATCGACCGGAATTTGATCGTTACGCAAGATTCAACTCATGGGGTTCAGCAAGAGAAACTTTTGACTGGGACACCATGTGTGACATCGATATTGAGCTTCCCGATCTTCCCACACAGCAGAAGTATGTAGCAATCTACAAAGCCATGGTTGCCAATCAGCAGAGCTATGAGCGGGGATTGGAGGATTTGAAGCTTGTATGCGATGGATATATCGAGAATCTGCGGTGCAAGGTGCCCTGTGAAAAAATAGGGTCATATCTGATTGAGAGCGACAAAAGAAATACTATTGGTCTTCCGGTTGATTCTGTCAGAGGAATTTCCACAAGCAAAGAGCTGATTCCCACAAAAGCTAATATGGATGGAGTGAGCCTTGATAACTATAAGGTGGTCAATCCCGGTCAGATTGCGTATGTGTCTGACACTTCCAGACGAGGCGACAAAATATCCCTTGGATTTAACGATACGCAGGAGCAATTCTTGGTTTCATCTATATCCACAGTTTTTGGAACTAGTAAAGAGAAACTCATTCCGGAATACCTTATGCTGTTTTTCACCAGAGCAGAATTCGATCGCTATGCGCGTTTCAATTCATGGGGGTCTGCGAGAGAAACGTTTGATTGGAGCGAAATGTGTAGCGTAGAAATACCGATTCCAGATATAGGTATTCAGAAGGCTATTGCGCAGATGTATACTGTTTACATTACAAGGACGAAGATCAACGAGCAACTAAAAGCTCAGATAAAAAACATTTGCCCGATACTGATTCGGGGATCGCTGGAGGAAGGTAAATGAATGATTATGAGAAATTAAAAGAGATCATTGACGAGATTGACGACCTTATTGAACAAGCGGTGCGATCTGCTTGTTTACTGCCGACGATTTTGGACGAGCTAAGGCTGATGCAAATGATCTGCCTCGTGCAAGACAAAATGTTGTATTTGAAGCAGGCTACTTTATGGGTAAGCTGAGCAGACGTCGTGTGGTTATTGTTGCTGAAAACGGCGTAGAGCTGCCATCTGATATGCAAGGAATCGTGTATACAGATAAATCCAACTGGGAAGTTGATGTGCTAAAAGAATTGAAAGCGATGGGTTATTCCATAGATTTCAATAAGTTGTTTTAGTTTAACAAATGAGCGTAAATCCGTTTCATTGTTGATTATCGGAGGTTAAGGCAATGGTTAAATTACAGAATTATAACGGACACTATTGTGAATCTGAATATGAGTACGCATTCCTTTCGTTCTTGGAGAACGAAGGGTGGCAATATCTTGCCGGGAACAGCATTCCGCGCAGCTCCAAAAGAGATGTCCTGTATATGGATGATATGGGGCAGTTCCTTAGCAATAAAGATCAATTATATCGACACAGAGATAGATATTCTTGGACGTCGGATGCCGATTAGGGTGATCGACAATTATAAAGTGGCAATTCGACCTGTTGAGTTTGAAGATTTTGCCCGAATCCTTGATATGCCGAAGGTAAACGCAGGCACTATAGAATATAACACCATGATGGAGTATCTTACGGTGTCAGGAATAAGCTTAACTGAACTTGTAACCATGAGCGACGAATACTATAATGCAGTTAAGACAGAAATTCAAAACCTGAGCTGCTCAAATAATCTGTTCAACTCGTTGGATAGATGCAGGCGGTTAATAAAATCAGGAGCATCCGGAAGCAATATCCTTCGGTATGTGCTACTTAAAATGCGTCACCACATAATGAAATATCAAATAGCAGATCGCCCCAATAACTGGATTTCTTATCTTTGTCTGTGGAACGAATGCCTTCCATTTGATAGCATGCCATTTGATGCGTCGTTGGTGTATCATAACCCTACACTATTTGACGTCTTTTCATGTATTAGCAGTAAAGGACGGGAGCATGAAATACTATCCCGTAAAATCCGCATAAACACAGAGCAGAATGTACAATTGTTCACGCCAATAAAAGATGTGGAGTATATTGGCGATGTAGGAAAACTAGCCAATAAATTCAATTCATTGCTAATTTCTAAACATGTTCCTGTGCGGAGCTTAGTAATAGAAAAAGATAAGGTATACATTAAGCCTTGTTTGACTTAAGGACGTATTTCCAAGCTTGGCACGCTCCTGCTCCTCCTGCACGATTTTTGCTGTACTTCACCGCTTGGTATCTCTCCTGCGTGGGATTCAATTGTCAAGATTCTTTTGTCTTCATACTGTAGCCGATGAAAATACTACTTTTACTCACTTTCCAAAAATCTTTGTAGACTTGCACAAGTTAGCTTATCTTGTTTAAGATATTTTGACTACCGCAATTCTTCCACTTGTATACGGAAAGAAGTTGATGTTTTGACAACCCTTAATTCATAAAGTTTGTAGGTTTGAACAAAGTCGTAACAAATTTTTTGTAGAGTTTGCTCTCACTTGTATAGGGGAAGAAGTTGAGGTTTTAACAACCATTTTGACAGCAATTCTTTAAAAAATTGTATGATTGTACAAATTTGGAACGGATGATTTAGAGAGTTTGAATATTGGTTGGGTGTCCCTATAGAAACCTGTCCACCTTGAATCAGGTTGGTAGTTGGCTCATTTATGAAAGAGTTTTGCGTTGACAGTAACCTTGAAGTGTTGACAGTAAAACTCACACTTGATTTCAGCCGTCACGCCCCACAAAGCAAGGATTTACAAGGGTTTTCAGACTTTTAAAACCAGCTTGTTGACAGTAACTTCGCCTGTGGTTTTACTGTCACTACTGTCACGCTCACAGTGGTCGTGATCTCCTTGCAGGACTTTGAGTTGTATTTTTCAAAGTCTCAGACCTACTTTCGATTTTTTATTTCTGCCCCACAACAGTACAGTTCCTGTCAGAAAGCCTTGTTTGACCTAAGGACGTATTTCCAAGCTTGGTACGCTCCTGCTCCTCCTGCACGATCTTCGCTGTACTTCACCGCTTGGTATCTCTCCTGCGTGGGATTCAATTGTCAAGATTCTTTTGTCTTCATACTGTAGCCGATGAAAACATTACTTTTACTCACTTTCCAAAAATCTTTGTAGACCTGCACAGTTTTCTGAATGGTATTTTAGCTAACTCGACTACCATTACGGTACTTCAACACCCTCTATATATTACTAGCAACGATTTTGCGTTTTGTCAGGGATTTTTTTTTGACAATTTCAAAAAGTTTGTATAGATGCATAAATTGCAGGACGTGATTTTGTGCGTTTTGCCAATTAATGCGATTCTTTTTACCCTCTACTATTACTGGCAACATTTTTGCGAAAGTACATCTTTTTTTATTGGATTTTTTTGAATTTCGTATGCTTGTACAAAATCAGAACAAAAATCTTGTATGGTTTGCTACTATATGTATACGGGCATCGATGACTTAGTTCAACTATTGTCATAATATATTTGAACTCC
The DNA here is from genome assembly GCA_021770655.1 of Ruminococcus sp. GTDB lineage: Bacteria > Bacillota > Clostridia > Oscillospirales > Ruminococcaceae > Hominimerdicola. The sequence goes on along the minus strand of JAETQO010000023.1, from coordinate 6,204 downwards.
CCATTCAAATTGAGTGCATCGTGATTGAAGCTGTTTGCTCCTATTCCTGCAGCTTTTACAAAATCGCCGGACTGAATGAGATTACCACCCGAGCTGCAAGCCAGATCTATATAAGAGCTGAAAATAATACAATATGACGAAAGGAAAATTTAAACTCTGTAACGATGAACAGGGGTGTGCAAAAAATGCACACCCCTGTTCATCGTTACGGGGTAAGATTTTGTGCTTGAACCTATGTTTATAGATTATTTAGCCTGTTAAAAATGTCCGCAAGCAAGATATTAAGACTGCCTTCTACTATCGTTTTGTAACAATACTACAAACAATAAGAAATTAGTAAAAGATTATAGTACAACTTCCACAAAGGGACGCTTGACTTTTGCACAATTTTAGTATATAATAAAAACAAAAAAGGTTGACAAATTGCTTTATGCTGATAAAATATATTATCACTACGTAAGATATAAAGGTGTTCTATTGAGATTCTCAATACTGGTAAATAGATAATGCGGAAATGTCTAAGTTATTTGTTATGGATGAAAACTTAAATAAAGAGGGGCGATTTTATTATGTTAAATTCAGATTTAAAAAATTCAATCAAAGTTTTTTTAGAAACTTGTGATGTGTTGGATAATGTCGGATTAGGAATTAATTTAATACCAGAACTCGCAAATTCAGGTAATACTTTAAGAGAATGTTGCTTAATGGAATTGCGGGCCTATCTTGTTTTATTTTTAGAAGAAAAAAATAATTTGGGAAAATCTGAAATTGAATGTTTGAATTTTTATTTGGATACATCTTTGCCTAGTGTGTGTTGCGAAGAAACAATAAATGACTATGTTTTATCTATGAAAAATTTAATTGATACTATTGGTGAAAATCAAATAGTGATGTTTTTGATATGTGAGTCGGAGAAACAGTGTTTTTTAAATAATATGAAATTAGATGAAAGTATCATCACATTATATTTACATATCATTGAATTATTAAGAAACGAAACTCTTGAATATTGTAATGCGCTTGATAGTGCAAAAATTCTTAAAGCTAATTACTATATAAATTCTATCAAAGAGAATATTAAAAATATACATTTTTCCCCATCTATTATTGAAGGTTTAAATTATGAAATGCATCCAATTCCTTGTGAGGTTGCAGACGAAAATAAGAGTTGTTTTAACGAACAATCTCAAGAATGTAGCAAAAAAAATACGTTAGATATTACTTCTTTGACAGGAATAGAATTTGAAAAAATATGCAAACAGCTAATGCAGAATATGGGGTTTGAAGTATACCAAACAAAAGCAAGCGGAGATGGTGGCATAGATCTTATTGCATTAAACCACCAACCTTTCACGGAAGGAAAATATATCGTTCAATGCAAACGTTACAATGGTAGTGTTGGCGAACCTATAATTCGTGATTTATATGGCGTAATTTGTTCTGAAAGAGCAAACAAAGGAATTTTGATTACTACTGGTTATTTCACAAATAATGCGATTTTATTTGCAAAAGACAAAAACATTGAGCTGATTGATGGAGATACATTATATGCTTTACTTACTTCTAATAATATTGAAAACCAACAGTATCAATCAAATAACAAAACAAATAAAACCATTGTACAGGTATGTGAAGACAACGATTTAACAACCTTACTACAGCTTATTGAGTCTGCCAATGAATGCCCCAAAAATGATAAATTGATAGCGGAATTAATAGTAAAATTAACCGATTACGCCCTTGATGACTTACTTTTGTGGGTAGAAGAACAATCAGATCGATTGATTATTATGTCAGAAATACATAAATGGTGCGAACACTATCGTAAAACTGTTAAATCAACAAATATACAAATAAAATTTCTTATTGCAGCTCAAACAATTATTGAAATTCAATGCTACTTGCTTGAGGGTAATTTCTATCAAGCATATATGCTGTATAAAGAATTGCATCACCGTCCTGAGTTGAATACAGAGGCTATCATATGGAAGAATCCTGTCTTAGCAGAAAATTTGTGGCTTATAACTGCTGTATATAACATAACATACAATGTTATACAAACTTCTCTGTTATTCGATTATCCACTTATAACTCAACGTCTGTTTGAAATTGGAAAAGACTATGTGCAAATATTTAAGGAACATTTGGAAATATATTATAAAGAGAAAGAAGATGATTCACACGTTGCCCGAGCTATTAATTTGGAGCTCAAAAACATCAAAGAGATTAATATATTAAATGGGTATTATCTTATTGAAGAGGATTTTATTAAATCGGCAACAGATATAGTTTATTCAATAAATTCCGCTTTCCCATATAGCGGTAATTGGTATCCATTAAAAATCGAAGATGATAGTTTGATTTTTATGTGTGGTTCATTGAAATTCAAGGATAACAATATAGATGTATACTTAACTAATGAACAAGAATATATAAGGATAGACAACTTGAGCAAGAAACTTAAGGAAAGCAAGAACCTTTTATTATAATCACATAAAGGTAATGCTATCCCAAAACAAGCATAGAAAATGGTATAGTAGAAACACGAAAAAACATATAAGTCTGTCCGTGCCGAACGAGTAACTGTTACATATTCATACAAAGAAAAAATTTCGAGTAGATAGCACGTATAGTGAATAATGCTCATCAAGCCGGGCTTTTACAAAGAAGACCGCAGTAAGTTTCAATATTATGTTCGCTTCGGCAAATTTGATTCAAGCCGACAGCCCCTGGTATTGTCAATATTCCTTGACACATTTTCTATCCCAAATTCAAAACAATTAAGGAATCACACTTCAAAATGGAACAAATATACCCAAAACACAGCAAAATGGATATTTGTCCGTTTTGGGTGCTGCCAGGTCAGGCGGCTGAAACGAGCGATTCATAATACCTTTTTCGTTTTACGGCAGGTGGAAGTCCTCTGTTGGCTGAGCATATCTTGCGGTTGTTCCAATAGCTTATATAATACCGCCAAATCATTATTTTCAACTTGGCTAATGTATAATTTATGGGCTTTCTGTTTCTGCTGTAAAACAGTGCTTTCTTCATTCTTGCCACATGCTTTCGCATCGGGCGTTATCGTGACATCTTCCCCAGGTGCCAGTCGGGGGAACTCGGTGAAGGTTCAACTTCTGTTATCCGCACAACGAAAGAAACTTCTTTTGTCTACCAAGACAAGAGAGGTTTTTTCTTGCGTTTAGATGTTCTTTTGCGCGCTTTATGTTGCAAAGATGATCTGAACGTACAAAAATTGAAGTTAAACTATGCAAATAAGGCGTCAGAGTACCATATCGGGGGTGCTCCGGGGCTATTTTTATGCTCTCTAGCTCCATCATGTCGCTCTTTACTGCTTTTTCGTACGTATTAATTTTCGCATTTCTTTGCTGAATAAAGAACTCGGCAACCGACCGAGATACGGGATTCGAACCCAACAATATTAGACGATTTCACAACTATGTGATAAATATGAGCTTACAGCAGCAAAAGTGCTGTTTTAATTCGACTCCCTTACCCGGAATTGGTGGTTAGATAATCTCTCAACAAATTGCGAGATTATCTTGAAATATTAGACAAAAATTAGTTGCAGTTGGTGATTACATTGCGGCTGAAAAAATAGTAAAATTGTAGTACGGAGGTAGCTTATTGAAGATCGAATTTGACTACGAGGTAAGACTGATGATTGAAATTCTCTTTGAAAAGGGCTTGATAAATCAGCCTACATACCTGAACATCATCAGAAATTACGATAATCAAATGATTTTGTCAATAATTCTTGACATTTCATAGGTAAATTGCTATAATTATTTTAAGAGGTGAGATTTATGTGTAAATTTACTAATCTCAGCAGTTTTAAATGGGAGTGTTCCGGTGTATCCCTGAGCTATAATGCACAAATTTCATTATTTGATTATGTTTGCAAAGTGCAGTGTGTATAGTCATACTGTGCTTATTTTTATTTTAGGAGGTTAAAAAAATATGTATAAGAGGTTTATATCCGGCGTTCTTGCATTGGCGATAACAATCGGTGCTGTGGCTCTGCCTGTATCTGCTGATACAGTCTCTGCCAAGAATAAAAGCGTTACCGCCTATACCTATACAATAACGCCGATCCTTTCACCGTTTAATGAATATTTCTTTGTAAAAACAGATAACCCGGACCCGACCTCTTTCAGATTCGCAGATAAGTCATCGGTCTATGACGAGGCTTCGTGTATAAGCTTGGATTGGGACGATTGGGACGAGAAAGTGAATTTATATGCGGATATTAATTATGAAAATAAGCAAACAGGCCGAGTAAACGGAGGCTATATCTTCAAAAGCTTTGATACCGACGGCGGCGAGATTGTACTGCAGTCCAGAGATGATTCAGAGTATAGCTGGTATGCAAATTGGAGCGATACAAATGTAAAGCTCAAACTCCCTGCTTTGAAAGACAGTACCGATTATCTTATCGATACATACGCAGATAAATCAAACTTTTTTGATAACATGGACGCAGTACAGCACGGTTTTAGTTCTGTCTGTCTTTACAGCGGCTCATATATCCGCGGTGAGTTGTACAAAGCCGGCTCGTACTGGAGCTTGTCAACATCTCCTCACGAAGATCAGCTTTTTTATATTCAATCTCCGTATACCCGCAAAGATAACAAAAGCCTTTTTGCAAATGTAATCTATCCTTTCCGCTATGACTCACTGGGCTTTCCAAGCGTAATGGGAAAGGTGGCAAAACGGCTGGACGATTCATCTTCGTATGTTTGGAACAGCTACTGGCATTATCTCATCGATGTAACATATGACGGTCAAACAAAATCATACGGCGGCGCAGGCGAAGGAAAAGGACAGGGAATCAGCGAGGATAAAATCAAGCAGTACTTTACTTTTGGCGCTAACGGCACAAAGATCACTCTCGAAAATGCCCGACAGCTGCTTAATGATTATTCCGCAATTGAAATGGAAGATGATGTTCCTCGTGAAAATGCCCTTACTTGGGAAAGCGTATACGATAAAGTCGGCAGCGGCGCATGGTTGCGCCTGATTGGAATCTATGGTATATTCGGCAGTACCTCTACAGGTTATACCTATCTTTACCAAAACGGCGACGGAACGAATTTCAGCACAGAAAGCGCAGGAAACAACGGCGCTGAAATATATTGGGGCGGCGACCTCGGATATGCCTCCGACGCATGGGTTGACGGAAGATATATCAACGAGTGCGAATGCTTTGTTCCCGGCGAGAAATTTGAAGATCACCCGACTAGCGATATCTTGTTAAGCGATGCGGTCATACCTCAGATAACATATGACGGCGAATATCAATATAATTCCGATATCGGAAAATATGAGTATGTATATACCAATATCCAAGTCACGGAAAAAGCCAAAACTGCTGAATTCAATTATTCTGAAGATGACGATCTCTGGATAGTAAACTTTAAGGCGTGTTCCCGATGATTACTATTTTTATGATGGTACTGTTGAGCCGGGAACATCGCTTAAAAACCATAAGCATAGTTATACGGCCGAAACAACAGTAAAGCCAACCTGCACAACAGGAGGCTATACACTCTATAAGTGTTCCATATGCGGAAATGAGTACAAGGGTGCGGAGACGGCTCCAACGGGGCATAAATATACAAGCACTGTGATAAAACCGACCTGTACGGTCGGCGGCTGTACACTCCATAAGTGTTCCGTATGCGGAAACGAGTACAAGGACTCAATAACCGAGCCGACAGGACATACCGAAAGCGGCTGGATAATTGATAAGCCTGCCGGAGTAGGAACAACAGGCTCAAAGCATACGGAGTGTACAGTGTGTAAAAAGGTCATTAAAACCGAAACCATACCGGCTCTTGCGGCTGTAAAGCTTTCTTCCTGCACCATCGGCGGAATAAGCAATAAAGCGTTTACAGGCAACCCTCTCACTCAGTCAATTACTGTAAAGTACGGTTCGCAGACGCTTACAAAAGATAAGGATTATACCGTATCTTACTCCAATAACAAAAATGTCGGAACGGCTAAGGTAACTGTCACAGGAAAAGGCAACTATACGGGAAGCGTTACAAAGACGTTTGTGATAAACCCGGCAAAGCAGACGATTCAGAAACTTGAAACCCGTTACAAGGGATTCTACATCGACTGGGCGCAGAAGGGTTCGGCTACGGGATATGAAATACAGTATGCGACAAATTCAGGCTTTAC
>JAETQO010000022.1 GCA_021770655.1 Ruminococcus sp. | reverse complement strand
CCGAGCTGTCCCCCGACAGCCAGATCAAGCTGATACGGGAATACGCCAAGAAAAACGACTATATCGTTCCCGACGAGTTTATTTTCCATGACGACGGTATTTCCGGCAGAACTACTGCGAAACGTCCTGGGTTTAACAATATGATAGGCACGGCAAAACTTAAACCCAGACCTTTTGACGCTATTCTTCTGTGGAAATTCTCCCGATTCGCCCGTAACCGTGAGGACAGTATCGTTTACAAATCAATGCTCCGCAAGCTTGGTATCGAGGTCGTGTCCATTTCCGAAAACGTGGGTGACGACAAAATGTCCGTGCTTATAGAGGCTATGATTGAGGCTATGGACGAATATTACAGCATTAACCTCGCCGAAGAGGTCAAAAGAGGTATGCTTGAAAAGATCAGCAGAGGCAAGATCGTAAACGCCCCGCCTATCGGTTATGCCATTAAGGACGGCGAATATGTTCCCGACGAAAACGCTCCGCTTGTGCAGAGAATATTCAATATGTTCCTTGAAGGGCAGGGATACAAGACTATAGCGAATATCCTAAATGCTGAGGGGTACAGAACTATTAAGGGAAACCGCTTTGAAAACCGGAATGTTGAGTATATTATAAGAAATCCGGTTTATGTGGGAAAACTCAGATGGACTCCCGGAGGCGGGGGTTCACGCAGCCATTATCATTCTGATAAGGAAGTCATGATAGTGGACGGAACTCACAAGCCTATAATTGAGCCTGAAATATGGGAGCAGGCACAGAAAACTGTCGAGGAATACAAGCGCAGATACACGGCTTTTTCAAGAGAAGCTCCCGTCAGACATGATTTCATGCTTCGTGGACTTGTGCGCTGTTCAAGCTGCGGAGGTACTCTTGTTAACAGCGGTAACGGCTTGCAATGCCATAACTACGCCAAAGGACGCTGTACTCAGTCGCACTATATATCTCACGAAAAAATCAACGAAAGCGTACTGGAAGGTCTCAGGCAGGCTCTGAACGATACCGAACTCAACATTGAATATCGCACAATAAAAAAGATCACCGTAAATGACAACACTGAACAGCTCCTCCGTCGAGAGTACGAAAAGCTTGACCGAATCAAGGAGGCTTACACATCGGGCGTTGACACTTTGGAAGAGTATAAGGCTAACAAGCTGAAAATCAATCGACAGATAGAAAAGCTTGAAAAACTGCGCCCTGTTCCGAAGCCTGAACCTTCCTACAAGGACGCATATTTCTACATACGCAAAACCATTGAGGATTTTCTCCGAATGGCAGCAGACCCTGAAACTTCGCCTAAATTGCTGAATGATACACTGAAGACTTTCGTAAGCAAAATTGTGTTTTCAAGGACAGATAATCAGATCGCTATTTTTTATTATGTATAATTATATCTTTTTGAAGTCTGCACCGCCAAGCTGAGTTATAATAACTTTAGCCATAGCCGGATTAGGATTGCTTATTTTTACGGGATATTGCAGTTTTTTCTCATATTGCCACATCAGTTAGCACTCCTTTCCCACGGAAAAGGCGTTTTGACCCATTCCCATTTTTTATCTGAATTACTCTGTCCCGGTCTTATCGGACCGTATTTTTCGGTGTATTCAGCCATAAGCTTCTCATATTCAGCTTTATGCTCTGCAAAATAAGCCAAACCCTCACGGCAGGTCGGATGACTGTCAAGATAAAGGTTCGCCTCTACCAGTGCGAAACTGCAAGCCTGAAGTCTGCGGAGAAGCTTTTGCCTTTCATTTAACATCGGCATTTTTGACTGCCTCCTCTCCTATAAACGGCTTATCGAGGGATTGAAATATCGTTCCCCTCTGAAGCGCAACATCTTGTTCGTACGGTTTTTCCCACTGCTGAAACGGCACATATGCCATTGCTGCGGGCGTTTCGACCGGAAATTTTCCTTCCGGCATAGGACAGCTCCCGGAGGTGTTCTCTTTCTCGGAAGAAAGGATCTTTCCAAGCGCCATATTATCAAACATATACAAAAATACTCACTCCTTAATGACTATCAACTCTTACTTTTTCGCTTACTGCATTTATTATATGTTCATTCGATCCGCAATGTTAATGTACTGAAAATTGTACAGTTAATAGCGGCGGTATGTACGTTTCACAGCGAAGCAAGTGATCGGAAAATGTTTTTTGAACTTTTTTGTCATAAAGTATTGACAAACCGGAATTAATATAGTATAATAGTAAAGTAAAATTTCGAGGTGTGGCTCAGTTTGGTAGAGCGCTGCGTTCGGGACGCAGAGGCCGTGGGTTCAAGTCCCGTCACCTCGACCAAAGTTCCAGCGCCGGACGGGCGAATTCCCGCTCCGGCTTTTTTGTATCTCTTCATTTGTTTCCGCTGAGCGAATATATACTTATTCTCAGCACGACAAATCAACAATCGCTTATTTACGCTAAGTAACGTAGATAGGCGGTTTTCTTTGTGTTCTAAAATACATATAATTGTCCTAAAATCTAAAATATACCACAAAATCAAAAATATATGCCACGAAATATGCCACGTCGAATCACAAATAACATATTATTATGTCAAAGGAGAAAAAACAGTGACAAAAGAAAACAAGAATTTTACGGTACGCCTTTTTGTCTGCCTGATACTTGTGGCAGTCATGGTCGGGACATCGGAACTTACAGGCGAAAGAGAGGTAATCTTTCCTGAAATAGCCGCACTGTCCATAGGCGCTGTTGCCGCACCGAAACAATGCTGGATAACCGACCGTTTTCGTATGGTATTTCTGATATTCATTTGCTCTGTCATAGGAATACTTATAGTACGATCAAGCCCATTTGCCAAACCAATAAACATCATTGCGGCATTTCTTATCTGTCAAATGCTGTACCTTTGTTCCGGAACAAGCTTTGCGCCAATGATATCTGCGGCTGTTCTTCCCGTGCTTATGAACACAAGCTCCATAATTTATCCTATTTCAGCAGTAACAATGACTTTACTAACCGTTCTTGCACAATATCTTCTGGAACACGTCGGTATATATAAAAGAGAAAAGTTTGTTACAAAGCCAAAACCTGCTGTTTACGATTGGCTCTGCTTATCGGTAAGGACCGCTGTCGCCGCATTGATCGTTTTCCCTTCGATCCGCTTTGGCTTAAATTTCTGCGTCGCACCGCCGCTGTTGGTCGCATTTACCGAGTTTTCCAATTCCGAAAGCAAAGCCCGTAAAAATCCGATTAAAACAGTTCTGATTATCGTGTGCTGTGCGTTTGTCGGCGCTATGCTGAGGTATCTTCTCTGTACTCTCGCAGGTTTCCCGCTCATTTCGGCGGCAGTGTTATCAACGGCATTCTCTATAATAGTGATGCATTTGGCAGGACAGTACATGCCGCCTGCGGGTGCGCTTGGCATTCTGCCTATGATAATACCGTCCGAATCTCTCCTGATCTATCCGGCAGAGATCGCCGCAGGCGCAACAGCGTTCATGCTGGCGTCTGTTTGCTTTCGCAAAAAAGATAATGAAAACGCTTAAACATTTAAATCTAAACGCACAAACCCCTCCGCAGTTTCGCACTGCGAAAGGGGTTTTGTAATATCAAAGCATACTATACCGCACGGTAAAAACCTGCAAACTCAGCAGGAACTGTTATTTTCCCATGATTTACAGATATTTCTCCGCCGAAAGAATAAATCTTCTGTTCAGGCTCATAATCGCATTCAAAGCTTACTTCTTTATCAGACGGATTTATCACAACAAGAATTTTTTCATCACCCATACATCTTAAATATGCAAGAGGATAGGAATTCTTTTCCGCATAAACAAACTCTATCTCTCCCCTGTTTTGCAACGCCTTGTGACTCCGGCGTATTCCGATCAGCCGTTTGATCTCGCTCCTGAGCGAATTTTCATCAGACATCTGCGCAAACGCCGTTGGTCTGTCCGGACTTTCGTCCTGAGCAATATAAAGTTCTTCCTTCGGCGCAGTACTGAATCCTGCGTTTACAGAGTTATCCCATTGCATGGGCGAGCGCGAACCGGTCCTGCCGTAACCGCCCTCGACCGATGTTAATCCTTCAACGTATCTCATTCCTATCTCATCGCCGTAATAAATAAACGGCGCACCCGGCATGGAAAGCAAAAATGCAAACGCGACTTTAAGCTTGTCGCCGTGTATGAAACGAGCCAGCCTGTCCATATCGTGATTTCCCGAGGGAATACAGATAAGCCCCTTTTTCTCAGACTTTTCGTAATTCTCCTTATACTTTTCCACGAACCGAGAAACGTCCCCGTCGCCTGCAAAAAACGGATTGCCGCACCTGAACAGATCGTTATAATGCGAAGGTCCGAAATGAAGCAGGAAATCCATATGGAATCCTCCCTGCAAGGATTTATCAGGCTCTCCCCATTCCGAAATTATTGCCGCCTGCGGAAATTCTCTGTCGAGAAAATCTCTTACATTCTGCCACAGCTTTATCGTACCCTTTCCGTCCTCGTCATTCTTTACAAGCGAGCCTGCCATATCGACTCTGAACCCATCACACCCAACACTGAGCCAAAAACGCATAATATTCTTTATTTCTTCAACGGTAGCACGAGGGCCTTCGTCGTCCATAGACTGCTGCCACTTTTTATCCGGGTCGGGCTTGTAGTAACCATAATTAAGAGCAGGCTGATGTGAAAAGAAATTCACCGCACAGGAACCGTCCCTGTCTGAAATTCCCCTGAGAGAGCCGTAACCGGTCGGTTCCTCCCAAATGCTGTCGGTCCATACATAACGGTCGGTAAAGTCGTTTTTCTCCGCTTTCATAGACTCCCTGAACCACTTATGCTCAACGGAAGTATGTCCGGGCACAAGATCAAGAAGAATATGCATATCGTGTTTGTGAACTTCCTCAAAAAGCCTTTTCAGATCTTCGTTTGTTCCGTATCTCGGAGCGGTTTTGTAATAATCGGAAACGTCATACCCCGCGTCGCCGAACGGCGACTCAAAGCACGGGTTCATCCATATCGAATTACAGCCAAGCTCTTTGATGTAATCCAGCTTTTCGATAATACCTTTGAAATCTCCTATTCCGTCGGCATCGGAGTCCTTAAAGGACTGCGGATATATCTCATAAAAGACCGCATTGTCAAGCCATTCAGGTTGTCTGTTCATGTCATTACCTCCAAAACGCAAATATATACTTGATTTTCATATCTTCTTATGATATAATACTACAAAGCAGCTTCCGAATCTACCAATATACTATGGAATCATGATACTATTCTACTTTACGAGGCGATAAAAATGAGAGACGCCAATACTGAAGAAAAAAGAAAACACTCTTCAAGGCTTGTACCGTTCAGCTATTATAAAAGCATTATACCGTCATATTTTGCAAACGTACCGATACACTGGCACAATGAATTTGAAATAAACTATATACTCAGCGGACAGGGAGAATTTATCTGCGAAGACGAAAAATATGTTTCCGGTGCCGGAGATATAATAATACTGCCGCCGAATATCATACACGCAATTTATTCCGCCAATGAATCGGAGCTTAACTATGACACTCTCGTTTTCAGCCCCGAAATGCTCGGCTCATTGGGAAATGACCGCAGTACGGCAGAATTTATCCGTCCGTTGACAAACGGTCTGTCAAAATGCAATCACCGTATCACAGCGGAGCACCCTTACTATGCAGAAATAAAAACCACCGTCGAAAACATAATATCCTGCGCAAAAGGCAACAGCGCACTATTGGATATGCTCATGAAAAGCGAGCTGATTCGGCTTTTTTGGTTGCTGAATGAAGGCGGAGACATTGTTCCCTGCGATGAGAAAAGAAACGGCCTAAGCGATCTGCTCCGACCTGCGCTTGAATATATAAACGAGAATTACACCGAGGACGTCACCATAGAAAAGCTTTCCGAAACAGCGCATTTAAGCCAAAGCTACTTTATGAGCAAATTCAAACAATTTGCCGGTATCAGCGCTATCGAATATATCACTCAGCTAAGGATAAAAAAAGCCTGCGAAATGCTGTTGGAAACCGACTGCACTTCCGCCCAGGCGGCCTTTGACAGCGGATTTCGCAATCTTTCAAATTTTAATAGGCAGTTCAGAAAAATCATGGGGTGTTCTCCGAATAAATACAGAAAAACAGAACACAGCTTATAAAAAAACTATATGTTACGACATAAAATCAGCCGCACAGACCGTGAAACTTCCCTTTAAGGGAAATCCACATTCTGTGCGGCTGTTGCATTTTATAATAGCGAAAGTTCGGACAATAACCCCGACCAAAGAAAACTATTTCTCCACAGGCTCGAATCTGATACGAATATCAGGCAGTTTCTTTATCTCCGTATAGCTGTTCATAAGTCCGTCCGGCACAGACAGATCGTTCTCACCGCTTGCCGGAGGAGCAAAAAGCCTGAGCGTAAGATCAGCCTCGCCCTCCAGCGGCTTTTCAAAGAACGCCGACATAAGGTCAATGGTCTTAGCCTCAGGAGACTTGTAGAACCACTTGCCGTTTATCTCCATCATAATATTGGAATCGTCGTCAAAAGTTACCTCGCAGAAGTGAGGATTTTTCTCAAAGTGAAGCGGAATCTCGATTCCCTCCGCGTCCTCCGAACCGCCCCAGCGAAGCGTACACGGCAGAGAGATCTCATCGCCCTTGGTCATTGACGGCTTGAAGAAATCGTCGTGGATTATCTCCTTGTAGGTCTTCATAACAGGCTGTTCGATTCCGCAGTCCGCATAGTTAGGATCCTGTATCTCAAGTCCGAGACGTCCTCTGTCTCTGAACTGATAAAAAGTAAATCCGGAAAACCAGTCCTCTCCGTCCTCTTTCAGCATATCGCAGAATTCCTTTACCATATCAGCCTGATCGTAAGGACCGGTAACGTCGCCGTCGGCGTTAAATTCGCTCATTACCATAGGCTTTGCAACGCCGCCGTTTATCTCCTTGAACCTCTCAAAAGAACGCTTTGTAAGGTCATATGTGTTAGCGACCGTATCTCTCTTGTGAGTGTTTCCGCCTCTCTCCGCAACGTCAAAAGGCCAGCCCCAGTGAAGAGCCATATACTTGTCAACAGACCAGATATCGGTCTCCTTGACTGCCTGTGAAAACTCCTCTTCCTTTTCTATCTCCGTCTTGTTCGGATCTTCGATTCCGCCGATACAAAGAATAGTCTGAACGTTGGGAGCGTGTTCTTTCAAAATCCTGTTGAAGCGGCAGTAGAAATCCGCAACTTCCTGATATGTACATCTCTTGTTGAAAGAAAACCAGTTTCCCGTAGCCTCGTGATTGACTCTGAGCATAAGTCTGCCGAAGGTTTTAAGATCCTCGGCAACAGCGATAAGCTGTTCGTCGGAAACATGGGGATCTATGGTAAGCGTAAGCGTTACGTCCTGTCCGTGACGTCTTACGTCTCTCATGCAGGTGAAAGGCTCTCCCTCTCTGTTACCCTCAAGACCGCCCTTGTAGGTGAAATAATCGTCATAAGGATAGTCCCACTGAAAAGACACGTTCGCGTCCTTCATTACCTCCGAGATTCTTCCCGGAAACTCCTTGTCCAGCGGATAGTAGCAGTACATAAGGCTGATACTTCTGTGGGGTCTTCCCATTTTGTTCAGGATATAGTCCTGATTTACATACTCTCCTCTTTCAGACCCGTCGCCCAGATCAACTGCGCACTTGGCTTTGCCCATATGGACAGAATAGGTTTTGTATTGATTCATAATATTTTCCTCCTAAATATTTCAGATTCCGCAAAAAGTCGCATCTTATTTTTCAGCAATTAAAGAATTAATGTCGTCAAAAATCTTGGCAAGCTCCCTGAACACCTTGCAGCTTTCCTCCGTCTCCGGCTGTTGGTCGGTAAAAATACACAAAATAAAGGGCGAATCCGAATATACGACAGCGCAGTCATGAAAATTAGACTCATTGAATTCGGAGCCGTATTTGTGCGCAACATCATATTTATCGCCCAGCGCGGCGGTTATCTGCGTATTAATGTCTGTATCCTCCATAAGGCTGATAAGCCATTTGCCCTCATCGCATTTCTCGGCAAAGTTATAAATATCCTTATAGCATTTCGCCATATCCATAACGGTGCAGTATGTGAATATCCAACTGTCGCCGAGATAATAATTTGAACCGAGAGAATACATCAGATTATTGAAATTCCAATATCCGAAATGCTTTACAAGCAAATAATACGCCGTGTTGTCCGATTCGCGGACAGCGTATTCTATAAGCTGTTTCGCCGTATACTTAGTACCGTAAGCCGCACTTGCGACCGTGCCGCCGTCTCCCGACCAGCATTCGTTTCTAACGATCACCTCGTCAAGATTTACACCGTTCTCCAGTAAAGATTTTATATAGGGAGCTTTTATTGTACTGCAAGTCAAATAGGATTTGTAGGTGTTGTAGGAAACGATTACACCGCTCTGCGGATTTTCATAAGAAAATGACAGATTGAAATTCGCCTCACTGCAAATTTTCTGAAGTCTGTCAAAACAATTTTTCAGCTCCTCATTTGAATATACCTTACCAAATCCCTCATAGTAAAAATTATAATATCCGTCCACGGACATATTTTCCGCCTTGCCCGCCTTAACGGCGGCGTCAACGGCCTCATTATGGTATATGTTCTTTTTTTCTTTCTTGTCCGATTTACTGTCGGACTTATCATCCGACGGTTTATCGTCTATCTCCGTCCCTGCCTCAACTGCTTTCTGCGTATCGGGAGAACTTTCCGATACGTTTTTGGACGAAGAACTTTTCACAGCGGAAGAAGCGGACGATAAGTCCGCCGAGCTTCCGCAGCCGCTTGCGGCAATAACAGCGCACAAACACAGCGCCAAAATAATTTTTTTCATAACGAACCTCTTTGCTTTGAACCGTTTATATAACGGATGACAAACAGGTTAAAAGACACCTATCTTATAACCACAGACGAACAAATGCCTGCTCCATATTCGTTACGACTTTTTACAACAACAGTTATTTCTTTCTCACCCGTCATTGCGCTTTCGATCGGACAGTCAAGCGGATACGCCCACTCACCGTCGCCTTTTCCGATAAGCTCTCCGCCGATATACACAGCGCACTCGCCCCAAACGGAATTAAAATGCAAAGTCGGTCTTTTGCCGTTAATTTCACACGGAATTACCGCACGGGTCCTGTAAAGCGCATACATATCCTTTCTTCCGCGGAACTTCGTCTGGCCTCCGTCAGCAATGCTCACCGGCTCCAGAGAATTCATATCCGAACCGAGAAATTCCATGCGCGGGTCAGGCGCGCTGTCACTAAGTTCAGCGGTCATTTTCCAATCTGTCAGATACTGCTCCTTAACGCTTGGAACGTATGCCTTACTCTCACCGTCCAGCACTTTCACACATAATTCATTACATTTAATGTTACCACATTTTGCTCTTAAAGTCAAGGACTTTACACCCATATTACATCTGATAACAGCCTGCGCCTTTCCGTGGAAAAGACTTCTGATGTTTGAAGTAAACTCCTCATGACAGTTCGGGTCGCCGTTAGAAGTGCCGAGTATCTCCCCGCCCTCGCATTCAAGCGTGACGGCAAATTCCGCATCGGTGACTTCGTTGCCGTACCTATCATACGCAACAAGGTTTACAGGGATAGCGTCGTCTCCTCCGCCGTACATATGATCTCTCCACGGCTCAAGTCTTACCTCGTAGACCTCGCCCGCCGTGACTCTTACGTCCTCGCCCACAGCCTTGCCGCCGTTGTAGCCCACAAGCTTCAGTTCGCCCGGCTCATAAGGAACATTCCAGTACGCCTGCTTTGTAAGCTCGATCTTCTGTCTGCCGCAGGACCTTCCGTTCACGAACAGCTCTGCTTCCTCACAGTTTGTGTGCGACATCACACGAACGATCTCGCCCTCTTTCCATGATCTGTTCCAATGAGGCAGGACATGGACTACAGGCTCATCCTTGAAAATCGCTTGACAAAGATAATATCCATCCTTGGCAAAACCGCATATATCCATCATACCGAAAAAGCTTGAAACGCTGGGGTAGGTAAAGGGCGTAGGCTCACCGAGATAGTCAAAGCCCGTCCACATAAAGCCTCCGGCTGCAAATTCATTTTTCAGAATGACGTCCCATGTATCCCTAACAGTGTTTCCCCAGTCGGCAGGATCTTCGTCATAGCAGGAGATCTCATTTCTGCTCATATCGGTTTTATAGCAGTCTCTTACCGAGAAAGTCGAAGTAGTTTCCGAACCGACAAAACAGCGGTCGGGATACTTTTTATGAAACTGCTCGTATGTCCACATCTGATAATTCGCTCCGGCAACGTCCAGCACAAGCACCGCACCGTCATCGTCCAAAACGCCGCCGTTCATTGCGCCGGTAACAAATCTTGAATCGTCAAGCCTACGTATCTCATAGCTCATACGCCTGGCCATTCTTGCGCCCTCAGGCGAGCTTTGCAGAGGCTCTTCATTGAAAATTGAATACATTATTACCGACGGGTGATTTCTGTCTCTTACGACCATTTTTCTGAGCTGTCCAAGACATTCCTCCGAAGTCTCAAAACTGCGGTTTTCGTCCATGACCAGCATACCCATTCTGTCGCAGGCGTCCAGCAGTTCTCTGTGAGGCATACCGTGCGCACAGCGATAAGCGTTACAGCCCATTTCTTTAAGCCGTCCGATCCTGTATTCATGTATTGAATCCGGCACGGCAACGCCTATTCCGCCGTGATCCTGATGATTGCAGGTGCCGAAAAGCTTGACGTTTCGCCCATTAAGGAAAAATCCCTTTTCATTATCGAACCTGATAGTCCTGAATCCAAAATCCGTTTTTGCATTATCGAGGACCGTTTCGTCCTCGGCGCTCAGCACAGATATTTCACAGGTATATAAATTAGGCTCGTCAATATCCCACAGCTTGGGTTCTTCTATTAACAGCTTTATAAATTTGGTTTTTGAGCTGTAAGCGGAAATTTCCGTCCTGAACTTATACTCCGCTTTCTGCTCGCCGGTAGCCCTGTCAAAGATCTTACAAAGTATGAGCGCGGCGGAATCCTCATAACCGCAGTTTTTAAGCTCGGCGGAAATATTGGCTATCCACTTATCTCCCCTTTTTTCAGGCTTGACAAAGATCCCGTCCTCCGCAATGTTTATCCTGCTCTTTACGTCCAGACGTACATGACGGTATATGCCTGCGCCCTCATACCACCAGCCCTCCCATTCGTTTGCGTCAACATGAACGGCAAGCACATTAGGAGAGTCGCCAAAATGTGCTCTGTCGGTAATATCAACGGTAAACGGTGCATAAGCGGTAAAATTGCGGTAAATGACCGAGCCGTTGAAATATACCGCTGCGTTTTTCGCCACACCCTCAAAGGTTATGCTAAGTTCCTTGTCCGAGTAATCCTCCGGCAGGAAGAAAGCCTTTCTGTACCACGCAGTACCCTTGGGCTTGTACCCCCAGGACGGCGAACCGTTCCAATCGAATTTCCTCTTTACCGACCAATCGTGAGGAAGATTTACCGTCTCCCAATTTCTAGCGTCAAAATCGCTTTTGGGAACTCCTCTGCACGCGCCGGCTTTCGCAGTGCCGTAAACAACTCCGTGAGAAACATCGTTCCCAACGTCTATCTCACCAAGATGAAAGGACCAGTCCATGTCCATAGAAAGCGTGATTCTGCCGACCTGCTCTGTCATACTATTACCCCCTGTTCAGATATTGTCATTAACATTCATATTTTCCTATTAAAATTAATCTGATCCGAGTTTATCGCAATAAACTCCGCGAATAACGGATTAATATTCTTATGTGCTTTATGAAAGTATAACAGACAAACAGTCATATTTATACAGCTATATTGGAACAAACTATGAATTTTATATTAACGCAGACACATTTACCGAACCAAACTGCAATTTTAGGAATTTATACAAAAAGAGCAGGAATTTATCCTGCTCTCGAATCCTATTCTTCGCTGTCGGAAATTTCTTCCGAATCACCTGAACTGTCCGCCGACATAGAAAATGCCTCGCTGTTCTTATTCTCTCCATAGGTCGACATATACACCTTCTTGAACTGTATGTCCTCTGTAGGTTTAAGCGTTTCTGAATCCACAACGTCAACTCCGCAGATGTCCTCGTAAACGTCCATTCCGTCATATACCTGTCCGAATATAGTGTATTGCTGTGAAAAATTCATTACTCCGCCGTATTCATCAAAAGCCTCAGTAACGTCGGGATTTATGTTGTTGCTCTCCGTAAGCTTTGTATCAAGTTCCTCCTGCTCCTCCTCGGTAAGGTCGTAATTGTTTACAAAAAGCAGATAACTGTTCGACACCTTTTTCTTGGAAAACAGCGAACCCTCCTCCTGAGTATAAGCGCAAAGCGAACCTCTCAGCGGCCAGAGATTTTTTGAATATTCAGCGTCCACAGTGTTGGTTTCCGTATCGGAGGTCGTAGCTCCGTCCGCCTGCTTGGTTCCTCCGATGAAATACACACCGTCCTGCACCATGCTCACATAAGTGCCGTCATAATATCCTTTCTCTACAAGCTCCGTAAAGAATTTGCAGTAATTAGGCGCCTCCTCCGGGAAAAGCACAGCCTTGAAAGTACCCTTGTCCGTCTCAAACACTGCCACCGGACTGTCGTCGGCAGGCTCGTCCATTTGTATTATCTTTGCGTCGGAATAGTCGATCGTCTCGCCCTTACTGCCCGAACAGGCATAAAACAGTACGAATATTATTACAAAGCAGATTGCGATAAGCGAAAACTGAAAATATGTCTGAAACTGTTTTCTGCGGTACGGTCTTACGTCCGGTCTGTTGCTGTTATTTTTCATCATGCAGTCCTTTCTTATTTCTTCCTGATCTTTGTACCCTGTCTTGTTTCCTCAACAATATATCCAAGCTCCGAGATCCTGTCTCTCAGCTCGTCCGCCTTTGCAAAATCCTTAGCCTTTCTTGCCGCCTTGCGCTCTTCAACAAGCGCAAGTATCTCCCCCGGAACGTCCTCGCCGGAATTCTCAGCCGCAAGCTTCTGCGCCGCCGAAATTATCCCCAAAGACAGCACCCTGTCGAAATCCTCGATAAGAGCAAGCTTTGTGACAGCGTTCAGATCCGCCTTGAAAACATCGTAAAGCGCCGTAATAGCGTTAGAAGTGTTAAGATCGTCGTCAAGAGCGGCAGTGAAAGCGGCTTTAAGCTTTTCAAAGCCCTCGTTGTCTACCGAGTCGGTATCCTTTTTCTCACTGATAAGCTGAGCGGCTCTTGCTGTAAGCTTATCGTAAGCCGTCTTGGCATTGTCAAGATTTTCATAGGAGAAAACAAGGGATTTCCTGTAGTGCGACTGCAAACAGAAAAATCTGTATACCAGCGGGTCGTAGCCTTTCTGTTCAAGCAGTGAAACTGTCAGAAATTCGCCCTTTGACTTGGACATTTTTCCGCTGTTTGTGTTAAGGTGAAGAATATGGAACCAATAGTTGCACCACTTGTGACCGAGATATGCTTCCGACTGAGCGATCTCGTTTGTGTGATGCGGAAAAGCGTTATCTATTCCGCCGCAGTGAATATCGAGCCTTTCACCCAGATGTTTCATTGAAATACATGAACATTCGATATGCCAGCCGGGATAGCCCACGCCCCACGGCGAATCCCATTTCAGCTCCTGATCGTCGAACTTGGACTTTGTGAACCAAAGTACAAAATCAGCCTTATTGCGCTTGTTTGTATCCTCCTCAACGCCCTCTCTTACGCCGACTGCGAGATCCTCCTCGTTAAAGTTATGGAAAACGTAATATTCGTCAAGCTTTGAAGTATCAAAGTATATATTTCCGCCGGCCTCATAAGCATAACCCTTCTCCATCAGCGAAGAAATAACCTTGATAAAATCGTCTATACAGCCTGTGGCAGGCTCAACAACGTCCGGGGTTTTGATATTAAGCTTTTTGCAGTCCTCGAAGAAAGCGTCGGTATAGAACTTAGCTATCTCCATAACAGTCTTATGCTCACGCTTTGCGCCCTTGAGCATTTTATCATCGCCCGTATCGCCGTCGGAAGTAAGATGTCCCACGTCGGTAATGTTCATTACTCTCTTTACATCATATCCGATATAACGGAGATACTTTTCAAGCACGTCCTCCATTATATAGCTTCTGAGATTACCGATATGCGCATAATGATATACCGTCGGTCCGCAGGTATACATCGAAACTTTTCCCGGCTCATTCGGTACAAATTCTTCTATCTTGTGAGTAAGCGTATTATAAATCTGCATTTTAAATTTCCTTTCTGCAATAAGATCAAGACAAATATTTTCTCTTTTTCCGTATATTCGAGCTAACGCCCAATATGATCATTCCAACAAATACCAACGCCGCTCCGACGATCATTTTATAAAGTCTGGCCTTGGTCATATATCCTGCATTGTGATACTCCTCATTTGCAGCCTTTTCATCACCCTGGCTTAAAAATTTGTTTCCGTCAGCATTGACATACAAATTAAACGTCATAGTTTTATTTCTTTCAAAAGTGAGATACTCATCATATAGCGGCTTAGACACCGTTTGATTCTCAGTATATGTTTCTGTGCCGTCATATACTTCAAATACAATTTCATATAGATATTCGGTATGCCCTTCCGTCCACCCTACCGCGTTTTTCTTCTTATAGGAGCCGGTATGATATTCATTGACCTTTGCATCTATTATCTGAGCTTCCACCTGTTTTTCAAATACAAGGCTGTTGTCCTTACCGTTTCCGCTATTGAGCGAGATTATCACTATTACGACTCCCACAACAACGGCAATAAGTCCTATAATTGTAAGTATATGTTTAGGCTTGCCTGTAGCAGGATCTTTGATGCCAAAATCATTTTTCATATTAGTCCTCCTCCCTTTTTTCCAGTTCGGCGACCCTCTTTTCCAGTCTTTCGATCTGAAGCCTCGTTTGACAAAGCTCCTGCGCCACAGGATCGGGAATGTGGATCTGGTCAAGGTCGCAGGTGCGCTTTCCGTTCTGTCTTACTATCCTTGCGGGAACACCCACCGCCGTGGAGTTCGCAGGCACAGGCTCCAGCACCACCGCATTTGCCGCGATCTTGGCATTGTCGCCTACCTTGAAAGGTCCAAGGACCTTTGCTCCACAGCCTACCATAACGTTGTTACCCAGAGTAGGATGTCTTTTTCCGTGATCCTTACCCGTTCCGCCGAGAGTACAGCCCTGATAAAGCAGACAGTAATCTCCTATCTCCGCTGTTTCTCCGATAACTACTCCGGAACCGTGATCGATAAGCAATCCCTTTCCGATCTTAGCGCCGGGGTGAATTTCAATTCCCGTCACCATTCTTGCAAACTGAGAGATCACTCTTGCGATCAGCTTGTGATTTTTAGTATAAAACCAATGGGAGACCCTGTAAAACGCCACAGCGTGAAGTCCCGAATAGGTGAGTATTTCAAGGGTACTGGTCGCCGCCGGGTCTCTGTCCTTAATGGTTTGTATATCGTGCCTGATGCTTTCAATAAGCTTCATTTGAACCTCTCCCTTTCTGTAAATAAAAAGGCCTCCGAAGACTGAACAGCCTTCGGAGGCAGAAATTTCTTTCTACGGTCCCACTCCGATTTTCTGTCCGAAATTACGGACAGCTCAATGATCTTAACGCGATCTGTCGCAGAAGAATACTAAGCCGAACCTTTCTTCGCTCTGTGCTGTCGGCCGCACTTCACGCAAACTCCTTAAAATCCTCGCACCAAACGGATCTCTCTCTGAAAATTACATTTGCGCTACTTTTGCCGATACGCATTTAATTTATTATTATATTTATTATATGCACAAGCGCCCTACAGGCGGCCTGTTCGCGTAAAAAATCTTATTTGCTGGAATCGATATATCTCCAGTATGCTTTTAAGTAAATACCGCCTGAGATCACCGTAAGTACCACCGCTATCCAAATGAGAATCTCATTTGCAATGAACATATTGAAATCGGGCTGTCCTTTCGGCGCAGGAAAAAATATCTGCAAAGCCATTATCGCAATAAGAGCGATCATAGTAAACGCCGTTTTGAGCTTGCCCCAGATTCCTGCGGCAACCACAACACCCTCGCCTGCAACAACCAGCCTGAGTCCCGTTACCATAAATTCTCTCGAAAGAATGATGATAACAGCCACAGGGTCGATCCACCTTTCAAAAGCAAAGCAGATAAGCGCAGTCATAACAAGCAGTTTATCCGCAAGCGGATCGAGAAATTTTCCGAAGGTTGTGACAAGATTATTTTTTCTTGCAATCTTTCCGTCTAAGAAATCCGTAACAGACGCCAAAGCAAACACAACAAGTGCCCATACCATATGATACGGTATCTTAAACAGCAGTACAAACAGCATGAAGAAAGGTATAAGAATAACTCTCAGAACTGTAAGCTTATTAGGTAAATTCATAAATTTATCCTCTCTGTCGATAATTATATTTTAGAACCAATCAGATCATAGTCCAGCGTATCGTCTATCTTGACATTAACATACTCGCCGACCCTGATCTTATCTTCGCTGAGGAAAAATATCTTTCCGTCGATCTCCGGTGCGTCGACAGCACTTCTGCCGTAATAGCACTCGGCATATCTGTCAAATCCCTCGGCAACGACCTCAAAGGTCTTTCCCATTGCCTGCTCGTTCAACTGCTCGGAAATGACCATCTGTTCTTCCATAATTATCTCCGCACGCTGCTCTCTGATCTTCAAATGTATCTGATCATCAAATTTTTCAGCGGGAGTTCCCTCTTCCGGAGAATATGCAAAACAGCCCAGTCTTTCAAATCGTATTTTCTTGACAAATTCGCAAAGCTCCTCAAACTGCTCTTCCGTTTCGCCGGGAAAACCTGTAATAAGCGTAGTCCTGATAACAACGCCAGGTATCTTCTCTCTTATTTTTCCTATAAGCGCGGTAAGGCTTTCCCTGTCGCCGTGACGGTTCATTTTTCTGAGTATCTCTCCGTTACAGTGCTGAATGGGAATATCCAGATATTTTACCAGCTTATCCTCCTTTGCGATAACCTCCAAAAGCTCGTCGGTTATCCTTTCGGGATAGCAGTAAAGCGTCCTTATCCACTTGAATCCGTCTATCCTGCAAAGCTCCTCCAAAAGCTGAGGCAGCATCGATTTACCGTATATATCCTCGCCGTAGCGTGTTGTATCCTGCGCAACGACCACAAGCTCGGTCACACCGTTTTCCGCCAGCCAGCGCGCCTCCTGAAGAATATTCTCCATAGGTCTGCTCCTGTAAGCCCCTCTTATGGACGGGATAGCGCAGTATGTACAGTTGTTGCTGCAACCCTCTGCGATCTTAATATAAGCGTAAAAAGGCTCGGTAGAAATTATCCTTCCGCCCTCCATTGACAGCCCCGTCTTTTCACCGTAGGAGCACACGCATTTCTTATCAACAAGTATCTCTCTTATAATATCGCATATCTTATCGTTGGAGCCTATTCCCACTACAGCGTCCAGCTCCGGGATTTCTTCCTTCATCTCGTCGCGGTATCTTTCTGCAAGACAGCCTGTAGCTATGACCGCTTTTATCCTGCCCTCTTCCTTAAGAGTACAGAATTCAAGGATAGTATCTATAGCCTCCTGCTTAGCAGATTCGATGAATCCGCAGGTATTGATGATTACCACGTCTGCCAGCGCGGCGTCGGAAACTATCTGAAAGCCCTGTTTTTTCAGATCGTAAAGAATATGTTCAGCGTCGATCTGATTCTTAGGGCATCCCAGAGAAACCATTCCAACTCTTGTCGCCATATGAAAAATCTCCAATCTCAGTAACAGTCTGAATAATCTATCTTATTATCTCACTTTTACACCGTTTTGTCAAGTCTTTTTTGTCCCTTTAATATGACAAAAATCAAATTATAAATAATTCGGCGAAAAGCATAAAATTATCGGCTCTGAGAAGAAAATTTTATTGTCAATAACGCATAATCACGGGTTTTCTCACTTTTTTTCGGGATAGGTCACTGAAATTTCCGCTCCCATCTGCTCCGACCAGACAACATAATCGAGCTTTCCGTTGTCGAGAAATACGGTAAAATAGCTTTCCTTGAGCTCATTCGGAAGTTCGGACTTTATCTTCTCGATAAACTTGTCCTTTTCCGTCGAAATGTAGTTCAGATAGTCGAATTTATAATCCTTGTCCTTTGAAAGCTCGTCATATGCTTTCTGAGCAGACTCAAAAACGACCTGAGCATTGGCGAAAGCCGCTTCGGAGTTCTCATCGGTGATTATTCCATCTGTGTACGCCTGTGCCTTTGTGCCTGCAAAGCACACCTTCCAGTCGTTGTCCTTGTCAAGCACCATAAGAATATACTGTGAAGAAGTTACATCGCCCTCCGAGCTGTCATAGCTCACCGTAACGTAAAGCTCCGCTGCCTTGGAATATTCTTCTTCAATATTTACCTTGTCGATAAATCCGCTCTTTTCCTTGTCAAAATTATACTTAACTCCGCTGAGCTGTTCTTCCTCATCGCCGTATTCATCGTCGTGACCGATGTTCTGCTTCATGTATTCGTACTCAGCCGCATAATCGTCGGTCATAAGCTTTACCATAGACTGGTCAAACTCAGCGTTGGCGGCTTTAAGATACATTGCCGCCACCTCCTCCGCCTCCGCCAGCGGGTCGGCAGGCTCTTCCTCAGAAGAAACATTGTGATCAGTCCGAGTTTCCTGCGAAACGGCCTCTCCTCCTGCATCTGCCGATGTCTGCGCCTTATCCCCGTCCGAACCGCCGAGAGAACAGCCCGTCATTCCTGCGGCACAAAGCAAAGCCGCGACAGCAGTAATTTTTTTCATAGCCTGATTGCCAACTCCTTTTTATTCGTCGTCGCTTTCGTATTCTTCTTCAATATCCCTAAGAACTTCTTTTATAACGTCATAAGAATAGCCTGCCCGCACAAGGGCATTCTTCACCTTATTCCCGCCCTTTTCATCGCTGAGATAACGAAGATATTTCCTTTCCACAAGCTCATAGAGCCGTTCGTAAGTACCCTCCTCGTATTCAGCCAGCGCCTCGTCTATCACAGCCTTTGTAAGCCCTTTCTGCCGCATCATCTGAAACGCCTTGTAATATCCGTACTTTCGTACCTCCATATAAGTCCGCGCAAGTCCCTGAGCGTACCGCTTATCATTTATAGTGCCAAGCTCCACCATCTTGTCCATTACAGCGTCGCATATCTCCTCGCTGTAATTCTTCTCCAGCTTTTTATATAGCTCTATGTAAGAATAATCCCGATAGTCAAGCAGGTAAAGCGCGCGTTCCTTAGCCTTTCTGAACTCGTTGTCAAAAACGATTTTCTCCCATGCGGATAAAGGCAGACTTACGCCTGCCTTTAAATTATAAGCCGAAACTATCTCGAAATTGAGGAATGCAGGTTCGCCCTGCTCAAACTCTATCATATAGGTCATACCCTTATATTTCGAGATCCCAGTTATTACCGGCATTATCAGTCACCCAGTTCGCTGATATCAACAGGCGCAAACTCCTCAAAATCCTCCTCAGGCTTTGCGATAACGGATTTTTCGGAGGCCGTCTTGCGTATCTTCTTTCCGCTGTCCTCAGCGTCATCATCACTCTGCGCCGCCGCGCTGGCATTGGCTTTTTCTTCAAGCTTAGCCGCTTTCTTGTCCTTTGCAGCCGCAAGAACGATCTGCTCCTGATTTTCCTTTATCTTCGCCTCGATCTCAGCCATTATCTCAGGATTGTTCAGAAGAAATTCCTTAGCGTTGTCACGGCCCTGTCCAAGCTTCATATCAGTATAACTGAACCAAGCGCCGCCCTTCTTCACGATGTTCATATCCACCGCCATATCCAGAACTTCGCCGACTCTTGAAATGCCTTTGCCGTACATAATATCAAATTCGCACTCCTTGAACGGCGGAGCGACCTTGTTCTTTACTACCTTGCACTTAGTTCTGTTTCCGATGATCTCCGAGCCGTTCTTGATCTGCTCGCCGCGTCTTACCTCGATCCTTACAGAGGCATAGAATTTAAGCGCACGTCCGCCCGGCGTAGTTTCAGGATTTCCGTACATAACACCGATCTTTTCACGTACCTGATTGATAAATATAGCCGTAGTGTTGGATTTGGCAATAACTGAAGTAAGCTTTCTCATCGCCTGAGACATAAGCCTTGCAAGCTGTCCGACATGAGTATCACCCATTTCTCCGTCGATCTCAGCCTTTGTGACCATAGCGGCAACCGAGTCGATAACGATACAGTCGATAGCGCCCGAACGTGCCAGTGCCTCGGCGATCTCCAAAGCCTGCTCTCCGCTGTCCGGCTGCGATACAAGCATATTGTCAATATCTACGCCGAGCTTACCCGCATATATAGGGTCGAGAGCGTGTTCAACGTCAATAAACGCAACCTCTCCGCCCATTTTCTGAGTCTCGGCGATAACGTGCAGAGCAACAGTGGTTTTACCCGAAGACTCCGGTCCGTATATCTCGATGATCCTTCCCTTAGGAACGCCGCCTATGCCCAGCGCCATATCCAGCGTCATGGAACCGGTAGGTATAGCCTCAACGTCCATAGCCTTAGCCTCGCCAAGCTTCATAATAGCGCCCTTTCCGAACTGCTTCTCGATATATGCGATAGCAGTGTCAAGAGCCTTTTTCTTTTCCTCCGCGTCTGTGATCTTCGTGACCGCCTTAACGGCGTCCTTTTTCTTCTTATCGATTGCCATAGCTGTTTGACCTCCGTATATTAAATAGGATCGGGGCGGTCTGACGGCTTATCCGCAAGCCTGCCCGTTTGTTCCGTATAATCATCATAACACATCAACTGTCCGTTTGTCTGGACAGAAACGATATTTTTCTAATCTGTACAATTTTTAGGACTGCTACATCGTATTCCCAGGATATTCCCCGATAACGCAGCGGTTTATTCCGCACAGATCCTTCCTGCACCTTACATTCAGAAAACCGTGCTGGATCATAAGGCGCATTACCTCGTCCTCCTGTCCCATGCCTATCTCAAAAGCAAGACCGCCGCCTGCTTTAAGCCTTCCTTTCCACCTGCGAACTATCTCACGGTAAAAATCCAGTCCGTCATCTCCGCCGTAAAGCGCCGTTTCCGGCTCAAAGGTCACTTCCCTCTGAAGATGTTCCATATCCTCCCTTGTCAAATAGGGCGGATTGCATACGATAACATCAGCCTGCGGAATTTTCTCTCTAAGACCGTCATCAAGCACGTCGCCAACGAATACCTCTGCAATCGACCCGTGCACTGCAATATTCTCACGAAGATACCCCACAGCCTTTTCCGACTTTTCCACACAGCATATTCTCTCGCAGTCAAGCTGTTTTTCCAAAGCCAAAGCGATACATCCGCTGCCGGAGCAAAGGTCCACAAGCGTCAAGCTGTCCGAATTTTTGTACTTGTTTACAACCACGTCCACCAGCGTTTCAGTGTCCTGCCTCGGGATAAGAACTCCCTCGCCGACCTTGAATCTCATACCGTAGAATTCCCATTCACCCAGCAGATACTGAAGAGGATAACCCTCCGAGCGGCGTTCTATAACGGAAACGATCTTTTCTTCCTGCTCCCGTGAAATTACCCCGCCCGAACTCAGGCAGATATTCTTTTCCCCAAGCACGTCCTGAAATACCCACGACACTTCATTGCCGCAGTTTTCAGAAAAGCCCTTTTCCGACAAAATACGAACGCATTTATCATACAGTTCTTTTCTTGTTACCATTTGTCATCTTCCTTGTTTTCGGGAATGCAAGCCTTCAATGCGGCAATAGCGCATTCTATCTGGCTTTCATCAGGCTCGCGCGTAGTTATCCTCTGTATCCACAGACCCGGCGCTGAAATTATCTTGGTAAAAATATTATCATATCTTCCCGCCAGTCTGATAAGCTCATAAGCGATTCCCGTCACAACAGGCAGTAAGGCGATTTTGATGACCACTCTCAGCATTATATTCGCCCACGATACCCTGAATATGGTATTTACAAAAATGCTTATAAACAGCACAAGAAATATAAAGCTCGTGCCGCAGCGCGGGTGAAAACGCGTAAACTTCTTCACGTTTTCGGGAGTAAGCTCAGCCTCATGCTCATAGCAGGCAATGGTCTTATGCTCTGCGCCGTGATATTCATAAGTCCGCCTTATGTCCTTCATCAGAGCGGTAAGCGCCGTGTATCCGATAAATACAGCAATTTTAAGCAGGCCCTCGATAACATTCTTTCCGAAAGCTGAAAGCGAGATTATGTACTTGTCTATAAGCTTTGATATAAGAGACGGCACATACATAAACAGCAGCAGCGCCAGCGCAACGCCCAGCACCATTGAAATACCCGTCACTATCGGCATAAGCTTATCGCCCAGCTTTTCATCAAGCCATTTTTCAAACTTGGTCATTTCCTCCTCGTCGTCATCGGTCATCTGCTTGTCCGCCGAGCGTGTAAGACATTTGTAACCGTCTATCAGCGAGGTGAGAAAATTGAATATACCTCTTACAAAAGGCGTTTTTCTGTACCACGGAGGATTCTTGCCGTTTTTAAGCTTCCACTCCTCCAGATCGACAGTACCGTCGGGAAGACGGCAAGCCATTGCCGCCTTGTCGATGCCCCTCATCATTACGCCCTCTATTACCGCCTGTCCGCCGATCTTAGACCTAAACTTTTCCTTGGACTGTGAATTACTGCTCATTTATGTCGTTCCTTTCATTAATCGGCTCCGACGAGATCAGCTCAACGTCTACCGTGTTCTGATTGTCGGTTTTTTTCTTTTGTTCTATACAGGGCAGTGTTATCATCACCGTTGTGCCTACGCCCTGTTCACTGTTTATTTCAAGAGTACCGCCGTGTCGCTGAATGATCTCATCAGCAACCGCCAGTCCGATACCCGAACCTCTTCTTGTGTGATTAGCCTTAAAGAACTTGGTCTTGACCTTAGGCAGATCGTCCTTTGAGATTCCCATACCGGTGTCGGAAATGGAAATACAGATCTCATTATCCTCCTCGTATGCCTCAACGGAAACCGTATCTCCCTTATCCGAATATTTTATAGCGTTGTCAACGATATTGATAAACACCTGCCTGAGCCTGTTTTTATCGCCGTAAACGAACGGAAGCATTTTAGGCTCATAATAGTTGAGCGTGATACCCAACGCCTTCGCTCTCTCCTGATAAATAAGCACCGTTTCACCAAGCTCCGCCAGAATGTCTATGGTGTCCATAATAAGCGTGAGCCTGTTATCCTGAATACGTGAGAAATCCAGAAGTTCCTCAACCATCTGCGACAAGCGCTCAGTCTCGCTGGTGATAACCCTCATACCCTTTTTGAAGGTCTCCTCGTCGTCATACATCGCCGTAACAGTTTCCGTCCAACCCTTAATAGCCGTAAGCGGCGTTCTCAGCTCGTGGGATACCGAGGAAATAAATTCGTTTTTCATCTGCTCGGTGTTTGAAAGCTCCTCTGCCATATAGTTTATTGAGTCGCACAGCTCGCCAAGCTCGTCGTTTCTTTTCTTTTCAAGACGTTCGCTGAAATCTCCCGTAGCAAACTTTCTCGCAATGCTGTTGATACTTCTGACAGGGATAACGATAGACTTGATAAAGAACATTCCCGAAAAGAACATCAGCAGTACTATAGCAATAACTATCACGGTTATTATCACAGATATAAAAAAGATCTGATTGTCGATATTTTTCATTGAAGACAGCATTCTGAGCGCCTCATATTCGCTTCCGCGCGGAGAAATCACCGACGTCACCGCCATGACCTTTTCGCCTGTTGAAAGCTCATAGACCTGCGAACCCGTTCCCGTTTCGGAGATCTTCGCCTCCTCGTAATCCGCCATGTCGTCGCCCTGGGACGGAGAAAATCCCGATGACGTAACGTCCACCTCTCCGTCGGTCTTGATAGCCATAAGCTCGATCTTGTCCTTTTCGTCGTAGCCCTCCACCAGCGAACGGATCTCCGTATTATAATTCGTCTGTTCGTCACCCGAAGCGTTCATTACCGCCGTAGTGACGATTTTCATTTTTGAAGTAAGATACTGTCTTGTCGAGCTGTAGTAATAGTTTCTCACCACAACGATAAGCAGTATTTCCAGCAGCACAAGTATAGCGGTAACAACGCCCATGCTGTTTCTCAGCCAATGCTGAGTAATACTGTGCCTGCTGTTCTTTTTGTTCTTTCCGCTCAACTGATAAAAACTCCGTTCTCTGTGTTATGAATTGGCTCCGCCCGCCCATTTGTAACCGAAGCCCCATATCGTAAGGATATACTTCGGATTTGACGGCTCGTCCTCTATCTTCATTCTTATCCTTCTGATATTAACGTCAACGATCTTGTCGTCGCCGTAATAACTCTCGCCCCAGATGTGATTGAGTATGCTTGAACGGTCAAGTGCAGTGTTCTGATTTTTGAAAAAATACTCCATTATCTGATATTCCACCTGAGTGAGATCTATCTGCTCTCCGTTTTTGAAAACGGTCCTGCTTTTAAGATTGAGCGTAAACGGACCCGAAACTATCTGAGAAGCCTCCTCCGGCTTTGATCCCGAACGGTTGACACGCCTGCATACAGCGTCCACTCTTGCGATAAGCTCCGAAATAGAAAACGGCTTTGTGATATAATCGTCCGCCCCGCTCATAAGACAGGAAATCTTGTCCATTTCCTGAGATTTAGCGGAAAGCATAATAATGCCAATGGTTTCGCTCTTCTCTCTGATCTTCTTGCAGACCTGCATACCGTCCATTCCCGGCATCATAATATCCAGCAGTGCAACGTCGAAACCGCCGTCCTTTTCGTCATATGCTTTCAGAGCGTCCTCGCCGCAGTTGACGTCTACGACCTCATAACCGCTTCTCACAAGGTTGATGACCACGAACTCTCTGATAGAATCCTCGTCCTCGCAAACCAAAACTCTTTTCATTTGATATTCTCCTCTCCCGTTTAATCTATAATATAAAAGTTGTTCTGAACCTCGTCTATGGTAGGTATAAGCTGTTCTCTCCGATCAAGCGGCAGTTTCACGAAATAATCAAGCTGTCCCTTGCTGTCGATAAGCTCATAGCCGTCGGAAATATATTCGTCCGAATCGTTTTTCGATGATACAGCTATCCTCATAAGCTCGCTTACGCTTGTATTTATATCACCGCTGTATTTATAGAACACGAGCGCTCCGGTATCGGCGTCCTTTTTAACGGTAACCGAATCGTTCCACCTGTTCGGAAACGTCACAAAATATCCGTCCGAGATCGAATAATACCCCGTGTACTTAGCCTCAAGGCTGTAAAAATCCTTGTACACGTTCCAAGTAGTCATATATACCATTTCATCAGCTATTGCATTCTCATACCCTATCATCGGCGAAGTTGAAGGTATCTCCACAATGCCGTCGTCGTCCACATCCTCGCAGTAATATCCGGAGGGTCTTGTACACAGCGGCAGCAGCTTTTCACTTCTTAACTGCATAGGGTTCTGAAGACTTGAATACCTGTAATAAATTATCTCCGTCTGCAAATTGCCCTCGGCGTTAAGTCCGTCCACGAATATCGCCCTGCGTCCGCCGTCCAGTATTCCCGTCCTTGAAGAAACATACGAAGTCACGTTGTCGCACATATCGATACCTTCGTCACGGGTTATCTCTCCGTTATTCAGCCTTAGCATAGATGCCTTCGCCGTGACTGTTCCCGTATCGGTTTTAGCGCTGCGCTGAATGGTAATAAGCTCGTTATAACCGTCGCCGTTGATGTCAAGCGGCTCCAGCACCGAGTAGGTATCAAGCCCCACACGCTTGAAATCGCCGTCCGCATAGCTGTATATCTCCAGGGTCTTGTCATCATTGGTAAGATTCTGGTATCCCACAAGCACATCGATCTGATTACCGTTTCCCACAGGAGAAATTATGACCTGATCGATGTCCGTTCCCGCACCCGCAAGCTCCTTTACGGAATACCAACTGCCGTCCTCTTTCTTATCAAGAATGTTCAGCCTCAGACCGTCCTCCTCAGAGCCGTTTGAAGCGTATTCGTAAAAAACGATAGCCTCCTCCGTCTGCTCGCCGTCAATATTGGCAATAACGTATGCGGAGCGGTTCTTACCGTTCTTGGGATATTTAAGAGTGATATTTTTGCCGACGCTTTCGATAAGCGCCTGATGTATCTCGCTCTGCTCCGAAGTAAGCTTGGGAGCGTTCAGCAGTCCGTCAACAGTAAAATTAAGTGCCGAACAGCCGGTCAGCGCAAAGCAGGACAGACAAGCGACAGCCTTTACAAAAGTATTCAAACAATCCCTCCGAATCACATACAATGACCGCACTAAGACGGTAAAAAAGAAAAAATAGAACCGGGCATAAACCCGATTCTATTATAACATAAAATATTTTGTTTTTCAAGTAGCTGCACGCATTTTACGGCAAATTTCGCCTTTGCGTCATCTTTCGTCCAGCGGGATATATTTCTTGTTTCCGGAAACCGCCTTATATGCAGGACGAATGATCCTCTTGCCGGTTACCAGTTCCTCAAATCGGTGAGCGCACCAGCCCGCCATTCTCGAAACGGCGAACATCGGAGTAAACAGATCTTCAGGAATACCGAGCATTCTGTAAACAAAGCCGGAATACATATCAACGTTAGCGCACATAGCTTTGTCGCTTCCCTTGACAGTTCTGAACAGCTCAGGAGTAAGCCTCTCCACTGTTTCAAGCAAGCGAAACTCACTTTCAAACTCGGTGTTTTCCGCCATTTTCTTAGCACTTTCTTTAAGAATAACAGCCCTCGGATCAGAAAGCGTGTAAACTGCGTGACCCATACCGTAAATAAGTCCTGTATGATCGAAAGCTTCCTTGTTGAGAATTTTTGTAAGGAAGTCGGCGACCTCGCCCTCGTCGTCCCAGTTAGAAACGTTGTCCTTTATGCACTGCTGCATAGCGGCAACCTTGAGGTTGGCACCTCCGTGACGGGGGCCTTTCAACGCTCCGATAGCCGCGGAATAAGCCGAATAAGGGTCTGTTCCCGACGATGTCAGTACACGGCAGGAGAATGTGGAGTTATTTCCGCCTCCATGCTCAGCGTGAAGGACCATAAGCAGATCAAGTATCTTTGCCTCCTCGTCCGTGAACTGCCTGTCAGGGCGAAGTGCGGACAAAATCATCTCCGCCGTAGAATGAGTAGGTATAAGCGGATGCATGAACAGGCTCATTCCGTCAAACGAACGTTTCTTAACCTGATAAGCCGAAACCATAATGTTAGGAAGTTTAGAAATAATAGAGATAGCCGTAGCCATTTCATACTCGGGCGAACGGTTCTCCGGATTATCGTCGTAGGAATAAAGAGCAAGTATCGAACGCGCCATCTTATTCATAATATTCTTAGATGGTGCTTTCAATATCATATCTTCAAAGAAATTATCCGGCAAAGGACGGCTTTCAGCCATTATTGACTTGAACGCAGAAAGCTCCTCCTTATTAGGCAGATCACCCATAAGCAGAAGATAAACGACCTCCTCATAAGCGAAACGATTTTCCTTGACCGCATTGCTCACCAGATCGTTGATGTTGTATCCACGATAAATCAACTGTCCCTGAATAGGCGATTTTTCACCCTCGTTTACTACATATCCATGAACGTTACAAATATTTGTAAGTCCTGCCATAACTCCCGTTCCGTCAGCGTTTCTGAGACCGCGTTTTACCACATATTTGTCGTAAAGTTTCGGGTTGATAGTATTATTGGCAATAAATTGTTCACAAAGAAGTGATCTTGCCGCATTATTTACCATAGAAAATCATCTCACTTTCCAAAAATCTTTCTTAACCTATACTTTTAATCATATGATATAATATTTTACACCTTTTTTTCTTGTTTGTCAAGTATTCGTAACTAAATATGCGGTTTTTAAACATCTGCAAGAAAATCTGTCCAAAAAATCTCCCTTTCAGGAATATTTCCGCAGGACGCTGAATATACATATAACAGTAGATAAACTCAGTCACGAAAGGACAGGAATATGAAAGATACAATTCAGATAATGGTAGTTTTCGCAATATTGCTTACGGTCATACCGTCCATAGTTTTCCTGAACGCCGACGGCGCGGAGCAAAACGTCTCAGCAAAAATGTCGGACACCGCAGATATTGCCGTGTATTTTACGGAAACCGGCAAAACCGAAAACTATACCCTCGAAGAATACATGATAGGATCTGTATTGGCTCAAATGCCCTCAGATTTCGATGAAGAGGCGCTTAAAGCGCAGGCAGTGCTTGCGCATACATACATAAACCGCCGTATGCTCACCGAAAGTCAAAGCCCGACCGCCGCCCTTAACGGTGCGCTTATAAGCGACGACGCCAACTTGTATCAAGGCTTTTTCACTGAAAAAGCCGCAAAAGAATATTACGGCGATGATTACGAAAGCGCCTATAAAAAAGTAAAAAAGGCAGTCGATGAAGTTTCCGACGAAATACTTACCTATGAGGGCGAACCGATAATCGTCGCATTCCACGCCGCCTCCAGCGGCTATACACAGTCGGCAAAAGCCGCGTGGGGAGAGGACATACCGTACCTGCAATCAGTCAAAAGCGAAAGCGACAAAAATCTTGAAGGCGCTGAATGCACCGCAACTCTCACAGCCGAAGATCTTGAGGAAAAGCTTTCCCAAGTCTTTCCGGAAATCGAATTCACAGAGCTTTCCTCTGCAAATGACTGGTTACAAACCAAGCGCGACGATACCGGCTATGTCATATCACTAACCGTCTGCGGCAGTGCAGTAGACCCTAACCGCTTTTGCGAAATACTGGATATATCCTCCCCTTGCTTTGAATACGAGTTCAGGAACACAAAGTTCACTTTCAAGTCCAAAGGCTTCGGACACCTCGTAGGAATGAGCCAATACGGAGCAAACTCCATGTCAAAAGAGGGGGCGGATCACAAAGATATCCTTTCCCACTATTTCCCGCAAACAAAACTTATCACGGAAAACGCCCCAGACGCTTAAAAGATCAAACACACTCAATCAGCTTATCCTGCCGTCCGAGGCACCACTGCAAAGAAAATAAGATCGTCGCCGCTGTCATTTATAAGGCTGTGAGCGTGCCCCGCAGGACAATAATGACAGCTGCCCTCACCAAGCGCCTCAGCCCCGCCGTCATAGATCACCTTACCGCTCCCCTCCAGAATGTAAATGATCTCAAAGTTGCCCTCATGAGTGTGCATACCAATAGAAGCCCCCGGCTCAAGTCGTCCTTTCATAATACGGACATCACCGTCAAAAAACGCTTTCAGGACAGTATTCCC
>JAETQO010000021.1 GCA_021770655.1 Ruminococcus sp. | reverse complement strand
AGTGCAACGCCTACAGCAGCAAGTGCAGCAGCGCCTGTGCTTGGGTTCTTGTTTGCAGCATTGTTAGCAGCCTTAGAAGATGTTGTAGCCTTGGAATCTGTAGCCTTGGAATCAACCTTAGAAGCGGACTCTAAAATAACTTTAGATTCAACATCGGAAGAAAGATCAGAATTTACATCAGAAGAAGGATCAGAATCAACGTTGGACTCAATCTTGTCTTCCTTGTTAAGTGCAACTACACTCTTAACAGACATCTTAACCGCAGGGTCTTCTCCATCCGTACCTGCAAGATCAGTAGCAACATCGATAAACATAAACTCTGCATCATACTCAAGCGGTGAATCAAATGTTACAAGAAAAGTATATGTACCGTCAGCATTTACTGTAACAGCAGGGTTCTTATCAGAAGCATCCCAATAACCTACACCGCCTTCAATACCTGCAGAGAAGCAAGGATATGCTGTGAAAGCATCGGTAACATTTGAAATATCAACTGTAATTGCAACTGCGTCTACATTTCCAAGAGGAGACCAGTCATCAGCAAGATTGAATGCAGCCTTATCTGCATCACCAGCCCAAGGGTGCTTAATATTGATTCTTACTTTACCGCTATCAGAAACGGAACGGCCCTCACCGGTAAGTTCAAGATTTACCTGCTTCTTATAAGCGCTGAGATCAACGGTGTTACCGCCGCTGATAGGATCATCGGAATTATCCGTATAAACTTCCCAGTTAATTGTGTATTCTACACCGTCGCCTTTAGAAAGTGAAAAACAAGCATAATACACTTCCGCATCCCAGTTAATGTCATCACCGGAAACTGAAAATTCAGTTCCTGTGCTCTGCTTCCAGTAGCTATCAGTGCCATCATTATTCTTACCGGTTATCTCATTGCTGTTATAACCGAAATTAAACTCAGTATCAGCTGTAAATTTAATTTCTGAAACATCCTCTGGTGCAGTATCGCCGATAAGATCCGTTACCGTGAGAGCTTCCTGCGTCCACCAACTGGAATCGCTCATGGTTTTAGTTCCCTTGAAAGCCGCTTCGTCAGCAGCAAAAGAAGCCATTGACATCATAGAAGCAGCCAAAGCGGCAGCCGACATTCCGGCCAAAATTCTAGAAATCTTCATTTGAATTTCCTCCATATTAATATTATTCAATAGATATTGAGCGATATCTCCTCAACATATACTGTATTTATATTTTAACATAATAAAAAAATATTTTCAATAAACCATTTTCACAAACTTATCAAGCCGAATTGTTAATTTTGCACAAATTTGCACAAGATTTCAGCGTTGAATGTAAAATGAAAAGGGTTTCAACACGGGTTTATGCGAAAATATTTGTGCAAAATGTCATGTTAATATATTTTCATAAGATAATATCACTACAATAAATAATAAAAATATGAATATTGCAATAGTGCAACGCCTACAGCAGCAAGTGCAGCAGCGCCTGTGCTTGGGTTCTTGTTTGCAGCATTGTTAGCAGCCTTAGAAGATGTTGTAGCCTTGGAATCTGTAGCCTTGGAATCAACATCCTTGGAATCTGTAGGATCCTTGGAATCAACCTCGGAAACAGGCTCAGACTCTACAGGTGTCTCAATCTTAGGCTGTTCAGGGTTAGCATAAACAGTTGTTGGATTAAGAATGATGCTGTCAAGTGTGACTGTTCCGCTAGACCAATCCTGCAGCCAAACCTGAGCATATGTATCAGTAGCAGAGAAGATAGAAGCGTCAGCTACAACAGTATAAGCATACTTACCGTCAGCGATCTTCTGAACGCAGCACTCCTTAACTCTGTCAGCAAGTCCGTCGCCGTCTGCGTCAGCATAGTTACCCTCTTCGTCAGTTGCGAAAGCCTGTGTAGTCCACTCGTGGCTCTCCCAACCTGTTGTCTCAGAATTGAAACCAATTCCGCCGCCGATCCAATCGCCGGCCTCAACAGCAGCGTCGTCAATGTTCAGAACAAAAGTAACAGCTGTAACGTTTGCAGCAGCAAGGTCCTCAGCGGTCTCAAAATATCCGCCCTCACCCTTAGAAGCGTCTCCGAAAAGATAGAAGACATTAGCCTCTGCATTGAAGTTGCAGTTGTCAGGTGTCAACTCAACATCCTTAACGCCTGCTGAAGCGTTTGTGATAACAGCGATAGCGTTTCCGTCCTTGCCAAGGAGAGTAACAGCATTGAACGTGAAGTCTGAAGTTGACCAGTTCTGGAGCCATACCTGTGCAAATGTATCTGTATCAGCAAATGCAGCAGCATCACCCTTGAGTACGAAATCATAAGAACCGTCATCAGCCTTTACGCCAGTAACAGGCTTAACACCATCCTGGAAAGACCACTCTGTGGAAGCCCAACCTGTGGAATCAGAGTTGTAACCAATTCCGCCGCCTACCCATTCGCCTGCTTCAATAGCAGCAGCTGTATCAGCGCCTACTGTTACATTGAAGTCAATGCCGTAAACATCAGTTAAAGCAACTCCTGAACCTGTAAGAACACCCTGTGTCTTAACAGAACCGTCTTCATTAAGTTCATCAATAAGAGATACTGTTCCACCGCTCAGATCAGCAGAAAGAGCTACTGGATCTGCAGCAAAGGAAACAAGTGACATAGCGGAAGCAGCAATAGCAGCAGCCGACATTCCGGCCAAAATCTTAGAAACCTTCATTTGAAAATCCTCCAATTTAAATATATTCAATAGATATTGAGCGATATCTCCTCAATATAAATTGTAATTTCATTGTAACACACAACAAACAAATTTTCAATTAACGTTTTTCACAAATTTGTCACATTGTTTTATGCAGATTCAACAATTTTGCACATTGTTTTTTTGACGTTCTTAATTTTATATAAACAATTGTATTAATATTAATCAATTTGAGGTGTAGCATTAAGCTTATCATTATCCGTTATCAACATAAATGTCCGATCGCCGCTCATTCATTTCTTTTTCCCTTGCTCTCTTTGAAAACACGCACCCGCAGTAATCCTGTCTGTAAAGCCCGTATTCGGCAGATAACTGGATAGAGCGCTTATATCCCTCGCGCTTCTTGAAATCCGCAGGCAGTGCCTTGACATCGTAGATCCCGCCAAGCTCCTCCGCGATCTCATTAAGCTTAGCCGCATTCTTGTAAGGTGAAATGGACAAAGTCGTGGTAAAATAATCGAAACCGCCCTTTGCCGCCAGTTCCGCCGCCTTTTCAAGCCTCAGTCTGTAACACCTGAAACAGCGTTCACCGCCCTCCGGCATATCCTCCAAGCCTTTAACAGCATCAAAGAATTCCTTCTCATTATAGCCCGCCTCGATAAAATCCACCTTGTTTACAACAGGAAGCTCCGAAATAAGCCTTTTCTGCTCGCAAACTCTTTTCGTGTACTCCTCTTCAGGGTAAATGTTGGGATTGTAGTAAAGCAATGTTATTTTAAAGTATCGGGATAAATACTCCAGTACATAGGACGAACACGGCGCACAGCAGCTGTGCAGCAGCAAAGTAGGAGTCACACCGCTTTTCACCGCATCATCTATTATCCCGTCAAGCTTTTTCTGATAATTTATCTTCTGCAAATCCATCACCTCGCTGTTATTGCTCCCCCAATTAACTATTGAATTTTTATGCGACGGACGACGGACGAAAATCAAGGCAAAAAGTCGCAGTAATACTCGTGCATTGCAAGGCTTTTTAACGACGAGTTTCGTTCGCCGGACTAGCATAAAGGTTCAAGAGTTAGTTGGGGGAGCAATATACTAAACTTATATAATAGTATATCATACAGAAAGCGGCAGTGCAAGACCGACAGCTATATTTTCATTCCGAATTTGTTTTTGCAGTTCGGACAGCACACCGTATGCTCCCCCTTCACCTTAGGTAAGCGCAGGTTCTTTTTGCAGGACGGGCATTTGCAGTAAACGTGCGTTTTTCTGTCCTTGAATCTGCGGCGAATAAGCGAAAACTTTTTTGTGATACCCCCGAAAAGCGATAAGAACTTCTGATTTTCCGCACACCTCTTCCGGCAGTTCCGTGAAAGCGACCTTGCAACCGCCAGAATAAGCAAAGCGTATACCAGAAGCTGTAACCAGATCGAGCGCACAAACAAATTAGCCGCACTAACTGCCACCGCAACGCCGCATATCCCGTAAAACAGCTTGTCAATTCCGTATCTGCCCTGAAAAAATCTCGATAATTTATACATAAATCCGTTCATATTGCAACCTCTTTTCTTTATGGGGGATTATAGCAGATAAATATAAACTGATTATTAACTTTTATCAAATTTCACAGGATTTTCATTCAGCTTTCACCAAGTCATAAAAAATTCCGCCCGAAAGCGATTATGACAAACTGCTTTCGGACGAATTATTATCTTATTCATATAAACAGAATTTTACTTGCTCACCCATACATCAATTTCATTTTTACTTGGAATTTCAAAAACAGTCATAAACTTTTCTGCAAGACCTTCATCGACATAATACGCATTTGATTTATGTTCGAGTACATCTCGATTTCTCTTTTGCAATCGTTTTAACCATTCAAATGAATCAATATCTATATAATGAAACTCATAATCAATATCGTTTGATGAATAAAATTTTCTCGCATATTCACGTTCTTTTGCAGTCCAGAACCCCCAATCTAATACAACATTGATTCCTGAACCAATGATTTCAAGAGATTTATCATATAAATATGTTTCTGTTTTTTCAACATAGCAGTCATGTTTTTCTCCTGCGCCTTGTCCGAACAATGCAAGTGTGATTTCATCAACTGAAAGAATTACGGCATTATATTTCTCGCTGATTTCTTTAGCATATGTACTCTTACCACTGCAAAGCTTTCCGCACATCATAAAAACCTTAGCCATAGATTTCTTCTCCAAATTCCGATTTTTCTTATTAGCAATTATAAAACATATCATTTGATTTGTCAACAAAAACGCCATAGCGCTTTCGATTAAAATTTGGAAACGACGCAGGAATACTTGCGTCTTTCAAGGAGTTTCTGTGCAAGATGACGGAAAATTGGCAAGTTAGACGTACACAAAGCCGTTAGGCGGTAGTTGTGCGGTGTTGCCTTAATTACACATTAAAAGCTATTTCTTCGTACTGCTCCTGAAAAAGAAGGACATTATAAACGCAAACAGCATAGCCGCCGTTATCCCCGCCGCCGAAGCGGTCAGTCCTCCCGTAAATATCCCAAGAAAGCCTATCTTGTCTACCTGCTCCCTTACGCCCTTGTAAAGGAGATAACCGAATCCCGTCAGCGGTACGCTTGCGCCGCTTCCCGCAAAATCTATCAACGGCTTGTAAATACCCAACGCACCGAGTATTACTCCGCCCACTACATACGCCACAAGTATCCTTGCCGGCGTAAGCTTAGTGAAATCTATCAGCACCTGTCCCACCGCGCAAAAAAGGCCGCCGATTATAAACGCCCATAAATATTCCATATCCTACTCCCTTCCGCTTTCGTGAGAAAGCCATACAAGATGAGAAATTGAAGGGATAGACTCCCCCTGCTGATTTACCGTCGGAGACATCAGCGCACCCGTCGCGGCAAACAGAATGTTCTTTATCTCCCCCGCCCTGAGCTTAGGAAGAAAATATCCGCAAAGTACGCTGCCCGCACAGCCGCAGCCGCTTCCTCCCGCGTGAATGTCCTGCTCGTCAAAATCATAAAGCATCATTCCGCAGTCCTTGTGATTATCACGGATATTGATCCCCTCACGTTCAAAAAGCTCGCACAGTATCCTGCTTCCCACCTTTCCGAGGTCGCCCGTAACGATAAAATCAAAATCCTCCGGCTTCATTCCCGTGTCGGTAAAAAATGTGCTTATGGTCGAAAAAGCCGCCGGCGCCATCGCCGCACCCATGTTGTTTGCGTCGCTTACGCCCATATCTACGATCTTGCCAATAGTACAGGCTCTGACGTAGGGCGCCTGATCCGTGTAGGACACCACCAGCGCTCCCGAAGCCGTGGCAGTCCATTGAGATGTGGGAGTCCGCTGTCCGCCGTAGTTGAGGGGAAACCTGTATTGCCTCTCGGCAGTGCAGAAATGAGACGAGGTGACCGCCATTGCCTTGTCGCATATCTTCCTGTCCACGAACAGAGACGCCAGCAGCAATCCCTCCGCCATGGTCGAACAGGCTCCGTATATGCCCAGAAAGGGCATCTCAAATGTCCTTATCCCGTAGGTCGTTCCCACGCATTGATTGAGCAGATCTCCTCCGAATAATACCCCGATGTCCTTCGGCTCAAGCTGTGCCTTGCTGAGCGCGTGTATGATCGCCTGTTTCTGGAGCTGGCTCTCTCCCTTTTCAAAAGTATCCGTAGTAAAATAAGGATCGTCGTTTATCTTGTCAAAATAATCACCCAAAGGGCCTTCGTTTTCCTTACATCCGCCAACAGCCGCCGAAGAGATCACCGACGGCGGATTGTTCATTATCTTTGTTGCATTCTGAGCCATTCAAATCCTTCCTTTCGATTTTTAACTTTGAATATATTTTCTGCCGTTTCCTGCGATTTATGCAAAAAGCGCCGTCGTCCGCCCTAAATTTTTCATGCACATTTTTACAAAATCAAAACGGAAATAAATTCTAAATTCACATAAATATCTTAATTTGTTCTTACAATGTGAAAATAATTGTTGACAATATGTCGAAATAAAGATATAATTATTGATATGACAATTACGGTCGAATTGCAGCGTAATTTTTTTACGCCTTATATAAGGTTGAATTGAAATACTGCCGACAGCCAAATAAAACTTGACCGATACGGCAGAAAAGCTGTCACACTCCAACGTGCACAGTGATCGGTTTTTTTGTGCCAAAGTATGACAGTAAAATTATGAACGGAGAAAGAAATGAGTAAAAACGAACAGCCAAATAAGGGCGGAAAAATGCCCGCGGAAAAAGAGAAGATTCCCCGCAAGCATCTTAAAACCGCCGCAAAGCTGAGGGTAAAACGAAACTATATCGCCTGTATCGCCGTCTGTTTTATAATGGTGTTTATTTCAGGCGAATACGGTTCCACCTTTCAGGGGGTATCA
Source organism: Ruminococcus sp. (assembly GCA_021770655.1). Lineage (GTDB taxonomy): Bacteria > Bacillota > Clostridia > Oscillospirales > Ruminococcaceae > Hominimerdicola. The sequence goes on along the minus strand of JAETQO010000021.1, from coordinate 27,922 downwards.
AGCTACGACAACACCCATGTCGCCGACCTGAAATACGACGCCGAGGATAAGGAAGATATCCTTGAGGATATGATCAAAAACGAGCTTACCGCCGAAGAAGTAAGCGATAAATGGAACATCGACAACCCCGACGCCGTTACCAGATGGATGGAAGAATATAAACGCTACGGCGTGGAAGGCCTTAATTCAAAGGAAGTAACCTTTTTCGGATCGTCCGGAAGCAGTTCCAACCTTGAAGCCCTCGCCGACACCTTTGACTTCAGCCGTACCGCAAAGGAAAAAGCCGAGTCCTATCTGAACAAGCGGCTAAACGGACTTACCGCCTCTGCCGCCTCATATTTTGACAACATGACCAAAAGCAATTCATACCAGTTTTCATTCCTCACAGCAGTTTCAAACGTGCTTGGCAGAAAAGCCACATGGGATACCATAGTTTCCTTTGCATATTTCCTTTTCACCTTGTTTTTTACGATTTTCATAGTAAACATTCTGCTGGTATGCGAAAGGCGCTTTTTCCTTGAAAACCATACTTACAAAAAAACCAGAACAGGACGTCTTGGTTTCCTGTTTCGTGAGCGTACTCTTCACCCCGCAAAAACTATGTTCGTTGCAAATATTTATCAGACTCTCTGGTTCCTTACGATCGTAGCTATCCCCATAAAGTATTATTCCTATTCAATGATACCGTTCATATGCGCTGAAAACCCCAATATAAAAACCAAAAAGGCTATAACACTTTCAAGGTATATGACCAAAGGGCATAAGTGGGAGCTTTTCAAGATAGACCTTTCAATGCTGGGCTGGACTGTCCTCTCATCTGTCTCATTCGGTATCGTGGGCATACTTTTCAGTAACCCCTATAAAACCGCGATAGACACGGAAGTCTATCTCAGACTCCGCCGCGAGGCAATAAAGAATAAGCTTCTCTACAGCGAGGAGCTTAACGATAAGCTTCTCGACCTTGACTTCCTTGAAGAGCTTATGACAGAGGAAGCTGTAGCAAAGGGAGAAAATCCCGATATAGTAAGATTTAAAACCGTCTGCACCGCCGACGTCGGCGATGACGAAACAACGGCCGGAGGTGATGAATAATGGAAAAAGCCCTTACCTTAGACGACCTCAGAAGCTTTGAACAATACCCCGGTCTTGCCGCCGGAAGGCAGTCGCACTTCAGCCGCTTTGCCAATAAAACAATAGTCCACCGCGACTATCACAGAAATTATACGGTTATGACATATATCCTGCTGTTTTTCATATTCTCATTTATCGGCTGGATATGGGAGGTCGGTATACACGTCGTCGAGGACGGAGTTTTCGTAAACCGAGGCACAATGTTCGGTCCGTGGCTTCCGATATACGGCTTCGGCGGAGTGTGCGGAATAATCCTGCTCAAAAAATTCATAGACCGCCACGTCACAACCTTTTTCCTTGTAATACTGATATGCTCAGTGGTAGAGTATGCCACAAGCTGGTATCTTGAAACCTTCAAGCATATGAAATACTGGGACTATACAGGCTACTTCTGCAACATCAACGGAAGAATATGTCTTGAAGGAGTGCTGATCTTCGGCTTTGCAGGCTGTGTGGGCATCTATATCATGGCGCCGTTCTTTGACGACCTGCTGAAAAAGCTTTCCTTTAAAGCAAAGCTTACCGCCTGTATAGTGCTTGTCACCCTTTTCTGCTGTGATATGGTCTACTCCAAATCACACCCCAATCAGGGCAAAGGCATAACCGACTACGCCTATAACGCCACAGTTTTTTTCGTCTGCGAGATCAGAACAGAGGAGCATTATAAAGATCTCCCGAACGGACTCGCCGACAGCCTGAACACAATCACAACCAAATTAAAATAAACCGATTTTATACAAAATGACTGCCGCACATACCAAAATGTGCGGCAGTCATTTTTATATTTTCTTTATCGGATGTCTGATAACCGTCTTAAGCCTTTCCGGCGCAACTCTCCTTGCATCGCTGAGATATATCTCGTGATGAAGCCTGTCGTCCGTAATATCATTTGCATACCCATGCTCGGAAATGTATTCGTCCATAAGCGCCACCGTCGCAGGCTCATCGTCATATGCTCCGATGTGCATACATTGAACGCATAACCCTTCGTCCACCGAAAGAAATTCTACCTTGGAAAAGTCCGTTTTCTTTTTCCTTTCAGCCTCTGCAACAGCCCATTCAAAATCCTCTTTTGTGACGAAATCGGGAAGCCTTATTACCGAAATAAACTTGAAATTTTCCTTGTGCAAGTAGTCTATGACGTCAGCGCCCTCCTGCCGCCAGAAACCCTCAAGCGGAGGAACCACATAGTCAAAATACCCATCTATCTGCCTTCCGCCCTTCTTGCTCATCTTAACGGTAAAAGCAATGCCGTATAAAAGTCCTATGGACTGCTTGTACTCGCTGTTCTCAACGTTAGGATCCCCCTCGCCCCGAACAGCAATATAATTCATCGGCGGTACATTCACAATACAGGGCTTGTTTTTAGGCATATAAAATTCCTTGTATTCTTTCTTGTAATCAAAAGCCATTTTCGCTCCCGTCCGTTCTTATAAAAATTCCGTAAGCTCATTTAACAGTCCGTCAAGCCAGTCGCCCTCGAAAAGCTCGATAAGACCCGCGTCGCAGGCAGCGGAAAGCTTCGGATCGATAGGTATCCTCGAAACCGCATTGATACCGAATTTCTCCGCAATGTCCTCAATGTGGCTTTCACCGTAAATGCTATGTCTCTTGTGACAGTCGGGGCATTCAAAATAGGACATATTTTCCACAATGCCAAGCACAGGAATATCCATCATATCAGCCATGTTGACAGCCTTTTCAACTATCATGGAAACAAGCTCCTGCGGCGAAGTCACCACTACGATACCGTCAACAGGAATAGACTGAAAAACGGTAAGCGGAACATCGCCCGTTCCCGGCGGCATATCTATAAACATAACGTCTATGTCCTTCCATACAACGTCCGTCCAGAACTGCTTGACCGCTCCCGCAATAACAGGACCTCTCCATACCACAGGATCGGTCTCGTTTTCAAGCAGCAGATTCAAGGACATCACATCTATCCCCGTCTTGCTCTTCGCCGGAATAATACCATACATATCAGTCTGTGCCTTTTCGTGAATGTTAAAAGCCGTCGGTATAGACGGACCCGTAATATCCGCGTCAAGAACGGCAGTCCTCAGACCGTTTCTCTGCGCAAGTACGGCAAGCATACTTGTCACCAAGGATTTTCCTACTCCGCCCTTTCCGCTCATTACAGCGTAAACCTTTTTCACACTGCTTGCAGGATTAAGACTTTCCAGAAAGCTCTCTCTGCTCCTCTCCGAACAGTTAGCGGAACAGCTTTCGCAGTTGTGATTACACTCCTCGCTCATTATGATCATTCCTTTCCGTATCAAGGCAATACCGCACAGATCCGCAATCCGCCCTTGACCGGCACCGCCATACATATCATATTATATCAGTATACCACTACCCCGACCATAAGTCAACCGAGTAAAAAGGTATGAAATCTGCCAAAGGCCGCACCGCTCATTTTCACCGCCGCGCGCCCACCTGCATAAAATATAACAGCCCTGCACCACTCAGTCCGATTACTCCCCGACAAAAGCCAAGAAGGCGCTGATTAAATCAAATTCGCCACGTTCAAACATGGAACTCACGCGGTGGAACTTGATACGCTTCGCTATAATCAGCTCATTCCTGAAACTTTTTTGTCGGCCAAAAACAGAACGTTGATTAAAACGCTTATATATGGGAATAATAGGTACAGGCAAACGGTACTCCGCTTGCAAATCAGGGCGAGCGCCTGAAGAATAGGAGTGTTACAAGTGACGGTACACAGGGGCGATATTTATTATGCGGATCTGAGTCCTGTGGTAGGTTCGGAACAAGGCGGAATGCGGCCGGTACTGATAGTACAGAACGACGTAGGCAACAAGCATTCCCCAACGGTCATCGCCGCGGCTATCACCAGCCAGCGTGAAAAAGCAAAGCTTCCGACGCACATAGAGGTCAACGGCGGAACCTGCGGTCTTGCGAAGGATTCTGTTGTTCTTCTTGAACAAATCCGTACATTGGACAAAAAAAGGCTGAAGGAAAAAATGGGTACACTTGACGTAAACTCGATGTCCGCCGTCAATTCGGCGCTTTCAATAAGCTTCGGTCTGGGCAATATGTAACGGCAATACCTAACAAGGCATTTTCATTACACAAACCTGCTAATTACCGTATTTTTGCAGTTTCCGTAATGAACAAATGCCCTTACGGGTCGTGCGGTACAGCCAATAAAAAAGCGTGTGGAAATTCCCGTTTGGATTTCCCCACGCTTTATGTTTATATGCTTTCATGAGCGGTGTCACAAAATCGCTCCGCTGCTTTGCGTTACTTCAACAGCTTTTTGATTCTCTCCATTGCCTCGACTGTTCTGTCCTTATCGCCGAACGCCGTAAGTCTGAACCAGCCCTCGCCGTTCTTTCCGAATCCCGCTCCCGGTGTTCCGACAACGTTAGCCTTCTCAAGCAAAAGGTCGAAAAATTCCCATGAGCCCATATCGTTCGGACACTTGAGCCAGATGTAAGGCGAGTTTTTTCCGCCCGTGTACTTGATTCCGATCTCGTCAAGTGCGGCGGCGATTACTCTCGCATTTTGCTGATAATATTCAATGTTAGCCCTTGTCTGCTTCATTCCCTCTTCAGAGAACACCGCCGCGGCCGCACACTGTACAGGATAAGAAACGCCGTTGAACTTAGAGCCTTCTCTTCTTCCCCAGATCTGTGATACGGAAACCTCACTTCCGTCGGAGGCCTTAACAGTCAGCTCGTGAGGAATAACCGTATAACCGCATCTCATTCCCGTAAATCCGGCAGTCTTTGAAAGCGAGCACATCTCAATTGCGCACTCCTTCGCACCCTCTACCGCAAATATACTTCTCGGAACATTCTCCTCAGTGATGAACGCCTCATACGCCGAATCGTAAATAATAACAGCGTTATTCTTCTTTGCATAATCTATCCAGACCTTGAGCTGATCCTTGGTGTAAACCGAACCCGTCGGATTGTTAGGCGAGCAAAGATAAATAAGATCGCACTTTACATTCTCATCAGGCATAGCCGCAAAGCTGTTCTCCTCGTTTGAATCGGCATAAATAACCGTTCTGCCGCTCATAAGGTTAGTATCAACATATACGGGATATGCAGGGTCGGTAATAAGCACCACATTGTCGTTTCCGAAAATATCGACAATGTTTCCGCAGTCCGACTTCGCACCGTCGTTGATCCTTATATCGTCGGCGGGAATGTCAACACCAAAGCTCTTGTAGTAACCGGCAACAGCCTCTTTCAGAAAATCATAACCTGTTCCGCTGTCCTCATAACCCTTGAAAGTCTCCTTAACGCCCATTTCGTCAGCGCCCTTTTTCATCGCCTCAACAACGCACTTAGCGATAGGCTGAGTAACGTCGCCGATACCCATTCTGATAATATCGGCGTCCGGGTGAGCGGCAGTAAAAGCGTTTACCTTCTTGGCAATATTGATGAAGAGGTAATTCTTCTCAAGCTTCAAAAAATTTTCATTGATCGTTGGCATAATAAACACTCCTTATCTTGTGCAATTTACATTACAATGTGACCCGAGAATACCGTTACAGCGTCACCCGTCAGATAAACGGCGTCGTCGGTGTAGCGTATCTTCAGATTGCCGCCCTTTAGCATTACCATAATGTCCGTATCCTTCTTGCAGTAACCGTTCAGCACAGCCGCCGCAGCAGCAGCGCAGGCGCCCGTTCCGCAGGCCCATGTCTCTCCTGAACCTCTCTCCCATACTCTCATTTTCAGAGTATGATCGTCAATGACCTTGATAAACTCGGCATTCACCCTCTCCGGGAATACCTTATCGTGTTCAAACTGAGGACCTACCTTGTCAATGTCCAGTGCGTCCACATTGTTCATAAATACCACTGCGTGAGGATTACCCATGGATACGCAGGTAACATTATAATCAGTTCCGGCAATATTGACCTTTCTGTCAACTACCCTGCCGTTCTTATCAGGCTCAAGATCAACAGGAATAAGATTCGGCGCAAGAATAGCCTTGCCCATGTTTACCGTAGCGCCGTTTACCTCGCCGTAATGACGTATAAGCGAAACCTTGATTATTCCCGACAAGGTCTCGATCTCCATCTCGTCCTTATCCACAATGCCGTTGTCCCTCATGAACTTTGCAACGCATCTTATGCCGTTTCCGCACATCTTGCCCTCTGAACCGTCCAGATTGAACATTCTCATCTTAGCGTCCGCGACCTTCGATCTGCATATAAGTATCACACCGTCGCCGCCGATACCGAAATGTCTGTCGGAAAGATTGAGCGCAAGTCCCTCGGGATTGTCAATTCTCTGATTAAAGCAGTTAAAGTAAATATAGTCGTTTCCACAGCCCTGCATTTTGGTAAACTCAATATTCTGTTTTTCGGTTCTCATGTTGTTGATGTCAACGATCTCCGTAGTCTCCTCAGTGTACTTGCTTCTGATAGAGGCCGCAATAGCGTTGGCAGTGTCTATAGAGGTAAGACAAGGAATGTTCCATTCAACCGTCTTTCTTCTTATCTTAACAGAATCTCTTGTAGGTATCCTGCCCTTTGATGAAGTAGAGATAACATAAGCGATCTTTCCGCTCTCGATAAGAGTAAGCGTGTTGTTGCTCTCGTTTTCGTGTATCTTAGCTACCGTCTCCGCTTGGATACCGTGCTCGTGAAGAACGTTTGCAGTTCCCTGCGTAGCGTATATCTTGAACCCGAGATCGGAAAACAGCTTAGCCGTGTGCGGTATCTCGCTCTTGTCGGCGTCTCTCACCGTGATAAATACTCCGCCTTTTTTGCCAAGCTTGTAGCCTGCGGCAGTAAGGCCCTTGTACAGCGATTCTTCAAGGGAGCTTGAAACCGCAAGCACCTCGCCCGTAGACTTCATCTCAGGACCGAGATGATTGTCAACGCCGATAAGCTTTTCAAAGGAGAATACAGGCACCTTAACGGCAACATACGGGGAATTTCTGTAAAGACCCGTACCGTAGCCCATATCCCTGAGCTTTTCACCCAGCATACATTTAGTAGCCAGATCGACCATAGGAACACCCGTTACCTTTGAAATGTACGGAATAGTTCTCGAAGAACGGGGATTTACCTCGATTACATATATCTCATCATTGTAAGCGATGTACTGAATATTCACAAGGCCCTTTGTGTTAAGGGAAATTGCAAGCTTCTTAGAGCATTCGATTATCCTGTCGATAAGGCTGTCCGAAACGTTCCATGCAGGATAAACCGCTATCGAGTCGCCCGAGTGGATACCCGTTCTCTCGATATGCTCCATAATGCCCGGAATAAGAATATCCTCGCCGTCGCATATAGCGTCTATCTCAAGCTCCGTGCCCATAAGATACTTGTCGATAAGCACAGGGTTCTCGATACCCTGATCGAGAATGATAGCCATGTATTCCTTTATGTCGTCGTCATTGAACGCAATTATCATGTTCTGTCCGCCGAGAACATAGGAAGGTCTCATAAGTACAGGATAGTGTATCTTGTTGGCAACCTCAAGAGCCTCGTCGCAGGTCATTACCGTAAAGCCCTGAGGGCGCTTTATCTTCAGCTGTTCAAGCAGCTCGTCAAATCTCTCTCTGTCCTCCGCCGCGTCGATAGAATCAGGAGGCGTGCCAAGAATGTTTACTCCGTTCTCAGACATATGCTTTGTAAGCTTGATAGCCGTCTGTCCGCCGAACGCCACAACAACGCCCACAGGCTTTTCAACTCTGATAATGTTCATTACGTCCTCGTCTGTAAGAGGCTCGAAATAAAGTCTGTCCGCAGTATCGAAGTCTGTAGAAACCGTCTCCGGGTTGTTGTTTACGATAACAACATCATAGCCCTTTTCCTTCAAAGCCCATACGCAGTGAACCGAAGCGTAGTCGAACTCGATACCCTGTCCGATCCTGATAGGACCCGAACCGAATACGATAACCGTCTTTCTGTCGGGACCCTTGCTTGCGATAAACTCGCTTGCCTCGTCCTCATTGTCATATGTAGAGTAGAAATAAGGAGTCTGAGCCGCAAACTCAGCCGCACAGGTATCAACCATTTTGAATACGGCGTGAGCAGGCTTTTCGATCTTCTTGCCTGTGATCTTCTCGATCACCTTATCGGTGTAACCGATCTTCTTAGCCTCGATATAAGTATCGTTGTTAAAATCATCTGCAAGTCTTTTCTCCATGTCGATAAGCTTGCATAGCTTGTAAAGGAACCATTCGTCGATCTTCGTAATGTCGTGTATCTCGTCAACGGTCACTCCTCTTCTCAGCGCCTCGTATACAACAAAAAGTCTCTCATCCGTGCAGTCGTAAAGCCTGTCATGGATAGTCTTGTCGTCAAGGTCCACCATTTTCGGAGAAATAAGACAGTCGTGACCGATCTCCGCACCTCTTACCGCCTTCATAATAGCCTGCTCGAAAGTCGAACCGATAGCCATTACCTCACCGGTAGCCTTCATCTGAGTGCCAAGCTCACGCTTAGCATAAACGAACTTGTCGAAAGGCCACTTAGGCAGTTTAACTACAACATAGTCAAGCGCCGGCTCAAAGCAAGCGTAAGTCTTGCCCGTAACAGCGTTCTTTATCTCGTCCAGCGTGTATCCGATAGCGATCTGAGCCGCAACCTTTGCAATAGGATAACCCGTCGCCTTTGACGCCAGTGCAGAAGAACGCGAAACTCTCGGGTTTACCTCGATAACGGCATATTCAAAGCTGTCCGGATTAAGCGCAAACTGGCAGTTACAGCCGCCCTCTACTTTCAGTGTATCGATGATCTTCAAAGCTGCCGAACGAAGCATCTGATATTCCTTGTCCGCAAGGGTTACCGCAGGAGCGATAACGATAGAATCACCCGTATGTACGCCCACGGGATCGAAGTTCTCCATAGAGCAAACAGTGATAACGTTGCCCTTTGCGTCTCTCATAACCTCGAACTCTATCTCTTTCCAGCCCGCAATGCACTTCTCAACAAGCACCTGAGTAATAGGAGAAAGATAAAGACCGTTTCTTGTGATCTCCTTCAGTTCTTCCTCATTATTTACGATTCCTCCGCCCGTACCGCCGAGAGTAAACGCAGGTCTGATGATAAGCGGATAACCGATACCCGGCTGATTGGCAAAATCAACAGCGTCCTCGACAGTGTTTACGACCTTTGAAGGAATGCAGGGCTGTCCGATAGACTCCATAGTGTCCTTGAACATCTGTCTGTCCTCAGCCTTGTCGATAGTCTCAGGATTCGCGCCAAGGAGCTTAACGCCGTACTTGTCAAGGAAACCCTCCTTAGCAAGCTGCATCGAAAGCGTAAGACCCGTTTGACCGCCCAGCGTAGAAAGCAGACTGTCAGGACGTTCCTTCTTGATAACTCTCTTGACAGTTTCAAGAGTAAGCGGCTCGATGTATATCTTGTCCGCCATAGCGTTATCCGTCATAATTGTAGCCGGGTTTGAGTTGATAAGAATGACCTCAAGCCCCTCCTGCTTGAGCGCACGGCAAGCCTGTGTTCCGGCATAGTCGAACTCAGCCGCCTGTCCGATAACGATCGGACCCGAACCAATAACAAGAACTCGCTTAATATCTTTATTTAAAGGCACTTAAATTCAATCCTTTCTGTAATAGTTAATGAGGAATGAGGAGTGAGAAATGAGGAATTTTCCCCTCATCTACTTCCGTAAGCACTGCACCCGTCCAGTCCTCCTGTATTTTATGAGCAGTTTATTCTTCACCGCTCATTGATTTTATTATCGAAGACAATATCTTTTTTCAATCCCATGCAGTCGAGCTGAATTGAATGATACTGTTCTTCTGTCAAATATTCAGATGCCGCCAACAGGTCAAGCCAATACATTGTTTCAACATTCTCTTTAAAAGCAATATACATTTTCGAGCGAAAGTCCTTGCGGCTCACCGCACACTCAGCCTCAGCAACATTTGCGCCAATGCTTGTTCCGCTTCTCAGAATCTGTTTTGACATAACATATTCTTTCTTCTCATCGCACAGATATTTATACAGCTTGACGATTCTGAGCGCAAAAGCAAAGCTTTTGCTAACTATAGGATTTTTCCCAAAATGATAACTGTAAGCAAACGAATATTCATTTTCCATACTTCACCAATAATAAATCAATTCGGAGTATATCGGTCATTTTAACCACAGAAGTAACAAAGCGGGCAATTCCTCACTCCTCACTCCTCACTCCTCACTTGTATGCAATTATTACTTCTTGTTGTTATCTATCAAAGAAATAAATTCATCGAACAGAAAATCGGTGTCGTGCGGACCGCCGCAGGCCTCAGGATGGAACTGTACGGAAAAAGCAGGCTCGTTCAGGTATCTTACACCCTCGCAGGTACCGTCGTTGGCGTTCACATAAAGCACCTTTGCCTCGCCCTCAGGAAGAGAGTCATTCTCAACCGCATAGCCGTGATTCTGAGAAGTAATGTAAACTCTTCCCGTCTCCGTGTTCTCCGCAGGCTGATTAGCTCCCCTGTGACCGTATTTCAGCTTGTGCGTCTTAGCCCCGTGAGCAAGCGCCAGAAGCTGATGACCCAGACAAATTCCAAAGGTCGGTATCTTCTTCTCCGAAAGCTTTCTCAGCTCCTCGATAATCTCAACGTTCTCCGCAGGATCTCCCGGTCCGTTTGAGAGCATAATTCCGTCCGGAGCAAACTCCATTACCCTCTCAAACTTGGTGTAAGCCGGAACTACCGTAACCTCACAGCCCCTCTTGACAAGCTCTCTTCCAATGTTGTGCTTAGCGCCGAAATCATAAAGAACGACCTTTCTCTTTACCTCTCCCTCAGGAGTAAAAACCTGTTCCTTATCGCAGGTCGTGTTCTTCACCGCGTCAACAATGGTGTAATTTTTCAGATCCGTAAGGCCGAAGCTTGAACCCTCCGGTACGATCTTGCCGTTCATAACGCCCGATTCACGAACGATCTTAGTGAGTTGACGGGTGTCGATACCGTACAATCCCACAATGTTGTTCTTCTTTAAAAAAGTGTCAAGATCACCCTCACAACGGAAGTTGCTGGGCTCTTGACACCAATCTCTTACAATATAAGCTTTAACATGAGGACAACCGCTTTCAAAATCACTGGGAATAACGCCGTAATTACCAATTAACGGGAATGTCTGAACAACGATCTGTCCGTAGTAACTAGGGTCGGTAAGTGTCTCGAGATAACCTGTCATAGCCGTTGTAAAAACAATTTCGCCGATAGCTTCTCCCGCCGCGCCGAAGCTTTTACCCTCGAATATAGTACCGTTTTCCAAAATCAGATATGCCTTCTGCACTATAAGCTCCTCCTTTTTAACGCAAATTTTTACGATTACTATTATACCACAAATAAAAATCCTTGTAAAGGGTTTTAACACAATTTTTTTAATTCGGGTCGCAAGGTAGTGCAGGGAGTAACTTTTCCCGCCCGAAGACCTCGCTTGCATTAACTTCTCCATAGCATTAAACCGTTCTTTTAATTCGGGTCGATAGGTACTTCAAGGAGTAACTACTCTGCCCGAAGATCTCGCTTGTGTGGTCTTTTCCATAGCATTAAACCGTACAGAGTCCATTTGATGATTCTTATGCTGCGTTGTAAGTAACTCAAATATACAACAGCGTAAAATAAGAACCACCAAGCAGATTTCGTACGGTTTAATGCTATAGAAAAACCACCGCAGGCCTAATCTTCGGGCTGAGTTTCTACTTCCTGAAGTACACTGCGACCCGAATTAAAAAGACTTGCTTTTGTGTAAATTGTATGATATAATAAAGTTGGAATATAAATATAACCAAATCGTATTAAAATAAGGAGAACAAAACTATTAAAAAAGCTGTATTATTAATGCTTGCAGTACTTATGACCACCGCTTGCCTTGCAGGATGCTCTGATAAATCATCACCGATTTCCAGCAGTACTGTACAGCCAGCCTCGACTGGGTCTACAGACAGCAATCCTGAAAAGAACGATCTTGAAAATATTCAAACAGTCCTTGAAAGTAAAAAGACCGAATTTGCTATAATTTCCATAGAGAACCGCGACACATATCTTGACGTTACCGTCCCAGACTATGACGGCGTCCTGCGCATAAAATCATATCTTGAGATAAAAGGGCTAAACGAGAACCTTGCGGACGTCCACACCGAAAGAATCGAGCCAAGCGAGGACCTGCCTGTCAGCGACACGGTAATTTCAGACCCGGTAATGATTCAGAACCTTGTCAGCAAGCTTTGTGATATAGGATATGATTTCGGTTTTTCCTCCTCATCAAGATCAGATGACAAAGTAGAAATATATGTCTGTTACGAGCATAATGTAGATGAACTGAAAAACCTGCTTACAGACTGCAATGTTGATCTTTCAGCAACCGATATAAAATTCGGCGGCGGTATCAGAGTCAACGGAATAGTGGAAACTCTCTGCACACACCTTGAAAGCAATAAGGACAACTATAATATCACAGATATAGAATATGTTTCTCCGCCGACCTCATCGGGAGTCGAAGCGTTACGGATCGACCTTGCAGACGACTCAAAGCTTGACGACCTCTTAACGCATATCAAAGATACAGCCTTTGTCAGCACTATGCAGATACCGATCTCGATAGCAGGTGAAGAATACCGGTTCTACGAATAAATTAATTACACACAAAAAATCCCGGCTTAGCAAAAAGCCGGGATTTTCACATATCAGCCCTTATTCTTCCGTTTTAACAGTTCGCTTTTCAGCCCTCTCATAATAACATCTCTCGCCCTCACCGCCTCGCACTTTTCCAGCGGCGGCGTGTCGCCTAAAGGATATTCAATCCCAAGCTGTTCATACTTGACCTTTCCCATTGTGTGATAAGGCAGAACGTCCAGAGCCTTCAGCGTTTTAAGCTCCGCCAAAAATTCTCCCAAACGGAATAAAAACTCATCTCTGTCGGTTATCCCCGGTACAACAACGTGCCTTATCCAGATCGGAACGCCTCGATCGGAAAGAAACTTTGCAAAAGCAAGAATGTTGTCATTGTAATGCCCCGTCAGCTTTTTGTGTTTCTCCCTGTCAATGTGCTTTATGTCCAGCATAACAAGGTCGGTGACCCCGCAAAGCCTCTCAAACTTTTCCGTGTCATCAGGCGTAAAAACTATCCCCGACGTGTCAAGACAGGTGTGTATATTCCTGCCGTAAGCCTTTTCAAAAAGCTCCGTCACAAAATCAAGCTGTAAAAGCGGCTCGCCTCCCGTGCAGGTTATTCCTCCGCCGCGCATGAATTCTTTTACAGAGTCGTATTCCTCCAACAGACTTTCAGCCGTCCGCCTTTCCCCCGCACCGATCCTCCATGTATCGGGATTGTGACAGTAAAGGCATCTCATAGGACAGCCCTGAAAAAATATAACAAACCTTATCCCCGGCCCGTCAACAGTACCGAAGCTTTCGGTAGAATGTATAAAGCCCTCCATAAAGATCCTTCCTTTCAGATAAAACAAACAGCGAACGGCTCCCGACCGTCCGCTGCTGCAAAATCAATCATAAGTAATAAACATCAAAAAACATCACAAACTACTATGGAAGGTTCTCGAAATAACATCGTCCTGCTGTTCCTTTGTAAGCTTTACAAAATTAACGGCATAGCCCGATACTCTTATAGTGAGCTGCGGATATTTTTCAGGATGAGCCTGAGCGTCGAGAAGAGTTTCTCTGTTAAGTACGTTTACATTAAGGTGGTGTCCGCCCTTTTCAGCGTAACCGTCAAGCAGTCCGATCAGATTGTCTACCTGTGCTTCGTTCGGTTCAAAGTTTGCCATAAGATCATTTCCTTTCTTTGTTTTCGGGATTCGCCGGGAAAGTCTTTTTTCATGACTTTCCCTCTCCCGTAAAGTTCCGATACTATTCGTCTCCGCCGTCAACAGCGTCCTCCTCGGTCGGCTGGCAGCAGGCGGTTTTTCCGTCACAGCCGCAGTCTGAGGTGCTGTAGGTTTTTACATTAAGTCCCTCAGCGGTCTCGTCCACATCAACGGTAAGATGTCCGCCGCCGTTTTCCATAAGTCTGTCTATCATTTCAACAAGCTCGTTTACCTGAGATTCGTCCTCATCCTTTTTTACGTTAAACCCCATCGTTAAGCTCCTTTGCAATGCTCTCAATGTCAAGATCGCCCATAAATACCTGATCGTCCTTGCCGAGTGCGTCAGGGATTATGGAGAATGTGTTTGAAATTCCGTCCTGTGCGTGTCTGAACGGAAGCTTAGCTACAGAAGACAGCGAAGCCGCCGCACCGTGCGTATCTCTGCCGTGCATCGGGTTAGCTCCCGGAGCAAGAGGCACACCGATCTTTCTTCCGTCCGGAGTAGAACCGGTTTTCTTTCCGTAAACAACGTTTGAAGTAATGGTAAGAATAGACATCGTAGGAACACCGTCTCTGTAGGTATGGTGCTTTCTTATCTTGTCCATAAAGCTTCTTACGATATTGACGGCGATCTTGTCAACACGGTCGTCGTTGTTTCCGTATTTCGGGAAATCTCCCTCGACCTCGTAATCCGTAACGATACCGTCCTCGTCCCTTATACACTTTACCTTAGCGTACTTGATAGCGGAAAGCGAATCGGCAACAACCGAAAGTCCCGCAATTCCCGTTGCAAAGTACCTCTTGACATCTCTGTCATGCAGAGCCATCTGAACCTTTTCGTAGCAGTATTTATCGTGCATATAATGGATAACGTTCAGAGTGTTTACATAAAGTCCCGCAAGCCATTCCATCATATCGTCATACTTGGACATAACGTCGTCGTAATCAAGATAATCGCCTGTAACGGGTCTGTACTTAGGGCCTACCTGAATTTTAAGTCTTTCGTCAACGCCTCCGTTTATTGCATAAAGCAGGCACTTGGCAAGATTTGCTCTTGCACCGAAGAACTGCATTTCCTTGCCTATTCTCATAGAGGATACACAGCAGGCGATAGCGTAATCGTCGCCGTGAGTAACTCTCATAAGATCGTCGTTCTCATACTGTATAGCCGACGTCTTTATCGACATCTTAGCGCAGAATCTCTTGAAGTTTGTCGGAAGCTTTGTAGACCAGAGAACCGTAAGATTCGGCTCAGGAGCAGGCCCCAGATTGTTCAGCGTGTTGAGGTATCTGAACGAAGTCTTTGTTACCATCGGTACGCCGTCAATAGAAACTCCGCCGATAGATTCCGTTACCCATGTCGGGTCGCCGGAGAACAGCGCATTATATTCGGGAGTTCTCGCAAACTTAACAAGTCTGAGCTTCATAATGAAGTGGTCGATATACTCCTGCGCCTCTTCTTCGGTAAGGATTCCCCTCTCAATGTCTCTCTGAATATAAATATCAATGAACGTCGAGGTTCTTCCAAGGGACATAGCCGCGCCGTTCTGCTCCTTAACAGCGGCAAGGTAGCCGAAATAAAGCCACTGAATTGCTTCCTTTGCGTTCTTTGCAGGACGGGAAATATCATAGCCGTAAATTTCGCCCAGCTTTTTCAGATCGCCCAGCGCTCTGATCTGCTCCGCAAGCTCCTCGCGAAGTCTGATGTTCTTTGAAGTCATTCTTACAAGCGATGTCGCAAGCTGTTCCTTCTTATCTTCAATAAGATAATCTATACCGTAAAGAGCAACTCTTCTGTAGTCTCCGATAATTCTTCCTCTACCGTAAGCGTCCGGCAGACCCGTGATGATAGCGGCGTGTCTTGCCAGCTTCATTTCGGGAGTGTATGCGTCAAAAACGCCCTGATTATGCGTTTTTCTGTAATCCGTAAAAATCTTTACAACTTCCGGATCAACAGTATATCCGTTCTGCTCGCAGGCGTTCATTGCCATTCTGATACCGCCGAAAGGCTGAAGAGAACGCTTAAAAGGCTTGTCTGTCTGAAAACCAACAATTTTCTCAAGGTCTTTATTAAGATAGCCAGGACCGTGAGAGGTTATCGTCGAAACGATCTTTGTATCCATATCGAGAACGCCGCCCGCCTCGCGCTCCTGCTTTGAAAGCTCCATGACCTGCTCCCAAAGCTTATTGGTAGCCTCGGTAGGACCTGCGAGAAAGCTTTCGTCACCGTCATAGGGAGTGAAGTTCTTCTGAATGAAATCACGAAGATTTATAGAAGTGCTTGACCATCTTCCCGGTTTAAAGCCTTCCCATTCCTCATAAAACTGTCTTTCCATTTTTTTGCTCTCCTTGCATACTAAAAATCGAATAGAGCATATAAAAAGTCATATGCCTATCGTATACTTAAATAGTAACATATTTGCATATCAAAGTCAAGGGAGTGACAAAAATATTACTTCTTTGCAACACTTCTTTCATATGTCAAACGGATTTTCCAGTGTACGGTTTTTTGTACAGTTAAAATCTTCCTCAATGCGCAGAAGACGATTGTATTTTGCGGTTCTTTCGCCTCTGGACGGTGCGCCGGTTTTTATCTGTCCCACGTTGAGTGCCACTGCAAGATCGGCGATAGCCGAGTCCTCGGTCTCGCCGCTTCGGTGCGACATTACCGCACGGTAGCCTTTCTTTTTGGCAAGCTTAACCGCTTCAATGGTTTCGGAAACCGTTCCGATCTGATTAGGCTTGATAAGGATAGCGTTTGCCGCGCCAAGCTTTATGCCCTTGCCGAGACGTTCGGTATTTGTAACAAAAAGGTCGTCGCCCACAAGCTGGATCTTTTGACCAAGGCGCTTGGTGATCGATTTCCAGCCCTCCCAGTCCTCTTCGTCAAGGGGATCTTCGATAGACTTTATCGGGTACTTATCACAAAGAATATCCCAGTGACTGATAAGTTCCTCGGAGGTATACTCATTCTTGCTTTTCGGCAGGAGATATTTACCCTTTTCACCTGTTTTCCATTCGCTGGCGGCAGCGTCAAGGGCAAGAACGAAATCACTTTCCGGCTCATAGCCCGCCTGTCTTACCGCTTCAAGGATAAGCTCGATAGCGTCGGAATCCGAATCAAGGTTCGGAGCAAATCCTCCCTCGTCGCCAACGGAAGTGGCAAGACCTCTGGTTTTCAGAATTTTCGCTAATGCGTGAAATACCTCGGAGCACCACTGCAAGCCTTTGGCAAAGCTGTCTGCGCCGACAGGCATAATCATAAACTCCTGAATATCCACATTATTGGCGGCGTGTGCGCCTCCGTTCAGAATATTCATCATAGGCACAGGCATTGTACTGCCGCTTACTCCGCCGATAAAGCGATAAAGCGGAATACCCTGAACTTTTGCGGCGGAATTTGCACAGGCAAGTGAAACCGCAAGTATTGCGTTTGCGCCGATGTTTGATTTATCCTTTGTACCGTCCAGCGCATTCATTGTTCTGTCGATACAATAGGTATCGGACGGGTCCATTCCTTTCAGTATAGGCGCAAGCTTTTCGTTGATATTGTCCACAGCTTTAAGCACGCCCTTACCGCCGTATCTGCTTTTGTCGTTATCTCTCAGTTCGCAGGCTTCAAAAGCGCCTGTAGATGCGCCGCTGGGTGAGCGGCCTATTCCGACCGTACCGTCCGAAAGACACACCTCGGCTTCAACCGTAGGGTTTCCGCGGGAATCAAGTATCTCTCTGCCTTTAACGGATTCAATAATATTTTTTTTCATAGCCACATCTCCTTAAAAAGTATATGACTAATATACCCAATTTTTCCTTTTTAATTCGTTTTTTTAATTCGGGGTGCAAGGTACTTCTGGGAGTAACGACTCAGCCCGAATTAAGGAAAGAGGGCTGAGTCGTAAATCCTTGAAGTACCTATCGACCCGAATTAAGAAAAGAGGGCTGAGTCGTACCCTTACGAAGTACACTGCGACCCGAATTAAAAACGCTTGCCTTCAAATGCTACCCGGCGCTTGATGTCTTGCATAAGCTCGTCAAACTGTACGGGATTGAGCGACTGAGCGCCGTCGCAGAGCGCCTTTGCAGGATTGTTATGAACCTCGATCATAAGTCCGTCCGCACCTGCGGCTACCGCTGTTTTGGCAAGGGGCGCTACCATCCACGAAAGTCCAGTCGCATGACTCGGGTCTATGATAACAGGCAGATGTGTGAGCTTTTTCAGCATCGGAACAGCCGAAATGTCCAGAGTATTTCTTGTTGCAGTTTCAAAGGTACGGATACCTCTTTCACAAAGGATAACGTTCTCGTTGCCGCCCGCCATAATGTACTCGGCACTCATGAGCCATTCCTCGATAGTGTTTGCAAGCCCCCTTTTCAGAAGTATCGGCTTTTTGCACTTACCCACCTCTTTGAGAAGGTCGAAATTCTGCATATTTCTTGCGCCTATCTGAATTACGTCTACGTCTGCGAACATATCGAGATGCTCAAGATTCATAAGCTCGGTTACAATAGGAAGTCCGGTTGCTTTTTTAGCTTCAAGCAAAAGCTTAAGACCCTCGCCTGCAAGACCCTGGAACGAGTACGGCGAAGTTCTGGGCTTGAATGCGCCGCCTCTGAGCATGGTTGCTCCGCTCTTCTTTACGTCCTCCGCAACTTCGATTATCTGCTCCTCAGTTTCAACAGAGCAAGGTCCTGCGATAACATTGAAAATGCCCTCGCCGACAGTAACGTCATCGGTTACCTTTATCATTGAATCAGCCGGGTGCATTTTTCTGTTAGCCTTTTTATACGGTTCGGTCACTCTCTTTACGTCCTCAACAAAGTCTGAACCCTTGATGTTATCGATGTCAAGCGCTGTTACATCACCGATAATTCCTACGATAGTAGTATGTGAACCCTCGGAAATATTTGTTTTAAGTCCCTGCTTCATCAGATCGCTTACAAGCCCCTGAACGTCGTCCTTTGTAGCTTTTTCATTAAGAATAATAATCATTTTATTTACGCCTCTTTCATTAGAAATTTGTTTGCTTTAATGCTTTTAAGCTTTTATGTACTAAAGTATACCACATTTATAATAGTTTGTCAATAGCTTAAAAGCTATTTTTATGACAAACAAATATGATATTGGAAGATTTTTTTGTAGAAAAGTACAAAAACATCGATATAATTTGTTAAATATATGCATTGACATTTTCTTCAAATGGGATATAATTTAGTTGGAAGTATCTTTATTAACTTTGATAACTTTGAAAGACTTACGGAGCTGATTGCGTTTTAATTGAACTGCAAGTTGAAAATCTTCCCAAAAGTAAAAAATATACTAAATGCTGTGATCCGCCGGTCGAACGCCAGCACCTTTTCCTAAAAAATTATCAGAAACAAAATGATGCACCTACATTTAAAGCTGTCGAATCCGTTTCATCTCGAAAAGGGATGGAGTTTATCATTCCCGTACTGTTATTAACTTCGGATTCAGAAAGGAGCAATATATGAGAAAAATATTAGTCATAGGTTTTCTGTCCGCGGCTGTTTTACTGATGTGTTCCTGCAATAAGAGTAAAGATAACAAGGCAGGATCGGATGCTTATGAAAGTAATTCCTATAAGGCTGTTGAGTCGGAGTCGGAGGCTGAGGCTGATCTGAAACTGATAAAAGAATTTGCAGAGGATAATTCGGAAAAATACAATATTACAAACTGCTCGTATATCGGCGACCGATTGCTCATAAATGTTGTTAATGATAAAGACATAGAAACTTTATCCGAGGCGCTGAAAGAGAGTGGCTTTGACGTTTCAAAGACGGATGTTACTGTTCAGCCTGTAATGGTTGATGAAAAATCTTCTTTGCTTTGTGAAAGTCTGGAGAAGTACAAGGAGAGGTTCAACATCGAAAGCGTTGAGATGATTCAGCCGGAAAGGGTAAATGAAACGGCGCAGATAAATATAGAACTGAAAAATACCGACAAGCTCAGGGCTTTAGAGGAGTATCTTACGCTGGACGGCTTCGGGGATATTTATATTTACTTCGGCGATGAGCAAGAAAACTTTCAGGCTATCGATTACGGCTCAGATAAGCCGCAGACTCAGTGGGGACTGTTCAGCGTTCTGAATTCTGACAATGAACTATCCGGGCTTTATGCTTATTGCGAGGTTCCTGAGGACAGGGAAAACGGACTGAATTTTACCATTGAAGACGAAAGCGACAAGGAAGCAATAGTCAATGAAGTTGAAAAGCTTGGCTTTAATGGTGACGATATGTGCTTTTTTGTATTGGAATCATAGGATAATATATTTTACAGTCTGCGCTGTATGCGCAGGCTGTTTTTTATCCTAAAGCATGATTTTACATAAATTATACATAAATCCCTTGACGGCTATTATGATTTAAGGTATAATAATTTAAAAAGCGTTTAAAATAAGATAATAAGGGAAGCACTGATTAAATCAAATTCGCCCCGTTCAAACAATGAAACTCACGCGGCTGAATTTGATACGCTTCGCTTTAATCAGTGCATCCTAAGAACAGGAGAGTAATTATGAAAAAAACCAAGATCGTATGCACTATCGGACCGGCTACTGATGACGAAAACATTATGAGAGAGCTTATGAAGAACGGTATGGACGTGGCAAGATTCAACTTTTCACACTCCGACCACAGCGTTCATAAGAAGAGGTTTGAGACAATCAGCAGGCTCAGGAACGAACTGGGGGTAAACGTGGCTACACTGCTGGACACGAAGGGTCCTGAGGTAAGGCTTAAGGATTTCAAGGATCACAAGCCGGTAACTATAAAGGACGGAGACACCTTTACGCTGACAACCAGAGAGGTAGAGGGCGACGAAACGATCTGTTCCATTACTTTCCCACAGCTTCCCAAGGACGTTTCGGTCGGAACGAGGATCCTTATCAACGACGGCGTCATCGAGCTGAAGGCTGTAAGAGTCGACAGCACGGACATTGTTTGTGAGATAATCCACGGCGGCGTTGTTTCCGACCACAAGGGAATAAATATTCCGGACGTAAATCTTTCTATGCCGTACATTTCGGACGCTGACATGGCGGATCTGGAATTCGGTGCAAAAATGGGATTTGATTATATTGCCGCTTCATTCGTAAGGACGGGCGCGGACGTTATTTATCTCAGAAAATTTACTCAGAGCCTGGGCTGGTTCAACCCGAGGATAATCGCTAAGATAGAAAACGCTCAGGGCGTTGCGAACATTGACGAGATACTTGAGGCGGCAGACGGAATAATGGTGGCAAGAGGCGACATGGGCGTTGAGATTCCTTTTGAGCAGATCCCTGCTATTCAGAAGGAGCTTATCAGAAAGGCATACAATGCAGGAAAAAATGTTATTACAGCTACGCAGATGCTTGAATCCATGATCTCCAGCCCACGTCCTACCAGAGCGGAGATAACAGACGTGGCGAACGCTATTTACGACGGTTCTTCGGCGATAATGCTTTCGGGCGAGACTGCCGCAGGAAAATTCCCTGTTGAGGCGATAAAGACTATGAGTCTTATTGCCGAGACCACGGAAAAGGATATTGATTACATCGGCAGATTCAAAAAGCGTTCAGACGTGGAGAATCCTACTATAACGGACGCTATTTCCCATGCGACGGTAACGACCGCTCACGATCTGAACGCGGCGGCTATCCTTACTGTGACAAAGGGCGGAACGACGGCGAGAACCCTTTCAAAGTTCAGACCGAACTGTCCGATAATTGCGCTTACCACTGATCTTACGACCTGTCATCAGCTTAATTTGTCCTGGGGTATAAGAGCGGGACTTATTGAAGAAAAGACAAGCACGGACGAACTTATCCGTCACGCGCTTGACGTTTCGGTACAGATGGGTTATCTGAAAAAGGGCGATCTTGTTGTTATCACTGCCGGTGTTCCTCTCGGTATGAGCGGAACGACTAATCTGCTTAAGGTTGAGAGAGCATAAAATCAGCAAAGAACGAGCCTTGACGGCAAAAATGCTGTCAAGGCTCGATTTTTTATGCGCAAATATACAAAGGGTTCTATTCAGCCACTACTTAAAATGCCGGCTTTTTATTTTTTTTGATAAACCTATGTTTATCGACAAATTGAGCCGTGTCGCAAAATCGCTTCGCTCTTTGCGAGGATAATCAGATAAAGGATAAAGATATAACGGCGCAGTATTTATGTTCTATCAAAACCTCTGCAATGATTTACTATTGCCGTTCTGCTTTTTCATTGCTCTGCGCCTTGTCGGCTATCGCCGATTGAGGCTTTGCCTCAAACTCCACAAGGGCTCTGCCCTTGACCCGCAAGCGGCAATCGCGTCGCTTGACCCCGCTCTTTTTACCTCTTTGGCAGTTACTAAAGCTTTTTCTAAATACCTATTCCGTTAATTACAAATTTCTCAATCGCGTTTCGCATTTCTTTTGCTGCTTTTTCTATATCGGGCTGAGCGACCACTGCTGAAACTACTGCGGCGCCGTCAATGTTCATTCCTTTGAAATCGGGTAATGTTCTGAGATTTATCCCTCCGATGACCACTATGGGAATATCGACAGCCTTTCTTATTTCTGCAAGCTGTTCCTTTGTGACCGCTCTTGCATCGGTCTTTGTGTTCGTCTGATACATTGCGCCGACGCCGATATAATCAGCTCCGTCCGCCTGCGCTTTCACTGCCTCGTCAAGAGTCGCCGCAGATATGCCGATTATCTTATCCGCACCGAGTATTTTTCTTGCCTCGGTGCAGGGCATATCGCTCTGTCCGAGATGAACGCCTGCACAGTCCACAGCCTGCGCGATGTCCAGTCTGTCGTTTATTATAAGCGGCACATCATAGCTGTCCGTGATCTTTTTCACCCTTACGGCAAGCTCATAGAACTCTCTTGAGGAGCAATCCTTTTCCCTGAGCTGAATTACCGAACAGCCGCCTTTTATTCCTTCCTCCACCGACTGCTCGACAGTATCGCAGGACATAAGTCCGCGGTCGGTGCAGAGATAAAGCGTATAGTCTGTTTTTGATTTGTCCATTTTTTCGCCCTCTTACAATTACAAAATAACTTCCATACCAGTTTTATAGGGAGTCATTCCCATAGAGTCATAAAACGCTCTTGCCGACGGGTTACACTCCCAGACATTCAGAGTAACGTTATAGCAGCCCTGTTCGGCTGCAAACTTTTTTACTGCGGAAAAGAGCAGTGAGCCTATATGCTGTCCTCTGCGGTTTTCGTCTACGCAAAGGTCGTCGATATACAGCGTTTTTATATCCGTCAAAACATTATCGTTCTTATGCTCTTTAAACATACAGAACGCATAGCCGCACATAACGTCGTTATCGTCCACCGCCGCAAATATCGGCTTGGAATCGTCCGCAAGTATCTCTTTCAGCTCCTCGTCGGTATACTTATTCGTACCCGCCTTGAAAAGATCGGGTCTGCCCTGTCGATGTACTTCTTTGACCTGGGTAAGCAGGCTGTTCATCTGAGGAATATCCTTTTCACACGCGAATCTTACCGTCATTTTTCTCTTCTCCTTTTTTAGGTTCAGGCAAATTTAGTGGCATCACGATTACTCCGATACCACTAAAGTCAAAAAATTCAACTCTATTTTTCTTCAAGCCTTGCTTTTTCGGCAAAAAGCTTTCCGTTCATTGAGCTTACGGCGTCTATAACGGCTATATGAAAGCTTCCCGAACCTATATGTCCGCACTTTTCATAAGCTATCTCGCCTGCGATACCCATACAAGCTATGCCTGCTGTGGCGGCGGTATACATATCAATGTCCGATCCGGCAAAAGAACCTACCAGTCCTGTAGTCATACAGCCTGTTCCCGTTACCTTTGAAAGATAGGGGTGTCCGTTATATATCCTCGTCACCCTTTCGCCGTCCGTAACGGTATCAACAGCTCCTGTTATCGCCGCCACACAGCCGTACTTTGCGGCTGTTTTCTTTGCAACGGAAACGGGATCGTTTTTTTCGTCCGCCTCGGAGGTATCAACGCCCTTTGTGGATACTTCCAAGCCTGCAAGATAGGACATCTCCGAAAGATTTCCTCTAAGTATCGCTATCTTAACATTTTCAAGTATCCTTTTGGCGGTTTCGTTTCTGAATGAAGACGCGCCTGCACCGACAGGATCGAAAACCACGGGCACGCCTATCTCGTTCGCTTTTTTGCCTGCGGCGATCATAGACTCGACAGTTCGTGCATTGAGCGTACCCATATTGATGACCAGCGCTTTGGAAATAGACGTTATATCTGCCGCCTCGGCAATATCGTCTGCCATTATAGGCGAAGCGCCGACAGCCAGAATGCAGTTTGCCACATCGTTCACGGTAACATAATTGGTTATACAGTGAACCAACGGACAACGCTCTCTTACCTTATCCGCCGCCCTACAGCAGTTTTCAAGAATGTTTTCCATTACGCCTCCGCCTCCTTTGCATAGCCTAAAAAGCGATCAAACACCTTAGCTTTTTTCAGAGCGGTAACAATAACTATCGCAAGTATCGTTCCGCCTGCACAGCTTACGAAAAACGGAAGTATGTACACCGTTATCGCCGCCGCAGGAGAGCCTACAAGGAATCTTGCCACGGGATATGCCAGCAATCCTCCGAAAACGGAAGTTCCCACAAGCTCGCCTATGTATGCCGCAGGAAGCTTTCTGATGTACTTATAGAGCATACCTGCCACGAACGCTCCCACCATTGAGCCGGGGAAAGCAAGCAGAGAGCCGAGCCCCAGAAGATTTCTCAGGAGAGCCGCTGTAAAGCCGACGCCCACAGCCCATGCCGGTCCTAAAAATACTGCGCCTATAATGTTTACGAGGTGCTGAATGGGTGCGCATTTTGAGGCGCCGATAGGGAACGACACCAGTGAACCTGCAACAGCAACGGCGACCAGAACAGCCGCAAATACCAGTTTGTGAATGTTTGTCTTTTTCATCTTTATTCCTCCGCATCTTTCCGCGCCGCTGAGGAAAAAGATAACATACTCAGCGGCACTCTCAGCCGCAGGCAGATTTATCTGCGGCTTGTCGTGTTTTTTCGGTCGATACTCCATTGCACCCTCTCACCCCGAAACACGGGTTCCCTCGCTGAATACTTTTCGGAAAAAGTTTATAAGACGCTCCTCTTATACATTACATTCTTCAGGATATGCTGATCAATGCAGCACCGCATGAGTTTCCTAATTTAAGCGGGACAAATTTGATTTGATCAGCGTTTCCTTATCATAAGCCCGAAGGCTGATGACGCTATTTCTCGGTACAGAACTTGACTTCCTTGCCTTCAAGGATCATATTGGTGGTTCTTACGGCGCACATTTTGCCGCACATTGAGCAGGTATGTCTGTCCGACGGCGGGGTCTGCTCGAAAAATCTTCTTGCTTTCTCTCCGTCGATAGCTATATCAAACATTTCTTCCCAATCCATTTTATGACGTGCCGCCGCCATTCTGTCGTCAATATCTCTTGCACCGGGGATACCCTTGGCGATGTCTGCGGCATGAGCGGCTATTTTGCTGGCGATGATACCCTCCTTGACGTCGTCCACGTCGGGAAGTCTGAGATGCTCGGCAGGGGTAACATAGCAGAGGAAGTCTGCTCCGTTTGCCGCGGCTATCGCTCCGCCTATAGCGGAGGTGATATGGTCATATCCCGGAGCGATGTCGGTAACCAGAGGTCCGAGTACATAGAACGGCGCACCGTGACAAATCTTCTTTTCCATTGTCATATTTGCGGCGATCTCGTTCATTGCCATATGACCCGGTCCTTCGACCATTACCTGAACGTCCTTTTCCCATGCGCGCTTGGTGAGATTGCCCAGCTCGATAAGCTCCGAGATCTGTCCTGCGTCGGAAGAGTCGGCAAGACATCCGGGACGGAGAGCGTCGCCCAGAGAGATAGTTACGTCATACTCTCTGAGAATATCCAAAACCTCGTCATAATACTCATAGAACGGGTTTTCGTTGCCTGTCATCATCATCCACGCAAACAGCAGTGAGCCGCCGCGGGAAACGATATTCATTTTTCTGCCCTCACGCCTGAAAGCCTCAACGGCGCGGCGGTTTATTCCTGCATGAATGGTCATAAAGTCTACGCCCTCTTCAGCGTGGGCCTTTACTACTCTGAGAAAATCCTGTGCGGAAATTTCGAGCAGATCCTTATCGAGATAGCCGATAGCGTCATACATCGGGACCGTGCCTATCATTGCCGGTGATTTTTCCACAAGCTCTTTTCGGAAAGTATTGGTCTTTCCGTAATTGGACAGATCCATAATTGCCTCTGCGCCGAACTTTATAGCTATATCAACTTTCTGCATTTCGATATCGTAATTCTTGGCGTCGCCGGAGATACCTAAGTTTACGTTTATCTTGGTTTTAAGTCCGCTTCCGATACCCTCGGCGGAAAGCGACTTATGATTGATGTTGGCAGGGATAGCTACCACGCCCTTTGCCACACGGGACATAAGCTCGTTTACGTCCATATTTTCTTTCTTTGCGACAGTTTCCATTTCGGGAGTAACGATACCCTTTTTTGCCGCTTCCATTTGCGTTGCATAATTTCTCATATTATTTGATTCCTTTCAGATTATAATAGTCATAGAAGTGATTTACGGGGCTGTGGCCTTTGCCGACGGTAAAGGATTCCCTTATTGCGGCAGTGACGTAGCGCTTTGCCTGCTCGACTGCTTTTTCCATAGTCATTCCGTTGGCAAGATTGGCTGTTATTGCAGACGAAAGCGTACAGCCTGTGCCGTGAGTGTTCTGCGAATCCACACGTTCCTCACAAAAGAAAACGGCTTCGTCCTTATCCTGTGAATACAGAACGTCGATACAGTCGCCTTTGAAGTGACCGCCTTTCAGCAGGAGATTTTTCACACCCATTGACATAATGACCTCGGCGGCTTTATCAAAATCGTCGATACCGTTTATCTTCACGCCGCTTATCGCTTCGGCTTCGGGAATGTTAGGTGTAAGCAGGTCGATTATCGGGAAAAGCTTTTTTTTCATTACCGAAACTGTTCCGTCCTCGCTAAGAGAATCGCCGCTGGTAGCTACCATAACGGGATCGCAGACGATAAATTCGGGCTTATACCGCAAAAGCTTATCTGCGACTGCGGAGATTATCTCTGCGGTGGGAAGCATTCCAAGCTTTACGCCGTCAACGGTTATATCCTCGAAAACCGTGTCGATCTGCTTTTCTATTTCGCATACGGGAACGTTGTATACTGAGATGACTCTGCTTGTATTCTCTGCAACGACAGAGGTTATAACGCTCATTCCGTAGGTCAAATTGGCAGAGAAAGACTTCAGATCAGCCTGTATTCCCGCTCCTCCTGAACAGTCGGAGCCTGCTATGGTCAAACATTTTTTCATTTTTTATCCTTTCTTTTCGGAAATTTCCAAAAAACAAAAAGCCCCTGCATGGGCAGGAGGCTATCTTATCAGGCATTGCTTCCTACGCCGGTTTTAACCGCCAGGTTCTAAGGGTCAGGTTTTAGCCTTCTCAACCTTGCGTTATCCGCAAAGTCCCCCTGCAAATTTAAATTATTATCTAATCAAATTATATCACAACCGAATTATATTGTCAAGCTTTTGATTTTGTGGAGCACGGAAATCAATTTTCACAGATAGAGCTTGTTTTTGTATATCTTCCCCAACCTACAGCGGGGAAGATATACGGATAACTATTGTAATTTAAACATAATACCGTCTTTTCCAGATTTGATATTTTGAAAATTGACTTTACGATTTGGGAGAGTTATAGTTATAAATGATGAACGAGGAATAAGGAATTGTTGAGAAAGTAAGAACGTTGTTTAGAATAACATTACTTCCTACGGGTTTTGCGGGACGTCGATAACGCCGTCCCATACAATTCACAGGCGGTTACAGCAAAGTCGGAGGAAACAGCCAGACGGACTATTGTTGAATGAGAAATTGGTGGCAAAGGCGGAACATTGTGTAATAATAGCAAAACGGATTGCGGGATTAACGGACTGTCAAATTGCCTTGAGTTAGCA
>JAETQO010000020.1 GCA_021770655.1 Ruminococcus sp. | reverse complement strand
TATGGGCATGAAAATGAAGCGAGCATCGGTGTGAATGTCGGTCGGCGGTGAAATGCTTTGGTTTTCAGTGGGTTTTGAGGTGTCGGAGGTGGTCGGGCGCGAAAAACGAAACGTGCAAAAAGTTGAATTTGCTTTAATCCGGGTTGAATTTTGGGGGCCGTCCGTTTAATCGGTGTTTAACGGAGCTTTAATCGGGCTTTAATCGGCTTTAATATTGTGCGGCTGCATGGCTGGTTTTCGCCGGCTGTGTGGCCGCTTTCGTGTGCGCCGGTAGAATGAGCCGGAGCGGGGCAGAGAGCGCGAAATTCAAGCGTTTACGGCGTTTGTGGGACATTGTGCCGGTTGGTCGGCAGGGTAGGAGAGCGACGAGAGCAGCGCGCCCATGCGCACGAGTGATCCGGCGGACGGCGCAGGCGTTAAATCGGCTGTTAAATGGCTCCGGCAGCGCCATGCTCCGGGAGGGTCAAAACGGGGGTAGGGGAGTGGTGGAAATCGTGCACGTTTCGTCTAAAAAATGGGGTTGGAGATACAGTTGGGGATACAGTTGGGGGTACTCCGGCACATAGGTACACACCCCCATAGGGACAAAAACGGCGGCAAAAACGGCGATTTTTGAGCGATAAACACCCCTTTAATTCCAAAACGCACCCCATTAAAATAGTCTTTGAAATTCGTTTAAGTCGCTGATAAATAGCGTTAAATGCGTTTAAGACCTCAGAAAACAGGTTGAAAAACAGAAAACTCCCCTATTTTGGCCCCTTATAGGGGGTGTGTGGAGGTACAGGGGTGAACGCAGGAACAAAGCCGCCTACCCTACATTTGCAGTATCGCCAGTGCTGACATCGCCAGCAGTTTTTTCCAATCTTTGCTCAAGTTGGGCAATACGTTCTTTGAGTTTGCCAATCTCTTGAGCTTGTTCTACTATTTTTTCAAGATATGACTCTGCCAAAGATGCTTTGGCGGTTAATTCTCCATTAAGTTGCGCTATTTTTTTTACATCGTTGGCCATATTCTCCATTGCGTGGAGCTGGGTGCCTATGTGTTCGTAGGCTTTCAGAAGTGCTGAATCCTCAAAGTTAGGTGCATAAACTATTTGTTTGTCGGAACCTTTTACAATTTGCTGTAAAACGTTTTTTTCGCCTAATTCCATTGCGGTGCCTATCCTTGGCAGGTACATATCCCCTCTGCCTGTAAGGAGCCAGTCCATACTGTATATTTCAGAATATTCTGAAAGCATAAAGCGGTTGAAAAAATCATAGCTTGGTGCACTTTTGCCGTTGAGAATATCGTACACTGTTTGACCTCTTTTGTAGTTGAGTTTCAGTGCGAAGGCATTAGGCGACACACCTATGTCGTCTATAATTGATCTTATTCGTGCAGAAATTTCTGCATTTTTTTCTTGGTTTTCTTTTTTCATATCAGAAAATTCTGTATCTTTGCAGCGTGTTACTGAGGTTACAGGCGCCAAAGATACAAAAAATCTTGCACCTGACCAACGGAAACACGGAGTAAAAACAGTTTGAAACCAAAGTAAAAGGACAATGAAAGCAACAAAACTGACAATCGGATTCCGGGAGTGGTCGAAGCTCCCCGACTTCGTGGAGATGATAAACGAGGAGGACGAAATGGTGGCCTATGAGATAGACAACACCACTGCCCTACTCGTCGCCGTGGGCGAATGTGGCCTCGCATGGATAGAGGCACAGGCCGCACAATGGTTTGAGGACTACGAAACAGAAACAATAAAGTAAAAGGATATGAGAACAACAGAGAGTTACATCAAAGTGAGCAACGAGGCGCGGGCAAAGCTGGCGCGTCTGTTCAAGGTCGAGGAAAAAACGGTATATCTGGCGCTGACCGGTCGCAGAGACAGCGACAAAGCCAGAAAAATCCGCTACGCCGCAGTCAAGGAGTACGGCGGTGTGCCGATGGTACACTGCCCGGCGTGTGAAACCCTGCACGAGACAACCGAGGACGGGCGCGAGGTAATGCGCCAGGAGTGGAAAAATGGCGCCGTGTTAGTATGGTACAAAGGCACCCCGGAGGTGATAGTACGCCACAAAGGGCGTGAAGTATTGCATGAGAGCTGCGGGAGCATGCCCCGTTTTACCGAAATCCAACTTTACGCTGAAAGCCTGTAACTATGGAGATAATCGACGGAAAAACCTGCATAAGTTTTGAGGAACTGACCGGGCGTGTGATAACGACCGCCAACCTCAAAGCCCTGGTGCGCAAAGGACAGGTGCAGCAGGTACAACGCGGCGGCAATGGCCGTGTGGCGCTGTATGCCGTTGAGAGTCTGCCGCTGAAATGGCGGACGGAGGTTTACAAGCGTTACCCCGATTTGCAAGAGCAGGCCGAGAGCCGGGAGTTCATAGACACTGTGGAACCAGACGGCGCAGCCTTAAACTTTTACCAGACTTACACGCTTGCCGACGGGCGAAACTTGCCCGATGACAAAGTGCTGGAGTACGCGAGCAACGCGGCGATAATGAACGCTTTTCGGCGATGCTGGGATGCTCATGTGAGCAAGCGGCAGCGCACCGGCAAAAAGGCAGTCGCCGGCAAAGAGTTCTGGGCCCGTGCTGCGGCAGCGCTTCCGCGTCTGTCAGACCGCTTCAACCACTCGCTGCCCGGCAGCCCCCGGAGGCTGCAAATGAAATGCGCGGAGTATGTGCGCGACGGTTATGTGTGCTTTATCTCCGGCAAATTCCTGAACGGCAACGCCGGCAAGGTGCTGACCGATGAACAAACCGGTTATCTCGCCACGCTGATAAGCAACCCCAACAACGTGCAGGACACTGTGGTGGCGAAAGCCTACAACGTGAAAGCCCGGGCACTGGGCTGGAAAGAGATAACAGCGGCCGCCGTGGGAGTATGGCGCGAGAAATTGCAATTAGAGGCAGCCGCCGGGCGGTTAGGCGTTACCAACTTCCGAAACCGCAAGACCATGCAGGTTAAGCGCAGCCGACCGACCGCCCCGTTCCTGATGTGTTCGCTTGACGGCTGGACCGTCGAGCTGCTGTATCAGAAAACCAAGACGGACAGCAAGGGACACAACATAACGACCTACACCAACCGCCTTACAATCGTGGTAGTGCTTGACCCGTGCGTCGACTATCCAATGGGCTACGCCGTCGGCGACCATGAGTGCCCGGAACTGATAAAAGCGGCATTAAGGAACGCCGCGATCCACAGCCGGGAGCTGACCGGCGAAATGCTCAGATACAACCAGGTGCAGAGCGACCGCTACGCGATAAAGAGCATGACCGACCTGTACGCAGTGTTAGGCGACAAGGTGATACCGGCACAGGCGCACAACGCAAAATCGAAGCCCGTAGAGCCTTATTTCAAGCACTTAAACATGACCTACTGCCAGCTGTTCCCGAACTGGGCCGGCTACGGTGTAACGACCGACCCGATGCGGCAACCGAACAGCGAGGCGCTGAACAAGAGACGGCACAGCTTCCCCGATGAAGCCGGACTCCGGGCGCAGATAGATGAAATAATGAGGCTGGAGCGTGCGCAGAAAATCGGCAAGCTCATGGAGAAGCTGGCGAAGCTGAAACCGGAACACCGGCTGCCCATGAGCCGCGAAATGTACCTGCTGAACTTCGGCGCCGAAACCGGCTTTAAGAACGTTTTGGAGGGCTGCGGACTGCGCCCCACCATTTTAGGCGTGAAGCGTGATTATGACTGCTTCGACCTGACATTCAGGGACCACGCCTCAGAGCGCTGGACGGTCAAGTATGACCCCGAGGACCTGACGCAAGTTCTGGCAGTGAACGAAGCAGGCACACGCCGCTATATGCTTGAGGAAAAGTATGTGCAGCCAATGGCATTAGCCGACCGGAAGCCCGGCGACGCAGAGCAGCTCCAGAGGGTGCGCGACTTCAACAAAGAGCTGGAAGCCGAGACCGCGCGGCGCATGGGCGACCACTTCGAGGGAGCCCGGCGCGTGATAGAGCGGGCCGCAGAACTGCCGATCCACGGCACCCCGGCACTGGGCGCGTGTATGGAAGACCGGCTCATGCTGACGGACAGCCGCGGGCAGCACAAAGATAACCGCAGCCGCAAAAGACTTGCCGCCGCCGACATCGAAGCCTTAGAGGTGGAAACCGTGGAAATACCGGTAACACGCCAGGGCGATGCGGTGGAGAGTGTGAAAGTAAACGATTATTCAATTTTTTAAGACGTAAAAGGACATGACAACAGAACAGAAACAACAGATCGCCGACCAGCTCCGCGCCTACTGCGCACAAAAAGGGAGCCAGAACAAAGCAGCCAACAGCCTTAACGGGGTGAGCAGCGCAACAATCAGCAAAGTGCTTTCGGGACAGTGGGACACCATAGCCGACGACATGTGGCGGAGCATAGCGGCCCAGACCGGCACCGCCGAGGCCAACGGGTGGCAGGTGGTCAAGACCCGCGCCTACGATGTAATGACATTCACGCTTGCCAGCGTGCAGGCCGACTCCCTGACCGCCGCAGTTATCGGCGGAGCCGGGAGCGGCAAGACCGAAGCCATAAAGAACTACACAGCAGGCGGGCGCAACGTGTATCACATGGTCTGCTCCGAGTATTGGAACCGGCGCACGTTCATGGCGAAACTGTTGCAGAACATGGGCGCGACGGTAGCGGGCACCACGGTAAGCGACATGATGGACAATATCGTGGACACGTTGAAGCGCAAGGACTCGCCGCTGATAGTTCTGGACGAGGCCGACAAGCTGAGCGACCAGGTGCTTTACTTTTTCATAAGCCTGTATAATCAGCTCGAGGACCAATGCGGCATAATCCTGACCGCGACCAGCAACCTGAAAGCGCGGATTGAAAAGGGGCTGCGCCTGAACCGCAAAGGGTATGCGGAAATTTACAGCCGCATAGGGCGCAAATTCGTGGAACTGCCCCTGCCCGATAGTGAGGACATAGCCGCCGTGTGCGTGGCTAACGGCGTGCGCGATACCAAGGCAATAAACAAGATCGTGGACGAGGCAGACGGCGACCTGAGGCGCGTAAAACGCAGCGTGTGGGCCATGCTGAAAGGAGGTGCGAAATGAGCGGCACCAAGATAACGGTAACATTCACCGACGGCAAAACCCGGACACTCAGAGAACCCGCAATGCTGTGGGCCATAGACGGGCGCCGTACTGCTTATTTCGTGTTTGACAATGGACAGGTGTATAAGGGTCAGACAGACGGCGTAGTGGACGAGGACGGCGATTTTTGCCTAAAAACAAACCGCTCCACAATACCCGGTGTATTGGGAATCGGTCTACCATTCGGGCGACTTGTGGGCTGGGCTTATGTGAACCCCAAAAGAGCGAAAAAATGAATTACAGCACAACCATACAACTAATAGACGGGTGGACGCCTCAGACCCTCAAAGACTGGCTCGACGAGGGCTGGACGTGCGACCTGATTGTCAAGGCCGGCAAATGGCACGGGGCGCGAGTGCTGAACGTAATAATCACCGGGAGCACTCGGGAGGACGTAGAGACGAAGCGCAGAGCGTTTAACGCGATGATCGAGGCCAAAGGCTACGGCATACCGGCGAAAAAATAAAGAGCAATGGGCAGAGCGATAAGTAACAAAAACGTGCTGGCGGCACAATTCGAGACCGCAGACTTCGACGGGCCGTTCCTGGCGAGCTTCGGCCGCCCGGAGCTCCGCGGGGTGTGGCTTATCTGGGGCGACAGCGGCAGCGGCAAAACGACTTTCACGCTCCAGCTCTGCAAGTATCTGGCCGGCTTCCGTCGCGTGGCTTACGACAGTCTGGAACAAGGTCTGAGCCTATCGCTTCAAAAGGCATGGGAGCGCGTGGGCATGGCGGAAGCCGGCAGCAATATAATCCTGCTGAACAAAGAGGACTTGCCGGAACTGTGCGCCCGACTGCGGAAGCGCAAAAGTCCTGAAATAATCGTGATCGACAGCCTGCAATATCTGGACAAATTCTACATGAAGCAATTCAAGGATCTAAAAGCTGAATTTCCTGACAAACTGTTCGTGTTCATAAGCCAGGCCGACAAGGCAGGCAAGGATCCGGACGGGCACATAGCGAAAAAGATACGCTATGACGCGGACATCAAAATCAAGGTCGAGGGCTTCAAGGCATTTGTAACAACGCGCTACGAGGACCGGGACAAAGGCGAGGGCGGCGCGGACTTCATAATCTGGGAGCAGGGCGCAAACGACTACTGGGCCGAACAAATTAAATAACAGAATCATGGCAAAAGAAAATAAGACAATGGACGAAATCCATCGCGGACTGCTGAAAAAATATCATACCCTTTGCACAGTTCTGGGGCTTGATGATGAAGTGAAGCGTGCGATCCTGACAAGCTGGGGCGTTGAGAGCAGCCGCGACCTGACGCAGCACCAGCTCATAGACATCTGCGGAAAGCTGAGCGCCCAGGTGGACGAGAAGCAGGGCACGGCACGACTTGACAAACTGCGTAAGCAGGTAATTGCGGCAATCGGCGGCTGGCTGCGGGAAACCGGCCAGAAGCAAAGCCTATCAATCATTAAGGGCATAGCGATGCGCGCCAGCGGCTACGCCGATTTTAACAAGATACCGAGGGAGCGGCTGCGCAACCTCATAGCGACATTTAACAACAAAGTCAAGGACGCCAGGGCGGTTGATGCTCTGACCGACGCGATGCTGATGCAACATTATTCGGCAGGCGGCGAAATTGACCCCACACTAAACTAACGAGCCGATGACATTTAATGAAAGGGTAATAATTGCAACCCACTACCACATATATTGCCTCAATAGAGCCGGGGGCGACCCTGTGGGCGGGTACGAGGACATTAACCAGCTATTTAGGGATCTGGCGAAATCAGACCCAAAACTAAAAGAAATGTTGAACGAGGAATTTAATTCCGTTTTCTATCCCGATGAAGATGAGCAAGGAACTGGAAAAAATTAAAGCCTACATACTGGAGCAGACGGAGGGCATGGCAGAGAACGCCAAAATCGAGCTGCTGGACGCCCTGGCATGGTGGGCGAGCGAGGAAGCCGGGAGCCTCAATTTCGAGAGCCCGGACGCAGAAGATTATGAATAACGCTGAGCCGGTGTAAAAGGACATGCACCGAAACAGTTAAACACAATTTAATAACCACTTAAAACCCATTTAACAATGAGTGAACAAGTAACAATGTCAGCCGCAGAACGCGCCGAATGGGAAGCGTTCAAGGCTGAAAAAGCGAAAAAGGAAGCTGCGGAGCAACGCAAGCAGCAGCGCGAGACCTACGCGCAAATGGTCGATGATGAACTGGAGCAGGCAATCCCGGAACTGCTGAACCTGAGCGGCGACATCAAAGCCGTTAAGGATACGGTCTTCGGCAACTTCGCGGCCATTATCGACATGAAAGCCGAGTTATTCGGCACCAAGGACGGCGGCCAATATAGCCACACGTTCACGAACAGCGACAGCACCCTGCGCCTCACTCTGGGGGTCAATACTGTGGACGGCTACCGGGACACAGTGGAGGACGGCATCGCAATGGTGCGCGGCTATATTGAGAGCCTGGCGACCGACGACAAGAGCAAGGCACTTGTGTCGGCAGTTCTGCGCCTGCTGAGCCGGGACGGTCAGGGGAACCTCAAGGCCAGCCGCGTGCTCCAGCTGCGCAAAATGGCAGAGGAAAGCCGCGACGACCAATTCCTGGAGGGCGTGAAGATAATCGAGGAAAGTTACCAGCCGAGCATCACGCGCCGTTATATCCGGGCACAGCGCAAGAACCCCAAGACCGGGGCATGGGTCAACATACCGCTGGGCATTACCGATGTGGACCTGCTGCCGGAGAATGAAACGACCCCGGAACCTGATGCGGAAGCAGAGGGAACCGAGGCGGAGGCAGCGGAATAAAAAAGACCGCGCCAGCGTGCTGCCTAAACAGCCAAACGCCAGCGCCGAGCCTTGTGTAAAAGGACGGTGCAAAGATACAAATAAATCGGCGAATGGCAAAGAGAAAAAGGCACAAAAGCACATTGGCGCGGGCAGAAAAAGTAAAAGCGCTCACGGCGTTGCACTATGAGGCCGGGAACCAGGCCAAATGTTACAAAGCCGTATGGCGGCACTGGATAGAGCCTGGGTTTGGTATATGCTACCGCACCTATCTGAACATGCTGGGTCTGCCCCCGGACACGGAAAGCCGCCAAGACACGCAACCATCGTTATTTGATGAACTGTAAAAAAACGCCCCTGACGGACGCAAGAGCCGCCGGGGGTGTTGTTGTATTAGTCAGCCTTAGAAATCGCGACAGAGAGTCCCGAAACAGCCCTGACGGGGCGCCTTGCGGTTAAGTCCTGCACGCCGCAGACATATCGCTCCACATTTTCGACAATTTCCGCGTGATCGTGGTTGGTTGCCGATGTTGTGAGCATGAAGCCGGAGAAATTCTCGCCGCGTAATCCCTGCATAGCGGCGTTAATGGCGTCGAGCAGGTCGAACACCGCCAGGGCTTCATTTATGCGCGGGTCCTTGTGCCCGTGTGTCGGCACGGCACGGGTAACGACATGGAGGCGGACGGCAAGAGAACCCCGGCGCGCGCCCATGTTCTGCTGCTTCCATACGACCGCCTCAAACTCAACGAACACGGCGGGGAGCGCGAAAGCCTTGCCGCCGTTGAGGGTCTGGACCTGATTGTTCCAGAGGTCAACGAAAGCCACGCCGGGAACGGCAGCCACGGCGTCGGCGATAGCCTTAAAAATCTGTTTTCTCATTTTCGTAAAAATTCGGTAAGTGATAAATTGAACTTTTGGAGGTTGCGGTCTATGGCTTCGCGGATGATGCGCTGCGTGTCGGGACCGTCGCCGATGAACTGGCGCTGCGGCATAGTTATGATCTTGCCGGTTTTCATAAGAGCCATGCGCTTCCACGCTTCGTCTTTGGTTTGTTTGTACTTGTACCAAAAGAAGCGTTTCATTTTGGCGGTAACGGTTATTTTGCCGCCCTCATTGTGGAGGGTTGTGTAAGGCAGAGCCGATGAGAAGCGCACACCGTCGCCCGACACCTGCCCCTGGGCGGAGCGGCGCATGGCGCTGCTGACCATGAGCAGCGAGCCACGGGGGTAATTGTGGGCGCGGGACTTCCACTTGTCGGAGAAAAAGCCCTTACGTTCAAAGTTGCGGTCGAACTCGTCGGAGAGGTCCACGCGCATATCTTCGAGAATGTCGGCTTTTAACTTGCTGGGGTCGAGCATTAAATTGGTGTTTAATTATTGTTATATCAGAAAAATGTTGTAAATTTGCGGCAATATGGAAATACCGGCAAAAGTCAGACAGGCGGCGCAGTATCTTGTTGATATGTACGGCGACCACATAGAGCACCTCGGGCAGTACCAGGGTGCGGAGGCTTTTTATTACCGTTTTCCTGATGATGTAACCGCTGGCTTTCCCCCGGTGTACCTGGTGAAAGGCGACAAACTCCGGGAGGTGGGCGAATTTGAAGCCCTTGAAATAATCGGGTCATTTGTCGAAAATCTCAGCGAAAGCGACATTAAATAGTTTGTTATCCACTCGCATTATACCGCGGCAGCCGTGCATGGTTGCCGCGCCGTTTTTACCGAGCCAGTCCAAATCGTGGCTTTCACGCCCGGACCCTTTGGAGTTGTCATGCTGCGGCTCAATATAGCGCAGAGTGCCGTCGGCAAAACGTTGTAAAATGGTGGCATGACCGCCGCCCCCTTTCCAGCCGATAGAGAGCATATAAACGCCGGGATCCTTGCAAATCTCATTGAAAAACTCCACATACCTTTTTTGTGTCATAAGTTTGTATTTTTTACCGGCCATCCAGTCGTTGATGCTGGTATGCTTCGCCGGCGTTCCGTCGAGATTTTGCCACTGTTCCCACAGCTGGTTGCCCCGGCTCAGGTAATCCAGTTTTGTGCCTGGAGTGTTCGACTTCGCCGTTACGTTAAAGCCCATGAGGCGCAGCGCATAGGCGGGCGAACAGGTCTGGCAGTTTATACCATAGCCGCGCTCCTTGCCAT
Source organism: Ruminococcus sp. (assembly GCA_021770655.1). Taxonomy (GTDB): domain Bacteria; phylum Bacillota; class Clostridia; order Oscillospirales; family Ruminococcaceae; genus Hominimerdicola. Next base: position 27,523 of record JAETQO010000020.1, on the reverse strand, counting down.
AATTGGGGTTAGCGTGCTGCTTGTCGGCGTCGTCCACGCTCATAGGCTTGCCCTTTGTAATGCCGAGGGCTTTTTCTATTTCCAGACAGTGCTCCGCAACGGGCTTTTTTTCCGCTTCGGTCAGAGTGTCGGGCAGTTCCGCGATAATTTCAGCGATGCGCTTGTCGCGCTGCTGTTCCTCACTCATTTGCTCTATTGCCTGTTTAGCCGCTTCGGGTGCTTTGAAATACGGGTGTTTGGGTGGGAACAGTTGCAGGTCCTTGCCGGGATTGAAACGGAAAATCTGCTGTTTGGCGGCTTCGGTGCAGTTGTTGCCCCGGAGCATGGAGAGGGTCGGGTCGCTCTGGGGATATTTGCCCTTGTGGACCTGTACGGCGGTGCATCGGCAGTTCCAGCCGTTGGGCGGCAGATAGAGCGACCAGAACGGGTCGGAGGGCGGCAGCGTGGTGCCGTGCAGAATGGCGTGATCCTCACGCACGCGGTCGTCCTGGGCGGTGCGATATTGCAGGTCGTAACGGTCGCCGTCTTTTTCAATCTGCTGCCAGCGCGAAGCCATGAGGGAGGCGCCGACGGCGTGGTTATACTCCGCATAGAGGTAATTGTGATTATATCGGTTGTTTACCGTTTCAACATCTTTGCGGAACGTTTCAAAGGGTTTAATATCGCCCTTGTCGGTCAGGAGGGACAGCCCCACCTCGCGCAGAGTGTGGTAAGCCTTGAACCCGGAGAAAATAAAAGCGTTATTTTCGAGGGCGTAGCGCACCACTTCGGGGACCTCATGGGGAACGCCGGAGGCAATGGCGGTTTGCAGCTGCTTCAAAGTTTCGGCAATGAGGCGGCGGGCTTCGGGGGTGTTGAGCTGTGAAGCATCGAAGCCGCCGGCGTTGTAAACCATTCCGGCAGCGTCAAAAAAGGCCGTGTCGTCAAATCCGGGCTTGTCTGTCGCGTCCGCGAGCTGGAGCAAGTCATTTTCATACAACGAGCCCAAAGCGGCGTTAAACGCGAGATATGAGCGGCGCAGCCCCACCGTGTCAGCCAAGCGCAGGGCGGGGCTCAGTCGAAAAAACGGTCGGGCTGTGTCTTACTTTCGCGTGGCTTGTCAATGGCGACGCCGTATTTGTCGGTGAAATAGTCGGCGGGGATCTCGTAATACTCCAGGAGGAGGCGTTCAATCTCGCGCTGTTCCGCCGGGGTGTAGCTGGCGGCGTTATTCCAGACAAAGCGCTTGCCCTTGACCGGGAAGCCGTGGGCGGCCATGAGCGGCAGCAGCCGGCCGTTGACTGTGTAGCCGGCCATAGTGGCGTCGGCTTCGGTGGTACGCTCAAAAATTTCAAGATGCACCTCGGACTGAGAGAGCGAGGACCCGGAGTCAATGGTCATGGTCTGGTTAAGAATGGCCTTTGACATTTCCGAGTTACAGCGGTCAATGCGGCGGTCAAACACATTGTAAGCGTCGCCGCGGCTGCTTTCCTTGATCTCAATGTTGGTGCCCTCAGGGAACAGTCCCCAGAACGCCGCGCCCATGTTTTCGAGTGCGTGTTCCACGCGGGCGCGCTCGCTTTCATCGGGGCTGTTGGTGGTGGCTATGCGCATAGGCTGGCCGAAAATCTCCCCGAACATATCCCAGAACGTGAGCATATTCTTTTTGCTGATGTAAGAGCAGGCGCATTTGAGCAGGAGGCCGAGGTTGCGGGGCTTACCCACTTCCACGCACCAGTTGGCAAAATCGCCCTCGCGGTAAGGAATGCCGCTGCGCCAGTCGTCGCCCGGGTTAATGACCACGCGGCCATATTCGGGGACCACGTGCTTGCGCGGTACCAGTTCCACACAGTCGTAACGCATGACCCCGTCGCCGCGAATGACATCGCCCAGCTGTATGAGCGAGTGCCCCCAGTATGCGGAGTCCAGCACATAGCCCAGGAAATCGGCGAACCATTCCTGTTGCAGCAGTTCCGTGGCGGCGACATCTTCCTTGCCGTTGCTATCGACGAGGCGGAAATCCTTTTGCAGCACCTTGCCCTTGCGCTGGGCGATACAGCCGGAGAGGTGGGCGTCGAGCTCACAGTCGGCGTAAATGTCATAAAGCCTCTGGCGGTTTGGGTTTTCGTAGTCGAGCGCGACCTGGTGGGCGTTTCGCCAGTCGTTAATGTCCTTTTTAGTGAGTGTGTCGGTCTGCTGGAGCAGCTGCGCGGTTATCTTGAGACCCTGTTTGCTGGAAGCCATGCGCGCCAGGGTCATGACTTCGGCGCGCGTGGGACGGTCGAACCAGTTGCGAATGCTTGTGATTATATTGGCCATTATGCGGAGATGTTAAGTTAAACGGATATTGCCGGCACTGTCGAGGCGCAGGACGCCGGGCGCGGCAAGCCGGAGGGCCGGGGCGACCACCTGCACAGTTACGGTCTTATAGAAGCGCGTGCCGCCGGTGGGTATGACATGGACGCGGGCAGTGCCGGGACGGAACGGCAGAATCCTGCCGTCGGGCTCCACTCCGGCAGCACCGCCGAAAGCCTGGTAAATGACATTCTGGAGTGCGGAGGGTGGCAGCACGCGGGCGCTGATGAAACGCGCCACGGGGTTGCCGATCGTAATCTTTGCGGGACAATCGACGCGGAGGCCGTCGGGGACGGGGGCGGCTGCCAGTTCCGCACGGTCGGCGACAGCTTCGAGGCGCTGGCGGGACTGCTCCGTGAGCTCACGCTGGGCGTTTGTTTCGGTGGCTGCGTCGGTGGCGGACTTCGCGGCAATGTCGGCGGCAGCCTTAGACTTGTCGGCGGCAGCCGTGGCGGTGTTGCAATTCCTGACGGCAGCATCCGAAGTCTCCGCAAGGGTCTGCGCCTGTTCGCGCAGTTTCTTTGTGGCGTCGACCGCCTGTTTGGCGGCAGCTTCGGCGACTTTTGCCGCGTTGGTAGCCGGTTGCTTCAGGATCTCAATCTGTGCGGCTGTAAAGTCTTCCCATGTGAACGCGTCGCCCTTGTCGCCTTTGAGGGCGGCAAGCTGCTCCGGCGTAAAGTCGTCGTAAGTGAACGGAAGCCCGCGGGTGTATGCAGCCAGCATGTCGGACTCAATCACGCCGTTTGTGTCGCTGGGGAGGTGCCAGAGCTGCACGGCCATCTCTTCGGGGAAATAGACATTTTGCACCCCATCGGGCATGAAGCCGTTGACCAGCCGCAGGTGCAAATCATGTTTAAGAGTACCCTCGCAAAGATTATGATCCTTGAAAATGACCAGTATGGCGTCGCCGTCGGGTATGCAATTAGTGTACTTGCCGCCGATGCGTGAGGCCACAAACTCGCGATGAGGCTTGACCCAATAGCGAAGCTCAAAGTCCACGCCGTCGGGGAGCTTTACGAGGGAGCCGGTACCGTCGCGGAAGCGTTCGCGGAGAATAAAATCGTCGCGGTAGTGAATATGTCTAATTTTGGACTGTGTCATGTCAGGCGGATATTACCTTTGCCGTCGAGGCGGAGGGCACCGGCAGCCGCGAGGCGCAGGCGCGGGGGCACCACTTCGATGCAAAGCGATTTATAAACCGATGTGTCAGCCGTGGCGACGGCGTGGACCGTGGAACGACCGAGAGCGACTGGGCGGACCATGCCGTCAGGCGTAACTTCGACCGCCTTGTGGTCGCTGATGAACAGGACAGAGCCGAGCCCGAAGCGGGGAAAGAGCGCCGCCTTGATTTTCTGGGGCACGGGGTTGGTGAGGGTAACGACCGCGGGGGCGGCGTTAATATCGACGCGCTCCGGAGCGTTGAGGTTTTGGGACGTGAGCTTAGCCACGAGCGCCTCAACGAGAGCGCGGGTCTGCTCCGACCGCTGAATTTCGGCGGCTGCTTTCGCGGCTGCGTCGTCGGCACCGGCGAGGCGGCTGTCAATGTCTGCCTGTATCTCCGGCACGTTGGTAGATAAGAACAGGCGCACAGCCTTGTTAATATCGCCGCAAGCGTCGATAAGGTCGCAAAAGAGCTGCCCCACCTGCTGGGCCGATATGGACTTAGCCTGGACAGCATCGCGGATAACTTCGGCGCGCGCCAGGAGGTCGGCAGTGTCAAGCAGCTGCAAATTGTTTTCTGTGAGTTGGGCCATATTTGTGAGGGTTTAAGATTATGAAAAAACTTCGCTGAACGGGTCGGAGAAAATGCGTGTGAGCTGCTGTTTGCTTTCCACCTTGACCGGCTCTTTGCGGTCGAGCAGGTCAAGCACTTCGTCTAACTTATCAAGCACAAGGGCATCGTCGGCACGGTCGATCCAGGGGCGCGGGAGGGACGGGCGTTTTGTGCCGGTCTGATAGAGCAGCTCCTTATATTCGCCGGGGTCTATGTCAGTGGCCGGGCAGATATGCCGGAGGGCGTAGGCCGAGCGGACGGCAGGGCTGACGACATCTTCCAGCTCATAGTTGAGCGTCTGGCCGTCGGCGAGCGTAGCGGTAACGGGCAGACCGTTGCGCTGCGCCAGGGCGAACACGCCGGCGGCGGAGCCCAGGGCAATGACAGCAATATCGAGGAGTGTCTGGCGGTCGTTAACTGTTATCTGCATAGCTTATGAAATTTGCACCACGCCGTCGGGCGACAGTGTGAGGTTAGAGACATCGAGGCCGCAGGCGCGGAGCATCTTTTTAGCGTTGCCGGGCCAGAACGGGTCAGGCTCCCCGGCGAGCATAAGGGGAGCTTCGGCACCGAGGAGCGGGTGTTCCTTGAACTCGCCGCGACAGGAGCGTAACACCAGTTCGGCAATGAAGCCGGAGGCGTCGGCAACGACAGCGGCGGAACGCTCCACAAGGAGGTCGCCGGTGTTAATATCAATCTGCAAACCGTTCATTGCTTAATTTTGGTGTTTTCGTAATCGCCGCGTTTTGTTGGTGTCAGCTGGGAGCCATACCATGAAGCGGCGGCAGTTTTGAGAGCCGCGCCGCCGTCCTGAGGTGCCGGAGTCCAGCCGGACATTGCGGTTTTTAACTTGTTAATGTCGTTTTCAATCAGGTTAAGGCGTTTAGTCAGGTCCTCAACTTTTATAAGGCCGCCGAGGTCGCCGCCGTTAAAAATGATGTTTTCACGGTTAATATCGGCGGACATCTTTTCGGTTTTGATGCGGAGGCCGTCGGCGTCCATGACGGCGGAGGTGTCGCCGATCACAATTTCGGCAGACTCAATTTTTTCAGTGAGCAGCACCACGCCGGCGGCGCCGTCTGCGACAAACCCGACGACCACAAACGACCCTTTTTCCGGGAACAGGCAAAAGCCATAGTCAGCCTCCTGGTTAGCCTGGAGATTGACACCGAGCAGGGGCGCGCCCTCATTTATGGGGGTGCAGTCAATGGTGCGGGCGGTTTTATCCACTTCGTCCACGGTGCACACCAGGGCGACCGTTTCGCCGTCTGGCTGTGCGAGCTGCCGGATAATGTTTCGTAAGTCTGACATAAGTCTTATAAGTCTAATAAGTCCAATAATCAGGCGACGCGGAGGCCGAGGGTTATTTCCTGACGGAAGCCGCCGTCGCCGTATTTGATCACTACTTTTTTAACCTGGTACACGCCCATTTTTGTGCCGTCGATAATTAAGCCGATAGCGTCGAGAGGGTCCACGAGCTTATAACCGAAAGTTGTAAAAGAGCCGGTGAGACCGTCGCGTTTCAGGCGTTTTATTTCCTGCTGGGCCCAGGCTTTCAACTCGCTTTCGGTTTTGTTGTAGGTGTGCAGGGTGCGGTGTTCGCCGTCGCTGTCGCCGACCTCAACCTTGATTTTTTTATTATTAGGCATGAGGCTGACAGCCTTAACGCGCAGACGCATGTTTTCTGCCTTTTGCTGCTGGAGGCTCTGGTCTGAAATGATGTTAAGCCCGGTTTTGAACACTTGCGCCGGGGTGCTGTCCCGTTCAAAGAGCACTCCGCAGTAAAGCACCGGCTCGCCGTCCTCATAGCGGAAAAATGAGCGGACGCCCTGTTCCGACAGTTTGCCGAGCAGAGAGGCCACGGTGTCAGCGGTAACGCGGTAAGCTCCGAGCGACTGTTCCCCCATTATGTTGAGGCGGTGGGTAATCCCCTGGTCCTTGAGCAATGTTTCGAGGGTAACAGAACGGTAAGCCTTTTTGACCGCCGGCATCTGTTTGAGCTTGAACATATCGTCCTCACAGGTAATGACCACGGGCGTTTTGAAGCCGACATCGCGCACCCAACCGACAAAAGCCAGTTGCAGATTGTCATCGTAGCCCAGGGATATGCGCACACTGTCGCCGCGGCGCACCGGAATTTCGGCCGCGCCGTCCCACTTCATTTTTTTAGGCAGGGTTATTTTGGCTTCGGCGGTGAGCTTTTCGGTGTCGCGTGTAATCTCCACGGCAGTAACAAAGTCGAGCGACCAGGAGCGGTCGCCCTTAATCTCAACTTTTGCGCACAGTCTGAACATTGCTTAAACGGTGTTTAACGGGTGTTTAATAGTCGTATCTGTTTGGGGGCATAGAGCCGGAGCGCACGGGGTTGCGGGTGTCGGTGTTACCGTCCGGGGAAATGTAAAGCGGGAGATCCGGGGAGGCTTTGGAGCTCTGGACATCGCGGAGCCATTTAACAGCGTCGTTATACAGGCACTCCCGGCGCTCATGACCCATGTTCTGGGGCAGACGGTGGACCATAAGCCACAGGGAGATATTAACGGCAACCTGCACCAGCATGGCATTGCGGCACGAGCCTGAGGCGGCGAAAGCGCGGTCAATGTCGTAACGGCTGCGGAGGTAGGAGGAAATCTGCTCCAGTGCGGCGGCTTCGGCGACTTCGCGCGTTTCGGGGCTTTGGGTTATCTGTTCAAACTCATAGTCGTCGCAGACAGAGCGGTAATCTTCAACGGTCAGGAACATGTGCGCGAGGGTTTGGGGGTGGCTTCATAAATGGCGATCTGGCGAGCCTTTTCGGCGGTCAGACCGGGGAAACGCTTTTGCCGGATCAGTTGCTTCACGCCCTGCATGGAAACGCAGACGGGGCGCCCCTGATACACGAGCACCAGGAACTTTTTGCGGTAGAGGTCAGCGGAGCGGCGGGCTTCGCTGATCGCACGTTTTTTGCGCCAGTCGAACAGGAGGGCGCGGAGATAGTCGAGAATTACCATAATATATTTTTAGCTGTTTTCCTCATGCCGAAAGAGGGGGTGAAAGATTGGACGCGGGTATCACGCTGTAAAATCCATATAGCGCCCTCGTCGGCATCGGGGGCGTCGTCGTGGCCGCGCATACCTTTTTCAAAAGCAAGAGTCTGGTCAATGCCGGCGAGCATGTCGGGGTCGTCGCGCTGGGAGTCGTCGTAGGTAACAAAGCCGCGTTCCCACAGGGGGCTGACCGCTTCGACACGCTGGAACTTGTCGGGCTTTTTGCGCTTGTCGCCGGTAATGGGGAGCTGGTAGCCGCGCAGTTCTCCCTCGCGGCGGAACTCGTCAAGTATTGTGTCCTGCATGAAATTGGCCTCCATGTACCAGCGCACGGCAATGCCCTGGGCGCGCGCCCACTCGTAGAGGTCATAACACCAGCGGACCATTTCAGCCACGGAACACTGCCGGACAAAAGCGCGGAGGTGCCAGAGCTGAGAACCGACCTTGCCCCAGAGCTTAGCAGCCTTAAAGTCGTTTTTGGTGGAGCCCTTGAAGCTGGGGTCGATATACAGGACAATTTCGGAGAATTTGGACCAAGCCGGGCGTTTACCCCAGCGGATCCACTCATTTTTGAACACGGCACCCTCGATGATGGGGTTGTTCATGTATTCCTTTTGAAAAGCGCGATAACCGGCGACGGCTGCAAGGTCCTGCACTTCGGCAGGGGTCCATTTGGCAGCCCACGAGATTTTGCCGTTGCTGTCGTAGATGTTTACGCGGGTAACGTGGACAGTCTTAATCTCGCACCACTTCGCCAGGACGGAATTTTTTGCAATGAGGTTGCCAACCATGAAAAAGCGACCGCGGCCGCCGTCGAGAGTGCCGAACAGAGCGGAGCGCACCCAGTCGAACAGTTTAGAGACACGGGCGGGACTTTCCACCAGCTCGTCGTCGTCGAGGTCGTCGATAACGACATAATCGGGGCGGTGTGAGCGGTAGCGCAGACCGCGCGGGGACTGACCGCGACCACGGGCAAAAAACGCCACTTCGGAACGGGTTACAAACTCGCCCTCTTCCCAGGATCCGGCGTTGTACTGTTCGCCGAAATCGGCAATATAACGCTGGTTGTACTGTAATTCGGCCTGAATGTCGCCGAGCAGGGTTTTTGCGTTGTCCTCAGACTTGCCGACCAGCACCATGACATTTATTTCGCGCCCCTTGACTTTGGCAGTGCCGAAAATCTCAGCACCGAGAATGTCCCACGCCATAAGCCACATGGGGATAAATACGTCCATGTTGGTGGATTTTGCCGCGCCACGGTGCCAGACAAAACCGGCCTTGAGGTTGCGGTTTTTCCTTATTTTGTTGGCGGCATCGATATGGAACGGCGCGCAGGGCGTCGACTGCCCCGTTTCGGGGTTTTCGGTCCAGTGGGGGAAATAGTGATCTACGAAATCGGCATAATTCAGCAGCAGCCGGCGCAGACGCGCAAGGCGCTGCTCGGCTGTTTCGTTTATGTTTACGGCGGTGGCGGCCTGGACCGTCTCGCAGTGCTGTTTCCACTTTTCGCGTGCTTTTAATATCTCCGCTTTCGTAGCCATGCGTTAAAAACTTTCTTTGAGCTTTTCGGAAATGAAAAGGTCGTGATAATGATTTATTGTTTTGAGCAGTTCCGGGGTAACATTGGGGTCGAAGCTCATGCGGTATTGCAGCCATTTGCTGAAAGCCATAAAAACCTCAATGACATCAACGACTGATGTTTTTTTGTCGAGGCGTTCAACGGTGGCGGCGAACTTGACCAGCTTGTCGGCACTCGCCGCAGTTTTCTCCGGGGAGGGGTCCGCGGCCAAATCCTCAAGCAGCACGTTAATGCTGTTAAGTATCTTGTTGACCAGTTCCGGGCGTGTGATGTTAGCGGCGGCGCGGGCCTGTTCCCAGCCGCCGTCTGCGACCCATTTAGTAACAGTTTGTGCGGACACGCCGACCTTTTCGGCAATGGACTTCTGCGGCTCCCCCTGCATGTAGAGCAGGCGGGCGTGTTCGCGCTGCTGCTCACGGTCTTTTTTAGTAGCCATTCATAATAAAATTACCTGAATTAGATGCAGCGCGCCCACTGCGGGCACGCTTTCACGGTGCAAAGTTGGGGGAAAATCACACTATAATAAAAAAGAGTGTAAAAGTTTTACACTCTTTTTGTTAGGGTTGTGAACTATCCTCAACTTTGCAGCGCAGAACGACATAAAAGCTATATCGCGGCGTAGAGCAGAGGCCAGCTCGCCGGGCTCATTCCCCGGAGGTCGCAGGTTCAAATCCTGCCGCCGCAACAACAATCAAAGCAAGGTAAAAAGATTGAATAAGTGAAGCCCGGGCGCGGCGGACACCCCCCCACCCACCATCGCGCCGCCGCGCCCCCGGCTTTTTTGAAATTGACAATGAAAGAGGTAATCATAAGCACCGAAGCCATGAACAGTTACGGCAGCCGCGTATTGACCGACGGCATAGACCTGAGCCAGTACGAGCGCAACCCCGTGCTGCTATGGATGCACCGTAGGAGCTGGGAGCCGGGAGTCATGCCGATAGGCAAGGTCGAAAATCTGCGCGTAGAGGACGGCAAGCTGATAGGCACGCCGGTATTTGACCAGAACGACGACTTTGCCAAGCGGATAGAGAGCAAGTGGGAAAACGGTTATTTGCGCATGGCGAGCGCCGGGCTGGAGCCGATAGAGACCACGCCCGACCCCGCGCTGGTGTTGCCCGGACAGACGCGCGAGACTGTAACGCGGTCAAAGCTGGTCGAGGTCAGCATAGTGGATATAGGCGGCAACGACGAAGCGCTCCAACTATACGGGCAGGAGGGCAAGCTGCTGAAACTTGCCGCCGGAGAGGACAGCCCCAGGCTGCCGTTGCTCCAGGAGAAAAAAGAAGCCGACCCCGACACAGGCAACGACGCCGGCGAGGGCGAGGAAATCAATAACACCAAAATCAATTTAACAAAAATGACAAAAGAACAGTTAGCACTCCTCGGACTTCCCGAAACGGCGACCGAGGAACAGGCGACCGCCGCGCTTAACCTGATGAAAGGACGCGCCGACAACGCCGAGCAAATCCAGCTGGCAGCCGTAACGCAGGCGGTGGACCAGGCAGTGGCAGAGCGCCGGATCCTGGCGGAGCAGCGCGACCACTTTATCAAGCTGGGCAAGAGTGCCGGCGTGCAGATGCTCCGCGACACGCTCAGCACCATGCACCCCCAGCAGAAGCCCGGCGAGGTTATCAACCTGGGCAAGCAGTCAGCCCCCGGCGCCGGCGAAGCGCCCAAGACCTACACCAAGCTCAGCGAGGTTCCCGAGGCCGAGCGCCTGGAGCTCCGCAAGAACAACCCCGGCGAATATATGCGCCTGTTCAAAGAGGAGTACGGCGTAGACTGCCCCAAACTTGAAGACTAAACATCAAACCAACCACAACAATGAAAAGTAAATTTTTCGCTAAGATTTTCGGCCTTGTGTGCATGATGCTCACGGCCGTAACATTCAACGCCGCGGCAGGTGCGACGCTTGCCGTGGCCGTAGGCTGCGCCCCCGGCGCCGGGGCGGTAGCCGGCAATGTTCTGGCGCTTGTAGGGGGCCGTCTCGCCCCGGCCGGAGTGCTTCGCGCCGGAGTGTTCACAGAAATATGGACCGGCGAGATGATCAAGGCTTTCCGCACCACGCCCGAGGCGCTGGGGTGGATGCAACGTATCCGCAGTTACAACCAGTATGTGAACCAGGACGTAATCCACTTTGTGGCAATCGGCGGCGACCCCAATGTGCTTGTGAACAACATCACCTATCCGCTTGCCATTACCGCACTGACCGACGCCGACAAGCCTATCAGTCTGGACAAATTCAGCACCGAGGCCACGCCCGTAACCAAGGACGAGGTCCACGCCAGCAGCTATGACAAAATGGCAAGCGTTCTGGAGCGGCACCGCGATGCACTGCGCGAGAAAATCGCCCAGCGCGGCATCCATGCAATCGCGCCCGACGAGAATGCAACGGACATCCCCGTTATCAAGACCACCGGCGCGAGCGACGGCACACGCAAGAAAATGACTTATGCCGACCTGCTGAACCTGAAGCGCCAGTTTGACAAAATGGGTATCCCGACCCAGGACCGCGTGCTGGTGCTTTGCTCCGACCATGTGAACGACCTGCTCGAGACAGAACAGAAATTCAAGGAGCACTACAACATCAACCAGACCGACGGCAAGATCTGCCGCATGTACGGCTTTGACATCTACGAATACGACGGCACGCCCTACTACAACATGAGCACAGGCAAAAAGCTGGCATGGGGCGCAGTCCCGGCAGCCACCGACGCACGCGCATCTGTGGCGTTTTATGCCGGCCGTATGATGAAAGCCTACGGCAGCACCGAATTTTACCACAGCGAAGCCAGCAAGGACCCGCTCTACCACCGCAGCCTGGTGAACTTCGACCAGTACGGCATCTGTCTGCCGCTGTCCTCAACCAAGTGCCGCGCTGCAATCGTAAGCGCCAAGGTAGCAGCGTAACAATATAGCCGAATGACAACACTAAGGAAAGGCAGCAGAGGCGCGGAGGTCAAGACCCTGCAAAGGAAACTGAACCTCATGGCCGACGGCATTTTCGGACCTTTGACCGAGGAAGCGGTCAAGGAACTGCAAAAGGCCAAAGGGCTGACGCCTGACGGCGTTGTCGGTGCCCGGACATGGGCCGCGCTGGGTGTAGCTGCCGGCGGCCGTAAGGTCGATGAAATCATTCTGCACTGCACCGCCACGCCGGAGGGCGAGGAATTTTCCAACGCCCAGATCAAGGCGGCGCACCTTGCGCGCGGTTTTTCCGACATAGGCTATCACTTCATCATAGGGCTTAACGGCGAGGTGCGCCGGGGACGCCCTACGGCGATAGCCGGGGCGCACTGCACAGGGCACAACACGCGGTCAATCGGCATCAGCTATGTGGGCGGCTGCCCGCCGCGCACAACGCCGGGCTGGGAAAAAAAGAGCAAGGACACGCGCACCCCGGCGCAGGAGGCGGCGCTTGTGAAGCTGGTAAAAGAGCAGCTCAAGCAATATCCCGGCGCGACGGTGCACGGGCACAATGAATTTGCCAACAAGGCGTGCCCGAGCTTCAACGTAAAAACATGGCTCGCGAAAGTGGGCATTAAACAGTAACGCATGAATGAGCGGCGAAATAATCACAATCATAGTATCGGCGCTTGTGGCGGCGATAGCTACCCCGGTAGGGGCATGGGTAGGGAGCCGGCTAATGCGCGCCAAGTATCAGGCCGAGGTGGACCAGCTGCGGGCAGAGATGAAAGACAAGCTCGCCGAGGTCAAGAGCCACGAGCTGGAGAACGTGCGCAAGGCGTCGGACATACTCATGGAGAGTATTGTTCCGCCGCTCAAAGCCGAAATAATCAACTTACGCAATGATGTTCAGAGGCTCAACAAGGCTTTGGAGCGCATTTGGGGCTGTCCTCATGTTGACCGCTGCCCTGTCAAATACGAGCTGCTGCTTCAGCCGAAAGGCGGTGGAGCAGAGCCGGACGGAAGCGACGGAGGCACTGACAGCGACCGGGCACACCGAAAGCCGGAACGAGGAAAAGCGCGAGACGACCCGGACGGAGAAGACGGAGGGTGTAACGGAAACGGAGATTGAAATCTACGACACCGCGCAGCCCAAAGACCCGGAAACGGGACTGCCGCCGGTAAAAGCGCGCGTAAAGCAACGGCACGACCAGAACGGCACAAGCCGGACGGTCGAGCAGACGGCAGCCGCCGCGACCGCCGAGAGCGACACCGCCCTGGAATATGAGGGCGGGGAGCTGGACGAGGTAACGGTAACGGCCACCAAGGCACCGAGCCTGTGGGAGCGCATGAAACAGGGCGCGGCATGGGCGACGGCAATAATGATCCTGGCAGCAGCCGGGTGGATAATTTACAAATTCAAAAAACGCTAACGACATGAGTAACGAAACCAAAAATAAAACCGCCGCTGACACAGTAGCCGAGAACTTGCAGGCAATAGCCGAAGCCGTCAAAGACAATGCGCCGAGTGCCGAGGAAATAGCACAGGCAGCAGCAACCATCGGCGCAGCTCCGGCGAAACCCGGCAAGAGCGAGAGCAAGTCAAAATCGAAAGTCAAGTCCGAGGCCGCCCCCGATGCAAGCGCCCTCAGAGCTGTGGGGGTGGAAGCGTGCAAGCGCCACCAGCTCACACAGGCATGGGTGACGAGCGACGGGCAGGTTTTCCCCCAGGAGGGGGACGCCAGGGAACACGCCCGGAACCTGGGCGATAAAACAACCCTAAAAGTAACCGCGAAATGAGCACAAGTCTGAACATAGACCGCCAGAACGGCAACGTACCCAAGTCGCTGCCGGGCGAGGACCACATCACGGGTCTGGTCATATACATGGCCGCCGGGGACATACCGGCGGGCTTCAAGACCGAGAGGGTGCAGGCGCTTTCGACCATAGACGCCGCCGAGGCCGCCGGGATCGTGGACTATACCACGGCAGCGGACGGCACGCAGACGGCAGCCCCGTGGGCCGTGCGGGTGCTTCACTACCACCTGAGCGAGCTCTACCGCATCAACCCCGCCGTCAGCCTGTATGTCGGCATCTTCGAGAAGCCGCAGGGGGATAACATGACCTTTGCGGAAATCAAGACCGTGCAGAACTTCGCCGACGGGCGCATACGCCAGATCGGCGTGTGGTGCGGCGACCGCGTGCCGAGCGAGGACGACCTGACGGCAATCCAGGGACAGGCCGCGACGCTGGAAGCTCAGGGCGCGGAGCTTTCGGTGGTGTATGCTCCGAAAGTTGCCAACGTGAAGCAGATAAGCACCAGTCTGGCAGGCGGCGGCAAATGCCGTGTCAGCGTGGTAATCGGCCAGGCAGGCAGCGGCACAGGCGCCGAGCTGTACAAGGACAAAGCCAATGCCGCCAAAGCGAGTGTCAGCGGTCTGGGCGTGGTGCTGGGCCTGATAAGCAAAGCCAAGGTGCACCAGTGCATCGCATGGGTGAAAGAATTCCCCACCGGCATAAGCCTGCCGGCGTTCGGCGACGGCACCCTGCTGCGCGACATGGACAAAGCCCTGGTCGAGCAGCTGGACACGGCGCGTTACCTGTTCTTTGTTACCCAGCAGGGGCAGAGCGGCAGCTATATGAACGACAGCCACACTATGGACTCCGCCATAAGCGACTACGCCAGCATCGAGAGCGTGCGCACAATGGACAAGGGGGCGCGCGGCGTGCGTGCTTACCTCATACCGGAGCTCGGCGGCAACGTGTATGTGGACGCCGACACCGGCAAACTCGCCAGCTACACCGTGGCGCATCTGGAAACAGTGGCCGGGCACGCGCTGGAGGATATGGAAAAAGCCGGGGAACTGAGCGGCTACAAAGCCGAGATCGACCCCGACCAGGACGTAGCCGCCAGCAGCACGGTTGACATCGTGCTCAAGAAAGTGGCCGTGCCGGTAATGCGCCACGTGAGAATAAAAATCGGTTTTGCAAAGACCGTATAATCATAACCCCAAACACGTAAAGCAATGGCAAGTGTAATCAACAACGGCATACCAATGGTAAACGGCATGCTTGTATCATGGGCCGACATCGTAGTGCTTATCGGCGGTGTGCCTGTAACGGGCATTACCGGCGTGGAGTACAGCGAAAGTCAGGAGATAGTGAACAAGTGGGGCGCCGGGCGTCACCCAGTGGGCCGCGCCAAAGGCAGGATCACGCCGAGCTGCAAACTGATACTGTATCAGGAAGAGGTGCAGGCACTGTCGGCGCAGAGCCCGACGGGTAGGCTCCAAGACCTGCCCCCGGTGGATATCATAGTGCAGTATATCCCCGACAGCGGGCAGCTTGTAACGGACAAGATCCGCAATATCAATTTTTCGGAAAACGCCCGCAAATGGAAAGAGGGGGACACCGGCCAGGAGGTGGAACTTCCCGGCGTGCCCTCACATATCGAATGGGGCAAAGCAGCCTGAATCATGGTCGCCGGGACAAAAGCCGGCGGCCATACCCACTCCAATTAAAAACCGATTAAACAACATTAAAACAGTATGGAAAAACAGGAAAACAAGGCGCCAGAGGCGCAGACATTCGACGGGGGCATCACCCCGGAACAGGTGGCCGCGTTCAAGGCTAAGCACCGCAAGGCGTTCAGAATTGACATCGTGGACGGCGAGGACACACATGTGGGCTACTTCAAACGCCCGGACTTCGACACAATCAAGGCCGTGACCAAGGTGTCAAAGGTCGATGAGGTGGAAGCCGGCAAAATCATGTTTGACAAATGCTGGCTGGGAGGCAGCGAGGAGCTGCGCAAGGATGCAATTCTGTTCATGGCCGTTCAGAAGCAGCTCGGCCAGGTGCTCAACAGCTGCATGGGGTCGCTAAAAAACTTGTAGAGGCGCACACCCTGGCGGAGAACGACCACGAGGACACATTCGCCAAGGGGTGCGCCCTTATCCGGGCGAACCTGCATATAAATGCCGATGAAATCGAAAGTGAGGAAGATTGGGCGGCGCTGTACGGTCAGGCCTTATGGCTGGAGCGCTGGCGCAACCGGAACCGGGCGGAGCTCATAGCGTCATTGTTCGGCGAGAAGCATTAAAGCCAGGGGAGCGACCCGTTTTTGCCGGCTTTGAAAACAGCCCGGTAAAGCGCATAAGCAGCCCACCCGAGATAAGCGAGGAGCGCGCCGTAGCAAATGACTTTCAACAGGAAGCTGAGCATAATTAAAACCGGTTACTTGTGTAACTCGCTACAAATATAACAAATAAAAACGACATGGCAAGCGTATTTGACTATATTTTTAACATAGGCGGCAATTTCACAGCCCAGATAAGCGGCATGAGTGCCGCGGCGGGCAATTTTTCCGCCCAGGCCGAGGTCGCGCAGAGCCGGACCGCGAGCCTGACAGGTGCGCTTGCCACGTTCTCATATCTCAAAGATGTTTTCCAGAACGTCGCCGACGGTGTTAGCCAGCTGAGCAGCGCGGGCATAAAGCTGGACAGTCAGATGCACGACCTCAGCGCGGTGGCCGGCGTAACGGGCGACGGTCTGAAACAGATCGAGACATTCGCACGGCAGAGCGCCAAGGCGTTCGGCACGGACGCGGCGGTTGCCGTGGAGGGTTACAAGCTGCTGCTCTCACAGCTCACGCCGGAACTGGGCAAATATCCCGACGCGCTCAGGGAGATGGGCGACTGCATACAGACGACCAGCAAACTGATGGGCGGCGACGGCGTGGCGGCGGCGCAGGTGCTTACCACGGCGATGAACCAATACGGTGTGAGCATGGAGGACCCGACAGCGGCAGCCGGGGAAATGGCGCGCATGATGAACGTAATGGCGGCAGCCGGACAGGCAGGCTCCGCGGAGCTTCCGGCAATCAGCGCGGCATTGCAGCAGTGCGGCATGGCCGCCAAGGCTGCAAATGTGAGCTTCGAGGAAACCAACGCCGCAATCCAGGTACTTGACAAGGCCGGCAAAAAAGCCAGCGAGGGCGGTGTCGCTCTGCGCAACGTTCTGGGTCAGCTCAGCAAAGGCCGTTTTGTCGAGAAGCAGGCGCGCGAGGAACTGGAAAAGGCAGGCATTGATGTTGTTGCTCTGGGCGACAATTCCAAGAGCCTTAAAGAGCGGCTCGAAATGCTCAAACCGATGTTGAACGACTCCGCGCTGCTGTCTAAATTTTTCGGTGTGGAAAATGCCAACGCCGCCCGTGCGCTTATCCAAGGCACCGACGCATTGCAAGGCTTCACGGACGCAGTAACAGGCACCAACAGCGCGACCGAACAGGCCGCTATTGTCATGGACAGTTACGCCGAGCGACAGGCGCGGGTGAACCAGCGGTTTGAGGACCTGAAAATTTCCATATTCCAGGCGACCGGCGATTTTTCGCTCTGGTGCGGCGTACTGACTTCCGCACTCGTGCCGGTGGCCCAGCTCGCGCCGTTGCTTACGGCGGTATGGAAAGGGCTGCTCTTAATAGTCAGGCTTAACTGGGCCGGCTGGATAAGGTCGGCCGCCGTGAGTCTCGCGCTGATGAACGGCACACTAACGACCAGCAACATGATATCGTTGGGCTTTATCGGCAATATCGGCCGTGCGACAATCGGCCTGGTAAGGTTTGCCACCGTCGGTATTTTTAACGCCCTGAAAGGGCTGGGGGCGCTGGTACTGTCATTTGTAACAGGGGGCACCGCTTCCGCCACATTCTCCGGCATTGCTTCAACCTCATTCGGCGTGTTCGCCACCACCGCGACCGCCGCGTGCCGGGCCGTAGGTGTTGCGATCATGAATATCCCGATAATCGGCTGGGTGGCTGCCGCCATTGCCGCCCTTATAGCCATAGGCGCATATTTCTGGAACACTTCGGCAAAATTCCGTGCCGTTCTCAAAGGCACATGGGCGGCGTTCAAGGCTTGTTTTACGGGCATAGGCGACATGGCAAAGCAGGTGTTCGGAGCATTGGGCGACTTGATTAAAGCGGCGTTCAGTCTGGACGCCGGCGGCATATCGGCAGCCCTGCAAAAGCTGAAAGCCGGATTCAGCGACTACGGCAAGCAAATAGGGCAGGCGTTTAATGAAGCCTACGAGGCCGAAATGAGCGAAGCCGCGAAAAAGGAAGCCGCCGACAAAGCCAAGTCAAAAGGCAAGAAGCCGGCAGCCAACGCAACAGGCGCCGCAGTGCCGGAGGTTACAGTCCCGACGGTGGATCCTACCGGCGGCAGCCTTTCCGGTGCGTCCGGAACCGGCGGCAGCAGCGGCAGCGACAGCGGCGGCAAAATCAAAAATATCACAATCAACATTGAAAAATTGGTTGAGCGTTTCGAGATACACAGCGCGACCGTCGGCGAAAGTGCCGAGCAGGTCAAGGCGGTAATACTTGAAACCCTGACCGGGGCGCTCAACGATACCCAACTGGCAACCTCATGAGCATAATTCCACAACCGAGCTTAGGCGGCATAAAAATGCCGTTCAGCATAGACCTGGCAGCGATAAGCTGGGCGAACTATATGTCGAAGCGGCTTGTGCGCTTCGGCGAGGGACGCCAGGGCGAGGCGCCGAGCTGGGAGGGTCGCGGCGAAGCAATCAAGGCGCAGGACCGTGGCGTGCCGATAACGGACCGCGCGTGGTGGGAGGGGCGTTATGTGCTTTGCCCGGTGAAGCTGCGGGCGCAGACCGAGAGCGGGACGCTGGAGGTGGAACTGCCGGACGCGGTGGCGGCGGTGAGCCGAGAGAACCGGATAGTGAGCACGGCGCTTGTCGGGCGGGACGGGACTGTCAAGGAATACATCAACGCCGGGGACTGGGCGGTGAACCTGGTTGTAGGCGTGCAGGCGGTGCGGGACGGAGTGATAACAGACGACTACCCGAGCGACGAACTGCGGACACTGCGGCAGCTGCTTGACACGAAAACGGCGATCGAGGTGCACAGTGAGTTCCTGGCAATATTCGACATTACCAAAATCGTGATAAAGAGCTACGCTGCCACACAAATGACCGAAGCGAACTATCAGGCGGTGAGCATAAGCGCGGTGAGTGATGAAGATTATGAGATATACAGCAACGAGTATTAAACAGAAATAAACAACCCTTAAACAGTCATTAAAATGGCATTTAACGAACAGGAAGAAGCAAAGGTGCGCGAGCTGCTTGCGGCCTTTGAGAACGGCAAGCGCATAAACGAGCTTGACCCCGCCGAGGGCGAGCCGGGAGCCATGCGCATAGAGGTAATGGACGCCAGCGGCGAGACGCGAAGCATGGAGCTTGAGCGAGCCGTGGCGGAAGCCGGCAACCCGATAGCGGGCCGCTGGTGGGCCAACGACCAGGCGACGCCGACGGCGGGCGGATGGTTTGGGTCGCTTGACTTTTTGAAGCGTCTGCCGGAAACGCTGGGGCTGGGCCGCTATCTGGTAACGGACGACCGAGAGCTGCACAAACTGGACCCCAAGGACAGCACGCGGTTTGCGGACGGTAGCCCGGCGGCACTTGACGGCAGCATGGGACAGTGCATGTGGTGCTGGAGCCGCGCGTGGTATTTCACCGAGATAGTAACGGCGGCGCGCACATACTGGGCCATAACGCTGAAACCGCTGGAGGGGTACAAGAGCGTGAAGATACCCGTCGGCGGCACAAGCTGGCTGGGTGCGGCTGTAATGGACCGCACGGAACAGAAGCTGTGCTCGGTAATCAGCGAGGCGGAGCGCTATCGCGGCGGTGCCGGGGCGGCTCTGAATGTGGCGAACAAAGCCAAACACCCAGGCGCGGACGCTCCCCAGGTTACGATGCTGGGCATGGCGGCCACGAACCTGAGCACAACGACATTCGGCACCAACGCGCGGAAGCGCGGCGAGGGGTGGGAGGCCAACTGGTTTGTAGCGCAGGCAGCGGTGCAAATCCTGTTTGCCGTAATCATGGGCACGCGCAACAGCCAGGCGCCCTATAACGCCGAAAAGGACGCGGACGGACTGTATCAGGGCGGCTTCGGCACCGGTGTAACCGACATGCCGGACTGGGACGGCTATAACGGCTATTATCCCGTGATCCCTACGAGCGTGGGTCTGGAAATGGGCGACGGCACGGGGCTGGTTGAATACGGGCTGCCGGCAAGCGAGGCGGCCGAGGACCAGGAGGCACCGTACAAGACATTCCAGGTGCCGGTGTTCTTTGTGCGCACTACTCGTCGCCCCTCTGCGTTTTCGTGGACGACCCGGAAATCGGATAAAACGAGGGCGGCGCGAAGCGCAAAACGAAAACGACCGGACCGAGAGCCGGAGTGAAAGGACAGCAGGGCGCGGGAGCCGGAGAGCCGGGGAGCGCGCAAAAGTTCATTGAAATTTTGGAATAGAGAGGACAGAGAAACGCAGTGGCGGCGGGGTGTGCGGGAGCAATCCCAACCCCGCCGCAGGCGGGCGAAATTTTTTGGAAAATCGGGATAATCAGTTCCGGGCGTGGCCGTCTGCAAAAAAATTGTTAAATTTGCAGTGTCAAACGATGGTTTGACCGGTTGCGACCCCGGCAGTAGGGAGCCTCCGGGTCCGTGCTGCTGGCGGTAACGCGAACAATGGCACGAATGCGGGCGCGTTCAATGCGAATGCGAACAACACGGCTACGAATGCGAATGCGCACTACTCGTCGCCCCTATACAGGCTCGAACACAAACAAACGCGACAGAGGGGCCGGACCGTGCCGCATGGCAGAAGATAACAACCGATGCAGAGGGTGCCGGTAGGGCCGCCGAGTGTGGCGGCTTCGACAGCTTCCGAAGCGAGCATTGCAGACCCCAAGACCCAAAGACAGACCCGATGATCCGAAATGAAAAGATATGGCAATTTGTATGCGCGCATTTGCGACATAGGCAACTTGCGGGAGGCGGCGCATAACGCCGCCAGCGGCAAACGCAAGCGCGATGAGGTAACGGCATTTTTCGCCAATCTGGAGGAGAACCTGGTGCAGCTGCACCGGGAACTGACAGAAAAACGGTACAAGACCAGTCCCTATGATGTTTTTATAAAATACGAGGGCAAACGCCGTGAAATATATAAACTGCCATTCCGTGACCGAGTGGTACACTGGGCGATCATGCAGGTGCTTGAGCCTATATGGACGCCACAGTTTACCGCCGACACGCACGCCTGCATAAAAGGGCGCGGCATGCACTCGCTGCTGCGGAAGCTGCGCGAGGACCTGAGGAACGACCCGGAGGGGACGGCGTACTGCCTGAAGCTGGACGTGCGCAAGTTTTACCCCAGCATAGACCACGACAAGATGAAAGCCGTGGTGCGTCGTAAAATCAAGGACCCGGAGGTGCTTTGGCTGCTTGACGGCATAATAGACAGCGCGCCGGGTGTGCCTATCGGTAATTATATTTCCCAATACTTCGCTAATCTCTACCTGTCGGAACTCGACCACCTGCTTAAAGAGGTGGCCGGGGTGCGGTATTATTACCGCTACGCCGACGACATGGTGCTGCTTGCCGGGGACAAACCGACGCTGCACGGCTGGCTGGTGCTTATCAACGACTGGCTTAACGAGGAGCGGTGCGTGGACCTTAAAAGCAATTACCAGGTTTTCCCGGTGGAAAGCCGGGGCATTGACTTTGTGGGCTACGTTACGTTTCACACTCACTGCCTGGCACGCAAGAAAAACAAGCAGGGACTATGCAGGGAGCTGGCGAAGCTGAGGAAAGCAGGAGTGCCGGAGGCTGAAATAATGCTGCTGACGGCGAGTCGTGCGGGCTTTATGCTACACTGCGACAGTAAACACTTATTCAAAGTTCTCAATATGAAAAAATTCAGTGATCTTGTGCCCAAGACAACGGGCAACCTGACGGGTACGAAGTACCACATTGACGCAATCCTGAACCGGGAAATCCACCTGACGGGCTACAAACTGGCCCCGTCGAAGTTCAACAACGACCAAAGCCTGACGCTGCAATACGAGATTGAGGAGCAGCTGACGGAAACGGGGGCGGACGGACAGAACCGCCCGGTAATCGACGACGACGGCAACCCTGTAACTGGTTGGGTGAAACACATAACATTTACGGGCAGCCAGGCGCTGATCCGCCAGCTGGAGGGTGTGGAGATAACGGAACCGCTCAGGGCTAAAATTATCAAACAACCAATCGACCGGGGCCGGTGCTTTTACAAGATAGTCGACCCCGACGACTAAAACAAAAAAGAACAATGAAGCAGACAGCAAGCTACACAGAGCGCAAAAAGTTTGAAATCTTCGACAGCGGCCACGTGCTGCTTTACCTGAACGAGCAGCCGGCCGAGATAGCCAACGAGGAAACGGGCGAGAGCATGCCCGGCTTCAGCTATACGGGCGATATGCCCGACGGCGGCACTATGATTGAGGCGACAGGCGTAACGGCCGAGAATCGCCGCGACAAATTCGTGGCCGGACTAATCGGGACGCATTACGACATGGACGCCCAGATCGCCGTGCTTGCCAACGGCACGGACACGCCGGAACACGCCGCAGAGCTGGAGCAATTCGCACAGGTGCGGAGCAGCTGCAAGGCACAGGTGGACGAACTGCTGGCCCGTAACTAAACCGCACGGATATGGCCCGGACTGTTGAGGAAATCAAAAAGGACATGACCGCCGAGTTCATGAAAATGGAGGCGGTCAAGTCCACCTATGGGCTTGACGGCTCAAAGAGCTTTGCCGACTGTTTCAGCATGGCCAGTCTGGAGAACATAATCTTTTATGTTTTCGCCGTTGCGGTCTGGGCGCTTGAGAAACTGTTCGACCTGCACCGTGCAGATGTTGACGCGCGGATTGAACAGCTGGAGCCCCACACGCTGCGGTGGTATGTGAGCAAGGCCAAGGCGTATATGCAGGGGCAGAAGCTCGTAACGGACTGCGACTATTACGACACGGAGGGCATGACCGAACAGGACATCGCCGCCGCCAAGGTCGTAAAATATGCCGTGGCGACGGAGAGCAACACGGTGGTTTATATCAAGGTCGCCCGAGAGGTGGACGGAAACCCCGCGGCGCTTACCGCCGGGCAGCTGGAGGGCCTGACATCTTACATGAACGAGATTAAGGACGCCGGCGTGTCGGTGCAACTCCGTAATGAGCCGGCCGACCAGATGCGCATTTCCCTGCTGATATACTACGACCCCACGCTACTGATTATCGACGCCAACGGCAACGGCAGCCAGAACGGCAAAGACCCCGTGCGCGAGACCACAAAACAGGTAATCGAAAACCTGCCGTTTAACGGCATGTTCCGCAAGAGCGACCTCATGGCTGCGTTACAGGCTTTGCCGTGCGTGGAGGTGGCAGACATCAAGAGCGTAAAAGTGAAGCCGCGCAACGGTGCCGAGTGGCAGACCGTGGAGGGCTACGACCGCCCGTTCAGCGGCTATTACAGCATCGACGCGCTCACAGTGGACTATCAACCCTATAATGCCATAGAATGATGTTTGAAATAGATTTTAAGCGTCTTATCGTCCTGCTGCTGCCGTCCTGGCTCCGGCGCCCGTTGATTTTCGGGCTGCTGCGTGCCGGGGCGGTGGGAGTGGAGCGCGTCTATGGCGAGTTTACAAACGCGCGTGCCGGGCATATATTCAGGCTTACCCACAACGGGCAGGTGTGTTATTTGCGCGGCGTGCTTAACCATTATTTCGGCAACGGCTTCAAGATAGGGAGCATGAAGCAGGAGGGCGAGTGGCTCTATGCCGTTACCGAGAGCGGGGAACAAATTCCCGTAACTGTGGGCGAGCCGGGTCCGGGTGTGCCTGTCGTTTACAGTGAGCAAATGCTGAATATGGCGCAAAACGACTTCATTGTGTTTGTGCCTGCCCGTGCCTGGGCAAAACTCGCAGAGATTAAAGCGATGGTGGATAAATACAAACTTATAACCAAACGGGCGCACTATGTCAAGACGGGCAACCCTATTGTCATAGGCCGCAATCCGTTTACAAGTGAGATAATCCCCATAACGCGGAATAAATGAAAACAGCAAGCTACACCGACACCAGAACCGCCACGGGCGGCGTCGGCAAATACCCCCTTTCGACCGAAACACTCGACTTTATCCAGGATCAAATAAAACTGCTGGAGTTGCTGGCCGGTGTCGGAGGTGTCAACTACATACTGAAAGCCCCCAACGGCACCGTCGGCGGCGTGGCTGTCATAGAGAACACCGACAAGCAGACCGAGGTCGTGGAAATAGCGCCGCGCCCTGTGTTCGGCACTTCGGTCAAGTACCTGACCATAACGACCACCTCCGAGGACATCAAGGCTGACGCGGAAACCTACAAGGAAGCGCGGACACTGCGCGTGGCACAGTTCACTACCGCCAAGGGCGTGGAGAGCTACGACATCAACAGTTTTGTGAACGTGAACGGCAGACAGCTGGAAGCGTTTCCGACCAATGCCGTGCTGGCAGGCCAGATAAAGAACATGCCCCAGACGGTTTTAACCTACCTGAAAGATATTTTGGCCGAGAAGCTAACCGCCAAGACTGTGCAAGGACTTACGCAGAAGCAGCTCGACGGGCTTAAAACGGCGTGTGTGCTGTCATGCACCAGGAGCGTGTCGCTTTTCGGGTCTGCCGATTATACGGTTGTGGTAACAGCCCAGGGCAGCACCAGAGTACGCCAGGAGATAATCCAGGGCGACGACTGCCACTACGTGCGCACGTGGAACGGCGCGGCCTGGGGTGCGTGGAGCCAGCAGCTTGAAACAGCCATGCACTTAGATGTTAAAATCGTTCGGTCGACCGTGTATCTGCGGCACGGCGCGCTGGGTGCAGACTGCGACATCGTGCTGCTGCGCAAGAAAAAGCGCAGCTCCTACCGCCGGACGGGCGGCGCAAAGTCATACACCAAGAACAAAGGGAAGCGCCAGAAAAGGCAGCCGAAAAGCCAGTATGTGCATTTCAAGGGCATACGCCTGAGCAAAGGGGAGCCGGGCAAATGGTATGTGCCCAAGTGCATAGGCGTGGCCGACCCCAAGACTGACTCCAACCTGATAGGCAAGGAGCTGCCGACGCTCTGCGCGTCGCTTTTCTATGTGGGTACAGGTGGCTTCTACCGCATACAGGGCAACCGCAAAAAAATAGTGCTGAAAACGACCAAGAACACCAAAGGAACGTGCCACAAGGCTTATGCGCCTATCGGCGTACAGATAGCCAGGCTCAAGCCCACGGGGGGCAAGGACAGCGGCGGCGAGATAGTGCGCATGAAATACCGCATAAGCCAGTATAAATCCAAAGTGTTAGGGCCTCAAACGGCAACTTATTCGTTTCTCCGCACTTTCTCGCTTGACTAATCAATCGATAAATAAGGGCATAAAAAAAGTGGGGTGATGAACTCCACTTTTAAGTCCCTGCGGTCGAAACACATTGTACGCACATCAGGACAGAATAAAAAATTTGATACTGTCGGACTGTTCAACATCTTTCGGTGGCATCTTCGCCACGCGGAGAAGAACAGCAAGCAAAGGGACCCAAAGGTTGAAATACCCTACAAACCATGAAAGGGTAAACGCTTCATTTGTCGAAAGTCCCCGATCCAGGGACTTGAACGTCGCCTCAGCTAACAAACACTTTTCAATAACGGGAAAGGAGTAAAACGGTGCATATCGGGGCTACAAACGGACTTTTGAAGATGTTCTAACTTTGGTGCAAAGTTAATAATAATTGATAACACCACAAAATAAAGAGCAGAAAACTTGCTAATTACGCGCGAATTTTTAGGGGGGGTAAATGCTGCCGCCCCAGCGCGCCAAACTTAAAAAATGAAATTATGCTGAATGAGTAGGACCTACAAATGCGCACCGCTTCCGTTCATGGGGCAAAAGCGCTATTTTCTCCGGGACTTCGCCGAGGTGCTGGAGCGGGTGGAGGGACAGATTGACACAGTGGTCGACCTTTTCGGAGGCTCCGGGCTGCTGTCGCACACGGCCAAAAGGGTGTTGCCGGGGTGCAGGGTGATTTATAACGACTTTGACCATTACGACCGCCGCCTGGCGGCAGTGGAGGACACAAACGCCATTTTAGCGGCCATTAAAGAGCGTTTAACCGGGCTGGAGCCTAACCAGCGGCTGACAGATTGGGAGCGTGCCGATGTTCTGGCTATTGTCAACGACGCGCAGAACCGCCTCGGCTGGGTGGACATTCTGACAATCGGGCGGTCGGTGCTTTTCTCCGGCAAATGGGTTACAAGTCTGGACGAGCTTCGCAAGCATACTATGTATAACCGCGTAAGACCGGGCGCGTATGAGTGCGACGGCTATCTGGACGGGTTGGAAATAGTTCACATGGACTACCGGGAACTGTTCGAGCGTGAGCGCGGCAACAGCCGGGCGTTGTTCGTGCTGGATCCGCCGTATCTTACGACCGAGTGCGGAATGTATGAGAACTATTGGAAGCTGACCGACTATCTCAGTGTGTTGCGTTTGCTCCGGGGCACGAAATACATTTATTTCACTTCCGACAAGTCGCAGATCGTGGAGCTCTGCCAGTTCATGGCCGAGGAATACGGCGAAGCAGCGCCCATGTACGGTGCAACGGTCCGCATGAGGACAAACACCCTGAATTATCAGGCCAAATTTAACGATATGATGATAACCAAACTCTGACCCCTCACACCGACCAGGCGGAGGCATAGAAAAAGCCCCCGGCCTGTTTGTAGAATCCTACCTCATACAAACAAATGCACCGCGTAGCGCAACAGCCGGGGGCTTAAATGCCTTTGACTGCGCGACGCGGTGCAAATTGCTTTATGAGGTAGGAGTTGCAAAATTACGAAAAAATGCTGAATGACAGTGTACGAAGCATTAAAATTGTGCGGTGGAGTGATTGAAAAACTGGAAAAAGCCGGCGTAAAGCCGTCGGATCATAAATATATTGCCCTGTTCGAGGACTTCGGCAAAGCAAAGCAGCGAGGCGAAAAGATAAGCTATGTTGTCGCCTGTCTGGCCAAGCAGTACAATATGAGTGAGCGCAGTGTTTACGACATTGTGAAGCGTCTGGGAAATGACTGCAAAGCTGCTTCACTATGATGCAGCCGAGAAATGCCCCAGAACTCACAGAAACGGGCTAAATTCGCGCCGAATGACACCAAATAAGTATTACGCCATGCTCGACAAGATATTGCAGCACGGCAAACGACAGAGCAATAAAAAAGGCGACATAATCTATTTGCTCAATGAGCAGCTGAGTTTGTCGCCTTATGACCTGCTGGAGATTTTCGAGAGCCATAACATCGCACGCAAAAAGCTGCGCAACGAACTTAGCCTGTTTATGGCAGGCGAAAGAGACCTGACCAAGTACCGAGAAGCCGGGATAAACTGGTGGGATTATTGCGGGCAAATTCTCATCAACAGTTATCCGACCTATTTTGAGAAATTGCCGACTTTGATTGAGCAGATTAACCGAGAAAAGCGGAGCAGCAAAAATTATGTGCTGTTCTTAGGCTCAACAGGAGCGGAAACAAATCAAGCACCATGTTTAAGTCTCATTCAGTTCCAGCTCGAAGACGGCGAATTGGTTTTGTCGGCTTATCAGCGAAGCAGCGACGCAAACTTAGGTTTACCAGCTGACATTTACCATTTGTATTTGATAGCGCGACAAATCGAAGCGCCGTTAAAATCTATCACGCTGAATCTGGGAAACGTTCACATTTACGCTAACAACGTAGAGAGAACACGCGAACTTTTGGCCGGAAATGAAGCTGTGAGGTTTGACCTGAACGTCTGAGGCAAGAGCGACGACAGAAGCCGGAGAACAAAAGCAAAGCCGATTTTAAGCCTGTTTAAGCGGCTTGAAATCGGCTTTTAACTGGTGTTTAAGCGGTCGAAAGAGCAAGAGAAAAAAGGAAGCGAAAAAAGAGAAGATTTGCTCGTTTCGTTTTTGAAAGATGCTCATTTCGTTTTTGCGATTATA
>JAETQO010000019.1 GCA_021770655.1 Ruminococcus sp. | reverse complement strand
GAACAGAGGAAGATTCTTTCTTTCCTCTGTTCATTCATATTCCTCCTTAGCTCAGTCGGTAGAGCATGCGGCTGTTAACCGCAGGGTCGTTGGTTCGAGTCCAACAGGGGGAGCCAGTAAAATCCCGTAAACATATCGTTTACGGGATTTTTTATATTTTCGGTGAGCGCTGACTTTACTACCGTCCGTTGGCAATTTGCACAATTTATTTATCTAAAATTTGTTGAAATGTTACAAGCAAACTACCTGTAAAGTGGTTACTGTTGACCAAAAAAATATATGATAGGCATAGCCGGTTTTTGTTATCAAAACGATAACGAGGACCGGCTGTATTTTTTTATCAGGAAGGTGAAAATCAAATGCCAAAAAATTTCGATGGGATCAAAACTCAAAGATTCGGCTGTGAGGTAGAGTGTACAGGTTTGACAAGATCTACGGCGGCAAAAGCGATTTCAAAAGTACTTAACGGAGAGGTTGAACACGAGGGCGGCAGTTACGATAAGTACACAGTTAAGGATGAAAAAGGCAGGAAATGGTCAGTTGTGTATGACGGAAGTATCAGATGCGAAAACAAATCGGGATCGTCTGCTTCAAAGCTTTATTCGGTTGAAATGGTTACGCCTGTTCTGGAATATGAGGATATTCCTCTTTTGCAGGAGACAGTGAGGTCTTTGAGGAGAAACGGCGGTCGCTGTAACTCTTCGGTCGGTATCCATATTCACATTAACGGCGAACCCTTTGACGCAAGGACGCTCAGGAATTTTGTTAACATAATAGCAAGTAAGGAGGATATGATCTACAACGCTTTGCAAGTGGGCAGCGGACGGCAGAGCTACTGCAAAAAGATAAACAAGGACTTTCTTGAACGTCTGAATCGTAAAAAGCCTAAAACGCTTGATGAATTTAAGAGCATCTGGTACAACGGTTATGACGGCAGTCGTACAAAATATCATCAGAGCAGATATTGTATGCTGAATCTGCATAGCTTTTTCAACAAAGGTACGATCGAACTGAGAGCATTTAACGGCAGTTTGAATGCGGGAGTACTCAGAGCGTATCTGTCTCTTGCGCTTGCCGTTTCCAATCAGGCTCTTACTCAGAAGTCGGCAAGTCCCGGACTTACGCAAAGTCCGAATGAAAAATACACATTCCGCTGCTGGCTCATACGGATAGGACTTAACGGACAGGAGTTCAAAAACTGCCGCAAGCACTTGCTTTCACATCTTGAGGGCAATATAGCGTGGCTTCATCAGGAGGACGCCATTGCACAGCGAGAACGGTTAAAACAGAAGCGTATCGCCGCCCGTGAGCAGCGTGTCGAGCCTGTGTCGGCAGTTTCAGAAGAAAGCGAGATAACACCCGATGAAAGCTTCGAGCCGTCAGAAAGCGAATGTGAGGACTTTGCAGAAGATGAAGAAATAGGCATGGAAATGTCAATGTGATAGGAGGTCGCAAATGAAAAACAAACAGTTATATATTGCTTACGGAAGCAACATTAATCTTGAACAAATGGCATATCGTTGTCCGCATTCAAAGGTTGTGGGAACATCCGAGATTAAGGACTACGAATTGGAGTTCAGAGGCGTTGCGACGATTGTTCCTCAAAAAGGCGCAAGCGTACCCGTGCTGATTTGGGAGCTTGACGATAGGGATTTGCCTGCGCTTAACAAGTATGAGGGATACCCAAGACTTTACAGACAAGAAAAAATGTCCTTTGAAATTGGCGGCAAAGAAGTAGAGGGTATGGCTTATCTGATGAATTATGGTAAGCTTTCTCCGCCTAGTCAACAGTACTACAATACGATTTTGCAGGGTTACAGAGA
Source organism: Ruminococcus sp. (assembly GCA_021770655.1). Lineage (GTDB taxonomy): Bacteria > Bacillota > Clostridia > Oscillospirales > Ruminococcaceae > Hominimerdicola. The sequence continues at coordinate 28,314 of JAETQO010000019.1, read as the reverse complement.
GAACGGTCTGGATGAGAAATATCTTCAAACTGCTTTGGAGAATTCGCTGCAGCTTGAACATTTTGTAAATGATGAATTTGATGAGGACTTTGATGAAGATTACGATCTTGACGATGATATGCAGATGAAATTTTAGGAGGATTGCAACTATAAGATACAAAGGATTTTATGTGAAAATAACTCCCGATACCGATTTGCATAGGGAGGATAAGGACGGTAAAGATATCTGCTGTAACGGCTTTACTATTGAAGTTTTTGCGGATGAATCCGAAAAGCTTGAAATAGATGTTTTTTCGGCTGCGGTGGATTTTGAACTGCTGAATAACAGTATTGAAGAAGCGGAGCAGTTTGCCAGGGAATATATCGACTTCGAGGAAAAGGAATATTGTAATATAGTTGATCAAATTGATTCGGGAGGCGGAATATGATCTACAGCGAAAAGAAAACAGAACTGCTCAGACAGAGGTATCCCGAAGGAACTAGAATTTGTCTTGACCACATGGAGGACTTATGTCCTGTGGAAAGCGGCACCAAAGGAACTATTATAGGAGTCGACGATGTTGGCTCGATTATGGTTAAGTGGGATAACGGCAGAACCTTGAATCTTCTGCCCGATGAAGATAAATTTCACACGATCAAGCACGAACAAACAGAAGAAAATTTGGAAAGTGAAGGAATTGAAGAAACCGAGGATCTATCGGAAGAACCGGAAATGGATATATCCATGTAACAAAAAAATTCTTTAAAACACATTGACAAACTTCTATGTATATGCTATAATTTCATATAGATAATTTTCTATATGAGGTGAGGTAAATGAAAAACTATGTAATGATCTTTAAAGCTCTTGGCGATACTACCCGGTTGCAGATCGTGCTTATGCTGACAAAAGGAGAAATGTGCGCCTGCAAAATTCTTGAACGCTTTGAGATAACCCAGCCTACCCTGTCCCATCATATGAAAATACTTTGTGACTGCGGACTGGTCACGGTACGAAAAGAGGGAAAGTGGTCGTACTATTCGCTGTGCTGCGAGGCTTGGAGTGACTTCAGAGAATTTGTATCACAAATCGTTTGTTTGAAGGACGGTGACTGTAAATGCGAATAGTATGGGATTTTATTCAGGATCAATTGCTTGGCATGAAGTGGCTCAATAATTTGATCGGCAATCTGCTTTCTGCTTGCGGTCTTGATATCTCAAGCAGAATAGGTTCAAGCGTTCGTTTTTTCGTATACGATACGGTAAAAATAAGCGTACTTCTTGTTACACTGATTTTTATTATCAGCTATGTTCAGACATATTTTCCACCCGAAAGGACAAAGCAGATATTGTCACGGTACAACGGTATCTTGGGCAATACCGTCGCTGCTCTGTTGGGTACGGTCACCCCCTTTTGTTCCTGTTCCTCTATTCCGATATTTATCGGATTTACAAATGCAGGACTTCCTCTTGGTATGACATTTTCTTTCCTCATATCTTCTCCTCTTGTGGATTTAGGTTCGCTTGTACTTCTTATGAGCGTTTTCGGTTGGAAGATAGCAGTGGCTTATGTTATCGTAGGATTGGTTATAGCGGTCATCGGCGGTACTGTGATCGGAAAATTAAAGCTTGAAAAAGAGCTTGAACCAAAGCTTTTCGGAAAAGCGGAAGCTCTTAATAATGAACACTACAGCAGCAGATCAAAGCGCTGTAAATTTGCGCTTTCCGAGGCATGGGAAACGTGGAAATACGTCATTAAGTTTATTCTGATAGGAGTTGCGATCGGTGCAATTATTCACAACTGGCTTCCGCAAAGCTTTATTGAAAATGTTCTCGGCGACAAAAATCCATTTTCGGTAATAATCGCAAGCGTTATCGGAATTCCGATGTATGCAGATATTTTTGGTACTATTCCCATTGCCGAGGCATTGTATTTCAAGGGAGTAGGTATCGGAACTGTGCTTAGCTTTATGATGAGTGTGACTGCGCTTTCACTGCCGTCAATGATAATGCTCAGAAAGGTCGTAAAACCAAAGCTGTTGGCTGTGTTTATCGGAATAGTAACTGTCGGAATAATAGCTATGGGATATTTATTTAATATTTTAGGAGGCATTTTTATATGAACGTATACTGTGGCAAATGCTGTCCTAAAAAAAGTTGCAAGAATAATGGAAATTGTGCGGCTTGCGTAAAAAAGCATCGTGACAGCGACAGTCTGCCTTATTGCTTGTTTCCCGATAATAACGGAGATAAAAGCCTTCGGCATTTTTACGAAAAACTAAAGGAACGATTTGAAGAAAAGTGATATTAATAAACCGTTAAGTGAGAAATCATTTAGCGGTTTTTTTATTGCAAAAAGAAAGTAACGGTGATAAATGATAAGATATTTTGATATCTTTGCAGGGATCGGCGGATTCCGTTCGGGACTTGAAAAAGCAGGCGGATTTGAGTGCGTCGGTTACTGCGAAATAGACCGATATGCTAAAAAAGCATACGAAACAATGTACGATACAAGAAACGAGGTGTATTACGATGACGCAAGAAAAATCAATCCAAACGAGTTACCCGATTTCGACCTTATATGCGGAGGCTTCCCTGGTCAAAGCTTTTCAATCGCTGGAAAAAGGGGCGGCTTTGACGACGCAAGAGGAACTCTGTTCTTTGAGATTGCCCGAATCACTGCCGTTAAAAAACCTAAATATCTGCTGCTTGAAAACGTACCCGGTCTCCTATCGCATGACCAAGGCAGGACGTTTGCGGCAATCCTCAACACGCTGGATGTCTTGGGGTACGATGTCGCATGGCAGGTGCTTAACAGCGCAGATTTCCACGTCGCCCAATCCCGAAAGAGAGTGTTCATTGTCGGATTTCTTAGAGAAAAATGCTCCGGAAAAGTACTGTCTTTCACGGACGCAAATCCAAAAACTCTTGTACAGCGCATACCCGGACGAGAGGGCTGCAGAGTGTACTCCGTCGACGGACTGAGCATAACGCTTACGGGATCGGCAGGCGGCTTCGGCGGTAAAACAGGACTTTATGAAATCATAGGACTTCCCATCAAGGTGAAAACCAAAAGCGGATATCAGATAGCATTGCCCGGCGACAGTATTGATCTTGCCTACCCCAATCTCAATTCAAGGCGAGGGCGGGTCGGGAAAGATATGGCTCATACCATTACAACAAGCTGTAATCAGGGTTATTACGCTATGTGTATCGACATGAATCCCGAACCGAAAGTGACTGAGTTGGCGAGGTGTATAACGTCAAGACAGGACAGCGGTATAGGTCAACATAAAGGCGAAAAATCGGGAGTGATCGTCATTACTGAGCCGATAGCGGTGCTGACTCCCGAAAAGGAAAAAGTCCGTCAGCAAGGCAGAAGATTTAAACTCCCCAACGAGCCAATGTTTACGATAACCGTCACTGATAAACACGGTGTGATCTACTGCGGATATATCCGCAGACTTATGCCGTTGGAATGCTGGCGTTTACAGGGCTTTACCGACGAGCAGTTCAATAAGGTATCGGCAACGGGAATGTCCGACGCACAGCTTTACAAGCAGGCAGGAAATGCCGTAACTACCAACGTTATCGAGGCTCTTGCAAAGTTTATTTTAGAAATTGACAAGGAGGTAAAATAGCATGAAAGGCTTAAATGCAATGGAAGAAGAATATGAATCCTTTGAGATACTTGGTCAGGTATAATGTACTGCGCTCACTGCGGCTGTAGACTTACCTCAAGTATGCACACAGAGAAATATGTACTGAAATCCACAGGTGAAGTCAGAACAAAGCAGTACTTAAGATATATGTGCTACCAAAGAAGCAGAAAGCTTTGCGACTGCGACGGTCAGTCTGTATACTCGGCTGAAAAGGTCGACAAAGCCATATGCAATGTAATGTCGGATATTTTTTCAAAGATCAGCGACGCTCCCGATGAGGCGGAGCTGAAAAGGGAGTATAACAGGGAAATGCAGAAGTGCAGAGCAAAACAGACCAAGTTTAACGCTGAACTGGGAAAATACAAGGCTCAGTATGACAAGCTGAACGACGAAATAGCCAATACGCTGATAGGGGAGAGCTTATACTCGCCGGAACAGCTCTCCGCGGCGATGACAACGGTACAGCAGAAGATCGGCGCTATAAATCATCAGCTTGAGAAACTGAACAACGAGATAGAATTTAAAAAGGTTTCAATGGAAAAAGTAAGACCTATGTACGAACAATTTAAAGGCTGGGCGGAGGAATTCAGGCTTGCATCAATTGGGCAGAAAAAGATGATAATTTCTCAGGTGACTAGCAGGATAGAGCTTGGCAAGGGGTATAAGATAAGGATAACGCTTAATATGGAGTATGAGCAGTTTTTCGAGGGGTGGGATGCATTGTCGTCGGGCAGAAAAACAGAATAATATACGCGTTTAGAATTAACAAAAATATATTGATTTTATTATTGGAATATGATATAACATAAGTAAATAAAACGGAGGGAGATGAAATCAATGTCTGAAAGAATATATACGACTCAGCAGATACAGTCGATTTTGCAGCCTGTGTTTATGAATCATAACGTAAAAAAAGCAATTCTCTTTGGTTCATATGCAAAAGGTATAGCAAAAGAACAAAGCGATATTGATATTCTTGTAGACAGCGGTCTTAAAGGTCTTGCTTTCTTCGGCTTGCTGGAAGATGTTGTTACATCTCTTGACAAGAACGTTGATCTTTTGGATGTGTCTCAGATTACACCTGATTCCGAGGTCGATAATGAGATATCGAAAAGCGGAGTGATAATATATGGCGTATAAGAATAAGCAGGTTTTAGAGAAGATATATAATCATATAGTTTCAGTTTTGTATTATTGCAAAGGTTTCTTTGCCAGATGACTTTAAATCGGAGATAAAAACAATACCGTGGAAACAGCTTTACGGTATGAGAAATAGGATAGTTCACGGTTATTCCGGAGTGGATATGAGAATTGTATGGGATACGATCCACGACGATCTGCCTTTGTTGAAAAATGAAATAGAAAAATATTTGTAAATTAGATTAGATTTACTTTAGCCCTGTGAGAAATTACAGGGTTTTGTTTTTGAGATCATAATTAGCTTACAGCTTGGGATAGAAAGTTATACTTGCCGAAAATATCGGAATACAATCCTAAAAATCTTGACAAATGATTATTTTGGGAGTATAATACATATAATAAGACTGTCAGGAGGGTTGTGTATGCAAGGTCGTATTGAAAGAACGGTATATCTGGAGTGGCTTAAAAATTGGAAAGAAAGACAGATCATCAAGGTCGTATCGGGAGTTCGGCGCTGCGGTAAATCTACGCTGTTTGATATTTATAAGGATTGGCTTACTGAAAACGGAATAGAGCCGCATCAGATCATCAGTATTAATTTTGAGGATATCGAGTATGAGCAGCTTTCCGATTATCATATGCTGTATTCATATATAAAGGAGCGTCTGCTGCCTGACAAAATGAATTATATATTCCTTGATGAAATACAACATGTTAATCAGTTTGAGAAAGTAGTTGATAGCTTGTTCCTTAAGGATAACTGCGATGTGTATATTACGGGTTCAAATGCGTATTTTATGTCGGGAGAGCTTGCAACAGTTTTAACAGGCAGATATGTGGAATTGAAAATGCTTCCGTTATCATTCAAAGAGTTCTGTTCCGGACTTGAAAATTCCGAAGGTATGAGCAACGCACAGAAGTTCAATCTTTACATTGAGCAAAGCTCTTTTCCATATTTGCTGAAATACAAAAGCAGTAAAAACGAAGTCAGAGATTATCTTCGGGATATTTATAATTCCGTTTTGCTGAAAGGTATTGTTGCAAGACTTAAAGTATCGGATGTTACTACGCTTGAAAACGTGACAAAATTTCTTATGCATAATATAGGGAATATTGTTTCTGCGACTAAGATCGCCAATACTTTGAAATCTCAGGGAAAAGGCGCCGATCAGAAAACGATAGATAAGTACCTGCGAGGATTGACCGACAGCCTTATGCTTTACGAGGCGCAGCGCTATAATCTCAAAGGAAAGATGTTTCTGAAAACGAACAGCAAGTATTACGCTGTTGATATCGGATTGAGAAATATGCTTGTAAAAAGCAGCGAGAGCGATATCGGTCATATTCTTGAAAATATTGTTTTCCTTGAATTGAAACGCAGGGGATTTGATGTGTATGTTGGACAGCTGGACGACGGCGAAATTGATTTTGTCGCTGTAAACGGAGATGATATTTCCTATTATCAGGTGTCTGCAACAACTCTCGATGAAAACACATTGAAGAGGGAATTAGCTCCGTTTAAGCGAGTAGGAGATAATTATCCGAAATATCTGCTTACGCTGGATGAGGTTTTCGGTACTGCAGATTATAACGGTATTAAGAAGATGAACGTATTGGATTGGCTTCTTAATTAGATTTGAAGATGATTTTAGAGATAAGTATGAGGAAATTTATATAAACATTGGGGATTAAAGTTTAGTTGGTAGTAGCATAAAGATTTTGTATGAAATAAATTTATAATTTTAAAGCGTTCAGGCTGTTTTGACAGTTTGGACGTTTTTTTATCTTACAATTATGTTGCTTGTAAAATCTCACTAAAGATTTGTTAATTGGAATATCAAAAATATAGGATTTATAAATGGACAAGTTTTAAATATGCTGAAAGTTTATTTTTAGAAGAAATACAGCCGTTATTACAAAATACTTATATGATTGTCGTAAAATGTAGTAAATTGTACGAAAATGTTGCAAAATAATTAGTCAAAATGCACTAAAATAACTTGAAAAACTAAATAATTTGTGCTATAATATAATTAAATTAAGATTGTTGTTTTTGTTTGTCAAATGTAGTGGGCAATTAAAAAAATATTAAAATAAATTTTTGAAGCACTTAATAGATGAAGAACTATCATCAATCTAAGGAGATTTATACAATGACTTTTGAATACATATGTTTTTCTATTACAGATAAATGTAATTTAAACTGTCCTTATTGTTTTAGATTTTCTTCTGAAAATCAAATTATAGATATAGACAAATTTAGAATTTGTGTAAGGAAACTGGTTAGGCTAGGGTGTAAGACTATTAATATTACTGGTGGAGAGCCTTTGCTTAATCCAAATTGGAGAGAATTTGTGAATATATGTAAAGAATATGGCTTAAAAATTATATTAAGTACTACTGGAATAAATTTAGATTTAGATGACCAGTATTTAAATGATTTATATGTTTTAACTTTACCTTTAGATGGATATAATAGTAAAATTAATTCTATGACAAGAGGAGATAAGCATTATCAATTTGTAGTTGATTTGATAAATAAATACATAAGCGGAAATTATCCATTTAAGTTGAAAATAAATACTGTTGTCACTAAATACAATTATGATTCGTTAGAAAATATGGGTAATTTAATTGACAATAGCAATATTATTTGGAAATTGTTCCAATATAGAAAAAAAGGAATACATAATATAATGGATAAGGATTTATTGGTTGATAATATTGACATTCAAAAAAAATTGGTTGAACTACTTGATTTAAAACTACATTGCTGGATTATGGAAGAAGATATATTAAATGATCTTGCAAATCCGAATGAATATTTAAGTGTTAATTGCGATGGTATCATATTATTGAGTGATGATAAAGAAGATATTATTATAGGCGACTTAGTTTCAATGGATGAAGACACAATATATAGTAAATTCAGAATAATAAAACCAATAGCTAAGCCATATAAATCATTAATAGGTGACTAATATGATTATAGATAGAATACAAAAATCAATTAATGAAGCTAAACAGTTTTTGATTGATTCCATTATGGAAATAGATGACAATGGTCAGTCTATAAATGGATTTCCACATTACAGGGGAAAGAAAAGAATAACTGAATATGGTGGTACTAGTTCAGCTATTTCAGCATTATATAAAATAGGAACAGTAACTAATGGTATACATGCATCCACTCAAAACGCTTTAAAATGGTTATGGAGTAAACAAAATTCTGATGGATCATGGCAATCTTCACAATTGTATTGTTCTGAAGTAACAGCAGGCGTCTTAAATGATCTTGCTAACTTGAAAAGTGAAATTCCACAAAATACAAAAGAATTGGCTTGTCAATATATTAAGTCATGCTATGAAGAAGATGGATATTTTAAATCTGATCCCCACAATATCGCTGTTCCTCATATTTTTACTACATATATATGTACTAATGCTTTGACGCTATATGATGGTTTTAATGATAACATGAAAGAAAAAATAAAGAAATGGATAATTGATAGTCACGCTATTGAGAAAAGTGGTTGGGGAATAACCCCACAAAGCAATGAGGTTAAGATCTCGTCTACTATATTTGCATTAAAAACACTATTATTGTGTAATTATCCAAAGAATCAATTAAATAAGGAGTTCAAAAAAGATTTATTATATTTAAAACATATGATAGCTCCTTGTGGTAATCTTTATGAAAATGAAGAAGTAAATATACAACTTGGAAATGACGAATATGGTGTGGTATATAAAACATTAAAATTTAGTCATTACACTGCTGCTTTGCTTGGAGATTTTTTTATGGAAAATGAGGATTATCAAAGTTTATTAAATGTAATAGACAAGATTTTAAACGCACAATTCACTGGGGGTTGGGGAATTTCAAAAGATTACCTTTCTATGTGGGCAACAAATCAATCGGTTGATTTGTTGATAAGATTTAAAGAGGTTACTTATCCTAAACTAAATAAATATAAACTTGTTTTTTATAAAATACCTTTTTTTGCGACTAAAATTGTTTCTTCAATTATTATTATAGCAATTATTGTATTTTTGATTTGTAATAGCAAGGAAAGTAGAGATACACTAATTATATCCTTGCTGATTGCAATTGTACCATGGTTGTTTAAAAGATACTATTGATAAGACTAACGCCATTTGAACTTTTCAGTCAAATGGCGTATTTAAATCAAAGATAATAAACTTCCTTAATTTTTTATTTTAATATAGTTGAGGTTCAGAATCCATACATAGAGGATTACGCATGGGTATATATGGGCGATTTTAGCAACCGATCAGATATGACTTTTATCAGAAATCTATTAGTATCTCGGAAAGTCTCGTAATTTTCAAAACAGTAGGAAACGGAATGGGCACGGACGATACGCTTTTGCGAATCGAATACAATGTTTTTGAAAGCGTTGTTATTAATATAACAATACCGATGGTAAGATTGCAACTGCCATGAAATAGTACGCTTTTACTTTACAATAGAAGATCTACGCTATAGAACATCAGCTCGAAAAGATGGACAATGGGATAGAATTGAAAAGAGCCTCAATGGAAAAGATAAGACTGATGTACGAACAGTTTAAAGGTTGTGCAAAAGAATTCAGACTGGCTTCCATAGAACAAAAAAAGATGATAATTTCTCAGGTGACGAGCAGGATATAGTTGGGTAAGGGACATAAGATCAAGATAACGCTTAATATGGAGTATTAGCAGTTTCTTGAGGGGATGGGATTTACTGAATAAGTTTTTTGGGGTTGTAAGGATTAGCAAATTGCGACGAGGTTGTCTTTCTAGCTATTGAGAGGGAAATTCATATATGAATCTAAAAAATAAAACACCATGTACATTTTATTGCTATTGACTTTATAGCGAAAATAGTATATAATGTATTAAAACACACCATTGTTAAAAATTTAAGGTGCGGTTTAATGCAGAGGTGCAATTATGCTTGAACAGAGAAATATAGAAGTCTTTAGAAAAATTTTTTCGAATTATGATTACATTATGACTACAGCTCAACTTAACGCAGAAAAACTATATTATAGAGATATCCAGCGAATGTTGGAAGAAGGATTGATAGAAAAAGTCAAACGAGGTTATTACCACTGGATCGAGGACAATGGCAAAAGCGAAGTGGTCATAATTAATAGTTTGTTTCCTGACGCAGTACTTTGTATGGAAACTGCTCTGTTCTATTATGGATACAGTGACAGAAATCCCGCTGAATGGAATATTGCAATTGACAAGAATGTTTCCAGACAGCGTACCAAGATAGATTACCCATTTGTCAAGGCTTACCGTGTTGAGCCTGCTTTGCTTTCCGTTGGCGAAACCAAAGGTGAAATAGATTTTATCGAAGTCCGCATTTATAACCGTGACCGTACTATATGCGATGTGTTGCGAAATATGAACAAAATGGATAAAGAGATTTTCAATAAAGCAATTCAGAACTACGTGAAAGACCCTAAAAAGAATATTCCAAACCTTATGGAATATGCAAAAGTCTTGCGTGTACAAAAGCGTGTAAAAGATTTGATTGGAGTGTGGTTGTGATGACAGATTTAGCGGCTTCCGTTCTGGCAAAACTCAGAAATAGAGCAAAGACTTCCGGTATCAGTTATCAGCAGTGCCTACAGCTTTTTATGCAAGAGGAATTTTTGAGAAAGCTTTCAAAGTCCGGATATGATGATTTTCTAGTGCTAAAAGGCGGTTTGTTCATCTATACTCTTACAAACTTTGAAAGCCGAGCCACTATTGATGTTGATTTTCTACTCCGTGGATATGCAAATTCAATAGACAATGTTAAGGACTTGATTTGCAAAATCATTGACACACCCACAGGTAATGATTATATCGAGATGACTGCAAAAGGCTTTGAGGAGATTTCTCCACAGAGAAAATATCACGGTATCAGTACACAGATTATCGGACAAATAAAGAATGTACGAGTACCGTTCAATGTCGATATAGGCGTGGGAGATGTTATCGTACCAAAAGCAGAACAGCGTAAAATCAATACTCAACTCCCAGACTTTGAAGCCCCTGTAATCAAAACCTATTCCCTCGAAAGTACCATAGCTGAAAAGTTTGACGCTATTCTGCAACGGTTTGAACTGACAGGCAGAATGAAAGATTTTTACGATATTTATTATCTTTCATGTACATTTGATTTTGAGGGAGCAAAATTGCAATCCGCTATCTTTGAAACCTTGCAGCGTCGTGGCACTCCCTATGATCGAGATAGTTTTAAGCGTGTTGTGGCACTTGCAGAAGATGAGGATATGCAAAGGCGGTGGAAATATTTTTTGAAGAATATCAAAGATGATACGCTTGAGTTTTCTGTTGTGATTACAGGAATTCGGACTTTTCTTGAGCCTGTGTTTGATGCGATTGTGAATGAGGAAGAGTGGCAAGAACAGTGGACAGCAAAACATATTGAATGGTATTGAGAGGATATGCTTTATGAAAAAGGCAATAATGAAAATTCAAGTAAACTCACAAAAGTAATCTATTTTGATGAAAGCTCTGTAACAGATTATATTCAGATAATCGAGGGAGGGCAACTTGTAAAGACTACATAACTTTTAAGTGGTGATATTGATAATAGAAAAACTAAAGTTACATCTGTTCGCCGTTGCCCAAAATGACAGTGATTTAATTGCGGCGATAAATTCAACTTATGGCTTGGAAATAGACTACGACGAATATATGCGGAGCTACACTTGGGTGATGAACAGTACCATAAACGAGTATATGTTCAGCGATGAGAGCACAAAGAACTGCGCCGATCTTGCGGCTTGGGCGGAGAATGCGTATGTGTCCGGCTGGGGATATATAAACGGTTTTATAGGCGAAAGAAACGAAGCTGACCGCATCAGATATGCAGATAATGCAGAACTTATGCTTTGGTATCTTAACTACAACCCTACGGATAAAGTGTTCAATTCCGATTACAATACGCTTGTTTATACAAAGCAAGGCGGTCTTGATACTATGCAGGACGTAGCAGGCTTGCATCAATTGAGCAGAAAAAGATGATAATTTCTAAGGTGACAAGCAGAATTGTGTTAGGTAAGGGGTACAAGATAAAGATAACGCTTAATATTGAGTATGAGCAGTTTTTCGAGGGGTGGGAGGGATTGAATGATAATATTATAAAGAATGTTTAAATATAGAAAATGGTCTGATTAACTGGTTTTAGAAATTTAAAATGTTAGCTGTCAATGACAACAATTATATTGTTGAAGAACTTATGTTTATGACTTAGTAATGTTCAGATAATTGCAGAAATAAAGAATCGCCCATAAGTTTGCTATGTCGATAGATGTAGAAAAGTGACGACAAAATGTTTAGAAAAGATTATAAAAAATATTGAGAAATTAGTGGATTTATGTTATAATTAATAAAAGATAATAAATTTGATGACATTAATAATAATTTGAAAGTGATTGTTTTTTGATGTGTGATTGATTATGCAAAAAGCCATTAAGTCCATATCTATAATAAAGATATAAATTATATGTATGATTTGCTTTTCTTGAGAGTTTTGTATTAGATTTATCGAAACTTGCGGATGTTTTAAATCATAAAATAGCAGAGATTGAAGTTTATAAATACTCAAGATATAATTATTCACAGATACAAACAAATCAGATATGCAATTATGTTAAAAGATTCAAAGACGAATAGCATTGTGTTTAAGAATTGTGCAGAAAATAATACAATATAAAGTGTAAAAAGTTATCAAGAATATAGCATCTTAAATAAGAAACAAATGATTGCTATATGAGTAATGAAAAAAGATAATAGTTCTTGTTTGAACCAAAAATAAGTTGGTATTATTTTATGGCATACGTATTGCCGATGAAGCAGTTCATATGCCATGATTTATCCTATCTATATGTAATAATTCTCTATCTAGTGGATAAAAATTGCAAGGAGTAAATTAAAATGAAAGATCGCTATGTTGTTTTTTTTGGACATTGAAAACGAGTATATGTATTATGCAGAATGTATTGAATGCATAATGGCTTTTAATAGGAAAAAAACATTAATTTGAATAAATATAAGAATGTTAAAATTTCGTTTTATAAATATGAAATGAATACTGTGACTCCTAATAAATTAGAAGAACCACTTGATGGTGTTGATATCTCGTCATCAATCTCAAAAATTAATGATTTAAAAAATCATATAATTCATGCTATGAATTTACACTTCCACATTAGAATACATTTTAGTAATGCAAGGATTCAAATGAATAATTTACACTATATTTCTTTGTTATTGTTAAGCAATAAGCGGTTAATTGACCAGAAAAGATTTAGTGTTTTTTTAGTTCCAAGAAGTGGTTCTGTATATCCATTTGCCAAAAATAACTCAACCGATATTGAATTATACGAGTGTGCCTCAACATATCTTAGGACACTGATTGTCAAGGGGAACAAAGGCGTAATTTACGGCGTAAGCAAAGCGGCAAACTCTAGAGAAAAAATATAGTTAAAGCCTTGGATTTTAAATGTAATAAAAGAATTGATGATTTTTTCCCCTTAATAGTTTTAAATCAGGTAAAAGAAAGTAATGATAATATTATTTCAAAGTATACCAGTGTTCCGAAAGTGGGGAAAGGTAAAAATATTGAAAAATTTGATATAAATTGTCTTGATCATTATGCTATACTTTTTAGAAATGATATTACAGCGTTATATTTTTCACAAGTATTGAAAATGCAATCAAGAGGCAGATTTGGTTATGCTAACAATGAAACTCCAGAGATGGCTGTTTCGGATTTCATTTTTGAGACCTCTTTCAACTGTCTATCTTTCAAATTCACAGAAATAGGTTTTGATATTAAGAGATGGCATGATATGGATGCTTTTTCGCTTTCTTGTAAAAAACTTGATGAGTTTTTGAATAGTTCAAATATTTTTTCTTTTGCAGTTTTTGCCTTTTTATTTCAATTTGAAAAAGACCTGTCTGATGAAAATGTAGCAAATTTGATAAAAAAATATGGCAAGCTAGCGGTTGACCTCTCAAACGCACTTAATCAAATAATTCAGAACTCTTTATTGCATTCAACCAATCATTGCTGTACCATAACATTTTATAAGGATACAGATCATGCTTTGTGTGGTGGGATGATGGGGAACAATTTGAGAATTATAATTTCTGATCTTAGTAGTAAAACTATTATTGAAACATTTTCAGATAATTTATTGAAAGAAAATGCACTAGTTGATAAGCTTATGCAGATTGATGAACTGTTATCATCAATGAAAATTGTAAAAGATGAAATTTCTTCTATCAATGATTTAATTGTGTCAAATCAAGGAAATCTTAAATTAAAAAACTTTTTTAATGATTTTAGTAATGATGGAAATGATATTATTGAGTTGTGGAAAAGGTACCGAGAGGTTGATTCATCTGCGCACATAGGTATGGCTATATTCTCGAATATCTTAAAAAGATGTGGTGCTTCCTTTACCATAATGAGTAATTCTGGATTTGATTTTAATCCTTCAAATGTATATTCTAATAATGAAAATAACAGAATTGACAAGTTGGAATTCGTAATACCGGGAACTGAATTTAATATTATAGTTCCTTTGGATTTGAACTTTGAGTATGTTCCTAATGGTATTTCACAATTAAACTATAAGAATTTTTATGATAATTACGATAGTTATGCACATTTTTTAGACTTTGGGTTTGCAGATATTTCGCCAAAGGAATGCCATAGAAATCATCTGAAGGAACTTTTTAAGGGTGCTAATTATGTTTTACAGGGGAATTTAGATAAATTTTCTCAGCAATTTATATGGACATATTTTTGGCTTGAAGTACTGAAAACAAATAAAGATAAAACGGAAAATTGTATTATGGTTATTGATTTTTCGAAAATAGGATTTAGGAAAAATTTTCTTGAGGAAGGAGTACACAGAAGAGAAGTAGTAGCAAAAGGATTTATAAATGCTTTGGGTATTTTTGCTGTTGACAATGTGAACCTGTACATTTCAGTTATAAACTTGAACGAAATAATGCTTAAAACGTTTAAAGATATTATAATATCTCTGTCAATAAAACGATTTCCAAAGAATCTGCAATTGTTTTTATCTACAGAGATCTTAGAAAATAACATGACTCAATTGCATTTGATTGGATTATCCTACGGAACAACATTACAGAATTCTTATGTTATTGCCATGTCTAACGGCGTGGATAGCATTAGTGACAAGGAATACCATATTATCTCGGAACTGATTGCGCCCTTTCTTAAAAAAAATAATAATGTAGATGGTGTTCTTTTAGCACCATTTTCTTCCTTTATACATTGTAAAAAAGATACACATATAACAAATTTATTTTTTGAAAAGATACGCCTGAATGCTGAAAAAGATATGACTAGTGGCGATGGCTATAAAATCAAAGGGTCGCATACACGATTAGGTAATAAAATACATATTGATGCTTTTTATGAAATGTCTTATTTGTTTTATAGAACCATATTGGCTAACAGGGTAGCGTTTGAAATAATTAGATCTATTATTAATGATAACGTAATTGACATTGTAAATGACAATATATTGTTTTATGGCTATGCCTCGTATTCTCAGGCTATTCTTATGTCTCTTATCAACATATTGAGAATTTATAAAGAAAAATGTCAATCTAATAGTAAGACAGATTATGCAATATATCAGTATAATCTGCAATCAGAATCTAGTGCGGAGGAAATACAAGTTTACTTAAATAATAGGGAAGAAATAAACTGTGAATTTAAAGTTGTTCAGGTAGTGCCGATAAGTTCAACACTGACTACATTTGAGAAGATGTGGGCAAAATTTAATTCTATTTACAATAAAGATAATAAAAATAAGTTTGTACTATTTCATAATCATACTGTAATGTGGATAAGAGATGATCTAAATAAAAAACACGAAGAGCTTAAAACTTATCCTAATAGTGAAATTGATGTAGATATTGAAAATGAATATTTTGAGGCTCCTGAAAACGGAATTGTTAAGGCAAAATTTAATGATTCTTGTCCATGTAATAAAATAAGTTATATAATTGTAGGACACAGCTATTGGGAAAGACCTGATAAATGCAAAAAATGCTATCCCAATGAGCTTATAAATGAAATACCGCTTGTGGAAACAGACCCGACCTCAACTGTGCCTTCGCAGCAGATTTATTTAAAATCAAATCTTATTAAAGAATTTGATATGGATCGTGAAAATATAAATCGTTTGTCAAAAACAAAAGGGTTTATTCACTACTTACACGTAAAGAGAGGGAAGAATCATTTTCAATACTACATAGATACACATGGTTATTTTTCGCAGGTTGAAAATGAAGTGAAGGAATGGCTAATGACTTTGTCAAATTCTTCGCAGATTCAGTTGTCAGCACCTTATCTTAACATTATTTTTTCTCCAGAACATAATACAAATGTTGGATTTTCGCAGTATGTCAACGCATATTATTTTAATGGGAATGCTGAGATAATATCTATTAACGAGGATAAAGAATTTCGTTCTAACTTTATATGTGAACACTCATCATTAAAGAACATTATAGCAAATCTATTTAAGAATTTTTATACTGATGGTAGTAATTTAAAACCAGTTAGGTTTTATTTTGTTGACGATAATATTATCACAGGTGCAACATTTCATAAATCCAATAGCTTGTTACTATCAATTATACCTGAGCAATATCAAAAATTATATGCTACTAATGTTTTTGAAGAATGCTTTTTCTTAATAGATAGATTGTCTGATAGTTCAAAAAGAGTATTTGTTTATCCTACAAACAAATTTCACTCATTTTGTCACATAGATGTTTCTAATACAAGAAAGCAGGGAGATTCGTGCATTGGATGCAAATTGCTATTAGATGCAAAAAAGTTATTGACTATAAGTGCTACACATTATTCATCTGATTATTGGAGTAAAAAGATTGTAGAGTATCAAGCCACATCCTTTGATAAAATAGATGATAAGGCAGATAAATGTTCATATTATATGATGATCCTATCTCATATATTAAATTGCTTATTTAAGAGTAACCCTTCTCAGAACGAGGATATCTATTATAAAATAATAATAAGTGTTTTTAAATATTTTGCCTATATAAAAATTAATCCAAACGATGATGAAGAACAAAAAATATACAGAATTTTAGATGAATATGCATCAATATGTTTCTCAGTAGCAGACGATTCGGATAAACGCTTGATTCTTGAATGTCTTATAAAAACATTGACAAGGCCGTTTTTTACATTTAATCAAGCTATCAAAAAGCAGACCCTTAAATTAATAATAATGCTTTCCAATCTTATTTTGAATAAGGCTAGTGACACAGAAAAGGAATTTTTTGATATACAAAAGATTTATATCTTATATGATGTCCCTTCAAAATTAATTAGTTTTCTTATTTCGATTCTTTTCAGAGCTTTTGTAGATCTTCATAGCACATACTTGATTAGAAAGGAAACTATGGTCTTCGTATTAAGATTTTGTTCATATATTACGAAAGAAGTTGAAGTCAAAGAAGATTATGATCTTGAAAAAGCTATTTATGACTTTTGGATGAAATACTCTGTTTATATTCAAAAGGTTATAAACTGTAGTTCAGACGAGACTAGAAGTCTTTGGCTAGAACATTTGATCTTGTGCGGCGATGAAAAAGAAAAAACTTCATTGGAATACAACAAATATAAAAGCTTTTTTGAAACAATCACTTCTGAGCTTGAAATTAATTTACAACCTAGCATTAGAGATAGCTTCAGAAGATTTTGCAATGAAATATTTATTAATAACGGTCATATACTGTATCAGGGTGTAAAACAGATATCTGAAAATAAAGACGAGAATAATAATATTACTAACAGCTATTTTCTTAAAAGATGGAGGATATTTAGAGATATAGATTATAATTGCATAAATGATAGTGAGAGTAAATCGTTGGACTTATCCTATGATAAAAAAACTGATAAAGAAGTTTCGTTTTGCAATTATTTGGAGACGTTTCAAGATGCTAAAAGTAACGAAAAAAAATAGTAAAGGTTCAAATTTCATTCGAACTCGCTATCATAAGATGTTAAGTAACATTAAAGAGATGATTATAGAAAAATACGAGGAATTTATAAATGTAAACATTGATCTTGCAATCTTTACAGGCTTTGGAATGAATGAGGAGGATATTACCCAACTTCATGATTTGGAATCCATAGCTCAGCTTATTGATGATAGTAGCTCTCAGCAAGCGGTGATTAAATTTAACATGAAAGAAAGAATCTTAGATGCACTTATCTCAAAAAATAAAAGTAAAGATTTAAAGGAATTGGGTTATTACGTTTCTCTAACGTCAAAGGAATTTGAAGAAAATAAGTCTGATAAGATTAAAGAAAGAAAAGATGGGAATAATGATGATGAACCTTATTTTATTCTTCGATTTGAAGTTTCAGACAATATGCTTGAAGCTGATAGGGAATTAAAAAAGATAGTTCCTGTTTATATGTATGCACATATATCTGCAAAGAATAAAAAACATCAAGAAAACTTGATATATCTAATTTTAAGAGAGATCCTAACCTATCGTTATTACATTATAAAAAATTTGATTGCTGATTTTACAAGTGATGTTTTACAAAGGTATGCTCATTCATTGGGTACAGAAACGATTTTGCGAACAGAGAAAGCAATCAGCCACAGTCCTATAGGTGATGATTTGATTCAATTAAAGCTTCTTGAAACTGATGGATTTAGACCATGTAAAAATTTGAGCAATCTTAACTTAGAAACGCTTTTAAAATGGGTATTGGTGCGTAATTATTGTAACAATATGACAGCCAGACTTTATAACCGTGTAATGCATAATATAAATAAAGATCTTAATACCATTATTCTGGACAGAGAAAAATCTCCATATAAAGAAGCTCTAAAGCTATATGTGCAGCAAGATCAATGCGATGGCAATAGTATTCCACTAAAAAATTTGGAAGTTTTGCTGCCAGATGAGAATCCAGAAAATTGTAATGATGAAATATTTAAACTTTTTAGTGACATTATTGACTTTAAGATAGAGAGTAGTCTTAGATCTGATAAAAAAGTCGTTACACAAATTGCATCTGATGGTAAGTCTTATACGTATAATCTTACATATACCAAAAACATTATTTATAGAATTTGCTTAGATGCTTTAAGGTTCTGCAAGGGTGCCGGAGCTGAAAATAACAATTATAAGCAAAGGATAGTTAATTGCTATGAATATATTAAGAAAAGTGAAATAAAATCTTGTATCCCTGATATATTAAAAGTATATAAAGGAAAAGCGTGTGAGGTTAGTTTTTGTTACGAAAGATCTCTAGTAAAGCACTTCGATTGGCTTGTTATAAAAAACAGGATTGATGTACCGGGATCCGATATTACAGATATAACTAAAAAGCTAAGCGATCCACTTGACTTCTTGGACGGACATATGTCTTTGCTTGCTGAAAAAGAATATATGTCAAAGCTGTTTGATGCTCAGACCGAAAAGGACATAATAGAAAATATGTTTAAGATAAAGGACGGTTATTTTGAGACAAGGCTACCATTAATAAAAAAAGGAGGAACAGATTTTGAGTAAAATAAATAAATTAGTGTGGATCGATGATAGCGAAAGAGATATGAAAGAAGTGGTTTCAGATGTATTTTGGGACTTGTGGAAAATGAATATCAGATCGGAAATATTTATTATGGGAGATGATGCAGATATACATCATAACATCAATCATAAAGATGCAATAGCTGATCTTAATAGAGTGACATATGATAAATTTATTTCTTTTTTAGTAGGTGAAGGTTATATTGAAAATGAAGCAGAAACCAGAGCACATTGGCCATTAATAAACATGCAGGATGGCATTATTCCACACTCTGATACAGCATCAAATCAAATGACAATATTAGAAAACAATTTTGATGTAGTTAATGTATGGAAACATTTGAATAAAAGTGATATTGATATTTCTTCTATTGACTATTCGGTAGAGGAAATAGTAAACTCTATTTTAAAATTGATAAGTGATAAAAACGATTATTCAAACGTTATAATCATGCTTGACTTGTGTTTGATAGAAAATGACTATAAAAAATTATCGTCTAATGATGAATCATTAACTAATGTTCCTGTTTTTTCTATGGCTTTATATCATGAGCTTGTGAAAAAATGCCATTTAGACAATATTGTACTGTATTCAACTTATGTTGTTCCCACTGATCTTGTTAATAAATGGAAAAGAATATATACCTCCACATTTGATAATAAAGCTAAAATCGATGTATATAATCGTAAAGGAAAATTGTACGATGATTCCCAGAATGATAATACATTAATTAATCGTATAAAAAGGATGTAAGAATTATGCTGAAAGAAATTGGAAAAGATACCATGATTAATCTATTTGCGTTTTTGGATGAGGTAAGACATAGTCCACAAAATTGTTATGAGGTTGTTCCTGTGAATGCTGACACCAAGTATGTAAAATATACTTCCAAAGATACAATGTATAAAATGCTAGATTCAGATTCTGTTCTATTATTTTGTTCTGAATTGTCAAATGATAAAACAGAAAATCATTTATTCTCCAAAATACCTGCGGCAGATACATATATAACTTGTTTTTATCATAATAATGGTAATACATTAAACAAGGTAAATAGTAGCGATGTATATAGCCAATGGATGAGTTACTGCCAGGATGGTGGAGCAGCATTTGAGTTTTATTTTAGTCAGGACAATATTAATTATATTTATTCAAAAACTGACGTGAATGCTCTAAAAACAAAAATTGAATCCAATCTATTCAATACAAGAATATTTGATTATAGTTTAATAAGCAATGCTCCTAAGGACAAATCTGATTATATTAAATATTCTACATTCCCATTTCAGGTTCAATATTATGGTGAAGATGTACTCTCAGAAAGTAGGGGATATTCAAATTCGTATGTGGATAGTTTGTTAAAGGCAGCTGGAAAGCAATATTTACCGATAGAATATATTGCACCTTATTTTAAGCATAGTGGATTTGTTCAGGAATGTGAAGCCAGATTGGCATTTGTAAACTATAATAATCAGCTGTCAAATTGTATAAATTTTATGACAAAAGCTGATGGTACAAAAGTACCATATATTACCGCAAGGTTTGGAAATCTGGATGATTTAAACAAGCCATGTAATTTTGTTGATGAGGACGAAGAAACAACGCTTAGTGAACAAGTAGAAAAAAAATTTGATAATATCCCTCCATATAAATTAAATAGTCATTTTCCGATTGTTATTCCGCAGGGGCGCGATCAGGAGGTAATATACGATATAGTGGAAAATAAAGTCAATGAGATTGAGAAAGAACATAATGTTAGGATAAACATAATTTGTCAAGGACATTTGCCTATAACTAAAATAACATTAGCTCCAACCGAGGATAGGTGGGAGCAGAGTAAAAAGATGAAGATATATTGTAAAAGTAAATACTGGTTAAGACATGTTCAGATATGCGAATCTACTATTCCATATAACACTCATAATAATAATCATTAAATATATAAAATGATTGTATAGAGGTGAAATTATTTTGTAATTTATTGGCGGTTCATTGATTAACGCAAAGCTAGGAATTGAAATTAACAAAATATTAGATACTGAACCATACTGGAATGTTGAATTATGCACTAAACACATTGGAACAATTTTGTAAATGCATTACATAAAAAGATATACAAGTTAGAAATAAGTCAGTATCAAAATTTTATATTTGGTACAATCCCTACCACTGCTAGAGCATGCGGCTGTTAACCGCAGGGTCGTTGGTTCGAGTCCAACAGGGGGAGCCAGTAAAATCCCGTAAACATATCGTTTACGGGATTTTTTCATTTGTATCCGTCAAACTCCACCCCTACCAATAATCACCGCCCGGATGATACAATTGAAATATCAAAAACGAACATATCGTCTGAATATAACGGAATCTGAAATGTGGGCGGTGAGATTTGTCGGGTACATTGGATGGATACTATAAAACATACAAATTTAATCCTGATACATTGTGCAATGCGTAGAAACTTAGACTGAATCATATTAAAATATTGAAAAATATTATAAATTTTGGTATAATTATATAGAGCATTAAATCGCTCGGCACAGGTCTTTCAAACTCGTGTCTGATATAAAAAACTGGAAAGGAAGAATATCCATGAAAAAAATTATAGCGGCGTTCACCGCGCTTTTTATGACGGCTTGCTCATTGGGGATTGAAGTGTGCGCCGACAGCGAAATAAAATTAAACAACTCTGAAATAATCTCTGATGCGGCAGACAATAACAATGAGGGTGTTGGTACAGAATCTGATGTGACATCACTTTCTCAGCCCGAAAAGCTGGTTTCCAAGAAGAATACCGTATCATCAAATACCATATCGTGGGAAGCAGTTGAAAATGCCGAGGGCTACGAAATCTATTATTGGCGTTCAGGCAATTTTGTTAAAATCGGGGAAACTGCTCAGACGGAGTATACAAATAAGAACAAATCCCACGGAACGAAGTATATGTATAAGGTAAAAGCCTATTGTTTTAATAAAAAAGGTGAAAAAATCAGTTCTCCCTTTTCAAAGCAGTTGACAACCTGTACTTTGCCTGATAAGGTCACAATGAATACGACAATAACATCTAAAAACTCATTGAAGCTTCGTTGGCAAAAGGTGTCTAAAGCAACCGGCTACAGCGTGTATATGTACAAGAGCGGTAAGTGGGTAAGACTTGCCGATACATCAAGGACCGAATATAATGTCGGAGATCTTACAAGCGCAACGGCATATCGTTTCAAGGTAAGAGCTTACAGACGTCTTGACGGAGTTACATATACCGGAAGTTTTGGCAATGAAAAAAAGTCCTATACCAATCAGACTGTAAAAACCAGTCGAAACGTTTCAGTTAAATCTTCCGGAAGCTCATCGTCCAAAACTCTGGCAACAATACCTGCCAATACCGTGCTTAGTAAATTCGGCGCTGTCAGAAACGGCTGGATAGACATAAAAATTCCCGGAACAAACAGTACTCACGGCTGGATAAAATATTCTGATGTAAAGCCGTATAATAATCTGAACGTAAACTGTATAAATCAGAACGGCTATGCCGGAGGTCGCCCCATGCCTATGGGCTGTGAAGCTACTTCATTGGCAACCGTACTTAATTATATCGGCTTTTCGACAAACAAAAATTATATTTCGGATCGCTATGTGCCGTCAGGTCCGCTTGGTTCGGTTGACCCCAATTATGCATTTACAGGTTCACCTTACAGCTACGCCGGTCTGGGAGTATACGCTCCGGTTATTGCACAGGCGGCAAATAATTTCATCGGCGACAGGCACGTTCGTGACAATTATGTTATCGAGCTTAATACCGACTATATTACGGGCAATAATATCAATAATGAAAAAATCAGCCCGTCAAAGCTTTCTTTGGGAAACACAAAGCTTTCCGGAGGGCTCACTTCCAATCAGATAAAGCATGAGATCGATGAGGGTCATCCTGTTATAGTCTGGATGGCTACGAATGGAAAAGGTATGTATATAAAAAATACGTGGACTTTGTATAAAGGCAGTAAATACACACAGCCGGGCGGGGGCTCATACAGATTTATCTGGTATGCTCCTCAGCATTGTCTTGTAATTACAGGATATGACGACGTTAAAGGACAGTTTATTTTCGGAGATGTTCTTACAGGTGCCCAAAACAGAAGATTTTCATACGGCACATTTGAAAGCAGTTATAAAATTCTGGGAAGACAAAGCGTAGTCATTTATAAAAAGTAAAAGCAAAAATATCCGCGCAAAGTGAAAAATACTCTGCGCGGATATTTAAATTGTTTCACTACGAAAAAACTATTGGAGATCGCCCCTGTTAAACTCCGAAAGCTGTAGACCTTCGTTGCGTTCAAGCGCCCAGCGTATGTTCCATTCGCTGGTGAAAAGTAAAAGATAATTCCCCTTGAAGTCCTTGACGAGCTTTGTGTCGCTTGAAAGCTTCAAAGCCTTGGGGTCGATGTCCTTGTTGTCTATCCAGCGAATGTATGAGTAAGAAAGTCCCTCCTTGAAAAGCTCAACGTTGTATTCGTTTTTCATTCTGTACTCGAATACTTCAAGCTGAAGTACGCCGACAACGCCTACAATAACCTCTTCCATTCCGCTGTCCGGCTCTTGGAATATCTGAATTGCACCCTCCTGAGCTATCTGAGTGGTACCCTTTACAAACTGCTTTCTTTTGAGTGTGTCCTTTTGTCTTACCCTCATAAAATGCTCAGGCGCAAAGGTCGGAATGGATTCAAATTCAAACTTCTTTTTCGGCGAGCAAATGGTGTCTCCGATAGCGAAAATACCCGGATCGAATACGCCGATAATATCTCCGGCATACGCCTCGTCGATTATCTCTCTTTCCTGTGCCATTATCTGCTGCGGCTGTGAAAGCCGCAGTTTTTTGTTGCCCTGAACATGAAGTACTTCCATTTCCTTGTCGAACTTGCCGGAGCAAACTCTCAGAAAGGTGATCCTGTCGCGGTGCGCCTTGTTCATGTTTGCCTGTATCTTGAACACAAACGCAGAGAACTCCGGGTCGAACGGGTCGATTATTCCTTCCGAGGACATTCTCGGCGTAGGCGAGGTCGTCATTTCGAGGAAGTTTTCAAGGAACGGTTCAACGCCGAAGTTAGTTAGCGCCGAGCCGAAGAATACAGGCGAAAGCTCGCCCTTTCTTACCTTTTCTATGTCGAACTCATAGCTTGCGCCGTCCAGCAGTTCAATGTCGTCGCACAGCGTGGAATGAAGCTCCTCGCCGATAAGGCTGTCAAGCGACGGGTCTGAAAGATCGACCTCCGTTGCCGCGACCTGATGCTGTCCGCCGCTTGCCTCAAAGGAGATGATATGCTTTTTATCCCTGTCATAAACTCCCTTGAAGTCCTTTCCCGAACCTATAGGCCAGTTGACGGGGTAGGTCTGTATTCCCAGCTCCGATTCGATCTGCTCCATAAGGTCGAAAGGATTTCTTGAATCCCTGTCCATCTTATTTATAAATGTAAAGATAGGTATGTGGCGCATTACGCATACCTTGAAAAGCTTTCTGGTCTGATTTTCAACACCCTTTGATGCGTCGATCACCATTACCGCCGAATCCGCCGCTATAAGCGTACGGTAGGTATCCTCTGAAAAGTCCTGATGTCCGGGAGTATCCAGAATGTTTATGCAATAGTTCTTATACTGAAACTGCATTACCGACGAGGTAACGGAAATTCCCCTCTGCTTTTCTATCTCCATCCAGTCCGAAACGGCGTGACGGGAATTTTTCTTTCCCTTTACTGCGCCTGCCTGAGCTATTGCGCCGCCGTAAAGCAGAAACTTCTCCGTAAGCGTAGTTTTACCTGCGTCCGGGTGCGATATAATAGCAAAGGTCCTTCGCCTTCTTATCTCTTCCTCAATCTTACTCACTCTACTTCCTCCTTCTTTTTAATTCGTGTCGCAGCTCCCTGCGGGCGGCTTTCTTTTGTAGCCCGAAGACCTGTTTGGTCGTAAACCGCACCTAGCATTAAACCACACTTTGTCCGTTTGGTTGTTCTTCTACAATTTTGTTGTAGTCGCCATGTAGGAGACGATGAAAATTGTCTCTCGGCTAATTCACGGTAATTTATCGTCCCGTAAGAACCATTGTCCGTTGGAGTGTTCTTCTCAAACCTTGCTGTAACCGTTTTTGTATGTAGGGGACGGCGTCCTCGACGTCCTGTTAAGCCCGCAGACCGTCTTGTTATTCCCCCACAACGTTCCGCCTTTGCCAACAATTCCTCATTCTGCCGAATTTATAAAGATTCACGGTGCGATGTGGGCATCGCACCCTGCCTATGATGTGTACCGCAGTAACGATAAAAATTGTCGTGAGTTAATCAAATGACATTTTTTGTTATCTTTTACATTTTATATAGACCATAAGCAATTACAGCAAAGTTATTGAGAACAACCAGACGGACTATGTGTGATTTAGTTTTCAAGAGAGTTGCTGAGAACCACCAAACACACTCTGTACGGTTTAATGCTATGTAAAAAACCACACAAGCGAGGTCTTCGGGCTGAGTCCTAACTCCTTGAAGTACCTATCGACCCGAATTAAAAAGACGCCCAAATTTCCGGGCAGTATCCGACAGTTGCCTGCTTGCCGTTTCTTACTATCGGAGCGGCAAAAAGTTCGGGGTGTTCCAAAAGCTTTTCTGCCTTTTCTTCCGCACTGCCCAGATATTTGATAAGCATCGCCTGTTCGCCCTTTGCCTTCGGGTCGATAAGCTTTTCAATATCGCCGACAGCCGCAAGGACCGAGTTGAATTCGCCCCTGCTCATACCCTTTGCGGATAGGTCTATCGACTGGAATTTTATTCCTCGCTCTTTGAAATATCTCTCAGCTTTTTTTGTGTCAAAGGATTTTGACTTGCCGAATATCTGTATGTTCATGGTAGGATCTCTCCGTTTCTGCATTCAAGCACAATGGTAAAAGGACCGTCGTTCACAAGAGATACCGTCATGTCCGCTCCGAATATCCCGTTTTCCACCTTTCCGTTTATCCTGTTGCGGCAGGCGGCGGAAAAATATTCGTAAAGCCTGTTCGCCTCGTCGGGCTTTCCGGCATTTATAAACGAGGGTCTGTTTCCGTGATGACAGTCCGCATAAAGTGTAAATTGTGAAACTGCAAGTATGTCGCCGCCCACATCGTTTATGGAAAGGTTCGTCTTTCCATTCTCATCGGCGAAAATCCGCAGTTTGGAGATCTTGTCCGCAAGCTTTTCGCAGTCCGATTCCGAATCCTCCTGTCCTACGCCGAGAAGTATAAGAAATCCCTTGCCTATCTCGCCCGTTATCTTTCCCTCGACCTCTACTTTCGCAGAGGTTACTCTCTGAATCACCGCTTTCATATCCGACGCCTATTTCAGCACTATTCTGTAGGTATAGTCGAATACCTCGCCTGCTCTCAGCTTGACAGCGTTGGGCTTGTTTTCAAGATTAATGAAATCGTCGTCGAAGTTTGTGGGAACGCTTGTCCAGGGTTCAAGGCAGACGAACTTTGCGTTGTCGTCTCCTGTCGGCGACCATACGGCTATGCAGTCCGAATCGGGATATTCCACAGTAACGCTCTTGTCGCACTTCTTTGATTTGAGCGATACCGCCTTTGAGTTCGGGTAGCTCAGAATGATAGCGTCGTTGTCAAAAAGTTTTCTTGAAACGTCAAGTTTTTTTCCGTATTCGCAAAGCACAACTCTTTCGCCGTTTATCTCCTGAGTGATATGTTCGTTGTCGGAATATTCGATATAGTAATCGTCAAAGCTTTCGCCTTCGCAAAGCGGACAGTTAAAAGCAGGGTGTCCGCCGATGTAAAAATACATATCCTCATCGCCCGTGTTTTTCACGCTGTTTAGAACCTCGACGCAGTTGCTTTTTACAGTGTACTTTACGTTAAGCTCAAAATTGTACGGATACTGAGCAAGAGTTTTTTCATTGTCTTTCAGAATAAAACTCAGTTCGCTGTCGGTCTGAGAAAGGAATTCAAACTCGCTGTCCCTTGCAAAGCCGTGGTTTGCAAGCATTTTATATTCCTTGCCCTTGGCAGAATATTTTCTGTCCTTAGGCGAGCAGATAAAAGGGAACAGTATGGGAGCGTAGCGTTTCCATGCGTCACCGCACTGCCACAAATACTCCGTTCCGTTAAATTCAATGGAATGAAGCTCTGCGCCGAAAGTGTCGGCAGATATTTTAAGATCTCCGTTTTTGATTTCATACAGCATTGTAATATTACCTCCGTCCGATCGTTTTTCTGTAACCCTTTTATTATATCATAATATATTGTGATTTTCAAGCGTGAAAAAGCATTTTAATGGAATTTGATTTGACAATTAATTGCTTTAAGGCAATTATATGCTGTTTTCGCATAGCCGACCCGTCGGCAGATAGCCGAGAAAATCCGTCGGATATGCGTATATTGTAAAGGCAGTACCGTATAAAATCTCCGTGCTGTTGTTGCCTGAATTTTTTGGCGGACTTTCGTCAAAGAAGAAAAAGAAAGTTTAGCGGTATAGCAATAAGGTTGTCGAATATGACGTATTCAGGCGGAAAATGTCATATGCGCCCGTAATTCGTAAAACGTTTGATAAAGGATCGCTGTTAAATTTTATTACTTTGATACAGAATCACTAAAAATTTTCGGAAGGTTTGTTTAACTCTACAAAACTGCTTGCGGCTATTGACTTTAAATTAGATATAGTATATAATAAATTGGTAAAGATATTTTCACATATGGCGTGTTTTTGTTCACAAATTTTGGGGAACGCCGCTAAGGAGTTAAGTTTGAAAAATAAAATAATCCCCCTAAGAAGAGAAAAAGGGCGCACTAAAGAAAGCCACAAAAAAAGTGACTAAAAAGATATAAACCAAAGCTATCAGCTGAAATCA
>JAETQO010000071.1 GCA_021770655.1 Ruminococcus sp. | reverse complement strand
CTTCACATGATGGGCGGGCTGGACACCCCTACTTCCGGCAATGTGATTGTCCGGGACAAAGAGCTGTCGAAAATGAACGACGAACAGCTCACCATCTTCCGCCGCCGCAACATCGGTTTTATCTTCCAGAACTACAACCTTGTTCCCATCCTGAATGTGTATGAGAACATCGTCCTGCCGGTGGAGCTGGACGGGGACACGGTGGATCAGAAGTTTTTGGACGAGATCGTTCACTTGTTGGGGCTGGAAGATAAACTAAAAAATATGCCGAACAATCTCTCCGGCGGACAGCAGCAGCGTGTGGCGATTGCCCGCGCCCTGATTACCAAACCGGCTATTGTACTGGCTGACGAGCCGACCGGCAACCTTGACAGCAAGACCAGCGCCGAGGTGCTGGGACTTATCAAGCGTACCAGTGCGGAGTTCCGGCAAACTGTCGTGATGATTACCCACAACAACGACATAGCCCGTCTTGCAGATCGGATTGTCCGCATTGAGGATGGAAAGATTGTGGAATAAGGAGGTGGAAAGCTATGACATGGCCTTTTGAAAATGATACCAGCGCCATTACAAAGAAGCTGGCAAAGGAAAGTTTGAAAAGCGAAAAGCGCCGGAATTTTATGATAATAATTGCTATTTCACTGGCAGCGTTTTTGATGTCAATGTGTGGAACATTATTTTTTGCTTTTCAGGAATCTCAAAATAATATGGCCACTTTTCAAGCCAGCTATGATAATCTGACAGAGGATAAAATTGAAAAACTTCGTCATCAACCAGAAATCGAAATGGTAGCGTCGCTTTACAATCTGGGAGAAATAAAAATGCCAGAGGGATATTCATTGTATTTGGCATATATGGATGATGCGGCATGCTATATTGCCCGAAATCAATTTACACTAAAAGATGGGACTATGCCATCTAAAGAAAATGAAATTGCAGTTGACCGTGAAATGGTGAACAAATATTTTTCTAATACTGCAATCGGAGATAAAATTTCTTTTCAAATAAACGGAAAATCACAAGATTTTGTGATTTCTGGGATTACGGAAAGCTCGACTGAATCACAGGGCAATTACTCGTGCTATATATCAAAATCGTTTGTAGAAAATAGCTCTAATTATAATCCTGCAAAATACCAAAGCTATGTTTGTTTTGCTGATGCAGATTCAACATCAAAAGAAATTCTAAAAGAAAGAATTGCTTCTATTGGAAAAGAAATTGGTGCTGATTATAGCTTAAGTTTTCTCTTTTTTAGAGAGAATATGGGATTGTCATTTGAAAATATACTAACTTTTGTAAGTTTGTCCGTGTTGGTATTATTTGCAGGTATAACGGTAATCCAAAGTATTTTCAGAATTTCTATCAATGAAAAAATAAGAAATTTCGGACAGTTACGCACTTTAGGTACAACTGCATTACAGATAAAGAAAATGATAAACTATGAAAGTAGATATTTATCATGGCTTGGAATCCCTCCGGGTATTGTTTTGGGTGCGATTGTCGGAACTGTTTTGGGAAGTAATGAATTTTCCAGCGGATTTTCTCCTATCAATATTCCTTTTGTAATGATAGGCGTTTCCATCATTTGCACTCTTATGGTGAAATTATCTGTTCGCAAGCCGCTTAAAATTGCAGCAACTACTTCCCCTATTGAGGCAGTACGATATATAGCTTATCGAAATGCTCCGATGCAATCTCGAAAACATAATAAGAAAATTTCACCTTACTCTTTAGCTCTATTAAATCTTGGACGCGATAAGAAAAAGACAGCCAGTACATTGCTTTCATTGATATTTGGAGGATTACTCTTATTTATATCTGCATCCGCAGCAGTTAGTAATACGCCAGAGCAATTTGTCCGTGAAAAGTTTTTTGTAAACGGCGGAAGCTTCCGTATATATCTTTCTGAAGAATCAGTTGGAAAAAACGAAGCAAATAATTCGCTAAACGAATCTTTGAGAGAAGAACTTTTGAATACTAAAGGAATCCAAAAGATTATACCACTTAGAGATTCAGTAGGAATGTGTCATTATTCTATCAATGGAAATGTTACTGAGGGAATGTGTGATATAATTTCGGATCAAAGTACAGAAGGTAATTTTAGCTTTGTTGAACAACATTTGATAGATGGACAAATGCCTAAAAATCAGTTTGAAGTTTTATTGACAGATGGATATATGGAACTGGGGGTTACAAAAGGGACGCCTATAAAGATTACAAATAGTGGAGAGGAAATAGAATGTATTGTTTCCGGTTTCTTTGATAAGAGCTTTGTCGGAACCGAAAACGGTACAGATGCTATTGATCCAGCGAATCTTATAATTACACAAGAACTTGCACAACAACTATTCCCAAACACAGAAAATTTTGCTTACTCATGGGAGATCATAACTGATAAAACTTATAATGATGAAATAGAATCAGCCATTCAGCAGAAAATTACCTCTAAAGAAAAGGGGCTTTCTATTTGCAGCTATAATGATGTTGTAGAGTACATGGAATCTTCTATGAACTTATTGTTTGGAAGTTTGCAAATGCTGTCATTACTAATTTTGCTGTTTGGAATAATCAATCTAATCAATATGACACTCTCTAACCATCAAGCGCGTAAACAGGAAATCAGTACATTACGCTCTGTTGGATTAAGCCTAAAACAATTATATCGTTCTCTCATAACAGAGGGATTGCTATATGTACTTGTTTCATTTGGAATCGTTCTTTTAGTTGGTATTCCCATAGCTATTCCTGTGAGCAAAGCTGTTGGTATTCTATTCGGTATGCCAAATCTCTCATATCAATTTCCAACAATGCAGATAGGTGGATATCTACTAATATTGATTCTTTTACAGTTGATTCTTTCTGTATGGGAAATACGGGATTTGAAAAAGCGTTCATTAACAGAACAAATGCGGGCAATGGAATAACCGTATGGAATTGGCGGGGCGGCGTGTGCTGCCCCGC
>JAETQO010000001.1 GCA_021770655.1 Ruminococcus sp. | reverse complement strand
GCGGGAAAATTCTTGTTCGACGTAGCTTACAAGAATTTAGCGACGCGATTGCCGCTTGCGAGGAAAAGTCTTGCTCGACAAGCTTGCAAGACTTAAGGGCAGAGCCCCCGTCGCTCTCGCAGGAGCGAAATCCCCTTACTTTAGGAGCTCCGAAAGGGGTGAATTTCAAAACAGTCCAATGGACTGTTTTGAAAGAGGGGAAGTCCTGCGAAAATTATTGCTCAACTTGTTCGCAATAATTCGAGGGCTTCCCCTTGTTTACCATCAAAATTAGGTTTATCGACAAACTGCGAGCGCGCCTGCTTTATTGGCGCGCTCTTTTTTCTGCCCTTTATGTAAAGGTTTACATATATCTTAATAAGTTTATATATCTTTTAAATCAATTCACGCAAAGTTCAGTATATTTTATGTCAAAACCTTAAAAAACTTGCAAAAATCATTTTTTTACTATTGCAAATTAGGTAAATATGCTATAAAATATAATTGTGAGAGAAATGAAAATTATCAGTATGAAATTTTCATTTTTTTATATTTGTAAATAAAGAAATCATATTTGATACGGGAGGTTTTTACATGAAATTTGCTGACGGATTCTGGCTTAACCAGAGAGGCTATGACGTTAACTATGCAAATCAGGCTTTTGAGATCGAGGAAATTGAAAACGGCTTTCTCGTTGTTGCAACTCCTTTTGTTGTATACAACAGAGCAATGATGCTTGGAAGCGCCAACCTTGAGATAGCCTATACCTCTACTCAGGAAAACTGCGTAAAGGTAAATATCACACACCATAAGGGTTATGCAGACAAGGGACCTCATTTCGTGCTTAACGAGGGAAACTATAAACCGCAGGTCACTGTCACGGACAAGGAAGCCGTACTTATCACAGGCGATACAAAGCTTGTTGTTTCTAAGGAAAACTGGAGTTTTACATACTATTACAAGGATAAGAAGCTCACCAGCGGCGGCTGGAGATCAACAGGCGTTATATTTGAGAGCGCTTACAAACAGCAGGCAAGACTTCAGACTCAGCTTGACGACACGTTCTGGAGTTATCCCGCAGATGAGCACAGAACATATATCAGAGAACAATTTGATACTTCTGTCGGCGAGTATTTTTACGGTTTCGGCGAAAAATTCACTACATTTACAAAGAACGGACAGAACGTTGAAATATGGAACGCCGACGGCGGCACTTGTTCCGATCAGTCTTATAAGTCTATCCCTTTCTATCTTTCTTCCAAGGGTTACGGCGTATTCGTAAACAGTTCGGACAAGGTATCCTATGAGGTTTGCTCCGATACCGTTTCAAAGGTGTCGATGACTGTTCCCGGTGAAAATCTTGAATATTTTGTATTCGGCGGCAATAACCTTACGGATGTTCTCAAGGGTTATACCGATCTTACCGGAAAACCTTCACTGCCTCCCGCTTTCTCCTTCGGTCTCTGGCTTACAACTTCATTTACCACAACTTATGATGAGGAGACCATTAATTCGTTTATTGACGGCATGGCCGAGAGAGATATTCCTCTACAGGTATTCCACTTCGACTGCTTCTGGATGAAGGGCTTTGAGTGGTGTAACTTTGAGTGGGACAAATCTCAGTTCCCCGATCCTCCGGCAATGCTTAAAAGACTTCACGAGAACAAGGGTCTTAAAACCTGCGTATGGATCAACCCTTATATCGGACAGCGTTCAAAGCTGTTTGACGAGGGTCTTGAACACGGCTATTTCATCAAGAAAACAGACGGCTCCGTATTCCAGTGCGACGAGTGGCAGCCCGGTATGGCTATCGTTGACTTTACAAATCCCGAGGCTTGCAAGTGGTATGCCGGCTATCTCAGAAAACTCTGTGAAATGGGAGTTGACACTTTCAAGACAGACTTCGGAGAGAGAATTCCTACCAAAGATGTTGTATATTTTGACGGTTCCGATCCTATCAAGATGCATAACTATTATACATACCTGTACAATGAGTGCGTATTCAACGTGCTGAAAGAATATTACGGCGAGAACAAGGCTTGTCTGTTTGCACGTTCCGCAACAGCAGGCGGACAGAAGTTCCCCGTTCACTGGGGCGGCGACTGTTCGGGCAACTACAACTCAATGGCTGAGGTCGTAAGAGGCTGTCTTTCTCTGTGTATCTCCGGATTCGGATATACTTCCCACGATATGGCAGGCTTTGAGGCTACCGCAACTCCCGACATTTACAAAAGATGGGCCGCATTCGGTATGTTTTCCTCACATTCAAGACTGCACGGAAATCAGTCCTACAGAGTGCCTTGGCTCTTTGATGAGGAGTCCTGCGATGTTCTGCGTCACTTCACAAAACTCAAAGGCAGGCTGATGCCTTACATCTGGGCTCAGGCTATCAAGACTCACGAAGTCGGCGTACCTGTTATGAGAGCAATGGTTATCGACTATGCCGACGATCCGACCTGTTTGACGCTTGACAGACAGTATATGTTCGGCGACAATATCCTTGTCGCTCCTATCCTCAACGACGAAGGTATCGCTCAGTATTATGTTCCGGAGGGCAAATGGACCGACATCATCACCGGCAAGGTATTCGAAGGCGGCAAGTGGTATACTCACAAGTGTTCATACTTTGAAATTCCTGCGCTTGCAAAGCCGAACAGCATTATTCCTTTCGGTAATTTCACAAGAGACGTTGAGTATGATTATCTCAACGGCACGACCTTTAAGATCTATGAGCTTGAGGACGGAAAGACTGCCGTATGCCCTGTATACGACACAGAAGCTAACAAGGTATTCGAGCTTTCCGCTGCAAGAATCGGCAACAAAATCGAATGCACATACACAGAAACGACCGCCGCTTTCAAGATCGAAGTTGCGTCAACCGACAAGTCTGTTGAGATCGCACCGAACTTTGGCGGAAAGATCATTATCGAACTTTAATATCTTTGATCTGAGAGCGTCCTTCGGGGCGCTCTTTATGTTACAAATAAGCGAAATTTTTTATGCAAATTTTTTGTATAATTGCCCTTGAAGAATGTCAATTATTAAGGTATAATATAAATGTACGATACGCATAAAGGAGAATCGGAATGAAATCAAGAATAAGAAATCCTTTTCCCAAAAGACTGTTGGGAATCAATCTTACAGACGAACATAAAGACGCTTTATCCGAAATCGCTGAATCGGAGAGCATTGAGCTTGTTTTACACGGCGGCGACATGGCGGGAGAACAGATAGGCTTTCTCTGCGGATTCGGCGGATTTCAGCCTGCCGCCAAAAGAGAAGATAAAATCACGGAAGAATGCCTTGTATTTGCAGGAATTGACGGAAATGATCTTAACCGTCTGCTGAAAACGCTCAGAGAAAAGGAAGTTAAAATCGATTTAAAGGCAATGGTAACCGCAACTAACCAAAGTTGGTCTCTTGCTGAGCTTGTGACGGAACTGAAAAAAGAGCATGAATATATGAACGGCGGCAGAAAAAATGGTTAAGAAAAAATACAAGGCTATTGTTTACATCATTCTTTCGGCATTTTCCTTTGCGTTTATGTTTGCATTTGTGCGAATGGCAGGAGATCTGCCGACGGTGCAAAAAACCTTTTTCAGAAACTTTGTTGCGCTTTTCTTTGCTATCGGAGTTTTGAAAAAAGATCACATCAAATTCCGCATTGAGGGAAAGAAAAACAATGCGGTCATATTTATCAGGGCATTTGCGGGAACGCTTGGTATGTTGGGAAATTTCTATGCTATCGATCATCTGGTGCTTTCAGACGCTTCAATGCTTAATAAAATGTCGCCCTTTTTTGTAATAATCTTTTCGTTTATTTTCCTTAAGGAACGGCTCACTCTGTTTCAGATTTTAACGGTACTTTTCGCTTTTATCGGAAGCCTCTTCATTATCAAGCCCAGCTTTCAGAATGTTGACTTCTTTCCTGCTCTTGTGGGCTTTCTCGGAGGAATGGGTGCGGGGCTTGCCTACACCTGCGTTCGCTATCTCGGTCAACACGGAGTAAACGGTGCGATAATCGTTGCTTATTTCTCAGGTTTCTCCTGTCTGTTTACCCTGCCGTTTCTTATTTTTGATTTTCATACGATGTCTGTGACGCAGATACTTTGTCTGCTGGGTGCCGGAGCGGCTGCGGCAGGCGGCCAGTTCTCTATAACGGCAGCTTACACTCACGCTCCTGCCAGAGAAATTTCGGTATATGATTATTCCCAGCTTATCTTCACGACAATTTTAGGATATTTCTTCTTCGGCGACATTCCCGACAGTTGGAGCTTTGTCGGATACGCTGTTATTATTGCTATGGCGGTGCTTGTTTTTCTTTACAACAACGTTTGGCACAAAGAAGAAACATAGCCGTTTATATGGAGTGTAGATTATATAATCATAATCGAAGTGAAATTTTATATGAACATTGATTTCATTTATCAAAAACATATCGATTTGGTATTTCATATATTGGCACATATAAAGGTTAGCAATCCATCGGATTTGTTTTCCGAATCATACATAAAAGAAATGAGCGCAGCAATAAAAGATGATGAGATTTCTTTTCCCCTATCAGCAGTTGATTATTACAACCAAAATTTTTACAGATTGGGAATTATTAATTTTCTTCCTTTCTTTTCACAAAACATTGAAGAACTAATTCAATTATTGCGGAATTATAATGGATTTAACGAGAATGATAAAGAACTCTTTATATATTCATTTGTTGACCTACTTATTAAACATTCAACCAAATATTTTGAGTTTTGGGATAAACAATTCGATAAAGAGAAATCAAGTCGTTTACTAATTGAAAAAACTTTGCGCGACAAAATAAACCCATACAGCTTTATTTTTGATTATTACAAAAAATCTGCGAAAGCTTGGCTTTCTTTCAGTATAACCAAAAACGGCAGAGGGATCGGAGAAATTTCCGACAGTTTTTCTGCCGCAGTTCCCTACCCCTTTGTATATGATGATAATCTATACAATACATTTTTTACTTTGCTGCATGAATACACGCATCAATTTACCGATACAATTTTAAATGCAGATATTAATATGGAGGACGGTTCACACAATCTTTCCGAAAACATTGTGATTTTGACCGATTATTATTTAATAAAAAATATATGCAAGACCGATGTAACTCCTTATTTATTTTGGCTTGCCCCTAAAGGCGAAGAAACGTATATTAACGAAGATTTATTTTTAGAAATCTTCAAGGTTCCTGAACACATACAGCAAAGAATTGATAAGCTTGTAAAACAACTTTTAAACAGCCGTGCATTATGAGTATAACCTCACATGACATCTTTGCTGACATTGTCTGAGCACGAAACGACGGCATTGCCCTTTTATCATCATATATAATATTTACTGTGCTCCGCCTGCGATAAATCTCTTCAGATCCTGCGGGTTTACGCATTTTTCAAGCGCAACGTCCATTGAGATAGTCCTTGAACGTACAAGCTTTGCAAGCTCCTGGTCCATAGTCTGCATTCCTACAGCCTTACCTGTCTGCATTGCCGAACCGATAAGGTGAACCTTATCGTCACGAACCATTGCTTTGATAGAATCGGTAGCGTTTAGTATCTCACAGCAAGCTACACGGCTTGTACCGTCAAAAGTACGGCAAAGAGTCTGAGTACAGATACCTACGAGAACCGACGCAAGCTGAGTTCTGATCTGATGCTGCTGGTGTGCAGGGAATACGTCGATGATACGGTCGATAGTTGAAGGAGCGGAGGTCGTATGCAGAGTGCTCATTACAAGGTGACCTGTTTCAGCGGCAGTTACGGCGGCTTCGATAGTCTCA
Source organism: Ruminococcus sp. (assembly GCA_021770655.1). Lineage (GTDB taxonomy): Bacteria > Bacillota > Clostridia > Oscillospirales > Ruminococcaceae > Hominimerdicola. Next base: position 137,733 of record JAETQO010000001.1, on the reverse strand, counting down.
AAGTCACGCATTTCTCCTACGAGGATAATGTCCGGGTCCTCACGGAGAGCGGCACGGAGAGCCATTGAAAAGCTCGGAACATCAGGACCGATCTCTCTTTGGTTTACCATACATCTCTTATGAGCGTGCATATACTCGATAGGGTCTTCAATTGTGATAATGTGTGCGGATTTATGAATGTTGACATGGTCTATCATCGCGGCAAGAGTCGTAGATTTACCGGAACCGGTAGGTCCTGTTACAAGAACAAGTCCACGAGGTCTCATTGCAAATTCCGCAAGTATCGGCGGAAGATCAAGATCAGTAAGAGTAGGAATGTCGTTTCTCAGAAGACGGAGTGCAATAGCCGTATTTCCTCTTTGACGATACACGTTGACACGGTGACGGAATCCTCTTGACGAAACATATGTAAAGTCTGTGTCAATGTGATCCTTAATTGATTGACGCTGTTTATCCGTACACATATCCTCGCAGATCTTAAGGATTTCGATCTCAGTCATATCCGGATAGGACGAAAGTTTTCTGAGATTACCTCCCTGTCTTACGATAGGAGGAATACCTACCGTAAAATGAAGGTCGGAACAACCAAGTGCTCTTGCCTCATCAAGAATTTTGTTAATATCAATAGCCATATCAATTTACCTCCATATATCTTTATTATACAGCATATGTTACACGAATCAGCTCGTCCATAGAGGTTCTGCCTTCCTGTACAAGCTTTGAAACGTTATCTCTCAGAAGCAGACAGCCCTCTTCTCTCGCCAACTTCTGAATCTCGTCTGCTTTTGCTCCCCTTGTGATAAGCGCCTGCATAGCAGGAGTTGCAAGAAGGATCTCATGAATTGCGGTTCTTCCGCGATAACCTGTATTGTTACACTTCGGACAGCCTACAGGATCATATACCTGAATGGAATGATCTATTTCCATAAGCTCATTCTCCTCCGCAGTGGACATTCTGGATTTCTTACAATCCGGACAAAGCACCTTTGTAAGTCGCTGAGCAACAATACCGATGAGAGAAGTCGCAACCATGTACGCCTCAACGCCCATATCCACAAGTCTTGTTACGGTAGAAGCCGCGTCGTTGGTATGAAGCGTTGAAAGAACCAGGTGTCCTGTGATAGCGGCTCTGATAGCAATCTCGGCGGTTTCAGCGTCACGCATTTCTCCGACCATTATGATGTCCGGGTCCTGACGAAGGATAGAACGAAGAGCGGCGCCGAAGGTCATTCCCGCCTTTTCGTTTATCTGACACTGGTTAACACCGTCGATCTTCTTCTCGACAGGGTCCTCAACCGTGATAACGTTGATATTCGGTTTTGCTATCTCACCGAGTGCCGCATAAAGGGTAGTAGATTTACCTGAACCGGTAGGTCCTGTTACCAGTACAACGCCCTGCGGAACCTTAAGGCAGTCCGCAAATCTCTTATAGTTGTAATCGGTCATACCGAGGTCGGTAATTTTTCTTACCGACATATCGCCGGTAGCAAGAATACGGAGAACGACTTTTTCGCCGTAGACCATAGGCAAGTTAGATACACGGAGGTCTAAGTTGGTTCCGTCTACAACCTGTGACATACGTCCGTCCTGCGGGACTCTCTTTTCAGCGATATTCATTCCGCTCAGAATCTTAAAACGCGTTACAAGCGATGTATGAAGCGCGCTTGACAGAGTCATAAGTTCGATGAGGTCGCCGTTTACTCTTATTCTTATAAGTGTTCTATCCTTGAAAGGCTCGATATGAATATCGGTAGCGTCCTGTCTGAACGAATTTTCAACGATAGCCGTAGCAAGCTTAACGATAGGAGCATTTTCAATTCTCTCCTCAGAGATGTCCTTGAGTTCGTCAAGGTTAAGCTCCTCTTCCTTCTGCTTGGTAGCCTCGTCAACAACGGAGCTAACCTGTCCCTCGGAATACATCTTACCAATTGCACGGTTGATAGAGGCCTTGGTTGAAAGCACCGGAGTAATACTGCATCCGGTAATAACTCTCAGGTCCTCGAAGATATAAAAGTTGACAGGGTCGTTTGTAGCGACCGTCATTCTTTTGCCGATTTTGCTAACAGCGATAACGTTATACTTTCTTGCAGTAGCCTCCGGTATTCTCTTGACGATGTCCGGAATAAGCTCAGTATTGTCAAGATCCAGATACCCAACGTTCAGACGCTCAGCAAGTGCCTGACAAAACTGGACGTCCGTAACAAGCTTCATATCCGTGATTACGTCGCCGAAGAGCTGACCTTTATGTTCTTTTTGCTTTGCGAGAACTTCCTGAAGCTGTTCTTCGGTAATGAGTCCTTTTTGGACCAAATATTGTCCGATAGGACCGTTTCTCATATATATTTCTCCTATCCCCGCAGAAAATTTTCCGGAACCTGACGCTGCGGAATAATCAGACCGGGTAATAAAAATAAATTATAAATAGCTATTGTAATATTCATTAAAATATGATAAAATTAATGTATTAACTAAAACAATACCCAAAGGAGGATCAACCTTGAATCAATTAACAGCTTCATACATAATAATTTATGTATTTGTATTTCTGTTCGGCGCTTGTATCGGAAGCTTTCTTAACGTTTGCATTTACCGACTGCCGAACAACGAGAGCCTTATTAAAAGAAATTCACATTGCATGACCTGCGGAGAACCGATCAAGCGAAGAGATCTGATCCCGATAATCAGCTGGTGTCTGCTCAAGGGCAAATGCAGGAACTGTGGTGCAAGAATATCTCCCCGATACACGATCGTGGAACTTCTGAACGCCGTACTATACGTCTGGATATTTTACCATTTTGACGGGATAATGCGTCCGCTTCAGGCAACTTTAGTTTCGCTTTTGTTCTCAGCGCTTATTGTAGTCTTTTTCATGGACTGGGACACACAGCTTATAAACACCTATGTAGTAATATTCATTGGGCTGCTGGCTATACCCGAATACGTCCTGTGCAAAGACTACACCGGACTTACGCTTAAATCACACATAATCGGATTTTTCATAGTAAGTGTGCCGCTCCTGCTGATATGTCTTATCTCCCACGAAAAAGCAATGGGAATGGGCGATGTTTATCTTATGGCCGCGGCAGGGCTTTTCCTTGGAATGCAGGGCGCGCTTGTGGCATTGCTTATTGCTTTGATAACAGGCTCTATCGGAGGGCTGATACAAAAGCACAGCAACGGCGACTCGGTATTCGCATTCGGACCTTACTTGTCCATAGGCATTGCTATATCTGCTCTGTACGGAAATCAGATCGGCGAATGGTACATGAATTTCACCGGACTGAACGAAATAATGAACGAAGCGTTATTGATTATTTAGTTTGAATAAAATTGCCACTGCGATAAGCGGTGGTAATTTTTTGCTCAAAAAATCCTCTTAATAGATATTGTTCTGTTAAGGGGATTTTTTCAGCAAGCGGCATAAAGCCGCTTGTGAAGAATTAATTTAATGTCACGTTAGACAAGTCATATCCGGCAGGTATATCTGCTGAAGAATTTACACCATGGTTACTGTCTACATCCGGTGCTTTCAGAAGTACAGTTATTTCAAGAGTACCACCGGCCGGAACAACGACGCTGTTCCATGAATCTCTTCCTGTACAATACGTTGTAATAGTATTGCCGGACTGATTAACAGTATATTTCCAGTCTCCTACCGAATTGTTGCTTGTCTAAGATGGTATATCAAAGGAAAGAGACCAATCATATACATCATCCGGAGTTGTGTTTAATAAAACAATTTTATATTTCAGTGATTGCCAACCATTGTATTCAGGCGCTGAAACTGATTGTACTGAAACCGACGAAGGTGGTTTCTCAACAAACTGAGCTTCAAATATCGTGTCCCCTGTTATCGGAGTAACAGACATTTCATCCGAAGTACTTTTAACAACCCATTTATCAAATACCTTTGTAGCATCTGACGGAACGGGATTTGCGCCTGCGTATGTTGCATATCCGCCGTCCGATACATATGTGGTATATGTTGAATCTATTGTACCTTCAACTTCAAATTCAACCTTCCACTTATTCTTAACAACGGGAACAAAAGCCACATCACCTGTTACAGTAAATTTGGAAATGGAGTCATGGGTAAGTTCTTCTACCCAATCTACCAGTTCCTGTTTCATAATATCCATATCAGCCGGAGGACCGGGATTGGCCGCAAAATCTCCATCATAAACCGGATTAGTTGTAAAGGTACTTCCATCTAAATTTTTAAAGGTTACATTATGCGGTGTACCTAAAGACGGATAAACAGCGGAAAATACCATATCAGAATTAATTACAACACCTGTGGTAAAATCTACAAGATTACCTGCGTCATCATACCATGAAGGCGAACCGTATCCTGGTCTTGACGGAATTGTTGGAGCTGTCTTAAGCAATGTTCCTTTGAGAACATTGCTTGTACCACCGATCTGCTTTCCGGCATATGCCGGATCCGAATCAGATGCAGAATAAATATACTTAACGGAATATTGTGTGCTTGAGCTTGTCGTGGTATTATCGTAGAAAATGTAGGTATAAGTATTTGACGTATCGGAAGTATCATAATACTTTGCCTGCTGAGTCGTTGCACCCGAAGGAGCTGAAGCCTGAGGATATGTAGTATAAGCGGCTGGAGTTGCCGAGAAATCAATATCTCCTCTCACCTTATAAGAATCTCCGGCATCAAGATTGATGTTTGTCAAATCTACAGAAGCTTCTTTTTTAAATTTTGTCTTGTTGAATTGATAAGAACCGCCCTCATATTTCGGCTGATATGCGTCAATCGAAACGTCTAAAGTACACATATCATCGATCTGAGTTACGCTTGCGGAAATATCAAATTTGTAGTTATCGTAATAATCTACAGACATAGCTACCTTTGAGTTGTCAAGATTCAATCCCTCGCTCGATAGCTTTGATACATCGATTATACAGCCGGTTGCACCCATTCTTTTCTGAACTGTATCCGTATCGTCTCCGGAATAGCTTTTCAAGCTATATCCGCGAAGATTATTGTTATCGATAATTATACATTTTTCATAGGTCGTTGTGTCGGAACCAAGCGTACCTGAGGGTGACACCTGCGGTACTCCGCAGTAATTTTCAAGTACCAGAACATTGGTCGCATATCTCAGATGATCGTCAAGATAATTGACCAAAGCCGAACCTTTTAGGTTGGTTTCCATTGTGGCGTCTGTATCGTTATATATCTCCTGAGTAGGCTTTATCATATTCAGGATAACCCCCATAATCATTCCGAAGATCGCAAGGACAACAATTAATTCAACTAACGTAAAACCTTTTTTATTTTTGTTATTCAATACAATCCCTCCTTATTATGGCGTTGGTGTCGGCGTTGCCATATAAGCGTCATATTCAGCCTGATTATAATAAGTTGTACCGCCTATATAGTGAATAATTACAAAGCCGGTAGCATTGCCTAAAGCATCTTTTTCGCAGAAATGATCGAGATTGGTAACAACATAATCCGTCAAACCGGCAGTATGTGAAGGATCAAACAAGCCGGCGTCATTCGTTTCAGTAAAGCCGAAATACTCCGGACCACTGACTATAAAGCCAAACTGTTTTACATCGCCGATTCCTGTAGACAGTATTACTTTGTTTCCCGATACATTTTTATTTACATCAAAGAAGCTTCCGCCTGTACCCGCAGGAGTTTCAGCAAAATTAGTAAGCTCTGCGCCGGAATCATTATAGAATTTTACCCAGTATACACCTTTGGAAGCATCAGGAGCAACGTTAACGTCCTTTGCCTGAAGGAATTTCATCTGATAGCCAGCGTCCTTGTCGATTTCATTAAGTTTTGACTTAAAACCATATGCTTTAGTCTTCCAAGTAACACCGCTGCCAAAATCAGCCTCCAAATTAAATGTATTGTCTGCCTGACCCGCGCCGACATATTTATTTACCTTGATTTCATTCATATTATAATTCTTGTTATTATTATACTGCTCTGCATCAACCGCCTGGGTATTCATTTCTCTTGAACGAATATAGTTATCCCTATTAGTGTTTTTTGCCTGAACGGCTATTGTAACCAGCATACCTGCCATCATACCCATTAATGTCATTGCAATAATAACTTCGACGAGAGTCACACCTTTTTTATTATGCTTAATTAATTTCATAAGTATGCTCCTCTCTGATTAGTAATGGTCGTAACGATCCAGAGTAAAGCCGGCAACCTTATCTGCTTGATTGCCCTTTGCACCGGCAAGCATTGTTGTTGCTGAAGGTTTCTGGAATACATAGAATGCGGTATTATCATTTCCAAATTCATTTGCAATTACAACACCGACAGCACAAGTATCGACCGTCATTTTAGTACCAACTGAATCGCATACATTAAGCGTCATACCTGATGTAGCTATGGCCGCTTTTGCCTGCGGAGCATATATACAGCCCTGAATAAACGCATTATTGGTTACGTTAAATGTTGTTCCTTCAGTGAATAAGAAAATAATTCCACTGTTTCCCGGTCTGTATGATCCGGAAACGTCAACATCAGTATAGTTCAAAGAGAATCCACTGTTAACATTTGCGGTGTCAAGAACTCCGGATGATTTAGCCAATTCAGTAGAGTTAAACATACGAACATAGGTATCATAATCAAAGACTCTGAAGTTGTTTATCGAATAGTTACATATCGCAGCGCCGGAATGCTGTGACTTACCATCCGGACCAAGTCCGTTAAGGCTTATAGAAGTACCGGCATCGGATACAAAATAACAGTTATACTTGTGTTTCTCTCCTGTTGCCGTGTCGCTAGTAGATCTGTTTCTTACAATTATCTGAGGCGAATACTCGCTACCAAGATTTAAGTTATTTTCAAGTCTGATAACAATATCTTTGGATGTATCGTTAACTTCAATTAAAATTCTTTTAGCGTGACCCATTTTACCGCAATCACTGAAATCGCTTTTCGCCATTGTACAGCTTCCTGTAATTTTGAAAGCATACTCGCTGTGGTAAGTAACTCCGCCCATTGTTTCGTTTATCGGTATATTAGAAGCCCAAATGGAATCTGCGTAAGTAAGGAAAGTATCGTTATTGGTACCGTTATAGAAAGATTTATATGTGTCTGAAATAGAAGTGATCTTCGAGTCGGTACTCATAAGAAAATCTTCAGGGAAATAAATATAATCATCTGAGTTTGACGGAATTACCGGCTTATTTATATTGACAGCAGTACCTTCATCAATAGTTCCGGTAGCCGAAATTTTAGTCTTACCTGTAATAGTTCCGCCTACCTTTACATCACCGGTAACCGTAATGTTTTTATTAACAACAAGATCACCCTCAACATAGAGAGAACCATTAATAGTTACACTATCTGCATCAAAAGTTGCATTGCCTACATAAGCACCTGTTCCTGCTTTTACATACATATCGCCATACTGAGTGTATGTATTTCCGCCTATATTAGCTTCGCAGCAATACACATCGATTTCTTTACCGCTTCCGCCGACACTGGAGTTAATCTTTGTTGAAAATTTCTGACCGATATTAATATAATTATATCCGGTATTCTTCGCCATGGAAGACGTGATATTGCAAACGCCGTCGAAATTCTCAGAAATGGTAATGGTCGAACCCTTTGTACTATCAACAAGGCTTGGCTTAAGAACCATTTTTGCTCCGCCTGTACCGGGAACAAGAGAACCGTACATCAGATAGCTTCCGTATATACTTGTCTGGTTTGCAAAAGTGTAGGTCTTACCGGTAGTATTATTAATACCAGCCATATCACCGATAACGTTAAGGTTATCATATGACACATTTCCACTGCCCGTAAGCTCGATAGTATTGTTGAAATCAGCTGGCTTTGTGTTTGCCTGTGTGGAAATATGCGCTGCAACCTGCTCGGTCTGTCCTAAATAGGTAGTTTCGCAGGTTACTACGATAGCATTTGTGCTTGCACCGTCCCACTTAACATTTATTGTGGTCGTACCCATATTATCCGTGTTATCGGTATTTCCGTTATATGATACATTTGTCGTTGTACCAGCACCGCTGTTTGCATTAGCCAAAGCTTTCAGATCATCAATAGCTTTTTGCTGAGCAGCCTTTCCGGCAGGATCCGAAGTGGGGGCTGTATCAGTCTGAATCTGAGCAATAAAGCTTTCAAGCGTAGACGAAGCCGTCAAATATGCCTGTTGACTTTTATAATTATCATTTGTTGTTTTCTTATTCTGAGCAACAAAGGAAATTGTAGCTGTCAGAAGTATTGATAGCATTATCATTACTGCTACCGCTGTTACCAATACTGCACCCTTACGGTTGGCATTGTGTTTTGAAGCAGTTTTCATTATTTACCACCCTTCCTCCTCATTATAAAACAATTACTTATATAAATAATTTAATTATTATATAGCACTAATTGGCAGGAAAGGGACGTCCCTTTTCCTACCAAATAGTTTTTAACTAACTAAGCAACGTCGGGCTCATTGAGCTTCTTCATTACCATCATCTGAAGAGTCATCGTACCCTCGATCTCATCAGCGTTTACATCGGTGATAGAAACCGACTTGATTACCATACTCTTTTCAGTATTAGTAGTAAGATTCTCTGTGAAGGTCTTGAAGCCGTCGAGAGAGCTATTAAATGATACATCAATAGTGTAGCAGCCAATTGTCTGGGCGGTTACTGTTGCATTCGGATCTGCGGCAGCTGCTGCATTTGCATCAGTGCTTGCGGCTGCTGCGGAATCAGCAGTAGAATCCTTGCCCTCATCGTTATACTGGTCAACCTTATTATCAAACTCAGTAAACACAATAGTTGTTTTATATGCATATGGTTGAAGAACAGTACTTCCGTACGCAGAGATAGACATGCTTGTGTTGTCAATTTTTACTTCTTTAGCATCAAACAGCTCGCGAAGCTTATCTGTAGCTCTGTAGCTGGTCTGATAGTCGTAAAAGTTTGCAGAAACCTGAGAAGTGCTTTTATAAAGTTCCATGATCTCCGCACCAAGGTTTTTATCCTTATCTATCTGGTCCTCAAGCTCGCTGAGCTGAACCTTTGCAGCTTCAAGGTCATCGCTTGCCTGGCTGCAATCATCAATCGCCGGCTTAACAAAAAGTATAAAGCCTGCAACAAGAACGAGTATTACAAATACTACAATCAAAATCATTTTATCACGATAATTTAACTTCATAATTATTCACCTGCGCCTTTCAGATAAAGTACCAAAGAATCGAGAACAACAGCAGAACTTTCCTCTGTGTTGATCGTATAACCGGTATATCCTACCTCTTCCTGGAACAGACCGGTATTTACAAGTGATTCAATTGCCTTTGTTACATCTGCCTGCTCGCCAAGAGTTACATTTGAAAGCGTAACGGTTCCGGCGTCAAGATCGAATGCAAATCCCTCATATTCAAAATTTCCAAGCGCATCGTCAATACTGTTAAGCAAAGAGCTTGACACTACCGGGAGAGATTCCAATGAGGTGTTAGCGTCGTTTACATATTTGGAATACTCAACCATGATCTGTTTTTTATTATGAAGCACCTGATTCTCTTTAATTTTTTCGTTGCAGACCGCAATTTTCTCGTTTGTTTTATCAATATCCTTTTCAATCGAGTTCTTTCTCAGATTTACTATAAGCGTTGCCGCTGCAATAATTATCGCTGCCGCTGCTACAAACACACCGCCGGTAACAAGCAGAGAACCTACGCCGGCGCTGCTGCCCTTGCCTGTAGACTGATCAACCTCAAGAAGGTTGATCCTCTCAGTAGATTTGTTTCTCTTATAAAGAGCGCCGATAGCGTTAGCGAAAACTGTGAACTCAAAGTTCTCAAAACCTGTGATCTGAGCAGGAACACCCAGTACGGAAGCTTTGATGTCCAAACCGTCAAGAGCGTCAACCAACTTGATATAGTCCTCGATAAAACCGTAAAGAATTACATTCTCAAGACCTGAACCGCCTCTTGCCTTATTGAACTGCTCCATTCTGAAGATATTCTCGTTAAGAGCCTCGGTAATATAATCATCGCTTTCGTAATCCTCCTCGGAGATCGGTACATATCTGGCAAACGCCATCTGTCCGTTCTCAAAAAGAGTAAGACCGAGGAAGTTTTTATCGATCTGGCAAACCAGAAGCGGCATTTTTTCCATATTGGACTTATCTGCAAGTACGATTCTGGCAATAGAGTTACATCCGATATTAACGGATCTGAGGTTCATATTCATAATATTGAAAAGCTTTCTGTAGCTTTCAACGATAGAACTTGGACAAGCGGTTGCAAGAACTTTAACCGCTCCCGGATTGTCTTCTCCGGCTTCTCCTACTACAGTATATGAAATTGAATACTCATCGGTAATACCCATTTCCTGGCTCATATGGTTCTGTACCATAAGGAGGAACTCACTGCCCTTAGCCTTAGGAACTACCAGTTCCTTGAATACGATATTGCTTGAAGAAAACGTTACGATAGCGTCCTTATCAAGCATATCCTCGGCCTTGATGTTTGTCATGAGCAGATCAGCAAGACCGGAAAGGTTAATTACCTCGCCGTTGAGGATCATATCCTCGGGAACGGCTACTTCCAAAGATCTTTCGATTCTGATCTTGTTGGCGGAGTTGTCGCCTTTAACAATGTTAATTTGTCTATCAGAAATATCAAATGATAGCATTTATTCCTTCACCTCTTAAATTATTTTCAAACACATATCCGTTTTCCCGACGCCGAAGTGCCGGGAGCGGATACAGAATTTCCGAATATAATAATATAATGTATAAATTATTCTTCCAGACCTGACAAACTGCCGTAGATCATTGGGTAGATACCTGCAAGGCAGAGACCGATCGCAATACCCATTACGATGATAAGCAGAGGTTCCATAAGACCAACAAGTCTTGTTACAGCCGCATCCGCTTCTTCCTCGTAGTAATCGGCAGTCTTTTCAAGGATATCATCAAGCGCACCGGACTCTTCACCGACATAGATAATCGAGGTGAACATTCCCTCGAACAGCTCAGTCTTTGCAAGAGATACAGACAACGGAGCACCTTGCTTAACCTCGTCAACAACCTGGATGAACATTTTATCTACATATGAGTTTCCGAGAATCCTTGAAGAACGCTCGAGACACTCAACCATCGGAATACCGCTTGAATAAAGAGACGAAAGAGTTCTTGCAAAACGACCCTCATAGATCTTTACTATAAGCTTTCCGGCAACAGGCATTTTTACCTTTACAAAATCGTACTTGAGTCTGATAGACGGAACCTTCAACGCATAAATCCAACCAAATACGAGCGCAACCACAACAATAAGAATTATGTACCATTTAGCTTTAAAGAAGTCGCTGAAATGGAACAAAGCCCTTGACAGTGCCGGCATCTGATCCTCACTCATAAGGTTTGAGAAGATAGGCATGATGAAAGTAAACATACCTATTACCATGACGATACATAAAATTCCGAGGATTATAGGATAGGTCATCGCACTCTTTACCTTATTGTTAAGCTTATTGGAGTTAGCGTAGTAATCGCTCAGTCTCTGCATCGTCATATCCAGAGTACCTGAAGTCTCACCGGCATCGACCATTGAGATTAAGAAGTCCGGAAAACATCCTCTTCTGGTATCGAGCGCCTCAGTAAAGCTCTGTCCTCTCTGAACATCGTCGTAAACGCCGCGCCACACTTCTTTCGCGCCCTTATTTTCCTCTTCTTTGTAAAGAATATCCAGCGCTTTTACAATCGTAAGACCGGAAGTCATCATTGCGGCAAGCTGTCTGCAGCAAAAAGCCAGCTCTTTGGTATTAAACTTATGTGACGACTGTTTGGTCGTACCAAGCGCTTCGCTGTAGCTTATACAGAACAAACCCTGCTCGTGGATCTTGTCCAGTACTTCCTGTGCATCCTCCGCCTCATAGATACCCTTTATGGTCTTTCCTGAGGTATCCTTAGCAACATAGGAATATTTCTTCATATATGTAGATACACCTCCACTTATTTGTACATTCTGTGTTTTCACCTAATTCACACAAAACGTATTTTTATAATTATAACATTATTTTCAACTTTTAGCAAGTCATTAAGTGCGTTTTTTAAAAATTTTATTCACAAAATAATTACTTTATTTTTATCGATTTTGTACAAATATAATAATTCTTATAACTATTTGTAAGAAAATTAATATTTTTGCTGCTTTCACAGACTTTTTATAGCAAAATATTACCTGAACCTAATAAAAAACAAGCAAAAAAATTCAGAATTATGATGTTTCCCCTGAATTTTCCTCGTCCTCCGCAACGATAGGAACTGTTATGCTTTTGAGAATAACGGGATGCTTATGAACATAAATTCTGAACGCAAGCAGATAAACAGCATAGGACATTGCAAGCAACGCGCCCATGCCGACAAGCACGCCTATCATATAATCAAGTCCCAATCCTTCGCTGAGCCAATGACAGGGGTAATAATAAATCAGATAAAACACGTCGCCTTTACCCTCGGCACTGAAAGAATCCCTGAATATTACAGGAATAAAATACACAACCAGCATAAGAAGATAAACTATCGTGATGCTTACACTGCTCCAGCTTTCATATGCGGCGTGACGCTTTCCGTCGTCATAGAATATCCTCAGGAAAAATACAGTCATTATAATAAATGCGATAGCCGACTCGACGTTAGGGTTTATCATGAACGTTTTTACGCTCATCATCGACGACGGCAATAATGTAACAATGGACGGGAACAATATTACTCCCGTAAACGCTCCGAATACCGCCAGAATTATCATCAGCCCGATTCTTGCGAATATATATCCCAGAAATTTTAATGAATTCATAATTTTCTCCCGCTTTCATTGAAAAGCCAATCAGCTTGACACCATTCGGCAAAATATTATCCGTAAAGCTTTATAACGTTACACTTAATATCCTAACTCCTCAGCCACAAGAATTACCTTGAATCTGTTCTTATGTCTCTGATATGCGGACACGAGATAGTTACAGCACATTCTTCTTTCCGACAGGCAGCCCTTTGCCACATCTCCTCCTGTTTTGCAGGATATACACTCCCCTGTTTTTTCACATGGAGTTCCTGTACCGAGTCTTGCTCCGTTTGCAGGCGCGCATACTTTCTTTACTCTTGTCACAGCGTCGGCAATAGTAGGCACTATTTTATTATAGCCAACGACAAATATAACATTCTTAGGTCCGTATGCGATAGCCGCAACTCTGTTGGAATTTCCGTCAACGTTATAGATCTCTCCGCATTCCGTAACTGCATTTGCGGAAGTAAGGAATGTATCACAGCAGAATGTACGGCGGTAAACCTCCTCTGCTTCTTCCGGAGTCTGCGCTTTTGAACGATCGATAAAATCATAATCGCCGCTTCTCATAAGTTCCTTTACTCCGCATTCTTCAAGAGTGACCGTTCCGCCGCAGGAAATGCTGTCGCCCTTATGAAGAAGTTCCCTGACCTTTTCGACAGCCTCCGCGCTGTTCTCCGTCACATAAGCTTCCATATTGTTTCTTCGGAGAGCCTCTGCGGTTTTTTCCAATCTCTTTTTAATGACTTCCTTTACACAATTATCCATTGATATTACCTCCTGACTAAAATACTGCTGATCAAGTAAGATTTGCTTTAATCACACTTTCCTAATTGTCGGATAAATTTTTTTTCAAAAAGCTTATCCACAAGTTCCCGCAGATAAGAATTTTCTTTATGTTCAAGTAAAGGATCGGCGGCGATTATTTTTTTTGCTGCATTCTGGGCGTCTCTCAGAACGTCCATATCCTGTGACATATCGGCGATTTTCAGAGCCGGCAGACCGTGCTGGCGACTTCCGAAAAAATCTCCCGGTCCTCTTAGTTTCAGGTCCTCCTCGGAGATCTTGAAACCGTCGGTGGTTTTTGACAGAATTTTCAGACGTTTTACGCTTTCCTCATTTACGTTATCGGTAATAAGGATACAGCTTGATTTATACTGTCCTCTGCCCACCCTTCCTCTCAGCTGGTGGAGCTGGGAAAGTCCGAAACGGTCGGCGTTTTCAATAACCATAACGGTTGCGTTCGGAACGTCCACTCCGACTTCCACCACGGTAGTCGAAACAAGCAGATCAATCTTATGCTCTTTGAAATCCTGCATTATCTGTTCTTTCTGAGCACCGTTCATTCTTCCGTGGAGCAGACCTATATTATAGCCTTTAAAATCTCCCTCGGACAGTTTTTTAGCGTAAGTTTTCACGTCCTGAAGTTCCCTGTCGTTCTCTTCTATCATCGGACAGACAATATAGCCCTGTCTTCCTTCGTCAAGATGCTGTCTTACATAATTGAACGCCCGCTCTCTGAGCTTACCCGTTACGGCGTAGGTTTCTATCGGCTGTCTTCCTTTCGGAAGTTCTTTCAGAATGGATATATCCAGATCGCCGTAGATCATAAGCGCAAGAGTTCTGGGTATCGGCGTTGCGGACATTACAAGCTTATGCGGATTATTTCCCTTTGAAGCCAAGACCGCTCTCTGTTCTACGCCGAAACGATGCTGTTCGTCTGTAATAACAAGGGCAAGATCAGAGAACTTCGTTGACTGCTGGACCAATGCGTGAGTTCCCACGGCAACGGAATACTCCCCGCTCTCCAAGCCTTCTTTCACCGATTTTTTCTGCTTTGCGGTCATCGAGCCTGTCAACAGTGCTACCTTAACGCCGAGGGGTTCAAGAAAGCCTTTCAGCGTATCGTAATGCTGAGCGGCAAGTATCTCGGTAGGCGCCATTAAAGCTGTCTGGCAACCGTTTTTATACACGAAATATGCCGCGCCTGCCGCAACGGCGGTTTTACCTGAGCCTACGTCTCCCTGAACAAGTCTGTTCATAGGAAAATCTCTTTGCATATCGTTAATACAGTCATCTATTGCGCCGAGCTGCCCGTCGGTAAGCTTAAACGGAAGACTGTTGTAATACTCGCTCATATCGACTTTTTTCAGAACACAGCCGCTTCTGTCGCGGCTTCTGCCTTTCATCAAAAGCATACCAAGCTGCAGCACCAACAGTTCGTCAAATACAAGTCTGTGCTTTGCAAGTTCGCAGGCGTGCATATCTTTAGGAAAGTGAATATTCTCCATTGCATAGTCCAGCGAACAAAAACTATTTTCCTGCATAACGCTTTTGGGCAAAGGTTCGTAGATGTTCCTGTTAAAGACGGTAAGCGCATTACGTATAGTCTGTCTAAGCATAGACTGGCTCAGACCCTCGGTCAATCGGTAAACAGGCTGAATCTTTTCTTCTGTATCGGCTGAAAGCACTATCGGCGAGTTCATTTCTTTACGCACACGTTTTCCTGTTATTCTGCCGCAAAGGTAATACTCCTTATCAGGCTCCAGCTGTTTAAAAAGGTATTCGCTGTTATAAATCACAATGACCAGGTCGGTAACGTCATCGGTGAAAATAGCCTTATACACAGAAAGCCCTTCTCTTATACGAGCCTCAGGAAATTTTTTTACTACCCTGCCCTTTACTATGCACGGTTCGTTTACAGGCGCTTTACCTATAGGGACGGGGTCGGTATAGTCGATATAGTTTCTTGGAAAATGATTAAGCAGATCATATACTGTTTTTATCCCCATTTTCTCATAGCATTCCGCTCTTTTAGGACCTATGCCTTTAAGATACTCAACAGATTTCGTAAGTTCGCTTATCAAGTTACCGCCCCCTTTATCTGTTTTTCTTTACTATATAATAATAACACATTTACTTCTATATTTCAAGGGCAGCTTTATCATATACACGAAAATCAATTTTGATCATTAAGGCTAAACAGCATATTTTTATACAGGACAACAAACATATAAAATTATCATCTACATTACAGTAACTTCTGTAATGTATTTTGAAAATTGATTTTCATGTATCACATAAAGCAAAAACAAGCAGACCGGTTTGCCAGCCTGCCTGTTGAAGTATATTTACTATCAATAATTTGTAGCCTTGATCTGGAAATAAGACTGAGGATGAGCGCATACGGGGCAAACTTCCGGAGCATTTTTGCCGATCACGATATGTCCGCAGTTGATGCACTGCCATACGCAGTCGCCGTCCTTGGAAAATACAAGATCTCCTTCGATATTTGCAAGAAGCTTTTTATATCTTTCCTCATGCTCCTTTTCGATAGCGCCGACTTTCTCAAACAGATCGGCAATATCATCAAAACCTTCTTCCCTTGCGTCCTTGGCAAAGCCGGCATACATATCAGTCCACTCATAGTTTTCGCCTGCGGCGGCGTCCTTCAGATTCTCAACTGTAGAAGGAATACCGTCATGAAGAAGCTTGAACCAGATCTTAGCGTGTTCTTTTTCATTAGCGGCGGTTTCCTCAAAAATATTTGCTATCTGAACATAACCGTCCTTTTTAGCTTTGCTGGCATAATATGTATACTTGTTTCTTGCCTGAGATTCGCCGGCAAAAGCAGTCAAAAGATTAGCCTCAGTTTTTGTACCCTTTAAATCAACCATAGTAATTAACTCCTTTACAAATTAATTAAATACTGCCCGCATTTATATATATTATACCATAACATCGTCAAAAGTCAATAGCTTTTCGTTAAATTTCACATATAACTTATAAAAAAAATCGGGACAAGCGCTATAACGCAAGTCCCGATAATATACATTATTTCTTTCCGCCGAACTCGGAATACTCAACAGCGGCTCTTATAAAGTCCTTGAACAGGAGATGCGCTCTGTTGGGTCTTGACTTGAACTCGGGGTGGAACTGGACGCCTACGAACCAAGGATGAACACTCTTAGGAAGTTCGACTATCTCCACAAGCTTTTCGTCCGGAGAAAGACCGGCGAGAATAAGTCCGTTATCTGTAAGTTTCTTTCTGAACTCATTATTAAACTCCCAGCGATGACGGTGGCGCTCATAGATAAGGTCGGCATTGTAAATATCCTTACATCTTGAACCCTCTGCAAGCTTGCAGGGATAAAGTCCGAGACGCATCGTTCCGCCCTTTTCCGTAATATCCTTCTGGGAATCCATAATATCGATAACCGGATAGGTCGTTTCACCGAACTCGGAGGAATTGGCGCCTTCAAGTCCTGCTACGTTTCTTGAAAATTCAACTACGGACATCTGCATTCCAAGGCATATTCCGAACATCGGTATCTTGTTCTCTCTTGCATATCTGATAGATTCGATCATTCCTTCGATTCCTCTGTCGCCGAATCCGCCCGGAACGATTATTCCGTCACAGCCGTGAAGAGTTTCCGCAACGTTATCTCTCGTGATATTTTCAGACTGTATCCATTTTATATCGACCTCGGCGCTGTTCTCAAATCCTCCGTGACGAAGCGCCTCGGCTACAGAAAGATAAGCGTCCTCAAGCTCTACATATTTTCCGACAAGACCGATAGTTACCTTCTTATCACAGTTACGGACTCTTTCTATCATTTCAAGCCAATCCTTTAGATCAGGCTTTCTGTCCTCAAGTTTGAGATGATGACATACGACATCGGCAAGTCCTTCCTTTTCCAGCCAAACGGGAACCTCATAAAGGGACGGTGCGGTAAGGTTCTGGATAACATCCTCCGCTCTTACATTACAGAAAAGTCCGATTTTCTGTTTCATATCCTCCGGAATTTCCATTTCGGAGCGAAGTACAAGAATAATCGGCTGGATACCGATAGAAAGCAGTTCCTTTACGGAATGCTGGGTAGGCTTAGATTTCAGCTCCTTAGAGCCTGAAATATACGGCAAAAGACAAACGTGGATAAACACGGAATTTTCTCTGCCAAGTTCAATTGACGCCTGTCTTATAGCCTCAAGGAAAGGAGTTGACTCAATATCGCCGACAGTTCCGCCGATCTCTGTTATAACTATATCGGTATTGGAATCCTTACCGACCCTGTAAAGACGATCCTTGATCTCGTTAGTGATATGCGGAACGACCTGTACGGTTCCGCCTAGATAGTCTCCCCGTCTTTCCTTATTAAGAACGTTCCAATAGATCTTACCTGTAGTAACATTGGAATTTATTGAAAGATTTTCATCGATAAATCTTTCGTAATGACCAAGGTCAAGATCAGTCTCTGCGCCGTCGTCTGTTACAAAAACCTCGCCGTGCTGATAAGGCGACATTGTACCCGGATCAACGTTGATATAGGGGTCAAACTTCTGAATGGTAACGCTGTAGCCTCTCGCTTTCAGCAGTCTGCCCAATGACGCGGCAGTAATACCCTTGCCTAGACCCGAAACTACTCCGCCTGTGACAAAGACATATTTAGTAGGCATATCCAATTTCCTCCATACAAAAAATTAAGGAAAATCATGCAGTCACAATTCTCCCTCGAAAGCTCTTATATATTATAATAGCAAATTTTTTTCCAAAACGCAAGTGTTTTTTACGCAATTCTATAAACTTTTTTTAAATTGTCAAAAGCCGTCGAAAGTAAATTTTCTTTTTATGCGATAATGGGCTGATAAGGCGAATAATTACGCACATACAGATGTTTTTAACGGTAGAATTATTTGAATATATAAAAATTCAAGTAAATTTTAAGTCAAATTCGTCATATTTATATGTTGTAATTTATCGGCGAATAGTATATAATAATATATAATTGTGTTAATAGTATGTAATATCATATTTAATATGTCCGAACGGATCATACACTTTTTACTTAGCTTATGCTGGAAATGAGGTTTTATTAATGGATAAAGACAGACTTAACGGTCAGCCGGTTAATCCTGTTAATAATAAAGGTGACGAGGAATTGCAGTCGCTGATTTCAAACGCTATTGAAAACAAAAAAATTCTTGATACGTCAAGCGCTCCCGGAATGACGGGCAATATTCCTCTGCCTCAGAAAAAAACGTCTCCGAAAGCTGAAACGGATAAAGACGGAGGCAAAAAGAAAGCCTCACGCAAAAGGGGCTGGAGCAAGAAAAAAAAGACCGGCGTTGCGCTTGGTATCGTATTTGTGGTTTTCGTTATCATTATCGCGATAATAGTCGGAATGTTTTTTCACTATACCGGATTGCTCAACAGAGACAAGGATACCAAAATAAACTCCGGCAAGGCTCCTATAAATTCCAGCGAGCTGCATGACGAATCGGATACTTTTAACGCTAAAGAAAAGGAAAACGAGCTAAAAGCACAGCTTCAAAAGCAATCGACTAAAATTTCCAGCGAGGATGTTACAAACATTCTTCTTATCGGTGAGGATCTGAGAGATACCGAGGATCAAAGCCGCGGAAATACTGATGTTATGATGATAATTTCCATAAACACCAAAAACAAGACCATTACTATGACTTCTCTTATGAGAGATATGTACATTTATATGGCGCAGTTCAACGAAGGAAACCGTCTTAACACGGCGTACTGGCACGGCGGATGCGAATATCTTGAAGAGTGTATCGAGGATTATTTCGGAATCGAGATAGACAGGTATGCCAGCGTTAATTTCTACTCATTTATAGATATTGTCGAAACTGTCGGCGGTATAGACATGGAGGTAACGGACGCTGAAGCAGAAGGTATGAAGGCTCCGCTTGCCGAGCAGAACAAATATCTTGGCAACAAAAAAGGTACGGATTATCTTGACAAGGGAGGAAAGATCCATCTTAACGGAAATCAAGCCCTTGCTTTTGCACGTCTGAGATACGTCGGCAATGCAGATTACGAAAGAACCGAACGCCAGAGAAGAGTTATATCTGAGATAATCAAAAATGCAAAGAATCTTAACCTTATTCAGCTGGATAAACTGCTCAACAAAGTACTTCCTGAGGTACACACCGACTTGACCGACGGTGAGATCGCAAATCTCCTGCTCAATGCCTTTGATTATATGGAATATGACGTACAGCAACTCAGAATCCCGGCGGACGGATATTTCACCGACGAATATATTTACGGTATGCAGGTACTTAATCCTGATTATACCGCTAACTCGGCGTTTATGCAGTATATAATCTATGGTACCTGCAAGAATATCGAAGAAGCTGTTGAACAATATCAGAATGAAAATGCCTATGCCGGAGGAAACGGCTACGGATATTAAGGCAACACCGCACAACTAATGTGTGCGGATAACGCAGAAAATTTTTCGTTAGATTGTATAGAAACGACGCAGGAATACTAGTGTCTTTCAAGGAGTTTGTGTGCAAGATAACGGAAAATTGGCAAGTTAGACGTACACAAAGCCGTTAGGCGGTAGTTATGCGGTACTGACTTAATATAAATGCTCTTACCCCGTTTTTTGTAAACGGGGTATTTTTTTGTTTCTGCGATAAATAATAATTGACAAGAAGTTCTTGACAAATATCTCGATAGGATATATAATGTAATACAGCAAATACCCTATAGGGGTATGTTGGGAGGTACATTATGGATAAAGCCAATAAAAATAAAACAGACGAAATGTGCGAGCATTGCAGGCACAAACATACGCCGAGAAACGCCCGGGAAGTCAAACAGCTGAAAAACAGACTCAACAGAATATCAGGACAGATAAACGGAATCGTCAAAATGCTTGACGATAACCGATACTGCGGAGATATTCTTATACAAGTTGCCGCTGTGGAAAGCGCACTGCAAAGTTTTGGCTATCTGATCTTACAGGATCACATGAAAACCTGTATGACCGAAGAGATAGAAAAGGGCAATACCAATGTCATAGACGAAGCTATTGAATTAGTAAAAAAGCTGAAATAACAGGAGTGTACAGTATAAATGAAAAATGCAAAATTCAATGTAACGGGTATGAGCTGTGCCGCCTGCCAAGGGCATGTTGAAAAAGCAGTCGCAAAAGCGGAGGGGGTTGACAGCGTTTCGGTCAATCTTCTGGCAAACAAAATGTCGGTGGATTATGACGAAAGCATAACCGAACCGCAAAAAATCATTGCCGCCGTTGAGGGTGCCGGCTACGGCGCAAGCGAAATATCAGAAAACGCTCAGAGGCAATCTACAACCACTCGGCAGGATGAAATCGAGGTTATGAAAAAGCGGCTTTGGTGGTCCGTGGGATTCTTAGTTCCGCTGTTTTATATTTGCATGGGACATATGGCGGGCATACCCATTCCGCCTGTTTTTACAGGGCATAAAAACATGATGATATATGCCTTGACTCAGCTTCTGCTCACAGTTCCCATAATCGCGATAAACTTTCACTACTTTACAAACGGCTTTAAAAATCTTTTTCACCGCACGCCGAATATGGACAGTCTTATCGCTCTCGGCGCGGCGGCTTCATTTGTTTACAGTATATTCGGCACATATATGATGGCTTATCATATGGGTAGAGGCGATTTTTCGTCAGCTCACGAATATATGATGAATTTATACTATGAATCCTGCGGAATGATATTAACGCTTATCACGGTCGGAAAATATCTTGAAGCAAGGTCAAAAGGAAAAACTGCCGACGCCGTCAAAAAGCTTATCAGTCTTGCGCCTAAAAATGCAGTTGTGATACGGGACGGTAAGGAGGAGGAGATACCTGCCGACAGCGTTATGACGGGGGACATTTTTCTGCTGAAAGCAGGCTGGTCTGTTCCATGCGACGGAGTAATAATCGAAGGAAGATGTACCATAGACCAATCGGCGCTTACGGGTGAAAGCATTCCCGTTGACAAGTCGGAGGGCGACAGGGTTATGAGCGCAAGCGTGAACGCAGGAGGTTTTGCAAAATGCCGATGCGAAAAGCCTGCTAAGGACTCGACGCTTTCTCAGATAATCGCTCTTGTGGAGGAGGCGTCCGCTACAAAGGCTCCTGTCGCCCGTCTTGCGGATAAAATAAGCGCGGTGTTTGTTCCTGCGGTAATAATCATCGCTCTGCTGTCATTGACAATATGGCTAGCGCTGGGGTACGGATTTGCTTTTGCGCTCAACATGGCTATTTCTGTTCTGGTAATTTCCTGCCCCTGCTCCTTGGGGCTTGCTACTCCAACGGCTATAATGGTGGGAACGGGAAAGGCAGCTCAGTTCGGCGTTCTTATCAAGTCTGCCGAAAGCCTTGAGACCGCACATTCGGTGGATACGGTAGTGCTTGACAAGACCGGCACCTGCACAGAGGGCAGACCTAGACTTATATCCGTTCAGACAGCAAACGGATATGACAAGGACGAGCTTATGAAGCTTTGTTACTCCGCAGAAAGCGGTTCTTCACACCCTCTTGCCAAAGCGATCGCCGATCACTGCGCCGAAAAAGGATACGCACTTATTCAGGCAGACGATTATTCCGAAACGGCAGGCGGCGGTATTTCAGCCTTAACAGACTGCAAAAGAGTCTTTATTGGCAACAGCAGACTTATGCAGGAAAACAGAATTGATATGTCGGAAGTAGCGGCACTTGCCGAGAGCGGCGCTGAGCAGGGAGAGATCCCGCTTTACGCGGCTGTTGACGGAAAGCTTGCCGGTATATTGTTCATCGCCGATAAGATAAAGGATTCCAGCAAGCAGGCTGTCGAGGATTTTCACCGAATGGGAATTGAAACCATTATGCTTACGGGCGACAATGACAAAACCGCAAAGGCAATACAGAAAAAGCTTGGAATAGACAAGGTAAGATCTCAGCTCATGCCTGAAGACAAGGCAAAGATCATCAGTGAACTTCAAAGCGAGGGCAAGAAGACGGCTATGATCGGCGACGGCATAAACGACGCTCCTGCACTTACCTCCGCCGACGTGGGAATAGCAATAGGCGCAGGACAGGATATTGCCTTAGAATCGGCTGATATTGTGCTGATGAAGAGCGATCTTAATGACGCTGTCACCGCCGTAAAGCTTAGCCGCAAGGTAATGAAAAACATCAAGGAAAACCTTTTCTGGGCGCTTATATACAACGCTTTGGGCATTCCTCTGGCGGCGGGAGTATTCTATTCCCTGCTGGGCTGGAAGTTGAATCCCATGTTCGCCGCGGCGGCAATGAGCCTGAGCTCGGTCTGCGTTGTGACAAACGCTCTGCGGCTTAATTTCTTCAAGGACGGCAGAAATACCTACTCAGATAAAACAATAAACACTACTATTGAAACGGAGGACGTTAAAATGAAAAAGGTAATGAAAATCGAAGGAATGATGTGCAACCACTGCACAGGTACGGTTTCCAAGGTACTGAATGCGATCGACGGCGTTAAGGCCGAGGTCTCGCTGGAGGAAAAATGCGCTTATCTCGATATTGATGGAAACGTATCTGATGACACGCTGATAAAAGCTGTAACGAACGCAGGGTATGAAGTAAAGGGTATTGAATAGTTTATTCACGAAATACTAAAAGCCGTCGGTCATTGTCAAAGAGCATAATGACCGTCGGCTTAATTTATAAACGTTATACTATATTTCAAATTGACTGATTTCAAAAATTAATCGTCTTTATTTTCTTTACCATTGAACAATTTCGTTAAAAGTATGGTATAATGGTTTAAGTAAATAAACTATCGAACGGAGGAATGATATGGATAAGTGTGCGGAAGAACGACAGCTTCTTGCAAATGAATTCCTGCAATGCCGGAAAGCGATAATTGCACTGGGTGATGAAACGAGACAAAGTATCCTGATGACGCTTCTGATGAGCGAAAAGATTGGATGCCGTGTGGGTGAAATCACAGAGAAAACACATTTATCACGCCCTGCGGTATCTCATCATTTGCAGATATTAAAGGACGCAGGTATCGTATCTATGAGAAGGAAAGGAACCATGAATTTCTACTTCGTCAGCGCAGACAGCACTCAATGGAAGAAGTTGAAAAAGCTTATAGACCATATCAACGAAATCATCCCCCGAGCGACAGAAATCAATTACCCCAATAATCATCTGGGCGAAGAAGAATAATAAGACAAAGGAGTTTTTTATGGACATTTATGAAGCAATCAAAAAACGTCATTCGGTAAGAAGCTATCTTAACAAACCTATTCCTGCGGACATTATTTCCGAGCTTGAAAGCGAGATCTCACTTTGTAACGATGAAGGCGGACTGCATATTCAGCTGGTCACCGACGAGCCTGAGGCTTTCAGCGGGTTTATGGCTCATTACGGAAAATTCAGCGGGGTAAAAAATTACATTGCGCTCATTGGAGAAAAATCATCAGAGCTTGACGTAAAACTCGGATATTACGGAGAACGTCTTGCAATCAAAGCACAACAGCTGGGGCTGAACACATGTTGGGTAGCTATGTCGTTCAGCAAACGAAAAAGCAAGTGCATTACAGAAAGCGGAGAAAAACTTATTTGCGTTCTGTCTCTTGGATATGGAGAAACACAGGGTACAGCCCACAAGAGCAAACCCATTGAACAGCTTTGCAATGTAAAAGGAGATATGCCCGACTGGTTCAGAAAAGGAATGGAATGTGCAGCTCTTGCACCTACCGCAATGAATCAGCAAAAGTTTCTGTTTACGCTTAACGGCGACAGAGTTTCCGTAAAACCCACCGGAGGCTTTTATTCCAAAGTAGATTTAGGTATCGTTATGTATCACTTTGAGATCGGCTCAGGAAAAAAATTGATGAAACAGCCCTGATTCTGTATGATTTCATATCTTCCTTTAATAAAACCGCCTCCCGTGGGATTTACCTCGGGAGGCGCTTTTATTATTCTTTTTCTTCGTTCTCGTTCTCCGGACTGTCGTTATCCTCGGGTTCGTCTTTGATAATCGGCATTGTGACTATCGCTTTGAACATATCTCCGTCAATGTCAATTCTGAAAGTTCCGCCGCAGGACTCGGTAAAGCTTTTAGCTATAGAAAGTCCCAGACCGCTGCCGCCGTCCGTACGGGATTTATCTCCCCGTACAAAACGTTCAATTATCTCGTCCTCTGTAAAGTTTATCGGTTCAGCCGATACGTTTTTCGCCGAGAAAACTACGCTGTCCGAATTTTTGTACACATCGAGGAAGATTCTCGTTCCTTCCATAGAGTAATTCAGCGCATTGTCGACAAGATTCTGGAACACTCTGTAAAGCTTATCGCCGTCGCCCATG
Organism: Ruminococcus sp.; assembly: GCA_021770655.1. GTDB lineage: Bacteria > Bacillota > Clostridia > Oscillospirales > Ruminococcaceae > Hominimerdicola. The sequence continues at coordinate 112,793 of JAETQO010000001.1, read as the reverse complement.
ACCATAGCGGAATCAGATACTATATTTATTTTGACTGTCTTGCCGCTGTCGTTTATCTTGTCCTCGGCGTCGGCAATACACTGATTAAGGAGCATGATAAAGTCCAGCTTATCAAGATTTACGTCAACTCCGCTCGTGGCTTTGGCAATGCTGAACACGTCCGCTACTATGCCTTTTAGTTTCTGAGCTTTTTTGTCTATGATCTTTACATAGCTCCGTGCCTCGTCGTCAAGGTCAAGCTTTTTAAGCAGATCGATATAGCTTATTATTGAAGTCAGCGGAGTTTTCAAATCGTGGGAAACGTTTGTTACAAGCTCGATTTTAAGCCGTTCGGACTGGATCTGCTGTTCAACCGATTCCTTTATTTTGTCATGGATCGAATTGAGCTTCTGTGACTCTGCGTATACCGGCGAGTGTTTCTTTATTTTGCCTTCATACGGTTCGTCCTCTCCCAGACAATCTATCTGCCTGCTGAGCTTGGAAAGCTGTGTATAATCCCGTATATTGAGTATGAGTAAGAACATGATGATCAAAAAACACACCAGTTGACTTGCTAATATGTAATATGCTGTAAATTCCACAAATACCATGAGCAAACCAATAAGAACCGTTCTTATCGTAAGCTTGACGCCCAGCGGAAGTCCGTGCATATAGTGATAAAATGAGGTTTCCTTGAACTTTCTCAAGATAAATCTTACGAATTTGCAGATAAGGCTGTCCTTAAAAATGCACCGTGTTTTTATCTTTCCGACAATTTCGACAAACGAGCCAAAGCCTAACGCATAGAGCAGCGCAAATATCGTTATGAAAAGAGCATTTCTAACGAATACTTCTAACAGTCCGCTCTCAAACAGCGATGCGAAAAGTTTGCTGAAAGAACGCCAGCAAGCGAAAATCGTTCCTGCCGTCAAAAACACAATTATCATAAAGAGGAAATATATCTCAGTGGGTATCTTTCTCAGAAAGCTTTTTACCGCCCAGCGGCGCTCATCGGCAGGATCAGGATTATAAGCGCAGAAAACGGTCATATAGCACACAAACAGAAGTTCAAAACAACCAAGTATTGTCATCAATATTTTGGCTTGCTTGACAGTTGAACGAGCCTTGTCGTAATTATCCTGCATTGCGGCAATTTTTTCCGTCTTTGGCGCCATAAAAACGGTTATTCCCCCGTCGTCATTGTTCTCAGCCTTGTAATCGTCCTGATAAATGATCGGAACTGAACTGTGCCAAGCGTTTCCGTAATCATCAAAAAATACATAGGCCTCATCATATTCACCGTCATAATAATCTTCATCAGATATTCTGTCCGCATATTGTATACCTGCTCTCAGATCAAGACCTGTTCTGGCATTATATGAAGGGTCGGAATCATAAAAAACTATTTCGTCATAGTTACCGTAATTATAAAAATTTCTACCGTAGCTGTCATGATAAGAACCGCCTACGGGCATAAGATTATCGGCATAAAATTCCTCTGTACAAGTTTCAAGAAAGTCTGCGTTATTGTAATAATAATCCCTTATCTGTCCCGACGAAGTCATATCGCTTGAAACTTCGTTGTTGCGCCGCATAATATAATTTTTGTAATCGGATTTCAGTTCGTCAAGACGTTCGTTCTCATCTTCTGTACCTTTAACGTAGCTTATATTTGTTATATATCTTACGCTTTCTCCGTCGTTAAAGCTAACGTAATAATCGAACATACTGCTTATAAGAACTATTCCGTTGTCCGTTTTTTTGTACTTATAATCATTGTAGTCCAGATAATACAAATAATCGGTGAGCAAATGTTTTTTTTCGGTAAAATTCCAATCGTCGTCAACGTTTCTGAGATATGCTGATGCCGTAACGCACAGCCTTTCATACATTTCAGCTGAATCGTACTTATAGCTTTCCGATTTAAGATAATTCTTACTGTTTTCGTTATCGACTCCGCTATAGATCAGCAAAGCCGTTTCCAGAATAAACACTCCGGCAAAAAGACAAGACAGCAGAAACGCCACTGTCCGCGGCTTATTTCCCGACAGGAATCTGAACCAGCCGCTCTGCTCAAATTTTTTCGATTTTGTAGCCAATTCCCCACACCACCTTCAGATACTTCGGCTCTCTGGGATTTATCTCTATTTTCTCTCTGATGTGACGAATATGCACCATTACGGTGTTCTCTACTGCATATGCGTCCTCGTTCCACACTTTTGAATAGATCTCCTCCGCCGAGAAAATTTTTCCGGCGTTTGTCATTAAAAGCTCCAGAATTTTAAGTTCGGTAGCGGTGAGCTTTACGGGTTCTCCGTCCACCGTAAGGCTCCTCGCCGCCGTATCAAGCGCCAATCCGCCGATCTCTATTATATCCGTTTTGTTTGTTGTATCGATCGCGCCGAGCTGCATATATCTTCTGAGATTACTCCTTACTCTTGCCACAAGCTCCATAGGATTATAGGGCTTTGTTATGTAATCATCTGCTCCCATAGAAAGTCCCAGCACCTTATCGGTGTCCTCCGATTTTGCAGACAGAATCAATATCGGGATATTTTCAGTGGCTCTTATTTTCATCATTGTGGACAGTCCGTCCAGCTTAGGCATCATGACGTCAATGAGTATAAGCTGAATACTGTTTTCTGTTAGCTTCTCCAGCGCTTCAAGACCGTCGTATGCCTTTATAACGCTGTAACCCTCAAGCTCAAGGAGCTTTGCAATAGCCCCCACAATATCTCTGTCATCGTCCACAACCAAAATCGTCGGATTTTTAATATCCATCTTTTGCACGATCCTTTCTTCCACGTTTTATAGTATATAACACTTTTTTTAAAATCAGCTTAATATAAATCTTAATTAATTCTTAAAGCGGTTACCGCAAGGACAATTATACCACAAACCTCCGATAATTTCAACAAAAAAACACACGAACGGAAAAATATCCGTTCGTGTGTTTTTTGCGAAAATTACTTTTTGATATAAGCGTGATACTGATCGTTGAATGTTTTAAGCTCGGATTCAACGGTAGTTTCATAGGTTTCTTTAAGCTGTGTCCATGTATACTGTGAACCGTTCTCGTCTGTCTTCATAACGGAAGTATAGAGGTATGGAATGATAGCTTCCTTAGTATCGTTAGTTGCGGCGTCGTCATCGGACAAAGCGGTAGAAATACCGTAACCGGGATCGAAAAGCTTTGTATACTTTTCGGTAACAGGCTCAACATATGCAACATCGTACATTTCATCAGTCCAATATGGATTGTTTACAAAGAACTTTTCTCTTTCAACTTCCTTATAGGAATCCTGAGTCTGAACAATCTTAGCGCATTCAAGCCAGCACTTCATAGCGTCGTTCTTATCAGAACCCTTTACCCACATATATGCGTTCATTTCAACGGTAGTGTAAAGCGTATCTGAGTTAGGATCCTTCGGCATTGGAACAACGCCCCAGTTGTCGCTCTCCTTCGGAGAATGAGAGCCGGTGGAAGCCCAAGGTCCCATAGCGTAGAAGAGGATATTCTTCTTGAACGCATCGCCTGCCTGACCTACCCAGTCGGGATAGTACATACCGTTCTTGGAAATATCGTACAGAACGTCGGTAGCTCTTACAAAATCCGCATCGTTAAGGTTAGAAACATACTCGTCTTTTTCAGCATCATATTTAATAAGTGTTTTACCTGTTGACTGGAAAATAAACGGAGCAAACCAGCCGTTAATACCATATCTTTCCTCATCGGCAGCCGCACCCGAGCAATACTCGTCCATCATATCATACCATGTATTCCAATCCCATTCTCCGTCCTGATAAAGCTCATACGGATCGTCGAGACCTGCCGCATCAATGATAGACCTATCATATGTAAGAATCGAATTAGGCAGGAACTTGACCGGAGCAACATAATGCTTTCCGTTAAGAGTAAACTGCTCGGCAACGTCCTTGACATCGCTCCACATTGGGCTGTCAAAATCAACAATATCATCAACAGGCTGGAACATTTCCTTTATACAGTTTGCAGGGAACGTCATTTTCTGCTCATACCAGAACATATCCGGCGGATCGTTGGACATCAGTCTTGCCGCAAGCTTATCGTATTTGTTTACGGAAGATACCTGAGAATACTTGATGGTACCGCCCTTTTCCTCGAAAAGAGTAAGGTCTGTTCTCTTTTCAGGTTCTTTCTTCGTCGGGTTAATATCGAAATAAGAGAGCCACTCAAGCTCTGTTTGCGAGCCTTCCGGAATCTTTGAAATATCATCGGTGCTTGCGACCTTTACTTTTTCCACATAGGAGCTTGAGCTTGAATTGGATGAACTTCCGCAGGAAGCGACGCTCAAAGCGGAAAGCAAAGCTACCGCACCGGCGATAACGCGCTTTGAATTTTTCATTACAAATAACCTCCGTTAATTATCAACTGTTCTTTGCCTGAACAGCGGCATTATATTTGATAAAATCATTATATCACCGAATGTAATCGTTGTCAATAAGGTTACAATAACTGTAACAGCCTAAAAATAATTTTTGGCTATTCTAACAATTTATATACTTTCATTTTGGTGATTAAGACTATCGACGCACATTTCCTAAATAAAATTAAGACGGAGGATATAACACCCGCCGTCTTATAATATACTTTATTATGCTCTTGCAAGCCGGTTTATTTTCTTTGCCCGTGAATACTTTGCGACATACCGCCGCGTATCTTTTGATATAACGCCGCTCAGCGCCAGCAAGGCGACGAGGTTAGGCAATGCCATAAGACCGTTGAATATATCAGCTATTGTCCATACTGCCGAAACAGTCATATACGGACCGATAAATACTGCAAGGATATACAGGTATCTGTATGTCATGACAGCTTTCATTCTGCCGCCGACAAGATATTCCATACATCTTTCGCCGTAATAGTTCCAGCCAAGAATGGTAGTGAATGCAAAGAACACCAGACAGATCATTAATATGAACGCAGGTATCTTCTCAGGAAGGAATGAAAAACCCTGCTGGAAAGCATGGGTCGTCACTTCTACTCCCTCAAAAGGTTTGCCGGTTACAGGATTCACTGCCTGATAGCTTCCCATCATAACAATGGACAGTCCGGTCATCGTACATACAATGATAGTGTCTATGAACGTACCGCACATTGAAACAAGACCTTGTCTAACAGGTTCCTTTGTCTGCGCCGCCGCAGCAGCTATAGGTGCAGAACCAAGTCCTGCCTCATTTGAGAAAATTCCTCTGGCAACGCCCTTTTGTATTGCCAGAAAAATTGTAGGCATTGAGCCGCCTGCCACAGCTTTGAGGCTGAATGCTTCTTCAAACACCAGTACGATAGCGTGCGGGAGCTTACCGATATTTATTACTATCAGCGTAATGCACGCAAGAATATAGATGACCGCCATAAACGGTACAACGATCTGTGAAACGCCGGAAATTCTCTTGATCCCGCCTATGATAACCAAAGCGGCAAACACGGTAACAACAAGTCCGGAGATCACTACCGCCCAGGTGTATTCGTTGCCGAATATACTTACCGTATGCTCTCTTTTCGGATCGAAGAAGGTCTGTACGGCAGATGAGATACCGTTTATCTGAGAAAATGTTCCTATTCCGAAAATACCTACACAAGCACCGAAAAAGGCAAACACCTTAGCCATCCATTTCCATTTTCTGCCCATTCCGTATTCTATATAATAGAAAGGACCTCCGCAGACGTGACCGTCGGCGTCGATCTTTCTGTACTTAATAGCAAGAAATCCTTCGGAATACTTTGTAGCCATTCCGAACAGTGCGGCGACCCACATCCACAGCAATGCGCCCGGTCCGCCTGAAAGAATTCCCACTGCCGTTGCAACGCCTACGATATTACCTGTTCCTATAGTTGCGGAAAGAGCGGTGCAAAGTGCGGCAAAGCTGGATATTTCGCCCTTACCGTTGCCCTCGTTCTGAAACATAAACTTCAGCGCTTTCGGAAGATGAAAAACTTGAAGAAGTTTTAAACGTATCGTAAGGTAAATTCCTACGGATAAGATGAGAACGATAAGAGGAATTCCCCACACATATGCGTCTATTTGTTCCAGTATCTTCGTAAATTTTTCCATTACATGACAAAATCCTTTCCCTGTTGAATGTTTTCTACCCGGTAAAACATTTTTTGTCAATCGCCGGTTGATTGGCGAAGAATTACCTTATGCTCAACGGTATAATAGTGATTGTCCTTTGTTGCCTTATTCATATTTTCAATAAGCTTTGCGACTACCATTTCGCCCATTTTTGCACAGGGCTGTTCCACGGTAGAAACCGTAGGCATCATCCATTCGCACATAGAAATATTATCAAAGCCCATAATAGCAATATCCTTACCTACCCTTACTCCCATATTCTCAGCAGTATGTATAGCCGAAATAGCAAGCAGATCGGAAATTGCAAAAATTGCAGTAGGTCTTTCTTCAAGGGAGCAGAAATACTCGAAGGCTCTTCCACCGCATTCATAGTCATAAGTTTCTTTATATATATAGCGCGGATCTACCTCTATATCATGCTCTCTCAGCGCTCTCAGATAGCCGTTTTCACGGTCTGTGGAAGAAATTGCGGATATATTCGTTCCGATAAAGCCGATTTTTCTGTGTCCTTTTTTTATCAATGCGCAAACTGCATCGTAGCCTGCCTGCTCGTCATTGACGGCAACAGTAAGAACATTCGCTCCGTGAATGCCTTCACAGCAGAGCGCCACATTATAGTTTTCTGCCAGCTTGTTAAGCGAATCGGCATCAAACTGAGTGCCAAGCAGAACAACGCCGTCCACCGTACGGTTATAAAGCATATTCATCTGTCTTATCTCCGCAGTAGAGGTAGAATAAGAAACAGCAGTAATAATATCATATCCGACCTTGCTAGCATAACTCTGCATACCCATAACTATCTTGGAATACAGAGAGTGCTCCGAAGTAGGCATAATGACCAGAATAACGTTAGTTTCACACTTCCTGAGATTTCTGCCTAAAAAATTGGGGGAATAATTCAACCTGCTAATGGTTTCATTTACCTTTTTAGTAGATTCATCAGAAACGTTACAGCTTCCGTTGAGAACTCTTGAAACAGTTGCGACAGAAACGCCCGCTTCTTTTGCCACGTCTTTTATTGTAACACTCATCTTTTTATCCTTTCCTACGGTGAAAAACTCCGTAAAAACAGCTTATATAATATTTTATTATAACATATTTTTAAGCTTTCTCCAATATACATTCCTTACAAATTTGTAAACGTTTTTTCAGCGTTTTTACTTAATCAGGTTTCATATTATTTAAACCGGCTTGAAAAAAGTCCGAAGATATGATATAATTAATTTGATAAAGAATAAAACCGAAAGGAATGATACAATGCTTCACGGATATTTTGACCTTCCGACCTTTACTTTTTTTGACGAAAAAAACATCTGGTGCGGCAGTCTTTACACCACATTCAACTATCGGATCGAACCCATAAAAGGCGATGAAAGCGAGCTCGATGTAAAAGTGTGGTACGGCACCGAATGTATTACAAAAGTAAAGGATTTTGCCGCAGAATTTCATGAGCCGTTTTCGCCTGAGGGACTTGAAAAAGCGATCAGCGACCTAACGGAAGAATTTGAAAAATACAAGCAGATAAGAAAAACTTTATAACACAAATTCAGCACCACGCAAAGCCGTCCGGCAATTTTGTGCGGTGTTATAATTTGCACGAAAGCAAACAAAAAGCGGCGTCTGTACAGCTTGACAGACGCCGTTAGTTTTTTATACAGCCCTTATCTATTGTGTCGTTGCTGTCCTGAAATTCCGACAATCAGCCGTACCACTCGTTTTCCTGCGTGTTATACACATCGTTAGACGGATCGGTAACGGCAGGTTCCGTGAGATTATCGGCAGAAGAAGACGAATCATCGCGATTAACAGGCTTTTCGGGAGAGATAAGCTCTTCGGACATTAGCCGCTTTCCGCTTTCGTCCACAAGACCAATGTCCATCGCCGTCTGAACAATGCCCTCGGCAATAGCTTCACCGTATTCGGTAAGGTGCAGGTCAAAAAGCTTGTTGTCGATTTCCTCGGTAATAAATCCAAGCTCCACAAGACAGCTCGGCATGACCGTATCAACATTAACATAATAATTTATGTATGGATTTCCCACATAACCGTACTGAACACCTCTGTCATCGGATATTCCAACCTCGTCAAGCTTTCCGAGAATATTTTCCGCAAGCTTTGTATCATACTGTGGTTCAGCGTTATTTACCCATACCTCTACGCCCGAAATGTCTCCGTCGTAGCTGTTCCTATGCAAAGAAACAAACATATCCGCCTTGGAGTTGTTGGCAATCTCGCATCTTTCACCAAGCTCAAGGAATGAATCGTCCTCCCTTATCATCACTACGTTCACTCCGAAAGACTCCAGATATTTCTGTACTTCAAGAGCGATTTTAAGGTTATCGTCCTTTTCATACCGCATACCCGACGCATCGGTCGTGCCGCCGTCGAAATCGCCGTGACCTGCGTCTATACACACGGTAAAATCCATATCGGAATATGCCGGCGGTTTTGGAGCAACGACTTCCTCGAATTCTGAGGAACTGTCCTTGACAGCCTGTGAAGATACCGTATTTTTCAACGTTGTATTTGTTTTTTCTGTGTTATCCCCTTTGATTTTTGAAACTACGATACCTATAAGCTGAACGATACCGAAAATGACTGCCGCAAAAATTATCAGCGCAATGATGATCCTGTTCCAATAAATTTTTTTCTTTCTTACAACTCGTCTTACCGGTTTGCGGCCGTATATGCGTTCAAACTCTTCATCTGAAATTGTGTTCATCAATCAAAGCTCCTGTTTTTTTATTACATCAATTTATTATATCATATCAAGCCTGTCATTTCAACCCGATTAAAGAAACGCAGGATAAAATTTAGTCATATTGTATACATTTCCGCATTCAGGCGCAATCACAAACAACACTTTGCACAGCATTTTAACGAAAGAGGGTCATAAAAACAGATCGACCTGTTTTTATGACCCCATATGTTTTACATACTTACTCCACCAGAGTTCTTTCGTCGCAGTATTCACATACCAGAGTAGTTCCTTCTCCCCTGAACCAATGCGGCAGATAGCGTTCCTGATGCGTTATACATTTCGGATTTGAACATTCGATATGCTGGTGGATCTTTCCTTTCATTACAGGCAAAGGAGTTCCCCAGCCGTTTATTATCGTGAGAATGAGCGCCATTCTTATATACATTCCGTACTTTGCCTGCTTAAAGTAAAGCGCTCTGCTGTCGTCATCGACCTCAACAGCGATCTCGTCAACTCTTGGCAGAGGGTGAAGCACTATAAGATCAAGCTTTGATTTGGCAAGCTTTTTTGCGTCAAGTATGTAGTTTCCGCTCTGAGCCTCATATTCCTCGTCTGAAGCGAAACGCTCTCTCTGTATCCTTGTCATATAAAGCACGTCAAGCTCACCGATGACCTTTTCAAGATCTGTTACCTCCTTATACTCTAGACCGCTTGCTGAAAGCACATCCTTTATATATACGGGCAGCGCAAGCTCAGGCGTGGAGATAAGCACGAATTTATTATCCGGAAAGCAAGACATTGCCTTAATGAGCGAATGGACGGTCCTGCCGTTTTTCAGATCGCCGCAAAAGCCGATAGTCAAACCCTCAAGCGTTCCTTTTTCTTCTTTCAGGGTAAGCAGATCGGTAAGCGTCTGCGTCGGATGAAGATGTCCGCCGTCGCCTGCGTTTATCACCGGGCAATCGGCAGTAAGTGCGGCGGCTTTCACTGAACCGGCAACAGGGTGCCTCATAACCATTATATCGGCATAGCCTGAAACGATCTTAGTAGTATCCTTGATATTTTCACCCTTTGCGACCGATGAAGTAGCAGGATTGTCAAAGCCGATTATCGTTCCGCCAAGCCTGAGCATTGCTGTCTGAAAGGACATCTGTGTTCTCGTTGAAGGCTCATAGAAAAGCGTTCCCATTATTTTGCCTTTACATGCCTCGCTGTATTCCGAAGGATCCGAAACGATCCTATGTCCCAGCTCCAAAAGCTTCAGCCACCAAGAAACCGGATAATCGTTAAGATCGATAAGATTTAATCTGCTGTTTTGATTGCCCATATTATGCACCCTTTCAAAAATTTTTACAGTCATAAGCCTTTTATCATTAATTCGGAAACCGTATTAAAAAACAGAATACGATTTCTCAATGTGCCGAGAATAATTATAACACATTACCTTACACTTTTCAAGAGCGAATACTTATTTCCCTGCTTATTTCAGCAGATCAAAATTATTCGTTTCCAAAAATTCATCACAGTCGTAAAGAAAAAGCACCTGATCGTAATCGTCGGGATTAACTGTATCGGAAAGAGTTTTCCCCTCTTCTTCGAGCTTATCGGGATCTACAAGAGTTATCTCACTGTAGTGCGGCGTAAGAAAGGGTACGAAAGTATTGGCGTAGCTCCCCTTTACAAGCAACAGTTTAGGACCGTCTTCAAGAGTAGTTTTTACCGTTGCTTTTGTGAAATTGTCGCCCTGCAAAAAGATATTGCTCTTATCTGAAGTTTTCAAAGCCGAACGGAAATATACGGATTTTGCAGTCAACATCTGTTCGCCGCTGTAAAGTTCTACCGACTCCACCGTACTTTGATATTTGGAACGGAATATATTAACTCTGTCGGCAGGTATACGGCTGTAGCAAAGCTTGGAATAGAGGTTTCCGTAAAATGAATCTGATGCGTATTCCTGGTCGTAATTTGACAGAGCCACAGGCTCAAAGCCCATTTGCTTTATACCCTCTGCATAAGCGTAATACGCTCCGAACGAAGTCCACTTTTTATCCGTGCGATAGTATATATAATTGCTCCTTGCGGAATAGAGCGGATAAAAAGTATCTATAGTGCTTATGTCTTTATTCAGCGCATAATATATACGGTCGATAAGCTCTCTCTGGTCAATGTCCTGAGCGTATGCGGGCAGCTGCGAGGAATATATCCCGGCCGCTGTGGGAACGAGCATTACGTATGTCTGCGCAGATGTTCCTGCCGCAAATTTGTTAATATCCTCAACGCTTTCCAAAAACTTCTCCTTATCATAATCACAGCTTGTATCGACAAGCCGTTTTTGCAGGATATACACGTTGTCAAACTCGTTTTTTCCCGTCATTACCAGCATGGTCGTTCTCAGCGACTTCCAGTTTGCACTTAACGGAAAATTACCGTCCACATAGGTTTCCGTCTTTTGTCTGATATTCATATTTTCCGTTTCATTTGCCGCAGCTGTTTTCCCGAAAAGCAAAGTACGGGCCGCAAACATGACTATGATTATGAAAAAAGCCGCAACAGTCAAGCAATCTGCTATTTTTTTCATTTGCCGCACCTCCTAAAACAAAAAGCCGGTAAGATGACGTCCGCCGCCGACCAAAAAAGCAGTACATAACAGCAAGAAACCGATTTCTATCAAAGGAACGACAACAACGGCAATATTACTGTTTGCCGAAGTGATTTTTTTCTTGACAAACCTGCCGATATTTGTAGCAAAGAACCCGCAGATCAAAAGCATGACCGCGCTTGTCTTTATAACATAAATCACCAGAACATCTCCGGAGAACTTTGCCGAACCAAACATTGACATTATATATCCCGCCGCTTTTTCCGCATCGGGAAAAGCAAACAACGGCAGCCCCAGCAGAAACAATATGTTCATGAATGCGCACCTTAAAATGTTCGGAATAACCACAATAACTCTTTTCAGAATAAACTCCATACCGAGCATAAAACATATAAAAGCGGCAAACAAAAGAGTTCGCCTGCCGAACCCGAACCACATACAAGCGATAAAAACAGAAAGGAACATCGCCCATAAAGACAGCTTTTCATTTTTTCCACGGCAAAGCGGAACATATACGTAATCCCTTACCCACCGATACAAAGTCGTACAGAAACGCTTGATGAACTCGTTGAATCCGCCGGACATAAAGGGCTGATCAAAGTTTTCGGGAAGCTCAAAGCCCGTCATAAGTCCTATTCCTCTTGCAATATCGGAAAAAGCTCTGTATTCGTAATAAAAGCTGAATGAAAAAGCGATTATTCCGAGCCACGCACAGGCGGCAGACAAAGAATTAACATTTACGCTGTTGATATGCTCCCACAGCTCATACATTGAATTTGACAGCAAAAGCTTTTCAACATAACCGAACAGAAGAAGCTTTATGCCCTCGGCCAGCTTTGCCGACGAAATCAGGGGTTTGTGCAGAGTATCGCTTACGTCCCTGAATCTCAGCAGAGGACCGCAGGTCATACAAGGAAAAAAGCAAATATATTGAGCCGTTAACAGGAAGCTGTGCTCACTGTCTATCTCCCCTCTACAGATGTCTGCACAATAAGAGATACCGTGCAGGGTGAAAACTCCTGTGCCCCAAACGGCAAAGATCTTGAAATTCTCGCTTTCACCCGTAAATATCTGAAATATATCGGCAGTCAAATAATTCGAGCGGAAAAACAATACGAATGCCGAAACATTTATAACCGCTGACAACACGAGCCAAAGCTTTTTAAGCTTTTTCTTATCCGCAGACCTTTCAATAAGCCGTCCGAAAACATAAGACGAAACCGAACAGACCGTCATCGGAACAAGTCCCCAAGGGGATAGCCACAAGGTCAAAACTACCGTACCCAGCAGAAATATCACCGACCTGAACCGTGTACCGGCGATCGCATACAGCCCCATAAACACGGGGAGGAAGAAATAAAGAAACTCTATACTAACCAATTTCCTGCTCCTTATTATCCAAAGTTTTTAAGTAATCAAAAAAATCCTGTCTGTCAAACATTGCGTTTACTGTTTCAAGCAGTGCGCCGGTCGTAAGCCGCGAGGGCAAAGTCAAACTTTCGGAAAGTCTTTTTCTGAGCGACGCGCTGTTTTCTCCGCCGCTCAGTCCCAGATCGTAAAAGTCCATTTTGGTTATTTTTTCTCTGTCACGGACCCTTTCGCCTATAACTCCCGCTTTTTCAAAAGCCTCTCTGATAATATCCGCAGATACTCCCTCTACGCCCAGCATACCTTCCTTTGAAGGCTCGCTCTTGCGCTTTTCCTTTCCGAATATCTCAGGGATATACACATTTACTATATTGCCCTTCGGCACGATGCTTTTTATATGCCCTCTTATACGAAAGCCGGCGGAATCGGAATCGGTAAGGATTATGATACCGCTTTTCTCCGCATAGAACCTTATCAGCGCCGCCGTATCCGGGTCCTTGTACACACCGAAACCGTTCGTCACGATTATCACTCCGTCGATAATCGATGACAGCTTTATTTTATCATATTTTCCCTCAACGATTATTGCCCGGGAAATTTTCAGCTTTTCCATCTAAGTAAGAACGCTCCTTTCGGTGATACGATTTCGGCATGGTTTTCAGCACCTTAACGCCATTGATCTCGCCAATCCCTGCTCCAGAGTGAGCATATCTCCGCTCTTGCCCTGTGAACGGGTTTTAAGCTGAAGATCAGTCTGCGAAAGTATTTCCAGCGTTTGCCTTATTCTTTCGGCAGAAATGTTTCCGCATTCTGAATAGGCGTTTTTCACGGCAAACTCTCTGTTTCTGGGATACTTGAAATCCTTTGCAACATCGGCATAGCCAAGCCCCGATGAACGGGCAAGCTTGGTTCTGTAAATATCCGTCAGAGAGAACCCGATAATTCCCAGAATTTCAAAGGCTTCATAATTCTGCATATCAAGCTCCTGCAATCTTGTAAAGACCATTCCCGCATTGCCGCGAAGAATATTTATCGCAAGAGAATATCCGTCCGACTCTATTCTTCTTATGCAAAGCAGATCTATATCCTCTCTGGTGACTTCCCTGCCCTGAGCATAAGCGGCAAGCTTTTCAAGCTCCTGCTGTATAAAAGCCGTATCACAAAGGCAAAGATTTGCAAGATACTCGGCGTTGTTTTTACTGATCTGACAGCCGCTTTTTGACAGATACGCCGCAATGGATTTTCCTAAGTCCGACGCTCTTTTATATGCAAAATCACAGACTGTGCCGTGTTTTTCACAAAAATCCGCAAATCGCTTATTTTTATCGGTAAGATACTTCTTATTCTTGAACAGATCAACGCCTGTGGCATAAATTATTACCGTAGTGGCTTCGCCAAGGTCACCCAGTATTTTTTTCAGATCGTCGCCGTCGTCCTTTAAAACTGTATCCATATTAAGATCGTTTATTGCAACTACAACACGCTCCGCCATAAACGGCAAAGCCTGGCAAGCGTCCGCAAGACGCGGTATATCAAGGTTTTTGCCGTCCAGCTTATGAAAATTCATCATCTGCGCGTCGCCGGGACAAAGCTTGTTTATCAGCCTTTTTGTAAAGCTTTCAAGCGCCGCGGTATCGTGTCCGTAAAAATAATACAGACTGTCGATCTCGTTATCCTTGATTTTCTTACCAAGTGCCGAAGCCGTAAGCAAAGCCATAATTCGTCCTCCTTATCTCACCGTTTTTAATATCTATTACAAACGGATATTCTTCCTCAGACATATCCGATTTCTTTCCGTTCACCGAGACAGTGCCTCCTGCAAGAGTCACGTTACAGTCTCCTGCACTTATTTCATAGCCGTCCTCAAGCGCTTTTATATGCACGCCCGACCATTCAAGTACAGCGCCGTCTGTAAACGAATAAACGCCGTCCTCATCGGCAATTCCGTTTATGTAATAGTTATCGGGAAGTATGGTCATATCTTTTTCGTTTTTAGCAAGAGTATAATACTGTTCATCGCTTATAAAGGCGCATTTCAGATCCGATATGCCCTCGTATTCCATAAACCGCTCCATGCCTTTATTCAGCTTGCCTTTACAGCCGATGTCAAACACTGCTCCGCTCCTGCCGCTGAACATTACAGCCTGCATATTCTTTCCGTAAGGCAGGACCATTATTTTTATGTTTTGACCGTTCAGGTGCAGTGAAAAGTTGTACACCGCGCTCCAGCAAAGCAGTACACAAGCCGTCAAAGCTCCGCCGATTTTTACAGACTTTTTTCTCAGCCCTAAAAATACCGGAATAAGGCAGGTCAAAAGCATTAAGAGGCTCATGGGTTTTACTCCCCTTGCAACGTAAGCAAAAGGCAGTTTTGCAAAAATATCCGCAAGAAGTATCACTGCTTTAAGGAGATATTTCACTGCTGTCAACACAGGATATGCGATAACAGTTGCCCCACCGGTAACTGCGGTCAATACAGTTATCCCCAGCGCAGTCGTGCAGATCGGCACTAGCAGTATATTCGACAGCGGCGCGATAATAGATATCTCATTAAAGAACATCAGCTGTACAGGCATAGTGCATAGCAAAACCGTAACGGCGTTTACTACCGCTTTTGCCGCTCCTCCAGCTTTGCCGCCGAGCTTGACAAGTCCCGATACTTTCGGGCAAATCACGCCTATTACAAAAGCCGCTGTGAACGACAGCAAAAACGAACAGTCTGCCGCAGCATAAGGAGAAACTGTCAACATAACAACAACGCAAAGTCCCAGCGAACTGGCTGGATCGGGGCGTCTGAAAAACAGCGGCGCCGCGCTTACTGCGGTAAGCATTGCAGCCGCTCTAACTACCGGCACGGAAAATCCCGCAAACACGGCAAACGCCCACACTACAGTCATTTGAACAGCAAATATCACACTTTTCCTTTTGCACAGCCTTTTCAGAATCCAACCGAACATACTGCTGATTATTATAACGTGCGTTCCGGAAACAGAAAAGATATGACCTATACCGCTGCGGTATATAAGAGTTTTGGTTTGAGAAGACATTTCCGATTTATCGCCGCAGAGCATTGCCGCGGCAAATGCGCCCTCGTCGCCGCCGATTATTTTGTTTATCTTCTCAAAAAGATGATCTCTGTAACGCTTTATGCCTCTTAGCAAAAAGAGTCTGTCATTATCCTCATGCTCAACAACTTCGACAGCCGTACCGCTGAGAAAGACGCCCTTCGGTCTGTTATAGCTTTCAGACTGAAAACTGATCGTATCGTATATTTTCTTTACCTTAACCTTTGCCGTAATGTTATCATAGTAATCAAAATCCATATCCGCTACAAAAAACGACAGCTTTGCGTTTATCCCGTCCGCCTTTCCCTTTACCGTTACAATGCAGGTATCGGAACCTATATAGCTGAAATCAGTTATACTGCCCTTGACCGAAACAGTTTCTCCGTCAAGTGCGCAAAGCCTGTCATAGCTGAGTTTTGTATACGCCGTATTTACAGCGACGGCCGCAAGAAAGGCGGCTGTGCAGGCGATTATATATCTGCGGTATTTTTTCAGAGCCACAAAAGCCGCCGCAGAAACGCATACCGCCGCCAAAGCAAAAACAAGATTATTCCTCCCCCAGCCGATAGTGCAGGAAAAAAGTCCGGCAAAATACGCAAAGCCTATAAAGCAGGATTTTCTTACCATTTTGCACACAGCCTTTCTTCGGTTTAAGACAATACCGCACAAAGCCGTAAAGCGATTCCGGCGGCTCTGCCTTAATTACAGATGCGGGCGGATAAAACTTACCCGCCCGTAATTTTCTGATTTAATCAGCGTGTCCTTAGCCTGCGGGCCACTGGAACGGTCTGCCGGCAAGAAGATGAAAATGAATATGGAATACGCTCTGTCCCGCCTGCTCGCCGCAGTTGGAAACCACTCTGAATCCGTCCTTAAGATCAAGGTCTTTTGCAAGCTTTGAAATAACTTCGTAAATATGAGCGATAACTGCGCTGTTCTCAGGCGTAATCTCGTCAAGCTTTGAAATATGCTGTTTGGGAATAACAAGATAATGGATAGGCGCGGTAGGCTCTATATCCTCAAAAACATAGGTCAACTCGTCCTCATAGATTTTTTTCGAGGGTATTTCCCCGGAAATAATTTTACAAAACAGACAATCCTCCATTTTATATTCCGCCTTTCTTTATTTAACAAACTCTGCTACGATATCGTTTACCTTATCGAGAGCCTCGTCGATCTTAAATCTGTCGCCTACGCCTGCCATAGCGGAATCAGGACGTCCGCCGCCCTTTCCTCCGGTGAGAGCCGCCACCTTGCCTGCGATCTTGCCTGCGTGCGCGCCCTTGGCAACCGCGTTCTTTCCGCATACGGCAACAAGATTTGCCTTGTCACCGTCAACTCCCGCGATGACTGCGACCGCATCAGTCTCTCTTGCCTTTATCTCGTCGCCCATTTTTCTTAGCATATCGGGTCTGGTATTCGTCACCATAGCGGTAACGACCTTTACGCCGTTAACAACGAAAGGATTATCAAACAGCGATTTGGTTTTAAGATTTGTGATCTCCGCCTGCAAGCCGTCTCTTTCTTTTTCAAGGGTCTTGATCTCCTGCATAAGGGCATGACATCTGTTTACGATATCCATAGGATTTGCCAGCTTGAGAGTATCAGCCGCTTTCTTAATAGTATCGGCATTCTCTTCCATAAGCTCAAGAACGCCTCTGCCCGTGACTGCCTCGATCCTTCTTACACCGGAAGCTACGGAACTTTCAGAAACTATCTTGAACAGACCGATCCTTGAAGTATTGTCGAGGTGAGTACCGCCGCAGAATTCGATAGAAGCCGTCTCGTCGCCCTCGCCCATTGTTACAACTCTTACAACGTCGCCGTACTTCTCGCCGAACAACGCCATTGCGCCAAGTCCGCGGGCCTCGTCTATAGGCATTTCTTTCATTGTGATGTCCAGAGCCCGGAGGATATAGGTGTTTACCAGTGCCTCTACTCTGATCTTTTCCTCCTGAGTCATTGCGCTGAAATGAGAAAAGTCAAATCTGAGTCTGTGTGCGTCAACAAGCTGGCCTGCCTGATGAACGTGATCTCCGAGAACCTTTCTGAGCGCTGCCTGAAGAAGGTGAGCGCAGCTGTGGTTTCTCATAACAGAGTAGCGGTTTTTCCTGTCAACTGCAAAATGAGCTTTCTGTCCTACGGAAACAGTACCCTCTTCCACCGTTACCTTGTGTGCGAATTTACCGGCTACCACTTTCTGGGTATCCGTAACGGTGCATTTGCCGCTTTCGGTAACGATAACTCCCACATCTCCTACCTGTCCGCCGCTCTCTGCATAAAACGGTGTTTGCGCAGATACGATATAAACTTCGTCTCCTGCGCAGGCGCTGTCGATAAGCTCGTCGTCCGTAGCGATAAAGGAAATTTCGCTGTCGCCCTCGAAACGGTCATAGCCGATAAATTCGGTGTGGAACTCCTTGTCTATTTTATGGAAAACAGTCTCATCAGCGCCCATATACTTTGTAGCCGCATGAGCGCTCTTGGCAGTCTTTCTCTGTTCTTCATAACAAGCGGCGTAGCCTTCTTCGTCACAGGTAAAGCCCTTTTCTTCAAGTATCTCTCTTGTTAGGTCTATCGGGAAACCGTATGTGTCTGAAAGCTTAAAACAGCTTTCGCCGTCCAACTCAGTTTTGCCCTCAGCCTTCATCTGAGAAACATAGTCGTCAAGTATCTTCATTCCTCTGTCAATAGTGGAATTGAAGTTCTTCTCCTCGGTAGTAAGTACCTTTACTATATAGTCATACTTTTCTTCAAGCTCGTTATACTCGCACTTGTTGCAGTCAACTACAGTTCTTACCAGATCTTTAAGGAACAGTCCGTTTATGCCGAGAAGCTTTCCGTGACGAACAGCCCGTCTGAGCAGACGTCTCATAACATAGCCTCTGCCCTCGTTGGACGGAAGAACCCCGTCGCCTGCAAGGAAAGTAACGGATCTGATATGATCCGTGATAACTCTTATTGAAACGTCCTTTTTATACTCCTTGCCGTATTCACAGCCGGCAATTTTACAAACGTGATCTCTGATCGCCTTAACCGTATCGACGTCAAAAATGGAATCAACATCCTGCATAATAGACGCAAGTCTTTCAAGCCCCATTCCTGTATCGATGTTCTTCTGTTTCAGCGGAGTATATGTTCCGTCCTCGTGTCTCTCGAACTGAGTGAAAACAAGGTTCCAGAATTCCATATATCTGTCGCAGTCACAGCCTACTTTACAATCAGGCTTGCCGCAGCCGTACTTCTCTCCTCTGTCGAAATATATCTCTGAGCACGGACCGCAGGGACCGTCCGTTCCTGCCTCCCAGAAGTTATCCTCCTTGCCCATTCTCACAATATGATCCATAGGAACTCCGATGTCCTCGTGCCATATCTTTTCAGCCTCGTCGTCCTCCTCATAGACGGACACATAAAGTCTGTCCTCCGGAAGTTTCAGCACCTTAGTCACATATTCCCAAGCCCAGGAAATAGCCTCTTTCTTGAAATAATCGCCAAAAGAAAAGTTTCCGAGCATTTCAAAATATGTGCCGTGTCTTGCGGTTTTACCGACATTTTCAATGTCGCCTGTTCTGATACATTTCTGGCAGGTAGTCATTCTCGTTCTCGGAGGAGTTTCCTGTCCTGTAAAGTAAGGCTTCAAAGGAGCCATTCCAGCAACTATAAGCAGTAAGCTGTTGTCGTTCTGAGGAACAAGAGGATAGCTCTTATGCCTCAGACAGCCTTTCTCCTCAAAGAATTTCAGATAAGATTCACGCAGATCGTTAAGTCCTGTCCATTCCATATTTTCAAATCCTTCCCAAATTAATCAATCAATGCTGAGACTTTTACAGCAACGCAATAAAAAACGGCTCGTCCCTGAATATGGGACGAAACCGCAGGTTCCGTGTTACCACCCAAATTGCCGGACGAACGCCCGACCGCTCGAAATCCTTTAACGCAGGACATACGTCGCTGTTTTCAGCGCCGCTCGGGTTAGCCACCGACCACGCCGCAAAGACTTTCACCAACCGTCTTTTCTCTGCACCGACGCATAAACCGGATAATTCCGTCACAGCATTTACAATATACGATAATTATAATCTATCCGACAGCGATTGTCAAGCATTTTTTGATAAAATGCACGGAAATCAGTTTTGACAATAGAATATTTTAATCAAGGTGAAACGGTGTTTGGCACGGAATACAGAAATTAAAGCAACACCTCAAAAAACAGTTGAAAATATCCGACAAAGATGTTATAATGTCTTTGGTGATGAATTATGTATGTTTGTCCGATATGCAAAAAAAGGCTGAAAAAGCTTGATAATGTATGGCATTGTCAAAACGGTCACAGCTTTGATATTGCCAGAAAGGGCTATGTCAATCTTCTTACTACGGCGGGACGAAATCCCAAAAACGCCGGAGATAACAAAGAAATGGTAAAAGCAAGAACCGATTTTCTTGACAAAGGATATTATCTGCCGCTTGCCGGAAAAACGGGTGAGATCATTTCCGAACTGCTTACAAGCTGTAAAGATCCGCATATTATCGACAGCGGATGCGGAGAAGGCTTTTATACCGTGAATTATGCAAAAGCACTGCCCGACGCACAATTCTTCGGAATCGATATATCAAAGAATGCTGTCGCTCATTGCATGACAAGAGTTCACACCGCGAACGTGACAAACTGCTCCTTTGCGGTGGCTTCCTCCTTTGAGCTTCCTTTTATGGACGGTTTTGCCGACCTTATCGTCTGTACTTTTGCACCCGTATCCAACGACGAATACGCAAGGACGCTCAAATCAGGAGGAAAGCTTGTTGTGGTCTCGCCGTCGCCGAGACATCTTTTTGAGCTGAAAGCCCTTTTGTACGAAAAGCCCTATGAAAACAAGCCAAACGTATATGGACTGAATAAATTTACTGAGGACAGAGAAATAATTTTTGAATATCCCATTACAATTGAAAGCAGAGAGGATATTTTAAATCTGTATTCTATGACTCCGTATTGCTACAAAACATCGGCCGAGGCAGCAAAACGGCTTGAATCCATAGACAGACTTGAACTTACCTGTGGATTTTCAATAAGAATATTTACTAAGAAACGAGGGTTTTAAATGAATAAGGATATTTTCTGCAAAGGCTATACATGGGGATTTTTCTCTCCGAGCGGAGTTTTCCGCACCAAAGCCGCCGAACGCTCTATGGAAAGACTTGCGTCAAACGGGCTGAACTGGATATGTATTCCTGCAAATGCGTGGCAGGAAAGCTTTGCAAGCACCAGAGTGTTCTGTGATTATCACAAAACACAAACAGACGAAGACATTGAATTTGCGGTGAAAAAAGCTAAGTCCCTAGGTCTTAAGGTTTGCCTGAAACCAATGGTAGATTGTCTGGACAGATCGTGGAGAGCGAGGATCGATTTTCCTGCGGAAAACCCGGAATACTGGGACAAGTGGTTCGGATCCTATACTGCATTCATGCTCCACTATGCAAAGCTTGCCGAGAAAATCGGCTGTGAAATGCTCTGCACCGGCTGTGAAATGGCAGGAATGGACAAGCAGTCGGAAAGATGCAGAAAGCTTATTTCCGAAGTGAGAAAGGTTTACGGCGGCATAGTTATGCACAACATCAATCACGGCGACGAGCTGCGGTTTGACTGGCTCGGAGATGTTGATATTATCGGCATTTCGGCTTACTATCCCGTCACCGACGGCGTAAGCAGGAGCAGAGAGCATATGCTGAACGAATGGAACAAGCGCGTTGAGGTCCTTGAAGCAGCGCATAGGCACTACCGAAAGCCTATTATGTTTGCGGAGATTGGAGTGAGAAATGAAGAAGGCTGTACTCAGTACCCTTGGGATTTTCACGACAGACCCGACAAGCCAACGGACGAACAGGAACAAGCCGATTTTTACGATACGGCAATGGAAGCGACCTGGGATAAAGATTGGTTCTGCGGATATTTCTGGTGGGATTGGAAAGCCGTTCTTCCTCCCGTTGAGAAAGCTCATGAGAACCGTGATTTCACTGTGTACGGCAAGCTTGCCGAAAGCACTCTGAAAAAGTGGTACACAAAATAGTACAAAAAAACGGACTAAAAAGAATTCATGACAGTTCTTTTCAGTCCGTATTTTTGTACAGATTCATTTAGACCGTAACAGATATTTTTTCTCGGCGTCCGCCTTCGGGCAAGAAATGAGTTTCAAGGAATATACGGCGGCGCAAGAAATTATCCGCCAGAACACCGATATATGAAAGACCGAGCCAAAGAAAAGCGAAGGGCAGACAGATCTGTCCGTCAAAATTCAGCGGCATATCCTCATAGCTCCAGATTCCCATACCGAGATAACGGTTAAGATATTCGCCGGCAAGAAACTCTATAGAGGTTATGAAAAGAGCCGAAACGATCAGCACCGACAGAAGGCTCACTCCCCTGCCCCGTTCGCCGTTAAGAGTGTGAATTACCAGCATCGAAATACCGCCGAGCAGTCCCATTGTAATATGTGTAAATCCCCTGTTAAGTATCTCCATAAAGCCGTAACATAAACAGCCCACGGTAAAAACGGTCATGAATTTCAGAGCCTGTTCCCTCACTTGTTTATCCTCCCTAAAATATCTTATACTATTAAAATGTACAGATTTCACGGGATTAAAACGAATATTGAAAATTAATTTTTGGAAATAAGAAAGGACGGCAGATACACCGTCCTCAATGCAAGCCCGTACCGACAATTACACACATTGCAGTCGTGTATTCTGCGCTTTTTTATACCTGCCAGCTGTTAAGATATTTTTCCTGCTCTTCGGTAAGAGTATCGATCTCCAGATCCCAGAATTTCAGCTTACGGTTCGCAACCTCTTTGTCTATCTCATCGGGAACATAAATGACCTTATCTGTAAGCTTGTCCTTATTTTTTACAAGATAAGCGGCCGAAAGCGCCTGGATAGCAAAGGACATATCCATGATTTCTGCGGGGTGACCGTCGCCTGCGGCAAGATTAACAAGTCTGCCCTCGCCGATAACATACAGCCAGTTGCCGTTAGGAAGCTTGTAACCGTCGATATTGTTTCTTGCCAGCTTGCTTTCAACCGCAAGCTTTTTTAGTCCTGCTACGTCTACTTCACAGTCGAAATGACCTGCGTTACAGAGAATCGCACCGTTTTTCATATTCACAAAAGACTTTTCGGTTATAACGTCCTTACAGCCTGTAACAGTAACGAAAAAGTCTCCGACCTTTGCGGCCTCCTCCATTTTCATGACCTTGAAGCCGTCCATGACAGCCTCCATAGCCTTGATAGGATCTACCTCGCAGATTATAACGCTTGCACCGAGACCTTTCGCTCTCATAGCGACTCCCTTACCGCACCAGCCGTAGCCTGCTACAACAACGTTTTTGCCTGCGACGATAAGATTTGTGGTTCTGTTTATGCCGTCCCAGACCGATTGACCGGTACCGTAACGATTATCAAAAAGATATTTGCATTTCGCATTATTTACAAGCATCATTGGGAATTTTAGCTGCCCGTCCTTATTCATTGCAATAAGGCGGATAATTCCCGTAGTGGTTTCCTCACAGCCGCCTATCACGCCGGGAATAAGCTGAGGATACTCATTGTGTATCAGATTTACCAGATCGCCGCCGTCGTCGATAATAATATTAGGACCGACTTTTACGACCTCGGAAATATGTCTGTGATACTCCTCCGGAGTTGCGCCGTGCCAAGCGTAAACATTCAGTCCGTCATGCACAAGACCTGCGGCAACGTCGTCCTGAGTTGAGAGAGGATTACTGCCTGTGATGTACATTTCAGCGCCGCCGGCGGCAAGCACCTTGCAGAGATAGGCGGTTTTCGCTTCAAGGTGAATAGAAAGGGCAACCTTCAAACCCTTAAAAGGCTGTTCTCTTTTAAAATCTTCCTCAACACTTCTTAGGAGAGACATATTCTGTCTGACCCATTCGATTTTTCTTTTTCCGCTTTCCCACAAGCTTTCATCGCGTATTTCGCTCATTTTATCAGATCCTTCCGTATATTTTTTAATAACGATTATATTATAACCTATTTTCCACACTTTTGCAAGAGTAAAAGACAAAATGAAATACTGTCCGATACTTATAGCCTTAAGGCAAAACCGCACAACTACCGCCTAACAGCTTTGAGCACGTCTAACTTGCCAATTTTCCGTTATCTTGCACAGAAACTCCTTGAAAGACACAAGTATTCCTGCGTCGTTTCTATACAATCTAACGAAAAATTTTCCGCGTTATCCGCACACAATAGTTGTGCGGTGTTACCTTAAATTATTATTTTTTCCTTAGTCGCAATTTTTTCAGAATACCTGCTGTCAAAATAATTGCTTTTTTAATAGAATTATGCTATAATAATGCTGACAAAATGCGAAAGACAGGAGGCGACCAATGAAACTCAACGAATTTATCAGGAAATTCGGACGGTATGTTCCGTTTCTGCTAACCATACTGATAATTATTTTCTGCGCCGTTTTTCTTATAAATCATGATTTTGATGAGATATTAAGCTATCGTCCTGACAATTTGTATCTGGCGGCATTGGTGTTTTTAGGATTTTATGCATTGAAATCGCTGTCTGTTGTATTTCCGCTTGCGGCAATTTTTGTAGCTATCGGTGCGATATATCCTTATGGAATAGCTGTTGCTCTTAATATCATAGGGCTTGATATCATAGGGCTTGCGGTCTGCTTTACGATTCCATATCTTGTCGGACGTATCTCGGGCGGAGGACTGGTCAAGACCATTGAGCATAAATATCCCAAGGCGCAAAAGCTTGTCTGCTACGGACACGACAATAATTTATTTGCGTCTTATATTTCACGCGCCGTGGTGGTCGTTCCGGGTGATCTTGTATCGATGATACACGGTGCGCTCAGAATGCCCTACCGTCCATATCTTTTGGGTTCTATAATGGGCGTCCTCCCGGAAATGCTCGTGCAGACCTACATCGGCGCACAGCTGAAACATCTTACGCTGAAATCGGTACTTGTCATGATCGCACTTATTGTCGCTACGCTTGCTTTTTCGCTTTTACTGAACAAAAAGATCAGCAAAAGCGGTAAGCGGACGGACAATGATGATTTTTAGGTCAACACCGCAAAAGCCCTGTTACGCTGAATGTGCCAAAGGTTTCGGAATTTCGGTTTCGGATTCTCTTCCAAAATAAATATACGATGATCGAGCTTTTGCGCATCATCTATTTTTAATAGTTTATTTCAAACAAACAACATCAGCTTTGTGAAATACAGAAAAATAATAAAAAATCTATTGACTTTGGATTATTTTTGTGCTAGTATGAAAGCATCAAAAACAAGAAAATATAACAGACAATGACGTCAATGAAGATGTCATTGTCTGTTTTTTTATTTTCTGATGTTTTTTACTTTTCAAGGAGATGGTTCAGATGAAATTAGCAGACACAGGACTTACGGTACAGGAACTTAAGGCAAAGGCGTCAAAGTATATTATCGAAACTTACGAGCGTTTTGATTTCCTTGCCGACAGTGCCAAGGGCGTTTATATGTATGATGAAAAAGGCGACCCTTATCTCGACTTTTATGCGGGAATTGCCGTAAACTCAGTCGGAAACTGCAATGAAAAAGTTGTTGCGGCAGTCCAGAAACAAGCTGAAACAATTATGCAGTCGTTTAACTATCCTTACACCGTACCGCAGGCGTTACTCGCCGAAAAGATTTGCACTACGATCGGTATGGATAAAATTTTCTACCAGAATTCAGGAACCGAAGCCAACGAGGCTATGATAAAAATGGCAAGAAAATACGGCGTTGAAAAGTACGGACCTAATAAGTATAATATTGTTACCGCGGAAAAATCATTTCACGGAAGAACATTCGGTGCAATGAGTGCGACAGGCCAGCCGGACAATGCCTGCCAGATTGGTTTCGGCGATATGACTCCGGGATTTACATACGCTCCATATAACGATCTGGAGGCATTTAAAAATGCCTGCACCGAAAATACGATCGCAATAATGATCGAACCGGTTCAGGGCGAGGGCGGAGTTAATCCCGCTACTGTAGAGTTTATGACGGGTCTGAGAAAGTTCTGCGATGAAAATGGTATTCTTCTCCTGCTTGACGAGGTGCAGACAGGTTGGTGCAGAACGGGGGCGATCATGTCTTATATGAATTACGGAGTTAAGCCCGATATTGTTTCAATGGCAAAAGCTATGGGCGGCGGAATGCCGATCGCCGCAATTTGTGCAACCGAAGAGGTCTCCAAGGCGTTTACGCCGGGATCTCACGGAACTACCTTTGGCGGACACCCTGTATGCTGTGCGGCATCTCTTGCGGCGATCGAAGAAATGCTCGACAAAGGCCTTGCAGGTAACGCAAAGAAAATGGGTGCATATTTCTCCGAGAAGCTGAAAGCTCTCCCCCATGTTAAGGAAGTAAGAGGGCAGGGACTTTTGATCGGCGTTGAGTTTGACGGTCTGAACAGCGTAGAGATCAAGCACAAGTGTTTTGACCGAAAACTGCTGATAACGGCGATCGGCTCAAATGTAATTCGTATGGTACCGCCGCTGATTATTACCGAAAAAGACTGTGATAAGGCTTACGAAATCATTAAGTCGGCAGTTGAGGAAGCGGCGGCAGAATAAGTTAAAATCTAATTTAAGAAAGGAAAGATATATATGAAAAAGTTTGCGAAAAGAGTAATGTGTGTGGCACTGTCGTTAAGCCTTATGACAATTACTTTCAGCGGATGCGGAAAGTCGGACAGCAGTTCTGATTCGGGAAATGAAGGAGGAGTACTCAGAGTTGGTATGGAATGTGCATATGCACCCTTTAACTGGACTCAGGTTTCCGAAGATGTTCCCGACGGAAGCAAGGCTGTTCCAATCTACGGAAGCAGTGATTATGCTTACGGATATGACGTTATGGTAGCACAAAAGCTTGCAGATGAAATGGGTATGACGCTTGAAGTTCACAAGGTTGAATGGGATTCGATCGGTCTTGCACTTGACGCAAACGAGTATGACTGCATTATAGCAGGTATGGGTCGTACAGCCGAAAGAGAACAATCTTACTCATTCACAGAACCCTACTATCACAGAGATAATTGCATTGTTGTAAAAAAAGGCTCGGAATATGAAAACGTAAAGGGGCTTTCTGATTTTGCAGGCAAGAACGTTACGGTAACGACACAGCTCGGCACAGGCTGGGTAAATCTTCTTGACCAGATCCCGGACGCAACGCTGGGTTCAAACTATGAAACTACCGCAGAAGTGTTTATGGCAATTTCAAACGATACGGCTGATGTGGCTGTTATCGATCTTCCTACGGCAGAGTCCGCACAGCTCACCAACTCTGATCTTGTAATTATAACTCCGGATCCTTCCGATTCATTTGTTGGCGATGAGGAAATGACTAACGTCTGCATTGCCACGAGAAAGGACGATACAAAGTTCCGTGACAAACTGCAAAAGGCAATGGACGACATCGGCTGGAACGACAAGTCGGCTATGGACGAGCTTATGAAAACGGCAGTATCTTTACAGCCTGCGGCTAACTGATTTTAAGTAATTTGGATATCGCTTCGCCGTAAAGCAAAAGCGACGAAGCGATTTTCATTCAGAAGGGAGCAAATAGTATGACAGATACTCCAAATACCACATTAGAGTGGATAGGCTTCATTGCCGAGAAATATTCGGATCTATTTATAAGAGGAACATGGCTTACACTGCTTATTTCCGTGAGCGGTACACTTATCGGCTTCGTTTTGGGATATATCATAGGAATTATTGAAGACACCAAAATCAACAAGGAAGATAATATAATCAAGAAAGCTATTTTGGGACTGCTTAAGGTGATCTCCAAGATTTATGTGGAGGTTTTCAGGGATACTCCTATGATCGTTCAGGCAATGGTTATTTATTTTGGTATCAAGCTGGCAGGTTTTGCTATTGAGCCTATTCCTGCGGCAATACTTGTTACCTTGCTCAACACGGGCGCTTATATGTCTGAAACTGTTCGTGCCGGTATTAAGTCTATTGACATTGGGCAGCGTGAAGGTGCTCTCGCCCTGGGAATGTCCCCCATTTCCACCATGTTTAACATCATTCTTCCTCAGGCGTTCAAAAATATTGTTCCCGAAATGGCAAATACGTTTTTGACAAACTTGAAAATGACGTCAGTGTTGAATGTAATCGGCGTTCAGGAGCTTTTCCTTATGGCAAAGACAGCTGGCGGCACATACTACAAATACTTTGAATCGTACCTTGTAATTGCAATCATATATTTTGTGCTCTGCTTTGTATTCAACCGTATTTTCCTTTTTGCGGAAAAGAAAATGTCACAGCAGAAGAACTACGGACTGGCAGTTGAATATATGGAAAATACACAGTAAGGAGGCGAACGCTCATGACTAAACAATCTGAAAACGAAATCATCAGAGTCGAAGAGCTGAGTAAATCCTTCGGCGAGCATCAGGTACTCAGAAAAATTGATTTTACCGTAAACAAGGGCGACGTTATCTGTATTCTCGGCTCGTCCGGATCAGGAAAATCCACACTTCTTCGATGTATTAATCAGCTTGAGACCCAGACTTACGGCAAGATTTTTTTCCACGGTAAAGAGCTTGGCAAAAAGCAAAAAGAAACCAACGAGTACCGATCAAAGGTTGGAATGGTGTTCCAGTCATTTAATCTTTTCAATAACAAGACAGTTTTGAAAAATTGTATGGAGGGTACAAGAAAGGTTCTTCACCTTTCAAAAGACGAGGCTCACAAAAGAGCAATTTCACATCTGAAATCCGTGGGCATGGCGCCGTTTATCAACGCATACCCCTCACAGCTTTCGGGAGGACAGAAACAGCGTGTTGCAATAGCAAGGGGTCTTTGCATGAACCCAGAGGTACTGCTTTTTGACGAGCCCACTTCTGCTCTCGATCCGGAAATGGTCGGCGATGTTCTTAATGTAATGAAAAAGCTTGCAGGAGAAAACCTTACAATGATCATCGTTACACACGAAATGGATTTTGCAAGGGACGTTTCCAACAGAGTTCTTTTTATGGACAAGGGCTATATTGTTGAAGACGCTCCGCCGTCCGAATTCTTTACAAATCCTCAGCATCCCCGTGCAAAAGAATTTCTGAGCAGATTTTTTTCAAATTGACGGAGGCGTATGACTATGAATAATTTTGTAGTAACTTTCGCAAGAGGTTTCGGCACAGGCGGAAAGGTTATCGCTTCAAAGCTTGCAAAGGACCTTGGAATCCACTGCTATGAAAACAGGATCCTTACCCTTGCCGCACAGCTCAGCGGACTGGACGAAGAAATGTTTCAGGCGGTAAATGAAAAATTACACGCTTCCGGAAACTCCTTTGCAGGACTTATGAAAGGTCTTCCTCGGGCAAAAAAATACATTGCAAGAAATGAAAAGTTCGTTTCGGACGATACGCTTTTTGACTATCAGAAACAGATCATCAAAAATCTTGCGGACACGGAATCCTGCGTGATCGTAGGTAAATGTGCAGACTATATTCTTGCAGGCAGACCGAATGTTGTAAGCGTGTATATTGAGGCTCCCCGTGATTTCTGCATAAAACGCACTATGGAGAATATGGGCGTGACAGAAGAGGTTGCTGTTGCGACTATCAAGAACACCGACAAATACAGAGCGGAATATTACGAATACTATACCCACGGAAACTACTGGACAAATCCAATAAACTACGACATGACTTTAAACAGCGAAAAAGTGGGTATTAACGAATGTGTGGATTTAATAAAATCTTATCTTAAAATCAAAGGATTGATAGAATAATGGAATTTCAATATTATCTGCCTGTAAACCTTCTGTTCGGCAGAGGCAAAGTATCAGAAGTCGGAAAAGCCGCATCAAAGTACGGGCAGCGCACGCTTATAGTCACAGGAGAAAACAGTTCCAAAAAGTCAGGATTACTTGACAGAGTGCGTACATATCTTGAATCCGAGGGAGTTTACAGCGTAGTATTTGACAAGGTCACACAAAATCCGCTTACTGCAACGGCGGTAATCGGAGCAGAAATCGCAAGGGATTATAGCTGTAATTCAGTCATTGGACTTGGCGGCGGAAGTATTATGGATTGTGCGAAAGCAATAGCATTTCTTGCTGAAAACGGCGGCGATATCAACGACTATATTTTTAACCGCATTACAGGAGAAACTGCCCTGCCGATCATCGCTGTTCCAACAACCTGCGGAACCGGAAGCGAGGGAAACGGCTTTGCGGTACTTACCAATGCCGAAAGCGGAGATAAAAAATCCCTGCGGAGAAATTCGATTATCCCGGCACTTTCTATCATAGATTCCGAGCTTATGCAGACTATGCCGAAACACGTTTTATCCTCAGTTTGTTTTGACGCACTTTGTCATTCTATGGAGGCATACCTTTCCAGACTGAACCAGCCGCTTACGGAATATATGTCATTACAAGCGATAAAATCCATATCGGAAAACTTGATTGATTTGTATAATGGGTCACAGGAGCCGGAAAAATGGGACGCCGTAACGTGGGCAAGCACTATTGGCGGAATGGTCATACACACGGCAGGGGTTACACTTCCTCACGGTATGGAGCACCCTGCAAGCGGCTTAAAAAACATAGTCCACGGTAGAGGGCTTGCCGCGCTTACTCCGGTGATCACAGATGCAAGCTTTTCCGGTGCGCCTGAGAAGTATGAGGTCATATCCAGACTTC
This sequence comes from Ruminococcus sp., assembly GCA_021770655.1. Taxonomy (GTDB): domain Bacteria; phylum Bacillota; class Clostridia; order Oscillospirales; family Ruminococcaceae; genus Hominimerdicola. The sequence goes on along the minus strand of JAETQO010000001.1, from coordinate 82,255 downwards.
TGGGCGGCAAAACCGCTTCCGAATGCGGTGATATGATAAGAAATCTTCTTCAAAGCGTTGACCTTAACATTAAGCTTTCGGAACAATGCATTACCAAAGACGACATTCCATGGTTGACGGAAAATTGTTTTAAGGTTTCCGAGGCAAGTATCAAAAATCATCCGATGCTTTTTGATAAAGACGGAATTGCTAAGCTTTATGAGCAGGCGCTTTAAATCCGGAAATGCTCAAATGCAGGAATTATGATCACTGTAATAAATAAACATTGGAAACAACGCATTGCAGAGCAATCTGTAATGCGTTGTTTGCGGTAGTAGCTACTTGCTATTCTTTATTTGATTTTTTCTTGGAGACCACAGCTGCCAGACCGAACAATGATGCCGCAGCAAGAGAAGACATCGCTGCTCCAGTTTTCGGGTTATCATTTACAGTGTCATCTGTCTTATTCTCATTATCCTTCTGTGAGTTGCTGTCAGAACCCTGAGCTTCGTCATCAGAATTGTTATCACCTGGCTCGTTGCCTTCCTGCAGGTTATCATCAGGCTTGCTGTCGTTAGGTTTATTGTCGTCTTCATCAGGGTCAAGACCGGAAGCCTCTGCGCTGATGGAATTTCCGTTTACTATCTCCACGCCGTCAATGTTATAGCTTCCGCTAAGCACTTTTATCTGTACGGTATGTTTCCCGTCCTCAAGACCATATTTGTAATATGAAACCTCACGGCTGCCGCTCTTGACTGTTATAAAATCGTCGTTAACAACAGTTCCGTCAACGGTTATTTCAAGCTCAGAGCCTTTGTTGTTGTCGCCGAATACCGTGAAGCCTGTTCCTGTGAAGCTGAATGATGCAATTGCGCCTTCCGAGCCTTTTGAGTTCGTTCGGTTGAAATTCTTCCAGCTGCCTGTGGTAGTAAAGTTCCAGCTGCCGCTGTAGCTCATAAGCTTATCCATATCATCGAATCTTTCAACATACGCACCGATGTCGTCAATTACCTCTGCCTTGAAATTGTCGAAGCAATTGTTGTTGTACGAGCTGAAATATGCCGCACGTCCTGCGCCGAGAAGCGAATCTTCCGTGCAGACATATTCAATCACACATTCGCCGTTTACATAAACTTTGATAACATTCTGAACAGCCTCGACTTTCAGATTGTTCCAAGCCGATTTGTCAAAATTCTCAAGTTCTGCCGAAACTATCTCAGCGCTGTTTCGCACAAGCGAAATCTTGCCGTCTTCATTGAGTTTCGCCCAGTAACCGCTCTTACCGTTGCCGCCCATTCTGTATCTAAGACCAACGCCTGCGTAATTTGAAGAATCTCCGCTTACTTCCAGATTAACATCTGCCGAAACGCTGTAATTAAACCATCTGTCGTCTCCGAAATTTGTGGTCGGATCAGGAGAAGAACCCCACTCGTTAGCCTTGTTTGCAGAAGTTATTTTCTGCATAACCACGTTGTTTCCGTCAACGTTTACTACTTCAAACGCACCGCCCTCATCGGTAGTATATCTGGGTGCGCCGCCTCTTGAAGAAAGATAATCCGATGCATATCCTTCATACTCATAATCGTCCGAATACGGAAGTTCAAGAGTTCCCGACTCACTGCCGGAATACTGCTGTTCAGCAACATCAAGGGTAGAAACCGTTACGAGGGAATAAGGCTTCAGCGTTACGCTGTAAGTATACTTTCCGTTGTCCGCAGCAGGAGTTATCTCATTGATTTTCTTAAAATAGTTTTCGTCATAATTGTCGCCGTCAGAGCCTCTTGTTTCCCAAACATATACCTTTTCGGCGGCCTTGCCCAGATTGGTGACATTGAAATTATATGTTATCTCTTTATCGGTGGTGTTGCAGATAACGGTGCTGTAATCCCCCGTATCCGTGTCGGTAAGGGTTACATAGCTGTATACTGCATCAACTATAGCATGACCGTCGCCGCCTGCCTTTCCGTCAGCGTAACAAGCTCCGTCAACAAATGCCCAGCCCTTTTTGATAAACTTAGAAAAATGCAGTCCCATATAGTAGCCGCTGTCAAACTCATAGGCTCCGCTCCACGGCTCGTCAGCTTTTATAAGCTGCTTTCTGCAATAAGTAACTCCATCATAATAAGCGGCAACGGCAGGCTGATATTCATAAAGCGTCATACCTCCGCCGGGATACATAGTGATGATTCTGTTTGCAATATCGAGCGTTCCGCCTATGTCTGCAAGTCCGGAGCCTTTTCCGTCATATGCCGCAGCTCCCTGAGAATAGGTCATAGGAGAACTTGCCTCGCTGAACCACAGCTCCTTGCCGTATTCATTTGCAAGCTTCCGTGCGTTAGTACTGGACCAGCTTGTGTAATGACTTCCGATAACATCTATTGCATTCCGCAGCTCCTCGTCTTTCATCATTTCATCACAGATGTTCCACGAGCATACCTCGTCACCTGCAACGATCTTTATCTGCGAATAGTCATAAGGAGCGTCTGTTTCGTTGTCAAGGTGAGCAGCAAGATATTTTATCCAGTCTGCATCATAAGCACGCTCATTCTGCACTGCGCTGACATAATCAAACTTAATACCATAGGTATTATAGGCAGCGTCAAGGGTTTCCTTATACCAACGGTATCTTGCCGCATAAACGTCTGACGCACTTGATACCCACTTAGGTTCACTCCACCAAAGCATATCGAGCGTAAGATCGGGATTTATCGACTTTGCGTCTGCTGCGATCTGATATGCCGCTCCCCTTGTAACGTCGGCAGGTTCATCAGCCGAACGCTTTACGGCAGGTTCCGTTCCGGAAGAAGAGTTGATGTCCGCACCCATTTCTACTTTCAGATGCGTCATTCCGAGGCCGTCCTCTCCGAACAGGTAATTCATTATCTCCCAGTACTTATCGGGGTTCTCAGTCTTATAGTCAAGCAGAAGCCTTGAAGAATTGTTTGCGCTTATCATTCCCTGACCTCTGTAGAGCATATTCTCAGCGACGTTGGCGTTATCGCCGTCTATATTCAGTTCTTTGCTAAGCCTCTGTGTATCTGAAGGCTGTCCGGACTGACTGCCGCTTCCGGAGCCGCTGTCATCATCGCTTATATCGGTAGTAAAGCCGTCAGACGGCACATCATCACCCGGTTCGTATATGACCGCCTTTTTGACATTTATCATTGTCGTATCCCCTTCCTCTACTCCAACAATTACCATCTCACAAGTCTGAAGATAAGAGATTCCCGCTTTGCCTTTTGATTCCGCAAGCTTCGCCAGATCGCAGGTAACAGTATATTCTCCGTTTCCGTCGATCTTGTATTCCGATATTCCGGCAAACGCAGACGTACCGCACCATGTCGTTCCGCTGTCGCCGATAAAATCGATATTTGCTCCCCAAGTCACATCAAACTCCTTGCCCGACCAGTCGGTAATATCAAAAGTAACCTGAAGTGCTGCTACATCGGTTCCGGGAGCAACGTTTGAAAACAGCCTCTTATTATTGGAGTTCTGAACGACCTTTACCCAGTTCTTACCGCCGTTTTCAACGCCCGTTCCGCCGTAATCCGTCGTTCCGAGTTGAAATTTTCTCGTTTCTCCGGTAGGTTCAAGAGCTTTTTCTGCACTTGCAGGAATTATCGTTATGGTTGCGGCAAGCATAGCAGCCGCAGTCATTGCCGAATAAATTCTTGCTTTTTTCATAATAAACCAACTCCGTTCAATATTTATTTATATCATGCTAATAACAGCATATCACTTAATATAAATAAATACTATAAAGGAATTGCTTTTCATTGAATATTACTTGTCTTTTTTCTCATCTCGGAAGGCGATACTCCAAAACGCTCGCGGAATTTTTTTGATAAATCGCTCGGACTTGAAAAACCGCATATCTGAGATATTTCGGTAAGCTGCATATCCGTTTCCAGAAGCAGATTGTACGCTTTTGATACACGGCAAAAGGTTAGAAACTGCCGTGGGGACATTCCTGCCTGCTCTCTGAAAATATGACTGAAATAGTATTTGTTTATGTAAAATCTGTCCGCAAGTTCAGATATTTTCACCGGCTCGGTACAATGATCCAACAGATATTTTCTTGCCTGTGCAACAATAAAGTTTGGTTTTTCCTTCAAAGCAAACATATCGGGATTTTGTCTTGCTATATTAACAAGTATCTCGGTTACAATGCTCATTACCATATCATCGCACAAAGGATCGTTCTTATCAAGCTCGCACTTTAACTTCCTTAGTAACCCGACGCAGCCGAAATCGTCCTTTGCAACAAGCGGTTTCATCACGGAAACTCCCATAAGTATATCACAGGGCATCGGCGAAAAATATATACCGCAATATGACCACGGATTGACAAAGACCAGCGTGCGCTTGTAAATGTCATGCCTTTTCAGCTCCGGCAGATGCATAACGCCGCTCGGTATCAGATAAATCATAGAATCATTTATATGATATACGTCTTCACCGCAATGAAGATCGATGCTTCCCTCGCGCAAATACAAAAATTCGCAGCTTGTATGCCTATCTTCTGAAAAGCACTGAGGAATATCCTCATATTCGCAGAAATGTTCTATAATACTCACGGCACTCCCTCCTCCTGCTTATATTTTATCATATTTTTATCAGATGTTCAATAAAAAAGCAAGTTTTATGTAAAATAAAACAATAACTATATGGTCACTCACCTGTTAGTAGAGCGAATCGCCGACTTGCGTGAATATGATAAGATATGCAAGCAGCGGAAAGAACAGCTTAAATCAACATTTTCGAGAAAAAACCGAATTCCCGTTTTTGATTCTGGAAATTCGGTTGATTTTACTGTATTTTCTTCTTGATTGCCACAAATAATCTTTCTATCAGATATGCAATAATGAATACAAACAGAATTGCCAGTCCTGCCGTTCCGTATTGATAATTCTGAAGATTTCGGGAAATTACAAAGCCTACACCGCCTGCACCTACCATACCGAGAATTGCACATTCGGAAAAGTTTGTTTCCAGACGCATACCTGTCCAAGCAATGATCTGTGAGAACGCTGCAGGAATAACAGCATTTGTAAATACGCTCAATCTTCCGGTTCCTGTGACCTCCAAAGCTTCTAACGTTTCATCAGATATGCTTTCAAAGCTCTGTGCAAAGGATTTGGTAAAAAATGCAGTTGTATGAACACACAGACCTGCAACGCCTGCTTCCGGACCCATTCCGAGACAGACAAGCATCAGAAGTACCCAAATAGGCGTTGGAACAGCACGCAGGAAGGTGAAAAATGACTGTGTTGCCACGGAAAACCATTTTATTTTTGTAATATTTCTTGCAGCCAGCATTCCGAAAACTATTCCAAGAACAAGACTATAAAGAAGCGATAAAACCGCAATTGATACTGTTTCCAATATTGCGCTGCCGATAAGTCCGATATTTCCGAAATCAAAATGTGCAAGCTTGAAGAATACTGTACCTATCTGTGGAATCCTTCCGGCTATTTTCAGCCAGTCTATATTAAGATATACAAGGCTTACTACTGCAAGTAAAAGTACTCCTATCATGAATCTCGGTATAAATTTGTTTTTATCCTTGCAGCCCACAGTAATTTTCCGAGGTGACAGATTGCCGGAATCTGTGTATATATCTGAATTTGTAAGCGTATTTTCCATTATTTCTGAAGCTCCTTTCTAAGCATTGCAGTAATGCGGTCAACAACGATTATCATCAATGCTATCAGCAGAATAATACTAAGCGCAACATCGTACTGAAAGCCCTTTATGTACGAAAACAACGTTAAACCGACTCCTCCGCCACCGACCATTCCGACAATGGTTGAAGCTCTGATATTGACCTCAATACAGTAGAGAAACCACGACAGAAATCCGCTCAGACATGAAGGCACAATAGCCTGAGCAACTCTCTGCGGAAAGCCTGCACCCACTGTAAGCAGACTTTCCACGCTGTCGTTGGATACATCGTCCATAGTTTCTACAAATGCTCTTACCATAAATGCAAAGCTGGTGATGCACAACGCTACAAAGCCTACTCCTGTTCCTATTCCAAGTGATGAAAACAGTATAAACGCCCATACAAGCGCAGGAATATTTCGCAGAAAGGTTGCAACAGCTCTAACATATTTTGCAAGCTTCGGAAACGGTGAGATTTTTTCACTTCCGAAAAGTGCAACGAAAAAAGCAAGAATTGCCGCAACGGTAGTTGATGCCATTGCAAGAGCAAGAGTCACAAGAACACTTGAAAGCACACCGCCTATACTGCTTGCTTTCGGTAGTGCAGGAGGAAGAAAATCGTTGACGATAAAAGACCAGAATTCATCACTGTTTTTTAAAAGCGTGAAAATGTTGAATTTCGTATAAAGAGAAGTGAGGACGAACAAAATTATTGCCACTATAATAAAAGCAGTATAAACTATTTTCTGGTTTTTGGCGATAACAGGAATTTTTTTATTCATTCTCAGCGCCTCCCATCATCAGATTTTCACGTGATGTACCGTAAATGCTCTCTATAACGTCGTCTGTCATTTCGGACGGAGCACCGTCAAATATGACCGTACCCTTTGACAGTCCGATTATGCGGGTAGAATATTTTAATGCCGCATCAAGCTGATGAAGATTAACTATGCAGGCGATGTTTCTTTTATGGGTCATATCCTTGAGAAGATCCATTATTGTTTTGGCGCTTGACGGATCGAGGGAAGCGATAGGCTCATCGCAAAGCAAAAGCTTGGGATTCTGCATTATTGCTCTTGCTATTCCGACACGCTGCTTCTGTCCGCCCGACAGATCGGAGGCTCTATTGTAACAGAATTGCTTCATACCCAGTTCCTGAAGAAGCGAGAGCGCCCTTTTCTTGTCCTCTTCGGAATAATTACCTAAAACTCCGCTGATTCCATTCATATAGCCGAGGCAGCCGTGCAGTACATTTTGAAGTACCGAAAGACTGTACACAAGGTTATAATTCTGAAATATCATTCCAATTTTCCTGCGCATATGACGAAGATTTTTACCCTTCTGCACCGAAACGGTATCTCCGTCAAAATATATCTCTCCGGAGCTTATATCAATAAGCTTGTTAATCGAACGAAGTATTGTAGATTTCCCCGAACCGGAAGGCCCGATAACAGAGATAAACTCTCCCTCGTTTACGCTGAATGATACATTTTTCAGTGCCTGTGTACCATTGGAATAGATCTTTGATACATTGTCAAACTTTAAAATACTATCCATTTGTTTCACCGCAGATAATTATTCGTTGTTGATGATATTATTCAGTTCGATAATATCCTTATAATCATCTATGCTGCAAGCGATAAATCTTGCATTGTCCTTTTTAATTACATCGGTAAAGTATGCCTGATTATCATATGCTACAAGGAAATCTGTCAGCTTCTTGCGTGTTTCATCATCAACAGACTTTGCAACTACCATTGCCTCAGCCGGAATAGCTCCGGATTGGTGAATAATTTTCACGTCACCTTCATTTGCGCTGCCCTTTGATATTTCGGATGCAAGTATCTGATCTGAAATCGGAACGACATCAACGTCACCCTTGATCACAGCCTGAAGTCCTGCCTGATGAGAACCCGAAAAGCTTACAGCTTCAAAGAAATCTCCGTTAGTATGCAGTTTTTCAGAATTGAGGTCCTCATCGGGAAATGCTTTCATTATTTCTGCAGTAGGAACAAGGTTGCCCGAAGTGGAATCAGGATCAACAAATGCCATTGTTTTTCCCTTTATATCGTTAATGCTGTTTATTTCAGAATTTGAAGACGAAGTGATAAGTACAGAATGATATACGGCTTTTTCACGGTCGCCGTCCTCTGCATTCATAACGATAGGTTCAATTTCGGATCTTTCCGAACCCAACGCCAGTGCAAGAGCTCCCATATAAGCCATGTCTGCTTTACCTGTTCTGAGCGCCTCAATGATTGCATTGTAATCACTCGCCTGAATTTCCTCAACCTCGCATCCGAGAAGCTCTTCAAGATCCTTTGCAAGACCGTTTCTTGCATCTGTGCTCTGATCGGTTGATTCATTGGGAGCATAGGCAATAGTAAATACGCCGTCCTCACCGCCTGCGGAAGATGCTTTCGGCTCAGCTGTATCAGAACAGCCTGTAGCGAACGCAGAAATACACATAGCCGCTGTAATTGCACAAATATAACGCTTGATATTCTTTTTCATAACTTTTTTACTCCTTTTCGATCACTCAGTGTATATTTTTTCAAGTACGGAAAGAATAGTTTCTTCCGTAAATTCAACAGGATTATTATCGGCTCTTCCTTTTGTAATGCCAAGTGCGGCAAGACAGGGAAGCTCGTCCTTTTTTACTCCCCATGCTTTCAAGGAGCAAGGTATCTCTGCACGTGTAAGGATATTTCTTATCTTGACTCCCAGCTCCTCTGCGCTGTTTACTCCAAGCGCATCAAGAAGAGAGTTGTAGTCGGCAACGGAAGAACTGTTTATCTCCATAACAGAGGCAAGCAGCATACTTACCGCCGTACCGTGAGGAATACCGTGCTTCATAGTCAGGGGATATGAAATTGAGTGACAAGCTGTAGTTTTAGTGGAGCTGAAAGCCATTCCTGCTGTCACGCTGCCCTGTGCCATGTATGCGTGCGCGTTTTTTTCTCCATCAAGAAGCGAATCAATATGTCCCATTATAGTCCTTACTGCGCCCAGAGCCAATGCCTTTGAAATAATATTTGAGCCGTTTGCCCAGTAGCTTTCAATAGCGTGAGCTGTTCAATTGTCTGCACTCCTTTCAAGCTTGCGGTTGATTTCCTCTATGACATTCGGCATCTCTCCTATACTGTCAATCACCATATCTGCACCTGCATCAAGATATTTCTGCCTTGCTTTTGCTTTATATTCTGCAAGTTCTTCGGCGGACAGAGCGTTGTATTCATATTCCGTAAGTCCGAGAAGATTAGAACCTTTAAGAATACCTATGCTCCACGCTCCCGCATTTTTACCCTCTGCAATATCGGTAACTGTATCGCCGACCTTTACAACAAGCTTTGCAGGATAAACACCGAATAATCTCATACATTCGTAAAGCATAAACGGTGACGGTCTGCCCATTCCTGTTATATCAGGAGTCACTACACAGTCAGGCGAATATCCGGCCGATTCTGCACGAGGAATAACATTTTCCATCATCTCTGATGTGTAACCTGTCGTCGAGCCAATCTTAATATTCATTTTCCTGAGTTTTTCAACTGTTTCGGTAACGCCTTCAATAGGAACACTATATTCTGCAACGACCTTTGCAAGTGTATCCTCAAATTTTTCGTAAAGCATCTCAACATCGTTTTCGTCCCAAGCTTTGCCGTATTTTTCTTTCCACTGCTTTGAAGCGGTTTCCAGTAAAAGCAAAGAGCGGATATGCGCTTTCTTTTCCATTCCCATAGGACCGTTGATCTCACTGCGGCTGAGTTTTATTCCAGCCTCGGCAAATACCTTTTCAAATACAACCATCGGTGCGGATGAACCGTAATCAACGGTAGTTCCTGCCCAATCGAAAACGACAAGACTGATTTTATCAGTATTCATTACTGTATTCTCCTTTGCTTGTTTTTGCTGTTTGGATATTGATTTTATCATGTTATTGCTGTAAAAACAAGCAAAAGCAAATGAAACCTTTGTAATATGTAAGTAAAACGGACAGCTCAAATTTGAACTGTCCATCCGGTCTGCACGTTGCTGTACAGCGAATGTGGTTTACGTTTGCAGAAAGCGAACGCTACAACAAGATCGTCAAGGATTGAGTAAAGAAAAAGCCGACCTGAGAGAATATAGTAAGATATGCAAACAACGGAAAGAACAGCTTAAAAACACAACTCAGATACTTGATGAAAGCTTATCCGAAGGCACGACATCAGACATCAATCTGAGAATGCCGGTCAAGAAGGTTTTAATACATCAGAACTAAGATAAAAGTCTAGACATCAGATTCAAGATAAACGGAGAATTCAACGGAACGGTCAGCGTGTTTATTGAACCGGAATATGACTGGGAGATTGCATAAAAACAACAAAATCCGCAGGATTGCCTGCGGATCTTTTCTTTATATGAATATATAACCGGCAGACGCACTGATTACGGCAGCGCATTTTAGCCGAAAGCAGCCTTAAAACTGTTCATAAGGCTAGTGCGTCTGTCTGCATATTCTTCAGCAGATAAAAGAAAAAGCCCGATAAAATCGAGCTTTTATGTATTGTAACTATAAAATAGATGAAAGTTCTCTCAGCGGGAACTAACTAAAAAATACAAAAATGCCGTAACGGGATAAGCCCGTCACGGCGAGTGACTGGTGCCGCTAACCGGACTTGAACCGGTACGGTATTGCTACCGAGGGATTTTAAGTCCCTTGCGTCTGCCTGTTCCGCCACAGCGGCAAAAATATTGCTTAATTATTATACTACTTTTTGTAATACTTGTCAAGCTTTTTTGCACAATAAATTGTAATTAACATTCCGCATTATCTTGTTTAATATAATTCTTGACACACTATGACAAAGGTGATATAATTAGACTGGTCTTTTATTGCACGATCATATCATAATTATTTAAGGTAACACCGCACAACTATTGTGTGCGAATAACGCAGAAAATTTTTCGTTAGTTTTCGTTAGATTGTATAGAAACGACGCAGGAATACTTGTGTCTTTCAAGGAGTTTCTGTGCAAGATAACGGAAAATTGGCAAGTTAGACATTCACAAAGCCGTTAGGCGGTAATTGTGCAGTGTTGCCTTAAGTATATGAGATATTTCCAAATCAGGATACACGGATGTCTTAATTGGGAGGAAAAATATATGAATAAATCCAAGGGACTTTCAAACCAAGGGCTTAATATCATAATAGTGGGCTGTGGAAAAGTAGGCGCCACTCTGGTAGAACAGCTATGTAAAGAAGGTCATGACATTACTATCATCGATCAGAATTCCGATAAAGTACAGGAAATCGCAAATCAGTATGATATCATGGGTATGGTCGGAAACGGTGCAAGCTACAGCGTTCAAATGGATGCGGGCATTGAAAAGGCAGATCTGATAATTGCTGTTACCGAATCCGACGAGTTAAACCTGCTTTGCTGCGTAATCGCAAAAAGAGTGGGAAATTGCGCGGCTATAGCAAGAGTGCGAAACCCTGATTATAGTATGGAAATTGATTACCTCAGAGAAAAACTTGGATTAGCTATGATAATCAATCCCGATCTTGAAGCCGCTCTGGAGGCGGCCCGAATACTTTATCTGCCTACAGCTCTTGAAGTAAATTCATTTGCAGGCGGACAAGCTGAACTTATTAAATTCAAAATTCCGGAAAACAGTGTTCTCGACGGATTATTGATCGCAGAACTGAGCAGAAATACGACTTCTTCCATTCTGATATGCGCAATTGAGAGAGATGGTGAAGTTTATATACCCGGCGGTTATTTCAGACTTGCGGCTAACGACATCATCTCATTTGCAGCTCCCAGAAATGTGACAAAAGCTTTTCTCGGAGATATTGGCCAGCGTACCAATCGCGTAAAAAATACTATGATCGTCGGAGGCGGAAAGGCGGCCTATTATCTTGCAAAACGCCTGATTTCAATGGGTATTTCCGTCAAAATAATCGAGCAGAACAGAGAAAGATGTGAAGAACTGAGCGTACTTCTGCCAAACGCTATTATAATTAATGGTGACGGCACAGACGGAGAACTGCTTAAGGAGGAAGGTCTGGAATATGCCGAATCTTTTGTTGCCCTTACAGGTATCGATGAAGAAAACGTTTTGCTCACCCTTTTTACAAAGCAGGTCTCTAAAGCGAAGATAATTACAAAAATCAACAGAAACGCCTTTAAAGATGTAATCGGAAAGCTCGACCTCGGAAGCGTAGTTTATCCTAAATATTTAACCTGCGAATCGATCATTGCCTATGTCCGGGCAAAAAAGGATTCCGGCGACGGAAATATCGAAACGCTCTATCATATGTTTGATAACAGAGCCGAAGCAATAGAGTTCCTTGTTGACGAAAAATCCAAAGTAACAGGGATCCCGCTTATGGATCTGAATTTAAAGAAAAATCTGCTTATTTCATTTATAAACCGCAAAGGCAATATAATCATTCCAAGCGGCCAGGACACTATTGAGGTGGGAGATACTGTTATGATAGTAACTACCAATACAGGATTTAATGATATTTGTGATATTCTGGCATAGCAGGTGAAAAAATGAACAGAAACGTTATTACTTATATTCTTGGATATGTAATGCAAATCGAAGCAATCCTTATGCTTGTACCGTGCGTTACGGCAATATGTTACGGTGAAACCGAGGGTTTATATTATCTTGGAACGGCTGTATTTGCATTTATACTCGGTTTCCTCATAAAGCTAAAAAAGCCGATAAATTTTACTTTTTACCTGAAAGAGGGCTGTATCATTACCTCTCTCAGCTGGATAGTAATGAGTCTTATAGGATGTCTGCCTTTGATGATCTCAGGCGAAATACCCAATTTTACTGATGCCCTCTTTGAAACTGTTTCAGGCTTTACAACAACAGGCGCTACTATTCTTTCCGATGTTGAATCACTTTCACACTGCGCTAATATGTGGAGATGCTTTACTCACTGGATCGGCGGTATGGGCGTACTGGTCTTTCTGCTGGCGGTAATCCCATTAAGCGGAGGATCACATATCAATATTATGAAAGCGGAAAGCCCCGGTCCCTCTGTAGGAAAGCTTGTTCCAAAAGTCAAACAAACCGCAAGAATACTCTATATAATTTATTTGGCAATGACTGTCGCGCAAATTATACTTCTGCTTATTGGCGGAATGCCTCTTTATGATTCACTGGCAACATCATTTGCCACTGCGGGAACAGGCGGTTTCGGAATAAAAAACGACAGCATAGCCGGTTACTCCTCCTACATACAATGGGTAACGACAATTTTTATGATATTGTTCGGAGTTAATTTCAACGCTTATTACCTTATTATATACAAGCACATAAAAAAAGCCCTTAAAATGGAAGAGGTAAGATGTTACTTTCTGATTATAATTTTCTCAACTGCTATTGTTTTTGCAGGTATACTTGATTCTTCAAAAAACATTGCAGACGCTGTCACTAAAGCGGCATTTCAAGTAGCATCTATTATTACTACAACAGGTTTTTCCACAACTGATTTTGATCTGTGGTCCGGAACCTGCAAAACAGTCATAGTAATGCTTATGTTCATTGGCGCTTGTGCAGGAAGCACCGGAGGCGGAATAAAGGTATCAAGATTTATTGTTCTTTTTAAGACGTTAAAAAAAGAATTAACCTCTTATATTCATCCAAAATCTATCCAGAAAATAAAAACCGAAGGAAAGCCTATCGAACATGAAGTCATACGCTCGATCAATGTGTATATCGTTACCTTTGTACTTGTTTTTTCCTGCTCAGTTTTACTGGTATCTCTTGAAAATCAAGATCTGATTACCAACTTCACGGCTGTTGCGGCTACAATAAACAACATCGGTCCCGGACTGTCACTGGCCGGACCGTCTTGTAATTTCGGGTTTTTCTCTGTATTTACAAAATATGTTTTGATTTTTGATATGCTTGCGGGAAGATTAGAGCTTTTCCCCTTGCTTATACTGTTTCATCCCACAGTATGGAAAGATATGTTCAAAAGGGTAGATAAGAAAAATGATACTTGGAATCATTCACCAAGACGGGTTGGCGGAAACAGCTAGTACAACCCCGTACAGCTATCCGTTCGTATATGCATAAATCTTGCATGAGAAAGCCTTGGCTTACTCTTGTTGCCAATGAAAATCTGTAAATTTTAAATTTTGGTGAAAAACATAAAAACGTGTTGACAAGTAAGTATATATGGTGTATAATTGTAATTGTTAAAATTAAATAGCCTTATCAAGAGCGGTGGAGGAAACAGGTCCTGTGAAGCCCGGCAACCTAGCTTTCAGCTAAGGTGCTAAATCCTGCGGTTATTTCCGAAAGATGAGGAAATTCAAGAATTTTCAAGCGCTTCGGAACGAGGCGCTTTTTTTACGGCTGTTTATAAGGTTTAACGAAATCTAAGAAAAGAGGTTTTTAAAATGTCAAAGCTTTTATTCACTTCTGAATCCGTTACTGAAGGTCACCCGGATAAAATCTGCGATCAGATTTCAGACGCTATTCTTGACGCTTTATTGGCTCAGGATCCTATGTCCAGAGTTGCATGTGAAACTGTTACCACAACGGGTCTTGTAATGTGTATGGGAGAGATCACCACTAAAGCATCAGTTGATATTCCACAGATCGTTCGAGATACTGTGATCGAAATTGGATATGACAGAGCGAAATACGGATTTGACGGTCATACTTGCTCAGTTATGACCACCATAGACAAGCAGTCGCCTGATATTGCTATGGGCGTTGACAATGCGCTTGAAGGCAGAGCTGTGAACGCATTTGATATAGGTGCAGGCGATCAGGGAATTATGTTCGGATATGCCTGTGATGAAACGCCTGAGTTTATGCCAATGCCTATTTCCCTCGCGCACAAGCTTGCCAAAAAGCTTACTGAGGTAAGAAAAAACGGAACACTTCCCTATCTCAGACCCGACGGTAAAACACAGGTAACCGTAGAATATGATGACGGAAAGCCTAAGAGAATTGACGCTGTTGTTGTTTCTTCTCAGCATGACGGAGCTATAACTCTTGAACAGATACGAGAGGACATAATTGAAAAAGTTATCAAAACTGTTATACCTGCCGATCTGCTTGATGAAAATACAACATATTTTGTAAATCCGACAGGAAGGTTTGTCGTCGGCGGACCTCAGGGAGACAGCGGTCTTACCGGAAGAAAAATTATCGTTGACACTTACGGCGGATATGCACGTCACGGCGGCGGAGCATTTTCCGGCAAAGACCCTACAAAGGTCGATCGTTCTGCAACATACGCGGCAAGATATGTTGCTAAGAATATCGTTGCTTCCGGCCTTGCTTCAAAGTGCGAGGTTGAACTGGCATACGCAATAGGCGTTGCTCACCCTGTTTCCGTAATGGTTGATACCTTCGGAACAGGAAAGGTATCTGATGAAAAGCTTTCCGAAGCGGTAAACAAGGTCTTTGATTTACGACCTGCCGCAATTATTGATAGTCTTGACCTCAGAAAGCCTCAGTATAAACAACTTGCCGCTTACGGTCATGTCGGACGTGAAGATCTTGACGTAGCTTGGGAAAAGACAGACAGAATCAACGCTCTTCTTGAAGCAGTAAAATAACAATAATATTTAACGGCGCACCTCGTTTTTTTCGAGATGCGCCGTTTTATGTTCAGCTTAAATTGTTTAATTTGTATTATCTGCCTATCTGCCCCACTCCACACTGCCTTTCATAAAGAATATCAGAGCAATAACAGCCACAACCATAACTGCAGCAGCAATGACGGTAACAGCTATCGACTTCTTATCAAGCCTGTAGTCGTCATTTTTAGGCAGCATTCCTATCCCTTTGAGTGCGCTTGAAAGCGGTTTATAAATTACAAACAAAACCGCAGAATTAAACACGCCTTTTATTATATTAAACGGCAGTAAAAGAGTTGGTATAAGTCCGATTACCACTTGTCTGGGAGCTTTCATATACAGAGGTGTTATAAGTATATTCATCACTATCATAACGCCTGTCATAACGGCAACTCCGCATAAAAGACCCAGAACCGCGCCGTATAGATTTTTCTTATACTTATAGATAAGAGAAGCTGTAACTGCAAAGGAAGCGCTTCCTGCAAAATTCATTACCGCTCCGTAAAAGCCGGTATCGGAAAGAGTTATCATTTCAAGAACTGCCTCTACAAATGCAACACCCAAGGCAACAAGCGGACCGAAAATGAATCCGGACATTGTTATAAAAACGTCCTTTATTTCAAAAGATAAAAACTGAACCTTAAATCTGAAAATAAAAAGACACAGATAACCCAAAGCAACAAACATCGCCAGAACAGTAAGCTTTTTCGTATCAAATTTATTTTTCGTCACAACACTATTCATAGTTAATTCCTCCAAATAATTATATTTATCGGAGAAACAGCAGTAATAACGCAAAAACGCCCTGAATAAACTTCAGGGCGCAAAAAGATGCAAAATTAATCTGTCGTTTCTTCCATCCGGACTTTAACCGTCGGTTTCGGATTTGCACCGAATCAGCGCTTTCGCGGTCGAGGACTTACAGATTTTCTCTGCTCACCTCCGGTGTGGAATCTCACCACCCCTGAAACATATTATTGAATTTTAGCTGAACATTTTATGAGATCAATCCTCGTCGTTTTCTTCGTCAAGCTCAGAAAAATCGAATTCAAGGCTTTCTCCGCAATTAGGACAGTCAATGGAGCCTTCGGCGATTATATTCTCACCGAGCATTATTGTATCGCCACAGCTGGGACATACGCACTCATACATTTCTTCATCGTCTACGTCGTAATCATCATCGTCACAGCAACAATCGTCGTCATCGCAATCGCACTCATCGTCACCGTACAGATCGTCCTCAAGCTCGCCAAGATCCTCGTCAATAATATCAAGTAACTCGACAGCCTCGTCAACCTCGTCGGCAACATCCTCTACTGTTGAAGCCATTTCATCGAGAACATCAGCCATAGCGAGCAAAACCTTGCCCTCATTAGTGGAATCATCAATTTTGAGACCTTCCATAAGTCCTTTTAAATATGCAACCTTATTAGACAGCTCCATAGTACATTCCCTCCGTTTTATAAATTATCAATGGGATTATTATCAGCGCTTCCTTAATTACGCACGCTCCATATATTCACAGGTACGAGTATCGATCCTGATCCTATCGCCCGTATTTATGAACAGCGGTACTCTGATCTCCGCACCGGTTTCAACCGTTGCAGGCTTTGTAGCGTTTGTTGCCGTATCACCCTTGATGCCCGGCTCAGTATCTGTAACCTCAAGGTCAACAAAATACGGAGGCTCAACGCCGAATACGGTGCCTTTATAAGAAAGAATCTTACAAACCATGTTTTCCTTAACGAACTTAAAGTTATCGGAAAGCTCAGCCTTATTTACCGGAACAAGCTCATAGCTCTCAGGATCCATGAAATAATAAAGATCTCCGTCGTTATAGGAATACTCCATATCCTTTCTCTCAACATAAGCTGTTGGGAATTTTGCAGTAGGGTTATAAGTCTTTTCAACTACGGAACCGGAAATTACATTTCTTACCTTGGCTCTTACAAAAGCGGCTCCCTTACCCGGCTTAACGTGCTGAAACTCAACGATCTGCATTACGTTGCCGTCCTCTTCAAAAGTTACACCGTTTCTAAAATCTCCAGCAGTTACCATTATTTAGTACCTCCATTAATATTCTTGAATATCTGCATGAATGACTGTATAAATCACACATACTTATATAATTATTTTACCATATTTATTTGTGCATTGCAAGGGCTTTTTTAAACTTTTTTATATAAAAGAGAAAAAAATTACAAACAGATAAGTTCTTTAGGAGCTTTTGTCATATTAATACATCCACCTTTAGTGACGACAACAAAGTCCTCTATCCTCACGCCGAATTCATCTTCAATATAAATACCCGGCTCAACGGTCACAATTGAGTTCTCCTCCAGAATGTCCTCCCTGCTTGGAGAAGCATAAGGGCTTTCGTGAATTTCCATACCCACTCCATGACCTAGTGAATGTCCGAAACACTCTCCGAAGCCGGCATCAGATATAATATCCCGTGCGATTCTGTCAAACGTCTTCCCGGATATGCCGGCCTTTACAGCCTGCAAAGCGGCAAGCTGTGCTTTTAGCACAGTATTATAAATCAGTTTCATTTCATCGCTCGGCTTACCGACGCATATGGTTCTGGTCATATCGCTGTGCCAGCCGTCATAAACAGCACCGTAATCGAGAAGTACGAAATCTCCGCTTTCTATCTTTTTATCCGACGGCACTCCATGAGGTAATGACGTGTTCTTTCCGGACAAAGCTATAGTGTCGAAAGAAAGCGCTTCCGCACCGTTGCTAAGCATGAAATAATCAAGCTCCAGCTGGATTTCCCGTTCAGTTCTGCCCTCACAAATGTAATCCAGCATATGCTCAAAGCCTTTTTCTGCGATCCTTTGCGCCGTAATGATCTTATCAATTTCTTCCTGTGATTTAATAACTCTTATGTTTCTGATTATATCAGCAAGCTTATTATCGGTTTTCACCTCAGCGTTAAGCTTTTTCTGATATGCCAACAATTCTGATAAAGTACAGGTATCGGAATTTACCGCAACAGACTTCGCATTATGACGATTTATCAAAGCATTGATCTGCTCATATAGCCTATCCTGCAATATTACATCACAGGAAGTAACAGTCTTTCTTGCTTTCTCTATATAACGAAAATCAATTATGAAGTATGAACATTCAGGAAAAACCACAAGCGTTCCTGCGCTTGATTTCATCGAGGTAAAATACCGCCTGTTTACGTCATCGGTGATTACGGCACAGTCTGCTGTTTCAGCTACTCTGCTCTGGAGTTTTTCAAGATTAGTCATTATCCTCACCGCTTTCGCCGCTGTTCCAAATATAATTAAGTGCGTCAACCCCCATTAGATAAGAAAATTTACCGAATCCGCTTATCTGTCCTGCGCATACAGGCGCAATGACCGATGTATGTCTGAACTCGTCGCGGGAGTGGATATTGCTCAGATGAACTTCAATAACAGGAATCCTGATTGCCGCAATAGCGTCTCTGATTGCATAGCTGTAGTGAGTGTATGCGCCTGCATTAAGAACAACACCGTCATATTTTTTTCTTGCAAGGTGAAGCTGATCGATTATTTCACCCTCGTGATTAGACTGAAAAACATCACAATGGAACTGATATTTAATTGCATGCTCTATGATTTCATTATTAATAGATTCATAAGAATCATTTCCATATACGCCCGGTTCACGTTCACCGAGCAGATTTAAGTTTGGTCCGTGTATAACAAGAATTTTTTTCATTTCAATTACCTCTTTAATCCAAGTGCATTTTATAAAACTTAGCTTTAAAAGTTGCACTTCCGTCAAATTTGGAATATTCGCCTCGGTATCATCACAAGAATAAACAATACCAAGCCCCAAATGCCAAACCCGAATCTGTATTTTTTACAATTGGCTTTCATAATATTTTTTCATGGTCAAAGCGTCCTCTGCCTGAGTTCCTGCGCTTTCGCACACAAATATCGGCGAAAGATTTTTCTTTGCCACAATTTCCATAAGCGGCTCATAATCAGGTCCAAAGCCCTGATTGTCCTCAAAGGTCAAATGCTTTTTCTCACCGCCCGGATTAGTAAACATTATCTTGGAAAAATGACTGTGGAAAATTTTCAGCCTGTCGTGACCGATTTTATCCTCCACTTCGTCAAGCATTTTTTCATACTCGGCTTTGCCCTTGATATAACCAAACTCTCTTGCGTTTAGATGTCCAAAATCAATGCAGGGTATAAAGCTGTCGTCAAGCTTACAAAGCTCCAATACCTCTGTAAGGTTTCCAAGCTGATTGACTTTTCCCATAGTTTCGGGACAGAACACAATATGCTCAAATCCTTGCTCCACAGCAGTCTTTCTCGCTCTGGTCAAAGTGTCCTTGGCAAGCTCCAGAGCCTCTTCCCTGCTGATCTTAGCGCAGGAACCGCTGTGTATAACAATTCTTTCTGCACCCATTCTGTTTGCGGCGTCACAGGACTGCAAAATGTAGTTAATGCTATTATCTCTCTTTTCCTCCTCAATGCTGGAAAGCGAAATAAAATACGGCGCATGAAGTGATAAAGAAATATTATGCTCTTTGGCTTTGTCACGCAAGGCAAAGGCTGTCTTATCAGTAACCTTTACTCCCCTGCCGCACTGATATTCGTAATGGTCAAGTCCCATTTCTTCAAGATAACCCGGAGCTTGAAGAGTTGTTTTATATTTTGCGGAAAAACTCTCGCTGTTTCCCGCAGGTCCGAATTTAGCCGACATCAGTATCTTTCCTTTCTGCGGCGTTTAAAAAATCCGCCGTTATCATCATCTTCTGTTTTATCATTTTTGGGGCTTTCTGTCATTGGTGATATACTGTAAACATATCTTAAATTCAGATAAATAGTTTCATCAGTATTGTCAACATCAGAAGCAAAAAGCCAATTATCGTTAATGTCTTTAATTACATATCTGCTATAATCATTATCGTCAGTTTCTATGTCGCAAACCTTACCGATTATATCTTTAAAGAATTCATTCATATCTTAATGCTCCTTAAGTTTTGGCAGAAACGGTTTCTCGCAGGCTCTTTTAAATCTGAACGGAAGACTGGTTTCCGGCTCAATAGGAAACACAAAAATCGAACGTATTCCTTTAAGATTACTGCCGAGAATATCCGTAAAAATCTGGTCGCCTACAGCCGCAACGTTTTTCTTTTCAAGACCAAGACGCTCGATCGCCTTAGTATAGCCGAATGTAAGAGGCTTTTTGCCCTCGGGAACAAAATCAAGTCCAAGCTGCTCGGCAAAAGGCGTGACTCTCGGCGCATGATTATTTGACACGATCATAAGCCTTATTCCAGCCGCTTTCATACTGTCAAGCCAGTCAAGACTGGACTGCGGCGGAACAGGGTTATTGTGCGTAGTAAGCGTATTATCAAGGTCCAGAATCAGACCCTTGATATGCTTTTTATGTAAAAATTCGGGGGTAATATCTCCCACCTTATCAAAAACGTAAGTCGGTTTGAAAAACATAAAATTCTCCTGAATAAAATTTTTATTAAGTTAAATCGGAATTTGGCTACTTATTCATCATCAGAATTATAAACATACATATCAATATCTATATTTGTTCTTGTTGCATAGCAAAAATCAATTACATCAAGAGATGGAGCGAGACACGGATTTATATCGCCTACATAAATAGTGGGAACGATTTCTAAAGTAAACGTAACATCGTTTCCCATTCTTATCTGATTGAGCAGAGGAATTTTATCCTGTAGCAAGAAGATGGTCTTTCTCATTTGATTTTCAACTTCTATATCATATTCGGTACACCTTCCAATTTCCCAAAGAGAAAAATCGTATTTTGTACCATTACGTCTTAAATCTCCTATTTTCCAAGACCTCTCTGGAGTGAGATTTAATAATTTAGATACATTGTCAGGATTGAAATTTCCAACTATCTTAAAATAAGTATAACAGCTATTTCGAGTGTTCATATATCCTCCAAATCCCGATTTATATTACTAACAACACAAGACTGATAGAAATAAAAAAACAAAAAGCGGACATAAAAATGCCCGCCTTTAATTACATATTAGTATTTACGCTTACGAGCAGCTTCGGATTTCTTCTTACGCTTTACCGAAGGCTTTTCGTAGTGTTCTCTCTTACGAACCTCAGCGATAACGCCGTCTCTAGCGCATGATCTCTTGAAACGCTTGAGAGCTGTATCCAAAGTCTCGTTCTTTCCAACACGGATTTCTGCCAAAATTATTCCCTCCCTTTGCCACCTGTGACAGAGGCAATTTATCGGCATTCCCGAAAATCAACGGTGATAGTGAAGGCGTCTGCAAATGCAAACCTGAAACGCTTTACGTTCCCCCAGTCCCGCAGTTATACGGACCGCTCTGTCTTTAATCTACGGAATTTAAACAGCCGATATAATTACAAATTTAATTATACTATATTTTGCACTAAAAGTCAATAGGGTATAACCAATTTTCATAATTTTTTTGAAGAATTATTTTGAAATATTACTTGGCTACAATATTTACCAGCTTGTTCGGAACATAAATTTCCTTGACAATATTCTTGCCCTCGATAAGCGCGGAAACTGCCGGATCAGCCTTTGCCTTGACAATAACATCTTCCTTAGCCTCGTCAACCGCAATAGTAAGCCTTGCCTTGACCTTGCCGTTTATCTGAACAACTATCTCAACCGCGTCGTCAACCGTCTTGCTCTCGTCATATTCAGGCCAATTCTCATACGCAATAGTGTTGTTATGACCAAAAATGCTCCAAATCTCCTCGCCGATATGAGGACAGATACACGAAAGCATTTTTATCAGACCCTCGGCATAATTCTTAGGGCATTTGCCTGCCTTATATACTGCATTAACAAAGATCATCATCTGAGAAATAGCGGTATTGAATGCAAGCTTCTCAAAATCGTCGGTAACCTTTTTAACTGTTCTGTGATAAACCTTTTCAAGCTCGGGAACAGGAGCTTCCGTAAGATTGCTCTCCTCTGTAAAGAACGCCCAGACGCGGTTAAGGAATCTTTTCGCACCCTCAACGCCCTGATTGCTCCACGGTTTTGAAACTTCAAGAGGACCCATAAACATCTCATAAAGTCGGAGCGTATCAGCACCGTAATCACGGACAATATCACTAGGATTTACAACATATTCCGGAAAGCGCTTGCCCATTTTAATTCCGTTTGAGCCTAAAATCATACCCTGATGAACCAGCTTTTTGAAAGGCTCTTTTGTCGGAACAAGCCCTTTATTATAGAGATACCTATTCCATATTCTTGAATACATAAGATGTCCTACTGCGTGTTCGGGGCCTCCTATGTAAAGATCAACAGGCATCCAATGCTTCAAAAGCTCCTGATTTGCAAATTCATCATCATTATCAGGATCGATATACCTCAGATAATACCAGCTTGAACCTGCCGAACCGGGCATTGTTGAAGTTTCTCTTGTACCCTTGATACCGTTTTTATCGTATTTTTTCCACTCAGTCGCATTTTCAAGAGGAGCCTTTCCGTTTTCGCCCTTATAATTTTCAAGTTCAGGCAAAACGAGCGGAAGTTCATTATCATCAAGAGGATATATTTTACCGTCGTCGCCGTGAACAACAGGAACAGGCTCGCCCCAGTAACGCTGTCTGGCAAATATCCACTCTCTGAAATGATAGTTTACCGTCCTTTTGGCAACTCCCATATTTTCAAGCTTAGAGGTAATAGCCTCCTTTGCCTCCTCGACAGTGAGTCCGGTAAATTCCTCGGAATTAATAAGCTTGTAGCCTTTTCCCAAGTAATCGCCCTTTTCAAACGCCTTTTCGGTAACGTCGATATGTCCGAGCTTTTCGTCTCCGTCTATAACCTGGATCATATCTATATTATGTGCCTGTGCATATTCAAAATCACGCTGGTCATGAGACGGAACAGCCATGACCGCTCCCGTACCGTAGCTTGCAAGGACAAAATCTCCGATAAACATTCTTACTTCCTTGCCGTTTACGGGGTTGATACAGGTTACGCCCTTAAGCTCGCATCCGGACTTAGTTTTATTAAGCTCGGTTCTGTCCATATCGTTCTTTTTCAGCGTTTCATTGATATACGCCTGAACTTCGTCTTTATTCCGGACACGCGGCATAAGCTGTTTCACGATCTCGCCGTCGGGGGCAAGAACCATAAAGGTAATTCCATAGATCGTCTCAATGCAGGTTGTAAATATAGAAAATTCTCCGCCGCCGACGATCTGAAATTTGACTTCGACGCCCGTTGACTTTCCGATCCAGTTTTTTTGCATAAGCTTTGTGGATTCGGGCCAGTCGATCTCATCAAGGCCCTCCAGAAGTTCTTCGGCAAAAGCCGGCTGATTGATGACCCACTGTTTCATATTCTTTCTTACAACGGGATATCCGCCTCTTTCGGATTTTCCGTCAACTACCTCGTCGTTTGAAAGTACCGTACCAAGCTCCTCGCACCAGTTTACAGGCATATCTATGTACTGAGCATAACCGTCAAGATACAGCTGTTTAAATATCCACTGAGTCCATTTATAAAATTTTGGGTCACTGGTTGCGATCATTTTGCTCCAGTCGTAATCGAAGCCAAGCTCTTTAAGCTGTTTTGAAAAGGTCTTGATATTTTCCTGCGTAAAGCCGTTCGGGTGATTGCCGGTCGTTACTGCGTACTGCTCAGCGGGAAGACCGAAGGAATCATAGCCCATAGGATGAAGAACGTTATAGCCCTGCATTCTTTTCATTCTTGAAACAATATCCGTAGCGGTATAGCCCTCGGGGTGACCGGCGTGGAGCCCCACTCCCGACGGATAAGGAAACATATCGAGAGCGTAGAATTTAGGCTTTGAAAAGTCCCAGACATCGGTCTTGAAAGTTTCATGCTCCTCCCAGTATGTCTGCCATTTTTTCTCTATTGCGGAAAAATCGTAATTCTTCATTTTAACCAATCCTTTGTAAAAATATTGAACATTTATTATCAGGACAAACCGTCCTATTTATCTAATTCGTGAAAAAAAGTCCTTAACGCTTTTATTTGCCGGCGGATTATCCATGCCAAATCCTCCAGCCGTCAAATTCTGCGTCGTCCATATACTCTCCAAACTCTAACATCGCGGTCGAATATCTCAACCTCACATGAGGCACAGTACAGCACAATAGTTGCGACAACTATAAAAATTGCAAACCAAACGGAAAAATCAGCCCCGTTTTTGCTGAAAACAGCAACTAACAGAAAAACCAGCCTATGACAGTCAAGATATATAAACGCCAGCTGTAAAGTCAAAAAAGCGGCAAATACATAAAACCCAAGAGTCCTGTTGGTAAAATAGCCAAACAAAGCTATAAGCGGCAGGATAATAATGAATAGCGCCGCATACCATGAAACTTCTCCGATAACAGCAATGTGCAAAATCCAGATGATCAACTCGGCCGCCGCGGCAGCCTTGAGCTTTTTCAATCCTGTTTCGGCTTTCTTATCATTTTCAATTCTGAGACGTTCATATTCTTCCTTTTCGCTCTTGCTCTCCCACATAATTTTTCACCCCAAAAACTATTTCTCTTCAGGAAGAAACTGCGCTACATCGATACTCTTACCGTCGGACCAAAGTCTTTCAAGGTTATAATATCCTCTGGTTTCTTTGTAAAATACATGAACTACTATCTCGCCGTAATCAAGAACTATCCATGTTGACCCCTGATAGCCCTCAGTTCTTTGCGGCTCGATCCCTATCTGGCTCATTTTGAACTCGACTTCTTCCGCTAACGCCTTTGTTTGTGTATTTGACGTTCCGTTGGCAATTACAAAATAATCGGCAACGATGGTAAGATCGCCGATTTCTATCAGCTGTATATCCTCGGCTCTCTTGGAATCGAGAGCTTTGATTATTGTTGTGAGCTTTTCATTTTGAGTGATATTTTCCATAAAAAATGTCCCTGCGCAAGTTTTGGCAGGCGAACAAGCCTCCTTTGCTATAGTTTTTATTAAGGCAACACCGCACAACTACCGCCTAACGGCTTTGTGCACGTCTAACTTGCCAATTTTCCGTTATCCGCACACAATAGTTGTGCGGTGTTACCTTAAATAAAATTACTTTACAGTTTCGGTAAAATCATTATATGCCATAAGCGTTGAGACCGGAATGGTATTTCCCTTATCAACAGAATCCCTGATAGAGAATTTCAACGCTTCAAGCATTGCCTTTTCAAGGCTCTGCTCTGAATATTTACGCATTTTCTTTACGTCCTTATAATCTCTGTCCTCGGAAATAAGATCTGCAAGATAAATTATCTGGCTCAGCTTCGGCATATTGCCGCAGGCAACCGTATGATAACGGATAGCCGAAATGATCTCAGGATCGTGAATATCAAACAGCGTTCGTATCAGCTCTGCGCCTGCAATACCGTGAAAAAGCGGGATCGCCTTCTTTTCAATATCGCACACATCAAGAGAAGATTTTTCAACGATTTTCGCAAGTTCATCGACAGGCAATTCCTTGGCAACGTCATGCAGCAAGCCTGCAACATAAGCTTTGTCCGTATCAGCGCCGTATCTTTTCGCCAACGTAACAGCGGCATTTGCAACGTTTACCGAGTGAGTATACCTTTTCTTTGATAAATGATCCTTTAAATAAGCTTTATAAGCTCCTATAACTTTTTTGTCCGCCAATAGTAAAACCTCTGTCATACAAATTTTTATCCACTATATATTGTACAACATTTTTATCTAAATAGCAAGAGCAATCAAGATTTTTTTTGAGCATATCCCTTATTTCGGAAGACGATATGTCAAACGGCTCGGTCCTGATTATAAAAACCTCACCATTTTTAGCTCTGAGAATCTCAGCGAAAGGTTCTAGTTTGTCAATATCCTCGTCAAGCCTTGCAACACAGGCAAGCGAAGCCAGCGACAGGATTTCTTCATATCTGTACCACTGCTCAAATGACAACAGCATATCGCTCCCCATTATAAAGAAAAGCTTATCATCAGGATACAGCTTTTTTAAATGTCTCAGAGTAAGCACCGAGTAGCTTTTCCCCGCCTGCCTAAGCTCCCAATCCGAGAACTCGACCCCTGCAATATCGCCAAAAGCCAGCCTGCACATATTCAGCCTGTCCTCGGGCGAAGCAAGCTCCTGAGCAGCTTTATGCGGTGGTATTCTGTCCGGCATAACTATCACCCTGGCAAGCTTTATTTGATCGATCACGCTTATAAGACAGTTTCTGTGCCCAAGATGCACGGGATTAAAGGTTCCTCCGAAAATTCCGATATTCATTACTTTGCTTTAAGTCTGATGACCGGTTCCTTATCGTTGCGCTTGTAAAGAACTGCCTTAGAACCAATGGTCTGTACGACTTCGGCAGAAATTTTGTCTGCAATCTCCTCAGCCGCCTCTCTGGCTGTATACATAGAATTATCCAGAACTTTAATTTTTACCAGCTCGTGTACTCTGAGATAATCGTCTATCTGTGCTACCTGAGCGTCATTGACACCCCCCTTTCCCACCTGAAAAGCGGGCTGAAGCGAAGACGCTATTGCCTTGAGTTCTGCTCTCTGTTTAGTTGAAATCATAATTTGTCCTTTCAACAGCTCCATATTAAACCGAAATCTTTCTTGATAACAATATAT
This sequence comes from Ruminococcus sp., assembly GCA_021770655.1. Taxonomy (GTDB): domain Bacteria; phylum Bacillota; class Clostridia; order Oscillospirales; family Ruminococcaceae; genus Hominimerdicola. The sequence goes on along the minus strand of JAETQO010000001.1, from coordinate 55,403 downwards.
CAAAAAAGACAAACGGCAAAGCTGTAATATTATTTATTAAGGCGTTAATTATCGCTTTTTAGCGCCCCTATTAGTTTTTTCAAAGCATTAGCTCTGTGTGATACCGAATTTTTAGTTTCCGGATCGACCTGCGCAAAGCTTTTATCTCCGTACATAAAAATCGGATCGTAACCAAAGCCGTTTTCGCCTACAGGTTCATAACCTATTTTGCCGAAAACCTTACCCTCAACTGCAATTTCTTCACCGTTCGTCTTGATAAAATGTATTGTGCAGGTAAAATTAGCTCCTCTTTTATCATTCGGTACGTTTTTGAGTCTGTCAAGCACAAGCGCAGTACGTTCCGCGTCTGAATCAAGACCGCCGTATCTCGCCGAATATACTCCGGGTTCGCCGTTTAATGCGTCGATCTCCAGGCCGCTGTCGTCCGCAAGAACAGCACAGCCGCAAAGCTTATATGCCGCACGTGCCTTTAAAGCAGAATTTTCAGCAAAGGTACTGCCCGTTTCCTCAACGTTAAGATCAATACCGGCTTCCGACTGCGAAATGACTTCATACCCCAACGGTTCAAGCAGCTGTTTGTATTCTCTGATTTTTCCCTTATTATTACTTGCAATTACAAGTTTCATCTTTTATAACTGCGCCCCACAGGAGCGCACCTCCTTAAACATCTTTTAACTGTGTATGTAGGATACCTTGTTCTTTTTCATTTTCTCCCGGCATTTCATAGCTTTTTCTTTTGAAACAGTACCAATGCAGTCTTCGTTGAGTATTACCGTCATGCCGCATTCTATAGCTCCGATCGCAGTATTTCCTACCGAGATACCCCCGTCAACTCCGACAAACTCAATTTCCTTTACGTTTCTTGCTCTCATAAAATCCTCAAGAGCGACATTTGAAAAGGCGTCCGGCTTGCTTTTCTGATAAATATTTTTTGAAACGACCTTTAACTTTGCGGGAAATCCTGCAGCCGGAGTTCCCTCCTTAGGCATAGCTCCTCCGAACAGACCTTTTTTATAGCTTACTATATAAAAGACCTCCTCCGGTTTATATGACGCTATGCGCTTATTAATGCACTCGATAAGCTTTTCTGAGTCATACGGGTAGGCGTTTTTATCTCTTCCTCTGCCCACATACATTTCCTGCATATCAACAACAAATAAAACCTTATCCATAATAATTCCCCCGATTATATACTAACTTTTTCTTCCTTATCTTATTCTATTTCTATTCAAACAGAGCTTCTACAAAGTCTCGCGAGGAAAACGGCTGTATGTCGTCTATCTTTTCCCCGACAGTTACAAGCTTCACAGGAACTTTTAAATCATCTGTTATACTTATTATTATACCACCTTTTGCTGTTCCGTCAAGCTTTGTAAGAATAATTCCGGTAATATCTGCAACTTCATTGAACTGCTTTGCCTGATTTACGGCATTCTGACCGGTCGTTGCGTCAAGCGCCAACAACACCTCCAACGCACAGCCCTCAGCCTGCTGATGAACTATTCTGGAGATTTTCTTTAGCTCGTCCATAAGATTTTTCTTATTGTGAAGTCTTCCTGCGGTATCGCATATTACAACATCTGCCTGCCGTGCTTTTGCCGCCGCAAGCGCATCAAAAACAACAGACGCCGGGTCTGAGCCTTCGTTGTGCTTGATTATATCTACTCCCGCACGCTGGGTCCATACTTCAAGCTGGTCAATAGCCGCCGCTCTGAATGTATCTGCCGCCGCAACAATAACTTTTTTGCCCTGATTGTGGAGCTGGTATGCAAGCTTACCGATAGTAGTTGTTTTACCTACCCCGTTAACTCCGATTACAAGAATTACAGACGGCGTCGTGGACATATCCAAGGGCTGTTCTTCTCCTAACATTTCGGTTATGATTTCTTTGAGCATATCTTTTATCAGTTCAGGCTCTTTAACGCCGTCCTTCTTTACTCTTTCTCTTAGCTGATCGCAGATTTTTTCCGAAGTAGTGACCCCTATATCGCAAAGTATCAAAGTTTCTTCAAGTTCTTCAAAAAGGTCCTCGTCGATCTTACTGAATGAGTGGAGCAGGCTTTCAATTCTGCCCATCATCGAATCCTTAGTTTTTTTCAGACCGTTTTTCAGCTTTTCAAAAAATCCCATTATAACACTCCTTATTCAAGTTTCATCTGATGAGTTTCGGAAACGTCCATTTTCAAAAGCTTTGAAATACCCTTTTCCTGCATCGTAACACCGTAAAGGACATCAGCCTCTTCCATAGTTCCACGCCTGTGGGTAATGGTGATAAACTGAGTCTTATCCGTGAGATGATGCAGGTATTGAGCGTATTTGGTTACGTTCACGTCGTCAAGCGCCGCCTCGATCTCGTCAAGCAGACAAAACGGCGACGGAGAGATCTTCAATATCGCAAAATAAATTGCGATAGCAACAAGAGCCTGTTCACCTCCGGAAAGAGACATAAGATTAGTAATGACTTTTCCCGGCGGCTGGACGTTGATCTCTATTCCGCATTCCAGAACGTTATTCATATCGGTAAGAATAAGTTCGCCTTGACCGCCGCCGAAAAGCTCCGAGAATATTTTCTTGAAATTGGAATTTATTCGGTCGAAAGTCTCAACAAACATATTCTTCATGTTTTCCGTCAAATCGTCAATAAGTTTTTCAAGCTCCAGCCTGGAGGTGTTAACGTCCTCAAGCTGAGCCGTCATAAACTTATATCGCTCTGAAACCTCAGCATATTCCTCTATTGCCCCGAGATTGACATGACCGAGGTTTTTGATTTTGTTCCTAAGTTCGGTAAGTCTCTTGTTTGCCTCTGTCATATCCTCAATTTTTTCGGACATCTCAGCGGCGTCGCTTCTTGTAAGCTCATAATCATCCCAAAGCTGAGCAACAAGCTTATCAAAGCTTGCCGTGACCGCTTTCCGTTGCTCCTCTGTTCTGGACAATTGCCCGGAAAGCATTTCTTTTTCGTCCATTTTAATTTTCTGCTTTGAGCGCAGCTTGTTAGCCGCATTATCAAACTCAAGATGCTCTCTCTGAGCATTCGCGACCGCTTTGTTGATTCCACTGATAATTTCGTCCGCACCGCTGAGTTTTTCTCTCGTTTCAGCGATAAGCCGTTTTTTCTCTTCAATAGTTTTTTCACATTCACCGATGTTTTTGGCAAACTTTTCGCTGTCGTCATCACTTCCCGAAATAGTTGATTCAAGCTGTTCTATTGACAGTTTGCAAGCGTCGATATCCTTTGACAGCTCGACTGTATTTATCCTGAATTCAGAAAGCTCGTCGCTGAGCACTTCACGCTTTTGTTTTAAATCTGCCTGCTCGCTCTGAGAATCCGCAAGCATTTTTTCTCTCTCAGAAATCTCATTTTCAACGGCAGACAGATCGGAATTAGCTTTATCTATCTCGTTCTTAGCAGACACAAGCTTTGATCTGAGCTGATCAATGAGCAAATCTGTTTCATCAAGCTTATTTTCATAATCACTGTAATACTCGCTTACGCGCTTGATCTCCATTTCAAATCTGAGACAGTCTCCGTTCACCTGAGATATTTGTTCCCGTAATCCTTCAATATCCGCATTGAACTTAGAAACTTCCTGAACAAGCCTGTTTCTTTTTTCTTCCAGTTCCCCGTATTGTTTTTCAAGGGATTTTTTCTTATTTTCAAGCGTCTCTATCTCGTTTTTCCGGGTAAGTATTCCGGTCTTTTTTGAAACGCTTCCGCCGGTAAATGAACCGCCTGCGTTAACTACCTGTCCGTCAAGTGTAACTATCCTGAACTTGTACCCGTATTTCTTCGCTATCACTGCGGCACAGTCAATGTCCTCGGCTATACATATTCTGCCAAGTAAACTGTCTATTATACCTGTGTATCTAGTATCGTATTTTACCAGATCACAGCCCAGAGAAACAAAGCCTTCCTCAGCTTCAAGCTTTGGAAAATCAAGCCGTGTTCCCCTAACAGAAGTTATCGGTAAAAAGGTCGCTCGCCCCGCTTTGTCCTCTTTTAAGAGCCTCATACTGCGTTTAGCCGCATCCTCGTTTTCAACAACGATGTTCTGAAGCGAACCTCCCAGCGCTGTTTCGACAGCAACAGAATACTTTGTATCTACAGAAATAAGCTGAGCGACTGATCCGCAGATGCCGCTGATCCGACCCTGCTTTGAGGCCTTCATAACGTGCTTAACGCTGTAAGCAAAGCCCTCCATAGAGTTTTCCAGATCATTCAGTAATGAAATTTTGGAATGTATTTCTCTGAGCGCAACGTCTGTGTCCGCAAAGCTTTTATTACAATTTTTAAGCTTTTCACTGCGAACCTCCAACAGCTTATTTAATCCGCTCAGACGATTGCTGTAATCCTCTTTCTGCTCGTCTGCTTTAGCTTTTGACTCTCTCAGTTCTTTAAGTTCCTTCATTGAAAGCTTTGAATGCTCCTCAAGCTGATTTTTATAATCCAAAGCCTTTTCCGTTTGCTCCTCAGTTTCAGAAAGATTGTTTTTAGCATTTTCAAGTCTGAACGATATTTCAGACTTTCTCATATAAACTGCATTTATAGAATTGCTTGCGTCGCTTACAGTTTTATCAGACTTCTCAGACCGTGAAACAAGTTCAGAAAGTTCACGTTCCTTTTCGGAAACGGCTTCGTCCTGCTCGTATTTCTTTGCCGTAAGTTCAGCCAGATCATTATGCCGTTTTTCAAGCTCAGCCTCAAGATAGTATTTTGACGCCTTAGACTGCTCTATTTGCTCTTTGAACTGCAAAATATTATCTTCAAGGTGGGATATGTCATTTTCAAACACTGCGATATCGGAAAGCGCCTGAGAATTTTCCAATTCTACCTGATGTATCTGATTTTTTAGTCTGTCGGCCTCAGCAGATTTTTCAGCGCTCTTTTCAAAGCTTTCGTCTATCTCATTTTCAACTTCTTCAAGCTCTTTTGAAAGACGATCATACTGTTCCTGCATAGATTCAAGCTTTTCCGAATATCCGTCAAGCTGAGACATATATTCGTCGAGCCTATGTACCCAGACAGAAACCTCCAGTTTTCTTTTTTCATCATCAAGAACACGAAATTTCTCTGCCTTTTCAGACTGCGCTTTCAACGGACCTATACGGCTTTCAAGCTCTCCGATAATATCGTTCAGACGTGAAATATTATCCTCGGCCGCCACAAGCTTTTTCTCGGCTTCTTCCTTTTTGAATCGGAATTTTGAAATACCGGCGGCTTCCTCAAAAATCTCACGGCGTTCGTTGGACTTACCGTTGACGATGTCTGCAATTCGTCCCTGCCCGATAATAGAATAACCGTCTCTACCAAGTCCGGTATCCATGAACAACTCTACAACGTCTTTTAATCTTACAGCGTTTCCGTTTATCATATATTCGCTGTCGCCGTTTCTGTAAAGCTTTCTGGAAACAGAAACCGTATCGCTGTCAAACTCCAAAGCCCGGTCTTTATTATCAATAGTAATAGTTACCTGAGCAAAAGCCGCCTTTGGTCTAGTCTGAGTGCCGTGGAAAATAACACCGGACATTTTCTCTCCTCTCAGCGTTTTTGATGACTGCTCGCCCATTACCCAGCGCATAGCGTCGCCGATGTTACTCTTTCCCGATCCGTTAGGCCCTACGACCGCTGTAATACCTTTATTGAACTTAAGTTCTATTTTATCCGGAAAGGATTTAAAGCCCTGAAGCTCCAATGATCTAAGATACATTTATTTTTCCCTCCTTTCCTCACCGGATATTAACTGTAATATATCTTTCCGTCAAATTTTTATCAGAAGATATTTTCAATCTGATGCCCAAATTTCTGAAATATTCAGCATTGCGCTTTTTCTGTCCGTATGCCTTGCTGATGTTTCTTTCAGGCACTAAAAACTCAGCATACTTTATATTACTGCCGTGCTTACCAATCTCTTTTTCAAATTCTCTGCGGTAACGCCTGCCCTCGCAAAGCTCTCTGAATGCAGGGTGATAGAATCCTCCCAGCATCTGCGATTCAACAACTTCGCTTGCGTGAAGTCCAAGCTTGATTACGTTGATATTACGTTTTTCAGCGTCTGTGAGGAAATCGGTACATAGATCTACGACCGTTTCAAAATCTACCGGCTTATACTCCCCGCTCTTAAATAAATCGCCTAATTTTGTATCTTCAAGTATTACAACCGGATATATCCTAACCGTATCAGGCGAAAGCTCTGCGATCCTGTTCCATGTAGTTTTCTCGTCGTCGGGAGTTGACTTATACAGACCTACCATCATCTGAAGTCCAAGTTCAAAACAACCATAACTTTTGATCAGTTTTACGGCGTTAGCCACGTCCAACACAGTATGTCCGCGCTCGTTGGCTTCAAGCACCCTGTCGACCATGGACTGCGCGCCAAGCTCTATGGATGTTACACCGTAGGTTTTAAGAATTTTAAGAACTTCGTCATCAATATAATCCGGACGGGTCGAAATTCTTATACCTTTGAATTTGCCGTCGCCTATAAAATCCTGAGCCGATTCAAGCAGTTCCAGCATATATTCCCTCGGCACAGCGGTAAAGCTCCCTCCGAAAAAAGCAATTTCCGCCTCTGCGGGTTTTTTTATCTCCTGCAAAGCCTTAGCACATACTCTTTTTACATCGCCGCCACGGGGAATTTCCTCCGTACCCGTAATGGTACGCTGATTGCAGAAGGCGCACATATGCGGACAACCGATATGCGGAACGAATATAGAAATGTTACTGTGCGCCATAACCCATTAATTCCAGCGCTTCTTTTGCGGCATACTGTTCAGCGGTTTTTTTCGACTTTCCTGTACCCTCTCCGATAACGTTGCTGTTTAAAAGAACCTGTACGGTAAATTTCTTATTGTGGTCGGGTCCCGACTCGCTTTTCAGATGATATTCTATCCTTTCCTCTGGATTTTTCTGAATGATCTCCTGAAGAATCGTTTTGTAATCATGGAAGGCTGAACCGTCCGGAGTAATGCTTTCAGGAATAAACGAAAGAATATACTTGCTTACAGGCTCAATCCCGCCGTCAAGATAAATAGCGGCAATAACAGCCTCAAAAGCGTCTGAAATTATAGACGGCCTTTCACGTCCGCCGGTTATTTCTTCGCCCTTTCCGAGAAATATATATTTACCAAGCTCAATTTTCTTAGAAAATTCAAACAGAGCCTTTTCACAAACGAGCGATGCTCTCATTTTTGTAAGCTCGCCCTCCGGAAGATGCTGATAATGCTCGAAAATATGGTCGGAAACAACTATCGAAAGCACTGAATCCCCTAAAAATTCAAGTCTTTCATTGCTTCTTCTGGTCTTCTTATTTTCATTGGCAAATGACGAATGCGACAGAGCCTCATAAAGTAGCTTTTCATCATTGAAAGTATAACCAATTCTTTGCTGAAACTCCTTTAAAGCTTTCAGTTCATCCATTATAACATCTCCTGTTTGCTTTTCATTTGTTCAATAGCAGAGGTAATTTCATCGATCACCTTTGTTTCCGTAAACTGCTTAGCTTGTCTGATCGCATTATAGAATGCTCTCGCATTTGAAGAACCATGGGCCTTAATGACCGGCTTTGCAGTTCCCAACAGCGGCGCTCCGCCGTACTCGGAATAATCTACCTTGTTTTTGAACTCCTTGACATTTTTCATGACCATAAGAGCCGCAAGCTTGGATTTAAAATCCTTTGTGAGCAAGGTTTTAAGCTCTCCCGAAAAGAATTTTGCCATACCCTCGTAAAGCTTCAGCATAAGGTTTCCGCAGAATCCGTCGGCAATGCATACGTCGCAGTCACCCATAGGTAGCTGTCTTGCCTCAATGTTTCCGATAAAGGTTACCGGCGCTGTTTTAAGCTGCTTATAGGTCTCAAGCTCCAGTTCTCTTCCTTTGGATTCCTCCGAACCGATATTTGCAAGCCCCACTCTCGGAGCTTTAACCCCCATGATCTTATTCATATACGCCGTACCCATTATACCGAACTGAACCAGCATTTCCGGACGGCAATCAGCGTTTGCTCCGCTGTCCAGAAGCATTGTCGGATTTGCAGCTGTAGGCAGAATAGTAGCCAGAGCAGGTCTTTTTATTCCCTTGATTCTCTTGACAATAAATGTTGCACCGACAACCAGTGCGCCCGTTGAGCCGGCGGAAACAAATGCGTCGCCCTCTGAGTCGGCAAGCATCTGCATACCAACAGCCATTGAACAGTTTTTCTTGCTCTTGATGACCTCAGTAGGCTCTTCGCATATCTCTATGACCGTATCTGCGTGGCGGATATGTAGTCCTGAAATATCCAGACCGTTATCCTCGGCACATTTTTTGATCTTGACTTCGTCACCGACAAGAGTGACGTCAATATTGAAATCCTTCCGTGCGTCGATCGCACCCTTTATCACTTCTAAAGGAGCGTTATCTCCGCCGAATGCGTCAATTACTATATTCATATATTTATCCTCCGTTTCAGAACACTTTAAATATCCACGAGCGTTTTGTCCAGATCCTCCAGACCTCTTTCAGCTATCATTTTATATTTAAGTTTTTTGTCTCTTATTCTTTCAGGAAGTTCAGGCAGGATACCCATATTGCATCCCATTGGCTGGAACTTCTCAACAGTCGGATCGCTGATATATTTTGACAGCGCACCCATCATTGTAGTTTCGGGAAGGGTAATATAGGATTTCCCCTGCAAACGCCTTGCCATATTAAGTCCCGCAAGAATACCGCTGGCGGCAGACTCTATATAGCCCTCAACCCCCGTCATCTGTCCCGCAAAAAACAGATTTTCTCTGATGCGCATATTAAACTGCTCGTTCAAAAGCTTAGGCGAATTTATAAAGGTATTTCTGTGCATAACGCCATAGCGCATAAACTCAGCGTTTTCAAGTCCCGTTATAAGTGAGAAAACTCTTTTCTGCTCACCGAATTTCAGATTTGTCTGAAAACCGACTATATTGTAAAGCGTCCCCTGCGAGTTTTCCGCCCTCAGCTGAACTACCGCATAAGGACGTTTTCCCGTCCTTGGATCGGTAAGTCCCACAGGCTTTAACGGACCGAACCTCATAGTGTCCTCGCCTCTTTTTGCAAGCACTTCTATAGGCATACAACCCTCATATACCTTAAAATTATCCTTGCCGAAATGCTCCTTGTCAAAATCGTGAAGCGGCGCAGATTCTGCATTGATAAGCGCACTATAGAATCTCAGATATTCTTCCTTATCCATAGGACAGTTTATATAGTCCGCCTCTCCCTTGCCGTAGCGCGAGGCAAAGAATACCTTTTCCTTATCAAGACTATCAAAGGTGACGATAGGCGCCGCGGCGTCGTGAAAATACAGATAATCACCACAGAGTTTTTTTATACTGTCGGCAAGACCGTCGGAGGTTAGAGGTCCCGTTGCAATTATAACGTCGCCATCAGGTATCTCTGTAACCTCTTCCTCGATCACCTTTATCCAAGCATTGCTCTTGATTTTTTCGGTCACAAGGTCCGAAAACTTCTCTCTGTCAACTGCCAGCGCACCTCCCGCAGAAACCTTTGAAAGTGCGGCACACTCCATAGTAACAGAACCAAGCCGGCGCATTTCTTCTTTGAGCATACCTGCGGCAGATTCAATTCTTTCAGCTTTCAGAGAGTTAGAACAGACAAGCTCTGCAAAACCCTTATACTTATGCGCAGGAGTAAATTTCGCGGGTTTCATCTCGTAAAGCTCTACATCAATTCCGGCGCAGGCAAGCTGCCACACAGCCTCACAGCCTGCAAGACCCGCTCCGATAACCTTAACCGCCATTGGTCAAATTCCTTTCATATCCGCAGTCGGGCTTATGACAAATCAGTATGCCGTTCTTTCCGCCTTTCTGGAACAAAGTAGAACCGCACTTTGGACACTTTTCCTCGGTAGGAAGATCCCATGTCATAAACTTACACTCCGGATTGTCCTCACAACCGTAATACTTCTTGCCCTTTTTGGATTTTTTGAGCAAAACTTTCTTTCCGCAGAACGGGCATAACCCACCGGTTTCCTGTACAATTTTCTTGGTGTTAGTACAATCCGGGAATCCTGAACAAGCCATAAATTTCCCATATCTTCCTATCTTTATGACCATGGGTTTTCCGCATATTTCGCAGACCTGATCGGTCTCCTCGTCCGGCACTTTAACTCTTTTTCCATCCATTGCCTCCTCGGCTTTGGTAAGCTCATCGTCAAATTCGCCGTAGAAATCCTGTAAAGTCTTGACCCAGCTTTTTTTGCCGCTTTCAACCTCGTCCAATGAGTTCTCCATGTTAGCCGTGAACTTTACGTCAACTATCTTATCAAAATGTTCGCTCATAAGCTCGTTGGTGACTTCTCCGAGTGCTGTCGGCTTAAGCTGTTTTCCGTCGCGCTCAACATAATTTCTGTTGATTATCGTAGTGATAGTAGGCACATAGGTAGACGGTCTTCCTATCCCGGTTTCTTCAAAAGCTTTGACCAGCGTAGCTTCGGTGTATCTTGCCGGAGGCTGGGTAAAATGCTGATTACCCTCAAGGCTGCGTACCTTTATCGGGTCACCTTTCTTGATTGCAGGAAGAACATTTTTCTTCTCCCCGTCATCGTCCTTTGTTTCCTCATAAAGTATCGTAAAACCGTCAAACTTAACGGAATAGCCGGTCGCCTTGAAATTACACCCATTAGCAAGAATATCTACGGAAACGGTATCCATAAGACAGTTCGACATCTGCGAAGCAATAAATCTTTCCCAGATAAGCTTATAAAGCTTGTACTGATCCGTGGTAACGCCGCTTTCTTTTACAGTATCCGGTGTTAACTCAGGGTGAGTAGGTCTTATCGCTTCGTGTGCGTCCTGAGCGTTACCCTTGGTTTTATACTTTTTCGGCGTATCCGGAATATATTTGTCGCCGTATTTAGCTCTTATAAAATCATATGCCGACGCTCTTGCCTCGTCGGAAATTCTGAGACTGTCCGTACGCATATAGGTAATAAGACCCGTTTGTCCCATACCCTTGATCTCGACTCCCTCATAAAGTTCCTGAGCGGTTTTCATGGTTCGTCTTGCCTGAAAGCCTAATCGTCTGGAAGCCTCCTGCTGAAGGGTTGATGTGGTAAAAGGCGCCGCAGGAGATTTTCTGTGAACGCTTTTCTTTACCTTATCGATAGAAAACTCCGCACCCTCAAGTCTTGCAAGAATTTCATCAGCCTGTTCCTTGCTCTTTATCTCAGCTTTAACACCGTCAATAGTATTAAGCTTAGCGGCAAAGGTCTTTCGCTCACCGTTAGCGGAAAACTTTCCGTCTATAGACCAGTACTCCTGAGAAACAAAAGAACGGATATCATTTTCCCTGTCGCATATCATTTTCACAGCTACGGACTGAACTCTTCCTGCAGACAGACCCTTTCTGATCTTGCGCCACAGAAACGGTGAAAGCTTATAACCCACGATCCTGTCAAGAATACGCCTTGCCTGCTGAGCGTTGACAAGATTAATATCTATAGAACGAGGATTGCTCATTCCCGCTTTTATACCGGATTCGGTAAGCTCATTAAAAGTAACCCTGTTCTTATCGTTCAGATCAAGACCTAATATCTGAGCCAGATGCCACGAAATCGCTTCTCCCTCACGATCCGGGTCTCCTGCCAGATACACATGGTCGCTCTTTTTAGCAAGCTTCTTTATATCCTTTATGATTGCTTCCTTATCCTTTATATTCACATATTTAGGTTCAAAAGAATGCTCAATATCCACACCAAGCTTAGACTTTGGCAGATCTCTTACATGACCCTTTGAAGCCACAACCTCATAATCGCCGCTCAGATACCTTTTGATAGTCTTTATCTTGGTCGGCGACTCAACTATGATCAAATTAGACAAATCAATTCTCCATTCCAATAAAATTATAAACCGAACATTTTTCCGGGAAACGACCGTACAATGCCGTCCAACTCCAGCTCTGTAAGCAGCGCAAGCACATCCGCTATATCCATTTGCGACCTTGCCGCAATATCATCAGCCAACATTCTGCCGTTTTTAAGCAGTCTGCATATTTTCTGTCCGCTCTCATCAAGCTGAGAGTAATCTATGTTATTCTTTGCTTGCGTATCTTCTTCCGGCACTTTATCAGCCGCAGATTTACTCTTCTTTCTTGTTTTCCTAGGCTTTACCGACTCTCCGCCAAGTATAACCGAATCCTCGGCAGGTAGAGTAAACTCTCCCATACTGTTTACAAGCTTGAGCGACTCAAACCTGTCACTGCCCAGCGAATATACAATATCCTCTGCGCCGAAAACAGGTTGACATTCGTCGCGGATAAGATCACGCTGTCCGAAATATCTTTCATCATAAATATCATGGGGAGGAATAACAAAGATCTGTTTACCCTGTGAAACCGCATGATTAACGTTGTCAAGTCCATGACTTGACCGACTGCATTCGGCAAAAAGAACTCCGCTTGAAATGCCTGTAAGTATCCTGTTGCGATTTACAAAAGCATTCCCAAATGAGCGAAATCCGGGATAATATTCCGAAAAGATCACGCCGCTTTCAGCGATCTGCTTTTTTATATCACCGCTGTCTTTTGGATAATCACTGTCTAAAGCTGTGCCGCAGACTGCAACAGGCATACTGTTACAGTCAATTGATACTCTGTTTACAAGCTGATCGATGCCTCCGGCAAACCCGGAAGCCAAAAGACAGTTTCTGTCAATCAAATCTCTGCAAATTCTCTCCGTCGTTTTGACCGAATATTCGGACGGGTTACGAGAACCCACTATAGATATTATACATTTATCGTTTAAAAAGTCAAGGTTACCGTATGCAAAAAGCACTGCCGGCGGATTTGCGATCCGCTTCAATGTTTCGGGATAGCCCTCACTTTCGTAACAATATACATTCATACCAAGCTTAACACAGCATTCATATAATCTTTCTGCGTCATCGAACAAGATTTTTGAAGCTCGTTCGCGTTCCTTATCGGTAAGACCGTCGATCTCAGAATTATTTACGGCGTCCGTGAACTCTGCGATAGTATCATAATTAGCCGACATTTCCCAAAGACGTTTGCTTGCAGGCATAAAAACCATAACAGCCCAAAGCCACCTGATAATATTATTATCACCCATATCAGTCACCTCTGAACATTTCCCAAAGAATTATTGTTCCTGCACAAGCGGCGTTAAGGGATTCTATGTTCCCCTGCATTCTTATAGTGACACTGCTGTCACATAATTCAATATGATCCTCAGAAAGGCCGTTTCCCTCGTTGCCTATCACAACTGCACAAGGCTTTTTGAAATCAAAACCTGTAATGCTGTCGCCGCCTCTAACTACAGCCGCCGCAGTTTCAACTCCAATCTCCCTAAAGGTTTTAACCACTTCGGAAAAATCCTTGACAACAAACAGATCAAGTCTGGCAATGCTGCCCATCGCAGAGCGAACCACCTTAGGATTATACAGATCCACGCAATTACCCGTCATAACAACGCCGTCAACGCCTACAGCGTCCGCAGTGCGCAGAAGAGTGCCAAGATTGCCCGGATCCTGCAAACCGTCAAGCACCAGATATTTCCCATCGGATTCAAGATGTTCGGAATCAAATTTCTTATCGACTTTATGTGCTATCATAAAAATTCCCTGCGAACTTCCCTCGTCGGTCATTTTTTCAGCGATTTCCTGTGAGATCTCAAAACAGCGATCTTCACTGATGCACTTAAAAAGATTGTCGGTAGACAAGTCCGCCGAGTATTTCGCTACAGCACTCTGGGTATAAAAAAGCGAATGAACGCTTATCCGTCCCTCCAATGCCTCATAAGCGGTGTCAACGCAGTTGCGCGCTCCCTCAACCGTAAAAAGCCCAAGCTCGTCTCTGGTCTTTTTACTTGATGAAAGCTTCTTATACAGCTTAATTTTTGAATTGTCCTTACTTATAATATGCAATCTGCGTCACCTCTTATTCTGAATAATATAATGCCTTAATATACAACAAAACACGCAGGTTACAAGAACGTGCGTGTTTTTTACTGTTAAAGAGCCGCCTTTGCCTTTTCAGCAATTGCAGTAAAGCCCGCAGGATCGCTGATTGCAATTTCGGAAAGCATCTTTCTGTTAAGATTGATGCCTGCCTTGTTTACGCCGTTCATGAATGTTGAATAATTCATGCCGTTAAGCTTTGCGGCAGCGGAAATTCTTGTGATCCAAAGCTTTCTGAAATCTCTCTTCTTCTGCTTTCTTCCGATGTATGCATACTGGCCGGACTTCATCACAGCCTGCTTAGCCATCTTGAAGTGCTTGCTCTTAGCGCCAAAGTATCCCTTAGCAAGCTTAAGAGTCTTATTTCTTCTCTTACGAGTCATCATTGCTCCCTTTACACGAGCCATAGTTATTACCTCCTGATATTTTCAATAATGATTTTCCCTACAACTCGTTTATTTGTAAGGGATAAGAGCCTTTACGTTCTTGATATTCGTGTCATCAGCATAAGCCGCGCCGCGAAGAATTCTCTTACGCTTGTGGTCCTTCTGAGTAAGTCTGTGTCTCTTATTTGTGTGCTGGAACTTTACCTTACCGCTTCCGGTTACGCTGAAACGCTTCTTTGCGCCGGAATGTGTCTTGATCTTTGGCATTTGATTTATCCTCCTTAATTATTTTACTTGTTCACTTTCGGAGAAACGAACATTACAAGGCTTCGTCCCTCCATTTTTGACGGCTTGTCAACAACGCCAACCTCGGAAATAGCCTCCTTGAATTTCGCAAGAAGTTCTTCGCCAAACTGAGGATGAGCCACAGTTCTTTTTCTGAACCTAACCGAAACCTTGATTTTATCTCCTCCGTTAAGGAATTTAACAGCCTGATTGACCTTTACGTTAAAATCATGAGTATCGATAGTCGAAGACATTCTGATCTCTTTGATCTCGATGACCTTTTGATTTTTCTTTGCTTCCTTTTCTCTCTTAGTCTGTTCAAAACAGAACTTACCGTAATCCATTATACGGCAGACCGGCGGAGTAGCCTGAGGAGCAATTTTAACAAGATCCAAATCTTTCTCGAATGCAATTTTAAGAGCCTCATCTGCGCTTAAAATACCAAGCTGAGTTCCGTCAACGTCGATAACCCGCAGCTCCTTATCACGGATATCTTCGTTGATCTGATGTTCCCTGTTGCTAATGACACAGCACCTCCAAAAATAAAATAAAACGGGTACAGACATAATCCGTACCCGCATAATATCACACAATATAATATGCAAAATCATGTTGACCTTTTTACAACAGAAATACTGCGCTGAAGGTGAGAACGGATCAGGTTCTGCTTTGTTTACTAAAATATTATACTACGCTCCAACTGATTTGTCAAGGGGTTTTCCGAAATTTTTTTCATTCTTCGGAAAATTCACTTCAACAACTCTATTATAGCACATTTACAGCGGGATTTCAACACCCTTTCTAAGCCAGAAAGAATAAATGTAACTGCTTTTTATCTTTTCGCCTAAAATAAGTTCAAAAGCCGCTTTATACAGTTCAAGCTGTGTTTTATATTCCATGACCTGTTCAATATCTTTAAATCTGTCGGTCTTATAGTCGACCAGAACATACTCGTCGTTTTCCTTGAAAATGCAGTCTGCGATACCCTGTATCATTCCGCCCTTTCCTTCATAATCGGGAAGTCTGTCCTTTAGATCCAGATCGCTTATCGACACAAGGAATTTTTTCTCTCTCATTATCTGTGGTGAACGGCTCATACGCTTATAAAAATCCGAACTGAAAAACGCTTCAACTGCGTCTATGTAGACTCCGTCGGCTTCTTTACGGCTGAAAAATCCTTTTTCCACCAATCTGTCAAGTTCGCATTTCACATCAGCTTTGGCTTTTTCATAGTCCGCAAGCTCCATGAACTTGTGAGTAAAAGTACCTTTCTCAGCAGACGTTAGCTTATCCAGCTCGTCATCAAGTCTGGGCAAATTAGGATAAAACTCCGGATTCTTTTCACCAAGCTTCTTTTCCTTCTCTATTTCGGTAATTTCCGTTACTGTCATTTTTGCAGGCGTTTCACAGTCTGAATTGTCATATTCATAATTGAATTTGTCTGTAAGAGTTTTCAGCAATGCATTATTCGGCTTCGCTTTGATATGCTTGTTCTCCTCAGTTTCCTGCTGTTTTTCTTCAATGTGGTATTCATCAAATTCAATTTCAGGCATAGGATAATCCGATTCCTCTATTCCGATCTTGTCGGTGCCCAGCCACTCAAGCAGAGTTTCTCCGTCTTTATGCAGTGAAAGCGCAAGCATTATCCAGTCAAGCATGGTTGATGCATCGGATACTATGCCCTCGATCTCGCTGTTGTTTCTTAACCGGCTTATATACTTTATCTTATCGTTTATAACGTTTTCGTAGGATTTAGTACCGCCTGCATTAGGCGCACAGCATACAAAAAGCTTTTCCTTCGCCCGTGTACAGCCAACATAAAGGAGTCTGAGCCTTTCGCTCTTTTCTTCAAGCGCAGATATGTCGGACAGATAATTGTAATACAAGGAGCTTTTATTGAGCAGTCTGTCATTGTCATTAAAAGCAAATGCAAAACCCAGCTCGTTATGCGTGCAGAAATTTCTTTTCATTCCCGTCATCGAATGGTCAAGCTGGCAAAGAAATACAAACGGAAATTCAAGGCCCTTTGACGCATGATATGTTTTAACCGAGACCGAATCAGCGCCCTCCGTTACAGTCACAGCCTGCTTAAAAGCCTTTTCATTGGCTGAAACAGAATCAAGGTAACGCAGAAATCCGGTAACTCCCTCCTGGCTGTTCTCCTCATAAGATGCGGCATATTCAAGCAGGAGACGCAGATTTGCTCTCTTTTTGGCAGAATCAAGGTACAAAGAAGTTATTCCCATTAAATCTGTCATATCATATATTTTTCGTATAAGCCTTTCAAGACCCATACTCATAGAAAAATACCTGAGTGAATTAATAAGCTTGCAAGCGTCCGAGCACTTCTGCTGCAGCAGACTGTCGCCGAGGTCGATATATTCAGCCTCTTTTTCATGACGCTCACCTTTTTCAGCCCCTGCCGCGGCGAGCACCTGATAAATATGATCTCTGAGACGAGTTCCGCTGATTTTTGTCCGCTGAGAGATCTTTGCCATATCGTCCGGCGAAAAATCCATAACAGGTGACATCATCACCGCAGTCAATGCAATATCATTCATTGGATTGTCTATTATTCTCAGCAGATTGACTACTATAGATATTTCCCGGGATTTCATATAGCCGTCCGTATCCTCGGAATGGGCTTTTAATCCTACGGATTCCAGGGCCTTCGCAACTCTTGAACACTCTTTGTTCACCTGCACAAGTATGCAGAAATCTCCCGCACGGCAATCACGGAGCTTTCCGTGTTCGCAGACCTGAACCTTTTGGTCGATCATTTCTCTGATCTTGCTCGCAACAATATAATTTTCAACAGAATATCCTTTTATCTTGCCGTATTCCTTATCGCCCTGAATAAGCATAACTTCGGTTGGGATATCCTCACCGACAAATTCTGCGCCCTGCTGAAGCTCCTCGGAACTGTCATAGTTTACCTGTCCGTTTTTCTCGGTCATAAGAATATGGAACAGGAAATTGACAAAATCAATAACAGTTCTTCTGCTTCTAAAATTCTTGCTCAAAGTTATCGACTCCAGAGTATCACTGTTCTTTTCATCGAGAGCGTCCCGTCTTGTCTTGCTAAAAAGCTCCGGATTGGAAAGTCTGAAACGATAAATAGCCTGTTTAATATCTCCAACGACAAATACATTCTTTCCCATTATCTCAGGGTTGTCGGTATCGGATAATGCTCTGAACACAAGTTCCTGCAGATTGTTGACGTCCTGAAACTCATCGATAAATATGATCTCATAAAGCCTGTTGTTCCTGATCTCCTCAGCCAGTTCGGTTCTCCGCACTCCCGTTTCGGTCTCTTCGATCAACAGATCTCTTGCCATAAGCTCAACATCAGAGAATGTTACGCCGTTTCGTTCGACCTTCTCTTTCATAGAGAAAGCTTCTATATCCCTGCAAAGATCGCATAATATAGAAAATATCCTGTCCGAAAGCAGCATATTTTCTTTTAGCTTATCCCTGCTAAGCTTGAAAAAACCGAATATTTCATTTACGATATTCTTATAGTCACTGCGATATGAAGCAGCCTGCACGTGAAGATCATTGATACGCAATTTTATGTCGTCGGCAAGCTCGTTAAACCTTTTATCTCTCGGGGCGGGCTTTATCCTTTCAAAATTCGCAGTGTTTTCAGCAAAATAATCTATATCCTTATTCTCAATTGCTTTTTTTACGTTATGCAATAATTCCCTGTCTGATTCCGCAGTAAGATAAAGCTTATCATAATCTGAGAATATAAACAGATCGTCACTATACTGAGTAATATGCTCGAAACGATAATACAGCTGATAAGCTTTGTCAAGCTTATCACTCATTTTTGTAAAATTATCGCTTATCAATCCGTCAAAGATCTCATCGTCTGTAAAATTTCTATGAGCTTGCTCAACCCACTTGTTTGGAAAAGCCAGAGAGCGCATGAACGTGTAAAACTCAGTTAAAATGCTGTCCAGAGCGCTGTCTCTGAAAGCTCTTCTGAGAAATTCATAGCTTTCATAATCCTCCGAACATAGCTTTTCCAAAGCCGCTTTTTTGGATTCCTGAAGTATAAGCGTCTGAATGCTGTCGTCAAGTATGGTTATCCCGCCCTGAAAATCAAATTTATGAAGATTGCTTTTCACCAGATCAAGACAGAATGCGTTTATAGTTGAAATGTTGGCGAGTTGGAGCAGGTTCTGTTGACTCAGAAGCCATTTGTTCTCGGGATCTCTCCGAAGCTGTTCCGAAAACGCTTCGTTAAGCTTATCTTTCATCTGTGCCGCCGCTTCCTTTGTAAATGTCACCGCAAGAAGTCTGTCGGCAGGGATCTTATTATGCTCATCAGACAACAGTCTTATCATTCTTTCAATAAGAACGGCAGTCTTACCGCTTCCAGCCGCCGCGGAAACAACTATGCCTTTGCCGCGGCTGTCGATAGCCTTTTTCTGATCGGAGGTCCATTTCACCTGTCCATTACTGCTCATTTTTATCCTCCTCTCCCGCTGAAAGCTCTTTCATTAACATTTCCTCATATTTTTCATCGTTTACGTTTATTGCGTCCTCATGATTTACAAGACCGCATATCTCGCTGAAATCACAATAAGAGCAGGCTCCCGCCAACGGTCTTGCACTTACGCTTCCGCCGCATACCGATTCTCCGAACTGCGCTACTTTTTTAACTGCAAATTCACGAAGCTTTGTGAAAAAGCTGTTTGTTACCGCTGATTCGGAATAGCATTTAAGCCTTGAAACATAGCTGAAAGGTGAATAAGCAAATCCCTGCTCGCAGTCAAAGGCTTCTAAGATGTTTTTATCATCTACCACCCTGCCCATAGGCTTGAAGGATTTAAGCCTGCTGGACTGTTCCTTTTCCGAAAGATCATCACTCTGCGATTCTTCACAATATTCGGGCGTTTGTCCGATACGATAGTAAACTATACCCGCCTGATTAAGCTTACCGTCTATATTCACAGGATTTTTAGTTTCAAGCAAGGCTGTAAGGTACACGAACATCTGCAAATTCAAGCCGTTATACAGCATAGAATATCTCAGATCTATCTTTCCGGTTTTATAATCTATGATCCTTACATATTTCTCACCGTTTTCATCTTCAAAAATATCCACTCTGTCTATGATTCCCGTAAGAATTATCTTGTCACGCCCGTTAACGTCAATAATAAGCCTGTCGTCATCATCAGTTCTTTCAAGCTTATATTCCAATAATGCGGGTCGGAACTTTGAATGATTAAGCTCATGCTGTATAAACTTTACAATATAAAAAGCGCTGTTTTCAATACGCTCGGCCAGATAGACAAATGAAGGCGATTTACCGAAAGCGCCTCCCAGATAATCTGAGATATATTCCGTAACACTGTTATGTATATAATCTCTCAGTTCGTCATCGGTCATTTTCAGAAACGCTTCATTGAAAACCTGCTCTGCACCCTCAACAGGATTTTTCAGAATATTTTCGAGCAGACTGTGTACTATAAGCCCTCTGTTCATTCCGTCCATATCCACAGGTCTTATCTTGTTAAGTCCAAGACCATAGCGGCAGAAATAATTAAACGGACATTTATAATATGTATCAAGCTGAGTCGGCGAAACCTTAGCCGGCTGTTCAGGGAAAAACAGTTCCTCGGCTACAGCCGGAGAAAGCGCATAGTTTCCATCCTCACGCAGATTTTTGTGATGAGAAAGTTTAGCGCTGTATTTCTCCGATAACGACAGAGCCTCCCGTATTGTTGCAATGCTTTCGCTGTTATCTCTGGAATGCTCCATATACTTATAGTATGCTGTACGGTAGGACGTACAGAAATAATCCGGACTTAAATTCTGCGCCTTAGAACAGATACTGCTGCCAAACATTCCGATAAGCTCTGATACTAAAGAAGACGGTCGTCTTGCTTCTCCCACCAGATCAGATTCAGAATAGGTAACAAACAAAAGCTGCTGTGGCATGGTAAGGGCGTTATAGCAGACAAGCTTCTCAGATTGAAAAGCCTTCCGTGCACTGTCTGCGATATACAGATCGTTTTCCCTGAGCAAAAGCTTTTCATTTTCTGTAATCAGACCGGAAGATGACGGCGGAGCAGGAAAAACCCCGTCGTTGACCTCAACAACGAACACAGCCTTTACACCGTCAAGTCTTGAATGACCTGCGTCGCAGATCCTTACACAATCAAGCTTCTGCGGCGGTCTTGATACACTCATCTGAGAAAGCATAAGTTTAAAAAGCTCATAAAAGCGTCTCAGCGTTATTTCTTCGTCTTTCATACAGTCATATACAGACTTTATTGCCGACAATACGGAATTCCACAGTTGCTTTAATCCTCTTGCCATTTCAAGCTGTGTTTCATTATCCGAACCGCTCGCGCGCCTTACTATCGAAAAAGTCTGCTGTGAAAGCTTTATTTCGGAAAGCAGATCATAAAGCGCGCGGCATATCATACCTGCTGTTGCTTTACCGGATATTTTTTTCTTAAAAGATTCAAAGGGTTCAATTATAACACGCCGTGACTGATTTATGCTTTCAAGCTGTTTGTCGGAAAGCTCTCCATTAACTGTAAAATCAGAAAGCCACATATCGCCGTTGACGTTCCATTTGATACAATAGTTTTCAAGACTGGAAATTTTAATATTTATCATATCAAAAAGCGGAGACTTTATGTACTTCAATATATTTTCAGTAGAATACTTTTCTGAAAGCAGACATTTGAAAAGCGAATTCATATACCTAACCAAAGACGACGCGGAAATACTGTCGCTTCTGTCGGTAAAATAGGGTATTTCATACCGTTCAAATGCGCCCTCAAAAACCGACGAGCACAAGGACAGATCACCGGTAAGCAGAGCTATGTCGCTGAAATGATAATCTTTTTCTCTTACAAGCTCCATTATCTTTGCACAGACAAACTCGCTTTCTTCATACACGTCCGTTGCAGAGGTAACAGATATCCGCTCGCATTTGCCGTCAAAAGTTTTTTTACAGGTATTGAAAAGATTTTGGCTAAGATATTTTAACTCATGTCCCGAAAATCCGTCTTTATCTGCATTGATGATTTTTGCAGAAATATTATGTGCCGCAGCAATATCGATTATCTGCTGTCTGGTTTTTATAGTATCTGCGAAAGGGTGATTATAATATCCGTTGACGCATTTTTCATCGATCACAAGCGATACCGTCAAGGATCTGCACTGGCTTATACAAACGTCCAGCATTTTCAATTCGTCAAAGGTAAAATCGCTGAAAGAGTCCACGAAAACCGTCATACCCTTAAAGTAGCCGTTATCCTTAGCCTGCTGAACGCTTCTTGCAACAGCAGATAAAGAGTCCTGCATACCGGCTGATTCAAGCTCTTCCATATAAAAGCGGTAAAGTCTTGAAAGGTCATAAAGCTTCAGCGCAAGCGAACCACCCTGCTTTTCAGCCGCAAACTGCAAAGCTTCGGGAGTTACTCCGCTTTCACGGAACTGAACTATGAGCTTATTCAGATCGGATATAAAATGTCCCTTATCCAGACTTTTTTTATAAAATCGTATATCCTTAGTCTGCTTCAGCCGTCTAACCGACTTATACATAAGGATCGTCCGAACGTTTTCACTTGCATTTTCTTTTGCGGAACCGCCGTAAAGCTTCTCAGTCAATTCGGCAAGCCTGTTAAAACCTGCTGTCTGTATAGAATTAAAAAGTACCGCACCCATAGCATCGTAAAGCCTTTTATCATATTCAAAGGAAAACTGATCCGGTATTATAACCAGCACATTTTCGTTGTTTTCCGCCGCAGTTTTGATACTATCTATAAAAATCTCGTCTCTGCCGCTATGAGAACCTCCATTAATTATCGAAACCATTTTCTTCACTCCTTCCTATGAAAATCGCCTAACATTCGGATCAAAACAAAAAGCTTATTTTGCTCCGATATTTTTTATATTTTTAAAATGTTTCAACTCAGATTCAATGTCTGTTTCTTCCTCCGACGGGCATTATATGTCACTGATGACGGAAACTCTATGTTGCTGTTCGGTTCATAGTCAATATGGACGTGTTATTTCGTGCCTGTAAGTTCCTTACTTAAAAGCACAACCGTCTCAACATGGCACGAGAGGACAGGAAGTACGTCAAATGCCCATTCACTCCGTCCGGCTTAATCCACCGCTGTTTTGCCATTTCGTCTGTCCGCGGAAACATATCTAAACCACGCTTCATTTGCAATTCTCTTTATACCATGCTTCCATTTCATTCCTTACTATATTTCCTTCATACCGTGTAATCTGACCATCTGTGTAACTGGAAAATAAACTCTTATGTTTATCGTTTAAATTATTATATATCTGCTCTGTAATAATAATTGGATCACGGTCTCCTCTACCTGCTTTATTTGCTAAATGGCAAGCTGTATTTACAACATCTCCCATCCAAACAATGTCATTTATACCACTCCCTGAATATCCTGCTTTGACCATCAATGCTCTTCCATCATCTATGCCGATTCCTACCGATATCGTGTCATATTTTTTCTTTTGTAATTTGTAATTTAAAATTTTGATCATACTATTTAATTGGGCTGACACAGAAATGACATTATCAACATCGGCTTTTTTAGGTGTTTCAAAAACACCCCAAACGCAATCCCCATTGATATTTATTTCCTTACACATATCCCAAGAATTCATTATAGCAACGCATTCTGACAAAAAAGCACGATACATTTTTGCCAACGTAGGTCTTTTGTGACCATCTGTTAGTTTTGATGAATCAACAATATCAATAAATAATGCTGTAACATTTACATAATATCCGTTTTTGTATGTCAGTTTATCCCTAGCGGGAATACTATTCTTATTATCTTCATAATCATTGTCACTCGCATCTAAAATATCATCCATTCTACTTGCACTATCATCAACCTTATATGTATATGTTGTGGCTTTCTTCGACTCCATATTTTTATCCCCCTATATTAGTCTAAATGTCATACAAATAAACCACAAAACAATTGTTACCAGCAAAAACTTAATTCCCCTATTATACCATTTTGCTTTTTGGTTACATATCTTTGAATTAGTATGAATTTGTTCTTCTAAGTCTTCTATCAGCTCTCTTTCAGTAATCTGATTCATCTTGTCTCTATACTCTTGTAATTCCATTTTCTCAATTGAACCGAAATAAAACACAGAAGAAGCATTGGTTGGGTTTTTAAGTCTTGCTATAATCGCCCACATAAAACAAACTATAGACAAAAAACTAGCAAAATAAAGCAATCCAACTAATATAGCTGCAAGAATCTCTCCGCCGTTTAATTCTGCCAGCTTCGATACTTGCGTAATTTTTTGAAAAGCATTTGGCAAACCATTACTAAAAATCATACCAATAAGAACACCTACTAATGCCAATGCAAAGGAAATCTTAGTATCAATATTTCCTGTCCATGTATTAATAAGCGTTAATGTCTGAAAGGCATCATCTTTTTTAAAGGTTTGTTGTGATTGGGGCTGCGGTTGAGATTGCGATTGCACCTGGGGTTGCGGTTGAGACTGTGGTTGCACCTGGGGTTGTGGTTGATTATTTGATGACATGTCTTATACTCCTCTCATCTTTTTCACTTTATTTAACGCTTCCTGAAAAGCGCTTCTGCGCTCACTTGAAACAGTATAATTTACAAGTCTTCGCTCTATGGCGTTTTGTAATTTATACAAAGCATATTTCTCTTTTGCCCAGTTTAATGTAGCTTCGTCCATGTTAATCCAATATGTATTATCTTCAGCCATAGTTATGATAACATCATAGGATTTCTCATATCTTTTATAATAGCTGTAAATAGCAATTAGTCCACAAGCCAATTTACTTTTTATTTGCTTTTCAGAATAATCAAGCTCCTTACCAATTTCAAAACATCTGGAAATTATCTTATTCCAAAAAGCCTCTGTCACATGCTGAACATAGCCATTTTTACAATGAGCAAATTCAATTACTTCACATAAAAACTCAAAATAAGCGGATGTCATTTCATGCAGTTCATCTAAGGCGTTTTCTTGTTTTTGTTGTGCCTGCATACGGAGGGACTTTTCTTTATCATACTGAGACTGCAAATTCTGGTTTTCTCGTTTTATCCGATCTTCTAACACCGCAAGTTCTTTTTCTCTTTGAATCAATTTATCTTGAAGGTACTCTATTCCTTTGATGCCTTCCAACAATTGGATACTTGTATCTAATTCAGTTGTGCTATCCTGTTCAACTCTCGTTGGAGCACCCAAATTATTATAATAATCTAAGTAATAATCACTTGCTACATAACCTTGGAAAAGTTTGGTCCCTTTACACTTTGCAATTAATGTCCACGGCTCTTTATAACAATCAGATAATTGTTGATAAACATTTTTGGATATAAATATCCCTCCACCAGCAGCTAAATCAGAATACTTACTTGCATAATTTGTAGTATTGCCTACCCACACACAATCTACTTCATTTTCTTTATTTTCATCTTGCTCCACACCATACATGCCAACTTGCGTAACCAAGACTTTCCCATAATCAATGCCAATTCCGCATTCAATCATCTTACCATTCACCTTAGATTTTAAATGCTTATTTAAGCTAAAATCAATCACTGTTTGAAGGCTTCTCGCTGTATTAACAGCCTTATTCACTGCGCTTACTATAACAATTCCGTCTTTATCTGTCGAATCAATGAATACGCCCATGATTCTATCTCCTAAGAATTGTCGTGTTACTTCTCCATTTTTTCTTACACAATCCACCGCCATCCTCATAAATGAACGATAAATCTTTACCATACTTTTTGCTTGGCTACTCTGTGTGAGTGAAGTGGATTTCCGAATATCAATAAATAATATAGCAGCTGAAATTGAATATGTTTTATTATTGTCCTCCAATTGTTCAATTGTTGGCGGCAAATCTGAATCAATCTCAATTTCTTCTACTGGTTGCTCAATAATGCTTTTCAATCTTGCATCTAATTTATCAAAATCATTTTTTGTCAATGACATTAATATTTTTGCTCTCCTCCATTTTCTTCAGCTTGATCATACTTTATTTTTTGTCCGTCAGGTAACACAAACGCTTGCTCATACCTAGCATCTAATACAGTAGCAATGGTCAGAATTTCTTCAAACGTAACTGTTTCGCGCTTCAACTTTTTATTAAAATTCTGTGGAGTTTGTCCTATACGCCTACACAACTCCGCTAGACTAATATTCCTCTGTTTACACAATTGCCGTATCATATCTGATGTTGTCATAATACACCTCCCTGTATGGCCTTATTTATTGTACCTTATCACACCGAATGGTTGACAGATGTAAGACTCACTTTCAAGTGCTTATCACAAATTTAATAGGGAAGAGGTTGCACATTAATGTGCAGCCTCTTCCCTACCTATAGCACATCTCATGAAAGTATAATCGCACTGCTTATTAATTCATTCAAAATATCTTTATTCTTAATGATATCTAATGTATTATCTACCACCTCAATCCCCCGATATTGTCCAGTTTTTAACACCTCGTCAATAACATCGTCAGTTAATGGCAGGAAATCTACAACACTGGGATCTAACATCTCAAAATCAACTTTCGGTAAATGATCAACTTTCAAAAACTCCATATAATAAAAAGTCCATATATTCTGCGTTTTTGAATACTTCAGCCACATCTCAGGAGCAACAGGGGATGGGCTAATTGAAACATGTCCGTCTGAAACACCTAATAATTTCAGGAAAGCTTTCTCTGCTTTATCTACTCGTGCCTGTACATCCGCGCGTGGCAAAATATCTTTTTTAAAGATGTTAACAAGATCCCCATATGTTACGCCTTCAAAACTATACATATCATTAACAGACGAGAAATACGGGTACCATTGATTCCACTTTTCGGGCTCATAGTTGAATAGCAGAAATCCCTTTCTTTCTTTGTTAATAACTGCACAAAGCAAGACATTCGTGGCGATTGCAAAACGCCGTGGAACACATTCCGTAGGAATAGACGTAGCCAAAAAATCTGGGGTTTGTAATATTTTGATGTTTGCCATGGTTATACCTCCTTATAAATAACCTTTGAGTTAATAATAGTTTCTCGATAGGCTGTCTGTGAAGTTAATTCAGAAAAACCACTATTTATAAAACATTGCTTAGCCTTGCCGTATAATTGATTGTCAACGCATGATACTATACTTTTGCAAGGTAAATTGGGCTCATTCTTAATAAACTCCTGTAAATATTGATCCATTCGACTAAGTGAAATCATGATTTCGCCGGTAACTTGTTTTGTCGAACTAAGTCCAGCTAACTTACCGTAAATATAATTTCCTGCTGCAAGTGAACACCTTATGCATATTTTTTCTCCCAATTTTAGAGCCAATGAATTAATATCCTGTTTAATTCCACTAATAAGATCAATAATCCATTTGACTCCTTTTTCATCCTCCGAATTGTCTTTTAGCGGAAGCATTCCAGTTAGACCATCACCTTCAATTACAAATTGCGAAATACCAAATTCCTGCAACCTGTTTTCAAAAATGTTAGAAATTCCTGCAATAAAATGTAAAGCTATTTCTTTCCCTGTTTCATCAAGACTCCTCATTTCACCGACAATTTTATTATACATCATTGTAAATCCCACAACATCCACTTTAAAAACAATGCCGTATAATTGGTATCTAAGCACATCCTTAAATACTGGATTTGAATATTGAATCAATTTGTTATATGATGTTTTCAACAAGTGCGCCACATTAGTGGATAAATGTTTTCCTGCAAAATACACTGTATCCTGAGTAATATTAGGTTGTGGCATTAATGGGTAGTATCTATAACTATGCAATCCTTCCGGATCAGCTAAATTCAGAAGCCCTAGTGAGTCAATTTGTGTAACATAATGCTCTTGAATGTAGTAACACTTCCATTTATCTGGTTGCCTAGAAGATATTTTATACTCAATGTAATGTTTCCCTTCTACCTTCTGATAATCTGAAATCCCCATATGATAAAAACGATAATTTTCTAATTCTTCTAATAAATCTTTATGTAAAGAGATTTGCTCTTCGTAGAATCTCATGATCGCATCAATTGTTTTATATCGTTTAGTCCCCGTTTTATGAAATAAATATGCCATATACGGAACAGACCAGATACAATCATTTATATTATTATCAGAATTAATTTCCGTATAGCTTGGATATTCTAATACCATGTATTTTTGTTGCGAAGAAGAAAGCACTCCATCTACGTCATTTAAGGTAATTATATATAAATCAAGATACCAATACTCTGCAGCCTCAAATTGAACTGTATCCTCGTTTGAATAATCATTTAATATATAACACTTTTTCCCACTTTTATTAATGTTCGTCACTACTAATGCCTCCTAGACATAAATAATTACTATAAATTGAATGGACATCCTCTTTTGATAGTGCCTTATTTTTCTTATAACAATTAACACAATCGCACAAAAATAAATACCCACATTCACGCAAAAGTAATAGGCGTTTATAGGCTATAGCTTTTTCCGTTTCTGTTGCTGTGGAACGGATAAGCGCTTGTAAATGATAAGATTCTTTTAGCACATGTGCATCTAGTGCATTTATGTATGAACATATAAGTTCTATTTGTGGATCAAGAAAAGTATAATCATAGTATAATTCGTCAATATTTAAATCAGAAGTTATTAACCCCCTAGATACATAATCTTTATAAATTGCCGTATGCGGCGTAACCCGGAGTTTTTTAGCAAATCTAGATACTGTATTTCTTAGCCCTGTTCTCTGAATAAAGTTGAGATTCTCCTCCAACTCCTCAATCGTTGTATCAGCATCGAACATAATAAATCCAACGTCAATTTCCATTCCATAGTTTCGAAGTTTAGCAATAATCTCTTCGTTCATTGAAACAGAAACGCCTTTGTTGTAACGCAACAATTGACTGTTAGAACCCGATTCTATCCCTATAAATATGTGAGTAATTCCTACATCATACATATTTTGAAGGCAAAAATCCAAAGAATCTCCAAGTTTATGTAATGTTAGGACACTCGTACTCCCACCAAACGATATGGCTCGTTCACATGCGGAAGTGCATCTTTTTATTATAGAACACAAATCTGAAATGTGTTCATAATTGCCAATGAAGTCTTCATCAGTAAAAAAAATTCTATTGGCGCCATTATCTATTAAATACTGAATCTCCCCCTCAATTTTCTTGTTCGTAAATGCCCGCCATCTTTCTCCACAAAACTTCCATGGCATAACACAGAATGAACACTTATTCCATGGACATCCTCGACTAGTTTCCATCCGAACTAACCCAGCTTTCTCTAAGACATCAGTTAGTTTATAATGACAAGGATACTGTTTTGTTTCCAAATTACATACTGCTCTTTCAGAATAGTAAATACCTTTAAGTGGTTCATAATAGAAACAGACATTAGGTATGTTTTTCTCATAAATCAATTGTTTAAACTGATCTGCTGTCCGAGATATAGCTGCCGCACAAAGAAGATCATAAATATTCGTTTCTCCTTCTCCGGTATTGAAAACTATTTCAGGATAAATAGTAGCAAGCTCATAACCCGCACAAATTGCAAGAATACTGCCAACAATTATCAATTTTCCCTTGCACAAATCAAGTAATGTTTGCATTTTGGAAAAAGAAGAAATTTTTGTAGAAAACAGGACAATATCATAATCTTCCAAATTAACTACCTGTCCTTCAGAAAAATCTCTATATGCAATAGTTACATTCGACCTATTAAATAAATTTGGCGGAAAACACTGTAATAAAACGTCAATATTAATAGGCTCATTAATTTCATTTTGTGTATATTCCATGTTAATGAAAAGAAGTTGTTTCTTTTCTGTTTCTACCATAACAACTGGCTCCTCATTTGAATATCTTTATCTTGTATGACTGTAGTGAAAAGCTCACACAATTTAACTGAAGTTTGTACTAAAGTATCTAAATCTCCATCTATAATATAAATTCTTTTTAAGCAATCATTTACATCAATGTATCCTTTTTCAGGGCAACTACGAGAACTGGGAAACACTCCCATTTGGATTCTATCACAACGTATTAAATAGTTTTTCATGCGTTCAAGACATCTGACAGCATACCAATAATCTGCCTTTTGAACCGCTTCCAAAAATCGAATCCTCTCAAATCCAAAAAGAGTTCCATAATCGATAAAATGTTGTTTCTCCAGTTTGCTGATAAGAAAACGATCATCATCTGCACGATTAATGGATTCTTGATATATTCCGTTCGTATCTTTAATTATTATATTTGTAGAACGTATACTCATTTCATTAATTCTACTTTTTGGAATTATAGATATGTCATAATTAACATTATCATAATCAATTGCTTTAAATAAATACCCCCAATTTTCTAAATAAAATGCTTCAGCTGCATATAATATACTAGGTATTTTTTCAAGAAAGATTCGAAATGAATTTTTAAAATACTCAAAATTATCATCGCAGATAACACAAAACAAATCATAATCTGAATCTATCCTGTGTTGTCCTCTTGATCGAGAACCTCCAAGCGCAATGGCAATTATTTTATCGCAATCCTCTAACTTATTAATGATTTCATTATAACTCAAACTTATGCCCCCATATATTCCCAAAACACATTGCTATTACAGAACTTAGAATACCCTGTCAAACCCTGTTTGAAAAAGTTTTCAAAATTCATATCACAAGGTAATTGAATACTATTCTCTTTCACGTTACTCCAAACTTGAGGCATCCCTGGCAACGGAAGCGTACAATCATGTGTAACTAACACAGATGCTGTCGATATATTAAGTTCAAGCAAGCTATAGATTCTGTGCATTCCATCCCCAAGAAATAATAATTGGTTACGTTCTTCAACGATAGGTGGTGCAATTAAATGACTGTCTCCATTATCATATTCGACAACATAAGGGTAAAATAATGGAATGCCATATTGAATACATTTTAGAATGCTTTTTCTAGCGAAGTCTAACCGATCACTATATACATGCTTACAAAGCGGTATGATCTTTCTTATATCAACTTTTTCTATATGCCAGTTTGATGAAGTCTGAAACTGTATTTGGAAAACACTAATAAGCCTTGTAATTTCTTTATCCGTACAACGTCTAAAAGATAAAATGCCTTCCATTATTATATCCCTTCAAAACGCAATTATAAAATCACCAAAAACAAATCGCTTATCACGATGACTTCGAAAAGCATTAAGCTATTTTATTACATAATTTTTTATAAATCTGATGTTGTCACGATATACTCCTACAAATATACAGTTATTATAAACCATCTGGTTGATGATTACAAGATGTCTTTAGAATAATTTACAGAAAATTAAGAAAGCACCCTGCATCACTGCAAGGTGCCGTTCTCACAATTTTTTCTGCACTATCTCTCCACATCCACTATCATCCCGGATTTGAATTCCACCTCAAACCGCTCCTCGTAGACCGTAACCTTTTCAATCAGCCGCCGCACAAGCTGCTCATCATACTCCAGAACCTCCGTTGGCTGACTGTCCAGAAATTCCCGTATCTCGGCAATCCGCTTTCGCAGACCTTTGCGCTCTGCACTCTCCACCAAAGCGTTCTGTTTCAACTCACGTAAGCGGTGTATCTCATCGGCTATGTCATTGTAGTCCTTTTTGGAATTTGCCCGCTTCAGCAGTTCCTTTTGCAGTTCTTCCAGCTTTGCCTCAATGCCCTCCACCGAGGATTCATCCTCCTGCCGAATAACCGCCTCCACATTCTCCTGCAGGGCAGCCATCATACTGTCCCTGTTGCCAAGTGCCATATTGATAGCCTTTATCACGGCCTCCTGCAGTTCTGATTCCTGAATGGTCGGCGCATCACAGGCGGATGGTCCATGCTCCACACGGGTGCAGCATCTCCAAACAGTGGAGTGTTTCCCACGATTATTCCATGCAATCCTGCGGTAAATATCGCCGCATTTCGGACAATATACAATACTGGATAAAGCGTACTTGCTGCTGTAAACCCGCTTCTTCCGTTTCTCTCCACTGTGGAGGTTTGCCCGCCGCACCATTTTCTCCTGCACCTGCATATAGAGGTTGCGGGGGATAATAGGTGGATGGCTGTTTTCCACATAATACTGCGGTACGATTCCATTATTCTGCACCCGCTTTTTATTAAGGAAATCCACCGTATAGGTTTTCTGTAAAAGGGCATCCCCGATGTACTTCTCGTTCTGCAAAATCTTCCGCAGCGTTTCCGGACGCCACTTCGCTTTTCCCGCCGCCGTCAGGATTCCATCTGCCTCAAGCCCTCTTCCTATCTGGAGCAGACTGCTGCCCTCCAGATACTCCCGGTAGATGCGTTTTACAACCTCTGCCTCAGTCGGCTCAATGATCAGATGCCCGTCCTCGTCTTTTGTATATCCGAGGAAGCGGTTGTGGTTGACCTGCACCTCGCCGTTTTGGTATCGGTACTGCAATCCCAATTTAATGTTCTGGCTCAAGGACTGGCTTTCCTGCTGTGCGAGGCTCGCCATGATGGTAAGCAGCACCTCTCCTTTGGAATCCATCGTATTAATATTCTCCTTTTCAAAGAAAACGGGAATATTTTTCTCCTTCAGTTCCCGGATATATTTCAGGCAGTCCAGCGTGTTCCGGGCAAAACGGCTGATGGATTTCGTGATGATCATATCAATCCTGCCAGCCATACATTCCTCGATCATACGGATAAACTCACTACGTTTCTTGGTATTACAGCCGCTGATTCCATCATCCGCAAATATCCCCGCAAGCTCCCATTCGGGATTCTTCTGGATGAACTGTGTGTAATGTTCCACCTGCACCTCATAGCTGCTTGCCTGTTCCTCACTGTCCGTGGAAACACGGCAGTAAGCAGCAACCCTTAGTTTTGGTTTTTCTTCTGCTGTCACGGTATTTCCCACCCGTTTCCGGGCGGGAATCACTGTAATATTCTTATTCAGTTCCATCCGCTACCACCTCGCTTTCTATCAGGCTGTAGGCATATGCCGCCTGTTCAAAAGGATTCTCATAAATTGTTTTTACAGTGGGCATTGTAAACTTTGTAGGAAAGGGCGCCGCCTGCTTCACTTCCAGTTCCCTCACACGGCCAAGTGCCTTTGCACGGCTCATCCGGATTTCCTCTGCTTTATCAAAGGTCGCCTTATCAATAATCGCCGGGTAATAGTCATCTCCGAGGTATTTTACGTTCCGCAGCATCCGCCCGGCACTCCCGTGGTAGAGTTTCAATCCTGACTTCTCGGCTGCCGCCATGAGAGCAAGACCGGAAATGTAATAATCAAAAAATTTCCGCACGGTGTCAGCCTCCGCTTCATCCACGACCGCCATCCCGTTTTCAATCCGGTATCCGTATGGTATATGTTTCACCTAATCCACCAGCCTCTCTTTCAGAAACAATCCGCATTTTAATTCAAAGATTACCTCCGTCCTTGAATGCACCGTGACCCGCTCTACGTAAGAAAGGAACACTTCATCCTCAAACGCTGTCAGCATTATTCCTCTGGAAACAAACCGTACCAGCTTCTGTAATTCATCAATCTTTTCCATATTCCCGTTAAGGAAATGCATAAGGCTTTCCTTTTCCTGCCGCAGAGTTTCCGACTCCACAGCCAGAGCATTACTTTCCTTATTAAAAAGAGCAGGCTCAAGGTATCCACCTGCCATCAGGTTTGTCAATACCTGCCGCTGCTCCATGTTTTTCTCAATCTGCGTTTCCAACTCCTGTATTTTCAGAAGCTGCGCCTTATCGTTCAGACCCCGCAGGCTGTGCAGCAGGGGAGAAAGCACCTTTTGATGCCCGAAGACCAGTTTGTTCATCATGGTTACAAACGCACGTTTTAATGCCGAGTCCGTAATGTATTTCATCTTTTTCATTATCTTCATACCGGAAAGTGCCATCCTCCACCGCTGCCATTGCCGCAATCTGATATTTGAAAGAGGAATAGGCGAAGTCATCCGTACCGGATGCCGCGAAGATAAAGAAATCGCTCCATACATGTCCGGAATCTGTCACCATGGATGCCATGTACTCTCCATCAGAGGTCAGATTTCCGCTGGATGGAATAAAATAGCGGAAGTAATCCAGGCAATATTGGAAGGTTCTCCAGGTTGCCACAGACCCCATGGAAAATCCAGCAAAGGCACGGTGATCCCTTGAAGCCCGCAGCCCCTCCGCAGTGGTCTCCTCCACATAGGTGTTGTAAGTACCCTCCACCGCCGGTATCAGGTCATTCACCAGCTCCCTGTGATAATTCTCTGTCAGACGAATCGCCAGACTATAATCTCCGCTGTCCTCCGGACTGGTATTATTGTAAGTAGGACACACCACGATCATAGGCTGAATCGTCCCATCTGCCATCCCATTGTCCAGAACATTCTTAAATGCAGCAGGACGATCCGGGGTACCAAGGTACGTTGTTTCATCGCTCCAGCCGCCGTGCATCAGATAGAATACGTTGTATTTTTCTCCCTCTGAATAACCATAAGGCAGGTATACGATTGCTCGCTTATGCAGCACCTGGCTCTGCTCTTCATATGTCATAGATTCATAAGTATCGTATTCCAGTTCCACCAGTGTGCCCGGATATTCGGATGCTTCAAAATAATCCTCCGGTATCTGTGCCAGTTTTTCTGGAAGTGTCGCCATTGTCACCGTCTCACCATCCCTTTCTGTTATCTCTGTATTAGCAAAAGTTTCTTCCACTCCGGTTTTCGGTATTTCACCGCTACTACTCCCGGCCTTGTTGGAATTGCACCCTGCCAGTATAAACATCAACGCCAACATCATTGCCAGCAGCCTATGCTTTTTCATAGTCTCATATCTCCTTATATTTTCACCCCATACTCCAGTCATCCAACCAGAACCGATCTTTCCGAGTCCTTTTCAAACAGCTTTCCTCGCTGGCAAAAATAATAAAGGATCATCATTCCGCCAGTCAGCACCCAGGAAACCGGGTATACGATAATCAGCGCCTGAAAGCTGTTCCACAGAGGGAAAACTGCATATACCCAGAACACACGAAATACAACGGTGCCAAGTACGGTAAAGATTGCCGGAAGCGTTGACCTTCCCATTCCTCTTAAAGCAGAGCCAACCACTTCATAAGTGCTTGTCAAAAAGAGGAAGGGAATGGCGTACAGAAATCTTGCCATAGCATACTCGATTTCAGCAGGGTCAACTGTAAAAATACGGATGATAGTATTGCGTGTAAAAATAAAGCCAAAGCTGACCAGGATTGTCCCAATCATCCCAACGGCCAAACATAGTCTCAGAATTTTCTTACAGCGCCCATACTGTCTGGCGCCATAATTCTGTCCGATAAATGTGACAGATGTCTGCGCAAAAGCGCTGACAATATAATAGCCTATCGATTCAAAGTTCAGAGCCGCTGTCATTCCTGCCACAGCACTGGATCCGAAGCCGTTGATGGCCGTCTGAATACAGATATTAGATATGGAAAAAACAGCGGATTGAAGCGCAGCAGGCGCTCCGATCTGAACGATTCTTTTCAGTGCGGCGCCATGAATCCGCAGTCTATCCCAGTGCAGCCGGATCATTTCATCTTCATGGCATAAAATGTACAGCACGACAGAGGCACTGAACGCATTGGATATGACCGTAGCAATCGCAACCCCCGCAACGCCAAGATGAAACACAATAACCAGAAGCAGGTTCAGGCAGATATTCAGGATGCCGGATGCGATCAGACAGTACAGCGGCCGCCTGGTATCCCCAATACTACGGAGGATGGCAGCCCCAAAATTATAGGGAATGATAAAAATAATGCCAACACAATAAATCCGTAGATAAATCAGCGCACGCTCCAACACATCCTCCGGCGTATCCACCAGTACCAGAAGAAAGCGGGAGAGCGCAAGCCCTACAACCATCATCACCAGCCCGCATATTAAAGCAAACAGCATGGAAGTATGTACAACTGTTCCCACTTCCTTTGTCCGTTTCTGTCCGATGTACTGGGCGATCACCACATTGGTTCCCACGGAAAGACCAACAAAAAGGTTGACAAGCAGACCGACCAGGACGGAATTGCTGCCAACCGCCGCCAGTGCTCCGCTTTCCGCGAACCGGCCCGCAACCGCGACATCAGCGGAATTGAATAACAGTTGCAAGATGCTGCTGGCCGCGATCGGCAATGCAAAAAATATAATCTTCTTCAGCAAAGGTCCGTGAAGCATATCAAGCGCTTTTGCACTGCTCTGACTCTGCTCTGTTTCTTCCTTCATCCTCATCCCTCCTGCAATATTTCTATCTGATTCTCTTTTCCTTTCATTATAATTCAAGCGAGACCTCTGCAGAAGTCTCGCTTTGTTATGCAGTGTATACCCAAAGGTACTTACTCTATTTTAATTTCCGGTATTCTTCATCCGATACTGCTTCGCACCACTCGGTTCTCATTTCTTCTCCGGGAACCTCAACAGCCAGATGTGCAAACCAGCTATCCGGTGCCGCCCCATGCCAATGCTTTACCTCCGCAGGAATGACTACCACGCTTCCGGGATGAAGTTCCTGCGCCTCTTTTCCCCATTCCTGATAGTATCCGCGTCCGGCAGTGCAGAGAAGAATCTGCCCGCCGCCTTTCCCGGCATGATGGATATGCCAGTTATTCCGGCAGCTCGGCTCAAAAGTCACATTGTCATGTACATTTCCTGCTGTTACTTCTACGTCGAGAATAAAATTATGATGGTCACAGGCTGTATGTGCTTCATAGGCAAAGCACTTCTTGTGCTCACCTTTATGGAATACTCCGGCATCCGGATCCGTTGTCGAAACTGTAATTTCTTTCTCCTTTGGCGCTGCCGAATCGTCATCATCATCGAATGGCTTTTTGTCGTGTTCTTCACGATCTCTGTTGATTTCTTCCCTCAATTCCTTTGCATATCGCTTTGCACGCATACGTGCAGATTTTTTTGCATTCTTTTTCATATTCGCATTCGCTTTGATATGCGTACCATCTATAAAGATTGCATTTGTATCCAGAAATCCTTCTTCTGCCGCACGGCTTAATATCCACCGGAATACCTGTTCTATTGTTCCGCTTGTAAATCGATGCTTGAAATTATAGCTAATGGTTGAAAAATGCGGCACTTGCTCATTCAATGGATATCCAATGAACCATCTATATGCAACATTCATTCTCACTTCTTCCAACGTCCGCCGAAGAGAGGGTATTCCATAAATGTGCTGTATCATTATAATCTTAAATAATACAACAGGATCTATACTTGGTCTCCCATTATCCTTACAGTACAAATCATCTACAAATTCATAAATTTGATTGAAGTCTACTGCTGCTTCTATTTTCCTCAGCAGATGATCTCCAGGAACTAACATATCCAGACTTACGATCTCTACTGCCTCTCTATTTTCCTGTCCTTTTACCAGCATTTTTATCACCCGTCTTTATTATAACAGAAAAAGCCGCCCTTTGGACGACTTTTTCGACAGGCTGTGCGGATTCCTATATGAATCCGCTTTTTTTTCATGAAAAAAAGCTCCCGCCAAGTGCAGGAGCGAAAACACGAACTTTAGTATGTAAATTTGAAATGCACCCAATCATGCAATTTGGGTGCATTGTATCAATTTGTGGTACGCAAGCCAGTAAGAGGGTATGCCAATAACCACCTATACCTTCCTTGAAAATCAACTTCACACAAACGATATTTCATATTGATACAATCCACTGCTTCTCTTATTTTTCTCCAAATGTCAATCCTATCAACTTAACATACCATTTATCCAACCTGTCAACTCAACACCCCTAATATCCATTCTGTCCACTCAACTATCCGCCAATTTTTGCAGTAGACCAATTCCCACAGACTTCCCAAGCACAAAAAAACCGGGAGCTGGAACTGTTGTCCAAACAATCCCAACTCCCGGAAATCCCTTGTTTTCTACACTTTTTCGCTTGCTTATTTCGTGACCCGTGACATCAATACCACGCACTCAACATGTGCCGTTCTCGGAAACAAATCAATTCCTCGTACTTTTTCTGTCCTATACCCCAGCTCACCAAGTATAGCGCAGTCTCTCGCCGCAGTCGTATGATTGCATGAGATCATCACTATCCTGTCCGGATTCATTTTTGTCATGTATTCAAGAGCGTCCCTTGTACAGCCCTTGCGCGCAGGATCCGCTATTATTACATCAGGCCGTTCACCGCGCGAATACAAAATTTCTGAAATATTTCCTGCATCGCCGCAAATAAACTCAGCGTTGCATATATTATTAGCCTTAGCATTTCCGATAGCGTTGTCTATAGCTGATCTTACGATCTCAACGCCTATAAGCTTTTTTACCTGCCGATGCATCGATAATCCTATCGTTCCTGCACCGCAGTACAGATCCAATAACGTCTGATGTCCGTCAAGTCCGGCATACTCGGCGGCTATTTTGTAAAGCTTTTCGGCCTGAATAGTATTCACCTGATAAAAAGATAACGGCGAGATCTCTATATCATTACCGCACATTGTATCGTGTATAACATCACTGCCGTAAATAGTTTTCAAACGCTGTCCAAGTATACAGTTTGTATTTTTGCTGTTTTCATTCAGCACAATGCTTTTTATATCAGGATACTTTTTTATAAGCTCTCCGATAATACCCTGAAACCGATCTGCTTTTTTCAAATCCGTGACTACAAGACAGAGCATTATCTGTCCTGAGTGTTCTCCCCTGCGAAGATAAATATGTCTCGGCAGTCCGCTTCCGCTATTCTCGTCATAAGCTTTTATGTGATTGACATTTACAAATCTGATTATATCATCAGCTATGCTTCCGAAAATTTCAGGCTGCAATGAACAATGACTGTAATCGCACACCCGATGAGAACGACGGGAATAAAATCCGCATATCGCCTTGCCGTCCTGTTCGGTCACAGGATACTGCGCCTTATTCCTGTAAGCGCTTGTACTGTCACAGCCAAGAAAATCGTCGTACTGAGGACTTAGCTTGCCTATGCGCTCAAATGAATCACGAATAAACCGATCTTTGATACGACATTCCTCTTCGTAAGTAATATGACGGAAACAACAGCCGCCGCACTTTGAGTAAACCGGACAGTCGTTTTCTTTACGGCAAAGCGCCGGATGAACGATTTTTTCTGCTATACCGTAACAGTAGCTTTTGCACACCTTGACTATCTTACAATCAATGACATCACCTATAGATGTCATCGGAACGAAAACAGCGATCCCTTCATATCTGCCGACTCCGTTGCCCTCGTTCGTCATACCGCTTATTTCAAGGCTGATCATCTCATTCTTTTTCAGCATAAAATTCCTCTATTTCATTTTTCCTTTTAAGCATAAGCTCAAAATGCTTGTTGTACTCCAAAGGAAATTTGTAATTAAACACTCTTTGCAGTCTGCCGCTTTCCATATCCACAAGCTTCGTTGAACCTCCTGCACCCATAGCCAGTATGGTCTGAACCTCTTCCATAATATAAATATTATATATACTCTCATATCCCGGCTTGGTCCAGCCGATATTCTCTAAATTTTCAAGCATATTCTTCTGTCTGTAAAGATAGTACGGAAGATAACCGTTGCCCAGCAGCCTTTTGGTAGCATATTCCACCATTCTGTCCGCAGGATTATTCAGCACAGACCTTTCCTCACTGTGATTCAGACGAGCCGCTCTTTTTATAGAAAGAGTGTGCACAGTTATATTTTCCGGAGCAAGTTCTATAAGGCTGTCAACAGTATGTTTAAAGCTTTCAAAGGTATCTGTAGGCAAACCTGCAATAATATCTGTATTTATACATTCAAATCCGATTTTACGCGCAAGTTTAAAGCTTTCAAGAAATTGCGCAGTCGTATGTTTTCTTCCGATCGCCTCTAAAACACTGTCGTTCATAGTCTGCGGATTTATAGATACACGACCGCACCCGTTTGCTTTCAATGTCAAAAGCTTTTCCTCCGTTATCGTGTCCGGTCTTCCCGCCTCTACCGTGTATTCACGAACAGACGACATATCAAAATTTTCTTCGATAGTCCTCATCAGCCGTTCAAGCTGAGGCGCCGATAATGTCGTAGGCGTTCCGCCGCCGAAATAGACAGAATCAAGCTTAAGTCCAATCTTGCTTGTTATTTTTGCAGTGTATTCTATTTCATTGCAAAGCTTATTCACATATTCCGGTATAAGATTCATACAGCCCTCTATCGACTGTGATACAAAGGAACAGTATGAACATCTTGTAGGACAAAAAGGCACCGAAACATAAAGACTAAAGCTATCGCCCTTTAGGTTGTCCAGTACAGGCTTCTGTGTTACCGCAGTCTTATATGCTATATCGCATTTTTCTTCTGAACACAGATATTTTTCCTTGAGTATATCATAAACCTGTTCCTTATCAAGGCCGCGCGAAAGCATTGCGTTTACTCTCTTGACGGGACGTATTCCTGTTATTACCCCCCATTTTGCGTCTATGCCGGTGATGCTTTTCATTGCCGAAAACAGCAGTCTTGACAATGCAAGCTCTCTGTCTGCGTCCAAGCCCTCGGCGCCGGCAGAAATCTTACATACTCTGCGGGCCTTTTTGCCGTCATAACTGCACAAAACATACAGCAAACTATAACTGCCGTATTCCTTTACCCTTGCGAAAACATAGTCCTCTTCGGGCTTTTCTATTTTATCAGCAAAAATATGCTTAAAAAGAGTGGCGGGGATAAAAAGCTTCATTACCCCCTCCAACTCGTATTTATAATCGTTGCCGCTGAATATTAATGTCATTTAAGACCCTCCGCCGCCTGTATCAGATATGGGTTGAATTTTCTCTCAGCGTCTAAAGTAGTAACGCCCATATGGCCGGGATAAACCGTAAGATTTCCGCCGAGATCGGCAATTTTGCAAAGTGATCTCAAAAGGGCATTATAATCCCCGTCCGGCATATCGGTTCTGCCGACACTTCTTTCAAAGAGCGTATCACCCGAAAACATATCCGTGCCGCAGATAAAACATACTGAACCGCTGGTGTGTCCCGGAGTTTCAAGAACATCAAACTCCAGCTCGTCAAGTTTAAGTACGTCGTCTTCTGTAAAAACGTGTACGCCGCCTTCATATTTTCTGTGACCTCTTACTCTGAAAAGATTCACAAGAGTACCGGCATCGTCGGTAAGCTTGGGCTTGTCAAAAACGTGAATATATACCTCGCAGTCGGTACGCTCCGCCAGATCGGCGACTGCGCCTACATGGTCGAAATGACCGTGTGTGAGAAATATCTTCTTAAGAGTCAAGCCTTTCTCCTCAATTTGACCGAGAATATAATCGGGATCAGCAGGTGCGTCAATAAGAACAGCGTTATTCTCCTTGCTTGCAACAATATAGCTATTCGTTTCGCATACGCTCAGCGGCTTTAATCTGTAAATATTCATAACTTGTCCTTTCTATTTACCGCTTCTTTCTACGGAAATAACGTTTTTGATCTTCTGGAGCTTGCTGATCACACTGTTTAGCTGATCCATTCCTGCAATACTAACAGTTACCGAGAGCATTGCATTACCGTTTTTAAGCTCTCTGGAGGACGACTCATAAATATAAATATTTATCATCGCAAGCGCCGATGAAACGTCCGCCAGCAATCCGATACGGTCTACGGCAATTATATCCAGAGTACACTTGAAATAACCGGACGTTCTTTCGGTATTCTCCCACTTTACATTTATCCACCTTGCAGAGTTTTCCGGATCGTCTTTCTGAGAAAGATAATTTACACAGTCCTGTTTATGAATGGATATTCCATGTCCTCTTGTTATAAAACCGATTATCTCATCACCCGGAAGCGGATTACAGCACTGAGCAAATTTAATAGCGCAGTTATCTATTCCGTCAACAATCACACCGGAGGAATTTTTCGAGGTTTTCGCCTTTAAATCTGTCACACCGGTATCCTGCTGAGGCTTTTCGCCGTACTTTTTATTGTATTCGGATTTCAGACGCTGAATTACCTTTGAAAGCTGTACGCCGCCGTAGCCTATCGCCGCAAAGAAATCATCAAGCGTATCACAGTTATGCCTGTG
The DNA here is from genome assembly GCA_021770655.1 of Ruminococcus sp. Lineage (GTDB taxonomy): Bacteria > Bacillota > Clostridia > Oscillospirales > Ruminococcaceae > Hominimerdicola. The sequence goes on along the minus strand of JAETQO010000001.1, from coordinate 13,708 downwards.
CATATCCAGCTTGAGAAAATCCTCAAGCTCCTCTTCTGGAACTCTTATCATATTTCTGCGGAATTCCCTTTCAAGAGCAGTTCTGCCCTCGAAAATATTTTCCTCACGTCTTTCCTTTTTAAACCACGAACGAATTTTAGACTTTGCCTCGTTGGTCTTACAGATATTCAGCCACGAACGGCTTGGTCCGTGTCCCTCAACGTTAGTGGTAAGAATCTCTATGATCTCGCCTGTCTTTATCTGATAGTCATAAGACACCATCTTCTTATCGACCTTTGCGCCGCACATTTTGTGCCCTACCTGTGTGTGAATTGCATATGCAAAATCTATTACAGTAGAGCCTACAGGCAGTGTTATCATATCGCCTTTCGGTGTGAAAGCAAATACATCTTCCGGAGCAAGGTCGTTCTTGATAGCCCTTACGATTTCCTCGACGTCGTTGGATTCCTGCTGGGATTCAATGATCTGTCTTATCCATGCAAGTCTTTGGTCATCCTTGGAACTGCCCTTGATACCCTCCTTATACTTCCAGTGGGCGGCAATTCCGTATTCAGCCATTCTGTGCATTTCCCATGTTCTTATCTGGACCTCGAAAGGTATTCCCTCCCTGCCGATAACGGTAGTATGCAAAGACTGATACATATTCGCCTTAGGCGTCGAAATATAATCCTTGAATCTGTTCGGGATCGGTCTGAACATATCGTGGATAATGCCGAGAACGTTATAACATTCGGTAACGGTATCAACAATAATTCTTACGGCATAACGATCGTATATCTGATCGATCTCCTTACCGTCACGGTAAACTTTCTTATATATTCCGTAATTGCTCTTAACGCGTCCCTCGATCTGCGGAACAGGATCGAAGTCCTTGGACAGCCTGTCATGTATCTTGTGCTTGATATTTTCAACAAGTTCTTCCCTGCTGCCTTTTCTGAGCGCCATCTGCTCGTCTATCTCGGCGTATGCGTAAGGATCGAGGTAATAAAAAGCAAGATCCTCAAACTCGTCCTTTATCGAACGGATTCCGAGGCGGTGAGCTATCGGAGCATAAATATTCATAGTTTCATGCGCTATCGTTCTTCTTTTTGAATCCTTGCAGTAATTAAGCGTACGCATATTGTGCAGTCTGTCTGCCAGCTTGATAATAATTACTCTTATATCCTCGCTCATTGCAAGCAGTATTTTTCTTATATTCTCAGCCTTTTGCTCGTCCTTTGTAAACGTCTCTACCTTTTTCAGCTTTGTAACTCCGTTTACAAGCATTGCAACATCGGTTCCGAACTGCTTCTGAAGCTGTTCAAGGGTACATTCGGTATCCTCTACAACATCATGTAAAAGAGCGGCGCAGATAGTGTCGGTATCCATTCCAAGTTCAAGCAGTATATATGCAACGGCAAGAGGATGAGTTATATAAGGTTCCCCCGATTCTCGCTTCTGATCGTGATGATATTTTTCCGCAAGCTCATAAGCGGAAACGATTTTTGACAGATCATACTGCTTTTCACCGTCAAGTATTTTCTGAATAAGAGTATCGATCGTGCAGACTCTCTTTTCACCGATATGCTCCGGAATAGCCGAATCGACGCGGCGTTCGGGAGCAGGCATGAACGACTGTTCAGACTCCGCCGTTTTAGCGGTAAGTTCGGTTTCACTATCGCCGTTCATTGGTGTATTCATTGCTGATTTATCTGTTTCGGACATTTCAATTACCTGCCTTTCCAAGCATGGAATGTAGCTTTACAAGCGTTTCCGATTCATCAAGATTCACCCTGTGTGTTACCGGAAGAATTTTTATTTTCATTGTTGCCGGCTTATACTCTATAAGACCTTTGTCAATAAAAATATCCAGGCAAATATGAAGCTTGCAGTAGTTCATACTATTTCCGGAAAGCTTCATATAAAGAGTATCTAAAGTTGTCGCTTTTACTGCGCTTATGTATTTATATACGTCCACAAGCTCCTGCCTTGACGGAATGATCTTTCTTACAAAGCTTTCCGGCAGAGGCTCTTTGCGCATAAGCTTTTCATAACAATCCTTTGCGGCAAAATATCTGTCCTGCTTTACTCCGCTCAGTCTGTGATCCACAACTTTTACAGATACAGACTCTCTGCCGTTAAAGACGTTTATTTCCAGGTTCACCAGCATATCTATCCTGTCGCCGACCGAAAAACAAGCCTTATCCGGACTAAGTGAAAAGATGAGCGCCTCTCCGCAGTATCCGCCGTAGTTAAACACGATCTTCGTGTGTTTGCCCTGAGAAAGAGGGATTATCTTATCCACTCTTGCACCCAGCATAGCAAATACAGGCTGTGGATTATCCGCGCCGAACGGTTCCATACTGCTGAGGGCCTTGACATTTTCAATGGTAATATCCTGCGGAAGAAGCAGCTTATCCGCCGTAAGCTCAACAGCAGGGAAACTTTCCATATGATCCGAATATTCATATACCCTGCGTGTAAATTCGTCAATGTTTTCAGCCTTGAGTGAAAGCCCTCCTGCGCACTCGTGACCGCCGAATTTTTCAAGCAGGTCGGAACAATTCTGAAAACATTTGAAAATATTAAAGCCTTTTACACTTCTGGCAGAACCCCGTGCGTTTCCTTCACCGTCTACTGAAATGAGAACGTTAGGCTTGCCGTAAAATTCAAGGATCCTCGAAGATACAATACCTATTACGCCGTGGTGCCAGTTTTCGCCCGAAAGCACCAGAACGCGGTGATTCAATACCTCGGGATGAAGATTGATATAGTTTACTATCTCCGTCATTATTTCAGTTTCGGTCTGTTTACGCAGGCCGTTAAGAGTCATTATCGTATCAATGTAGCTTTCAGCTTCCTCATCATCTTCGCTGAGAATAGCTTTGACGGCAGTGATCGGAGAACCGAAACGACCCGAAGCGTTAATGACCGGAGCAATTCTGAAAGCTATAGACGTTGAGTTGATATTATTTCTGTCTATTTTGGTTTTATCCAGAAGATAATTAAGTCCCAGCACTTCGGTATTGGCAAGATATTCAATTCCACGCTTTACAATAGTCCTGTTTTCTCCTAATAGCGGAACGACATCGGCAACGGTGCCGATAGCGCATATATCAGCATACTGTTCAAGGACCGAATCATAGCTTCCGCCGTCAAGAGCGGCACAAAGCTTAAAAGCAACGCCAACGCCCGCAAGGTCTTTGAAAGACGACGGGCAATCAGCACGATGCGGATTTACGATAGCTTTAGCTCTCGGCAGTTTTTCAGGCGGCTGATGATGATCGGTGATTACAAGCTCCATATCAAGTTCAGCTATCTTTTCTGCCTCGTCAACAGCGGATATACCGTTATCCACAGTTACTATCAGTTTTACGCCTTTATCCGCCAACAGCTGAACAGCATCCATATTGATACCGTAACCGGCCTCACGTTCGGGTATGTAGTACATTACATTTGCGCCCATGCTTTCAAGATAGTTATACAATATCGACGTAGCAGTCACACCGTCGCAGTCATAATCACCGTAAATGCAGATAAGGTCGTATGCGTCTACTGCCTGATTTATAGTTTCCGCAGCAAGAGCCATATCTTTAATCTGAAAAGGATCGGCCAGTTCCTCGCCCCTAAAAAAATCCACCAGCAGGTCAAAATCAGTATATCCCCTTGAAGTCATAACCTCAAGAGTCAATCTGTTCAGATCGCATTTTGTTTTAAATTCAGATGTCTTTACCTCGTCGGGCTTATTTATTCTCCATTTTTTCATATAGAATTATTCCTTTACGAAAGATTACATTCTATATTATTATACCACAAATATAGTTTGTTTTCAAGTATTAACGCAAATAAATGACAAAAAGAGAATAAACCATAAAGGTTTATCCTCTTTCTGCATAATTCTATAATAGCATTACATCTATTTGTCGGTTAACCCCAATAGGTTCTCCATACGTTGAAGTAGCCCCAAGGGATTTTAAAGGTATATGCGATCTTACTGCTGTTGGTTTTATAACTTCTGTTACACCAGAAATATACATTATAGTCGTTTGCGATACCGTTATAGTGTGTTTTTCCGTAAACTGCACCAAAAACTGCCTGTTTTACTCTTCTCGAAACATTTGAATAATTAGCCCCGTCTCTGGAAAGCTGTGCAGATGACATAAATCCGCCGCTCCTATATATAATGTCCTGAACGTTTTTATAATTTCTGTAATAAGCCTTCCACATAGGATTGTTTGTATACTTAGCGGCTACATACTGGTTTGCTACGCAATCCGCAACATATACGATCGGCTTATCCCACATAGAACCGGACATTTGACCTACCTCATGATAAACTATACGGCACATAGCCTCCCAGCCTGCCTTGTCAAAATCCATTCTCGCTGTTTTAATGGTCTGTGTTTTTGAATACGCCGAAAGTGTTTTGCCCTTTACTGCTCTTACTTTGAACTGGTAGGTTGTGGTTCTTGCAAGATTGGAAACCGTACAGTTCGTAGCCTTGACTGTTTTGTACTTCTTCCAGCTCTTGTACTTTCCGCCCTTAATATAAAGCTCATAGCTTGTTGCGCCCTTTACCGAGGTCCAATGTACCTTGATCGTGCTTGTCTGCTTGTTGTACGGATGTGTAAAATCACTTCCGTAATTGACCTGCTCTACCATTTTAGGTGTTGCAAGCTTAGCGGCAGCTGCCTCAGCCGTTAAACCGTCCGTCACTATGACAAAGGTCATAAGGACTGCAAGAAACATTACAAATACCTTTATCAATTTACTTCTTTCCTGTTTTAAATAAGTTGCTGAATAATTCATTAATAATCTGGCTTTTCCAAACTCATCGCGGAAATGCCGTTTCACACCCTTTCGTTTAATTAGCGCCCGATAATAACAGTACATTGGGAATTAAAAATTCCATTGGCACGCTACTTAATATTTATTACGGTTGATTTATAATATGTTTCAATTTGTAACGATAGCGTTTAAGAAAGTTACAGATTGATTACAAATTACTACATCATTGTAACACACATATTGTCGTTTGTCAAGCTTTTTTATTTAATTTTTGATTTTTGTTTATAAATTTTCTCTGTTTTCAGGCTGTTTGTACTAAAATCACAGCAATTTGAATACTAATTAACTGTAATCCAAAAGAAGAATGCACAAATCATCCAAATTAAATATGTGCAAACTATTAACAACTGCATGGATTTTCCACAGAGATCCTGCAAAAATCAAAACAAACTGTGGGGAAAGAGGCATAAAATGAAAAAGTATTTACCTGAAGGAAAGATATTCAACTCAAACGAAAACAGGTACTATCTGCAAAATGAACGCACAATAGCTGAAGCTATGGCGCATGAAATTATCCTTGAAGGTCACGCCGTATTATGCGACAGCGAACACAATCTCATCGTGGAGTTTCCATTCGGAAAGGGTATTATTCCGCGAACAGAAGGTGCGATAGGCATAAAAGAAGGCATGACAAAAGACATCGCCCTGCTTTCAAGAGTAAACAAGACGGTGTGCTTTAAGGTATTGAATATAGAAACGGGAGTAAACGGAACCGTATGCACGCTTTCAAGAAGGCTTGCGCAGGAAGAATGTCTCGAAAACTATGTATCCCGGCTTTCTTCGGGAGATGTGATCCCTGCAAAAGTAACGCATCTTGAACCTTTCGGATGCTTTGTTGACATAGGGTGTGGACTTCCCTCTCTGATTCCCATTGACGCAATATCGGTATCGAGGATATCTCACCCGAACGACCGATTTTTCAATGGACAGGACATCTATGCGGTTGTAAAAACCAATGAGGGCGATCGTGTTTGTCTTTCACACAAGGAGCTTTTAGGAACATGGGAAGAAAACGCAGCTTTGTTTTCGGCAGGCGAAACTGTAGGAGGAATAGTACGTTCCGTTGAATCATACGGCATTTTTATCGAACTTACGCCGAATCTGGCAGGACTTGCAGAACCGCGTGAGAACGTATTTGTAGGTCAAGCGGCAAGCGTTTACATAAAGGCTCTTATTCCCGAAAAAATGAAAGTCAAGCTAATTATTGTAGATGTTTTTGAAAACAGCGTTTTTCCGTCAAAAATCAATTACTTCATAAACAGCGGAAAAATAGACAAATGGGTATATTCTACCAATCAATGCGAGAAAAATATCATATCTGAGTTTTAAGCAAACGTTCAGATATGCGGCTATAAGATTCTTCGATTTTGTCACATTCATGAAAACATATGCCGGTGCGGTTTAACAACAAGCGGCTGATGCAAATTTATGCACCGGCCGCTTGTTTGTTATATCTATTATTCCGAAAAATTTTCACGAACATACTCTATAAGCTCCATTTCAGAGTCATATTCTCCTCTGCACGGATATGTTTTGTTCATTTGTACAGCCTTATCATATTCAAGCTGTGCCTTTTCTCTGTCCTTTTCTATGATAAGATAGTACGCAAACATAAGACGTTTTCTCATTATGTAGGTTTTACCTGTAACGTTTATGTACTGTTTTAACGCCTTATCATAATATTCTTCTGCCTCTTCTCTGCTGTCGCCGGTAACTATTCTTGTAAACATAAGCTCGCATTTACATTCATTTCTGTAAAGTTCTAGAAGACTTTCATTATCCAAAAGCTTCAAAAACAAAATCTTCGCCACTTGAAAATCATGCTTGTCAAGTTTTTGGGACGCCGCTATGCAGGCTATCGAGGTTTCATAAATGCCGCCATGAGCATCAGCGCCTTCAAAAAGCTCATCAGGCATATCCCTTAATTTTGTGCCTTCGTACTGCATACCGTTGATAACAAGACTGTTGAAAATCAGCTTTCTGTTGAGCGCAGATTTATGAAGAAGATAAATATTATAGCCGTCGTTGGGAACCCCCATATTCAGAGGTATCAGATTCATAAGTGCAAGTAAAGCCGAAACACCGCAGAACAATACAAAAATCACTTCGGCATATTTATTTTCACAAGCGATATACCCCAGCAAACCGATAACCGCGCATATGATGTTGAAAAATCCTCCGCCGAAATGATACCAGAAATACGGCATATCTTCCGGATTTTCAACCGATTCGTGAGTCATAAGACATTGCCCTGCTGTACCCGGGATAGTAAATTTTCTTTGAACCAGCCTACCATGTTCTTTCACGACAGTAAAAGAACCTATTCTGAAAGAAAGGAACTTATATCCGGTTGCAAGACCGAAAACAAGATGTCCGGCTTCGTGGATTATCAGACCAACCATATAGAATAATGCAAACAAAATAAACGCCAGCGACGCAGCGACAATTGCAGAACCCTTGTTTCCTTCTGCCGCCAGCCTATCCACACAAACCATTAGTGAAAATCCCCCGACAGCGCCTATAACGGCGCCCACAGCCCCTCCGACTATCTGGGTAGCTTTAAGTTCCTTTTTATTTTTTGTCATTTTAATTCCCCTTTAATTTTCTCCCAGTATTTTTTCGCAATCTGCTCATTTTTATTTTCTCCATAGTTATAGTAGATCTTGCCCTTAAGCTTATCCGGCAGATACTGCTGTTTTACCCAGTGATTAGGATAATCATGAGGATAAAGATAGTGCTGTCCTCTCTCGGCGGCGCCCTCTCCGTCAAAATGCTTATTTTGCAGTGCACGGGGAAAATCTCCGACATCACCGTTTTTAAGGTCTGCAAGAGCTGCGTCCATTGCAAGATAAGAACTATTGGATTTGGGCGCAGTCGCCAGCAGAACTACAGCCTCCGCAAGCGGTATCCTTGCCTCCGGAAGTCCCAGTTGCATTGCACTGTCAACACAGGCTTTCACTATCGGTACTGCCAGCGGATATGCCATTCCCACGTCCTCGCTGGCGATAACGAGCAGGCGCCTGCTGAGTGAAATAATGTCGCCGGCTTCAATCAGTCTTGCGGCATAATGTATAGCGGCGTTTTCGTCCGAACCTCTTATTGATTTCTGCAAAGCAGACAAAATATCATAATGCTGGTCGCCGTCGCGGTCATAGCGCATATTACTGCGCTGAGTAAGAAGCTTGACATTATCAAGTCTTACAGTTAAGCATTCACCGTCGTTATCTGCGGAAAGTATACATAGCTCCACAGTGTTGATAGATTTCCTTACGTCTCCGCCGCAGCCCTTAGCGATATGCTCGAGAACTCCGTTTTCCAGACGAAGCTTTAATCCCAACTCATCTGCCATGATCTGAAAAGCACGTTTTATTGCCGGCATTATCTCATCAGATGTCAACGGCTTGAACTCAAAGACGGTAGAACGGCTTATGATAGCGTTATATACATAAAAATAAGGATTTTCCGTTGTCGAAGAAATGAGAGTGATTTTTCCGTTCTCAATATATTCAAGCAGAGACTGCTGCTGTTTCTTATTAAGGTACTGTATCTCGTCAAGATAAAGCAGTATCCCGTTTATTCCGCTGAACGTATCTGTTTCGGCAACTATCTGTTTTATATCGCTTATCGAAGCCGACGTTCCGTTAAGCTTGTGCATAGTCATATGCGCATTCTCGGCAATCATTCTTGCAACGGTGGTCTTTCCGATACCGGATGGGCCGTAAAAAATCATATTTGGTATCTTACCGCTTTCGATTATTCTCCTCAAAGGCTTATCTTTACCAAGCAGATGTGACTGTCCCACAATATCATCAAGAGTTTTAGGTCTAATTATTTCCGCCAACGGCACTCCCATTTCTATTCTCCTAGTCTAAAATGTTCTGAATATCCGGCAGTTTAAGTTCGTAAGCTCTGCTGTTGATTTTCTTGAGCAGATAGTTTTTGGCCACTACAAGCGCAGGCTGGCATTTTGTATTTTCCATTCCGATATTCAGTTGATAGATTATAAACTGCGTAGATGAAATTTTCATTACTATGTGGTTTTGACCCTCATAGGTTCCCCTGCAAATGGAGTTTGATCTTACAAAATTCCACAAATCCTCATAGGTCACGCTGTTTACCTCTTCGAGAACAAAATTTTTCAGAAATTCTTCCATAAAATCCGCTCCTTAAAATTATTTTTTGTATATGCAACACCGCACACGAAAGTTAAGTGATGTTGTATAAATACATTATACCATAGTTTTCCGCAGATTTCAACAGGTAATTACCTCATCAAAACACAAAAAGACCTGCCAAATAAGCAGGTCTTTCGTACTATAAAATCTTTTCATAACAAACTGCAAGCGGCGTATTTACATACGGCTCATAATTATCAATACAGCGATAACCTATAGATTCGTATAATGCAACAGCTTCCGCACAGGCTTCTCTGGTCTGCAAAATCAATCTTCCGTAACCTTTCGCCGACGCCGTAGTTTCAAGCTTTTTCATTAACTGCTTTGCAATACCCAATCTGCGGAATGCTATGTCAACGTACACCCTTTTGATCTCCGCAGTATTTACGCTGTATTCCTTAAAGCTTGCACAGCCCACAGCTTTGCCGTTAACATAAGCAATAAGCACATCGTGTATACTGCTGAGAGCATTTTATGGTATAAAGCTTTTACGATTCTGCTCTCCGCCCACAAGCTCGTTGAAACATTCCTCAATTTTATTACTGAACTCTATAAAACCGGATCGTTACCATCAGTCTGCCTGAACGTTAATTACAGGTTATTCATACAGCGGATATTTCTTGCAGATCTCTGTAACCTTTGCTCTGATCTCGTCCGCCTTGCTGTCAAAATCCTTAGCAGTAAGATACATGCACTCTGCTATAACGTCCATATCCTCTTCTACGAGACCTCTTGTGGTTACAGCCGCCGTACCGATTCTTACGCCGCTTGTTACGAACGGCTTTTCAGGATCATTCGGAATAGCGTTCTTGTTGACAGTAATATAAACCTCGTCAAGTTTCTTTTCAAACTCTTTTCCTGTAATGTGGAAAGGTCTGAGATCAACGAGCATAAGGTGATTATCAGTTCCGCCGGAAACGAGGTTGAAACCTCTGTCGAGAAGTCCCTTTGCAAGAGCCTGAGCATTCTTAACGATCTGCTCGCCGTATGACTTGAATTCCGGCTTAAGAGCCTCTCCAAAGCAAACTGCCTTAGCGGCTATGACGTGCATAAGAGGACCGCCTTGTGTGCCGGGGAAAATCGCCTTGTTTATCTTCTTTGCAAGCTCCTCGTCATTAGTGAGTATCATACCGCCTCTCGGACCTCTGAGCGTCTTATGAGTAGTAGTTGTAACAATGTCTGCATAAGGAACAGGGGAAGGATGTTGACCCGAAGCCACCAATCCGGCAATATGAGCCATATCTACCATAAAGTATGCGCCGACTTCCTTAGCGACCTTAGAAATTCTTTCAAAATCAATTACTCTCGGATAAGCGGAAGCGCCTGCAACAATGAGCTTTGGCTTAACTTCCTTAGCCTGCTTTTCAAGAGCATCGTAATCGATAAAGCCGTCATCGGTAAGACCGTAAGAAACGAAGTTATAATACTTACCTGAAATATTTACAGGAGAACCGTGCGTAAGATGACCGCCGTCTGCAAGGCTCATGCCCATTACGGTATCCCCCGGATTGATCAAAGCAAAATAAACGGCAGTATTAGCCTGCGCGCCTGAATGAGGCTGAACGTTCGCATACTTTGCGCCGAAAAGCTTGCAGGCTCTTTCAATAGCGATATTCTCCACAACGTCAACACATTCGCAGCCGCCGTAGTATCTTTTTCCGGAATAGCCTTCAGCGTATTTATTCGTAAGCACTGAACCCATAGCCGCCATAACTGCAGGTGAAACAATATTTTCGCTTGCGATAAGCTCAAGATTTCTTCTCTGTCTGGCAAGCTCTGAATTCATAGCCTCGCCGACTTCTTTATCAACGTTTTCAACAAATCCAATTGTATCAAGCATTTTCATTTTCCATTCTCCTCATTCAGATTTTATTTGACGATATGTCTTTAACAATTATACAATATTTTTATCAGCTTGGCAATAGGTTTTGAAAAATTTTTCTTTCAGTTCTGCAGGATATTCAAAGAATGTCGTCAACTCAGCGGTACATATCGAGTAAAGACAGTTGCCAAGGTATATTGTGGCGCAAACCATGAAACTATTACAGCATATGCCAATGAAGTTTCTTGTTAATATAAAAGCTTTACGCAGAAGGGCAGGGCGATTCCAATGCAGAATTAAAATGTTATACAAAAACGCATAATCTGATTTGTGTAAGCACACGAAAACTATTTAAATACAGGAAATTAAATTGATATTTTTTATGTCAGTGATATAATTTAGAGGAGGATTCATCTATGAAATTTATTAAAAGACTTTCAACTATCAGCGTTCTATCATGTTGGCATCCGCATTCTGTATAAATGTAAGAGCAGAGAGCATTTATAATGATAACAACTCGATTTTGCTGGAAATGCCTTATTACGTTTCGGCAACAGCTTCATCATATACTAATACTTTCACTCCGAGTTCGGCTCTGCGTCCCAATACCGACAGCTATGTGGATTCGATTCATTATACGTATAATTTGGGCTATACCAAAGCGAAAGCGACTCCATATTTTTCAATAACAATTCCGACAAATTCGGGCAGTGGCTCTGTTTCTGTTGAGTTCGATTTGGTTCATCAAGGGCAAGTTAAGTTTCAAAAGGTAAAAACAATTAATTTTTCCAACAAATCATCTAAACAGGTTCTTAATATAACCAAGATCGCATCATCGGAGTTTTCAGTAACCGGATCCAGCAACACAGATACTTATGCCCGTTTTAAAGCAACATCGACGAATTCAAAAATAAACAATACCAATATATCAGCAACTCTTGATGTCAAATAATATTAAGATAGCATCTCATGATCACAGGTTAATGTCTTTACCGCGCATCTGTTTGCAGATATAATCATTGACGGAGGAAAAAATCAGCATTGAAATTTATTTTTTTTGATAAAAAGTATGCTGCATGACTGGATGACGATATATTTAAAATATATCGTCATCATAGTTGTCACCATGGTATTGTCATTTCTTGCCATGCTTTTTATAGCTACAAAAAATGTCACAGAAAATATCGAAGATGTATTTACGGAGAAATGGTATCTGGCAACATATACCCTTAACACTTTTTCAGATATAGATGACTGTACGACCGATGATTTTGTTGAAAAATACCCCAACAGCCAATTGAAATGCGATCATCAGCTTATGGATAAATTTATTGAATCGGAGCTGCCTATGCCGCATTCATTTTTAAATGATACGCTGGAATGGAGCGGTATTGCCCGTATGTATTGCTTTACGCTGAACGGAAAGGCTTTCCCTGAAATTACGGGAGAGGGTGTATATATTTTAAACGAACCGCTCGCATTTGATTCCGGTCAAAAAGATTACAAAGCTTTTTTAAATCAAACAGGATTTGAATATGATATCATTTCAGGAAGAGATTACACAGAAGAGGATCTTATTAATCATAATAAGGTTCTGGTGGTAACGGAAAATACAGGATTTGAAGTGGGAGATATTCTCTCTTCACATGGTTATGATTTTGAAATTATTGGCTTGCTCCGTACACACGACAGTAATGATTCGGATTATTCACTGATACCGTTCTGGTTCGCAGACGAATGTATGCAAAGTTTTGAGGGATTGAGAAATATTGAAGTAAAGCAGGATACCTACAAGCACATAAAACATAGCCGCCCTCTGAATATCCGTAAAACCTGTGACCGACATACGCTCACGGCAGTCAAGGAACATTTCTCGGCTGTTTAAATAGTATTTTATCTCCTTTTTAAGCTCATCAGAATGATATACCGGAGTATTATCTTCAAGCACTCCAATGATCGTTCCTGCTGTGAAATTGCAATCGCTTCTGTAGTTGAGTCTAGTGACCGTCACCATTTGGCTGTATGATGTTTCTTTTGTATCCATAAGCTACTCCTTTACTTTATCGTTGCAGACAGCTTTTTAATAAAATTAGCTCCTGCAATACCGTTCTGAGTATAGCCCCACTTTTTCAACAGAGCATTGACCGCCTTTAGCGTACCGTCTCCGAACGTACCGTTGTTGTCAAGTTTATACCCTGCAAGCATAAGCAGTTGCTTAAGTGCAAGTACTCCATTTGATTTATCCCCAGTTTTAAAGCCTGAGTTGTCAAGCGTAGGCTTTGATGAACCCGTGGAAATTGCCTTAAAGCCGTTAAGCCCTTTGGACTTGATAATACCGGGATAATCCACATAGCATATATCAACATCCACGTTACCGCTTATGCCGTTGACCTTGCCCGTTGAGCTGTACTGCCACATACCGTATGAACCGCTGTAATTGCATTTGCTGTTGTATTCTGCAATCCACAGCGCATAGCGGCTTGCAACATCATTTGTTATGTAAGCTTGGAGCGGACTGCGGCTGATATACAGACCTGCGAAATAGCCTGCCGCCTCCAGCGCATTGCAAAAAGCTTTTACCATGTCGGAGCATACCGTTTTGCCGCGTGCAAACGCTTTCTGCCACTCCAGATCAAAGTAAATAGGGTACTCAAAGGTTTTGCCCTTGATGTAATCGAGACAAAGAGCGGCATCCTGTTTCGCACCGGCTGCCGTTGTCTGCCATGTATAGTAATATGCGCCGACATCAAGCCCAGCTGCCTTTGCATTTTTGTAATGCGTTTCAAAAAGCGGATCTTTTACAACGCAGTTTCTTTTGTTATCCCAGTTGTTGCACCGAATAAGAACAAAACTATAACCTGCCGCCTTGACCTTTGCAAAATCT